>JBFMFC010000044.1:0-27715 GCA_040752195.1 Pseudomonadota bacterium | reverse complement strand
GGCCGGCCGCGACCGCGAGCGCGACGCCGGCCGGCCGCATCATCGGCGGCGCGCGCGTGACCTTCTGGTGGATGCTCGGCGTCACGCTGCTCGCGATCGCGCTGCGCTGAGACTTCACGCGAGCTAAGCTCGCGCAATGAACTCGATCGAAACGCTCATCCGCGGCCGTGCGGCGGACCTCGGCGACGGCGTCACCGTGCTGCGCGTGCTGCCGCACGCCGCGCGGCGCTCGGTCGGACCGTTCGTGTTCGTCGATCATTTCGGCCCGATCGCGTTCGCGCCGGGACGCGGGATGGACGTGCGGCCGCATCCGCACATCGGGCTGGCCACGGTGACGTACCTGTTCGACGGCGCGCTTGTCCATCGCGACTCGATCGGCTCGGTCCAGCGGATCGAGCCCGGCGCGGTCAACTGGATGGTCGCGGGGCGCGGGATCGTTCACAGCGAGCGCACGCCCGACGAGGAACGCCGGCGCGGGCAGGTGCTGCACGGCATGCAGATCTGGGTTGCGCTGCCCGCCGAGCATGAAGAGGACCCGCCGTTCTTCGCGCATCATCCGGCCGGCGCGCTGCCGACGATCGAGCGCCCGAGCGCGCGAATTCACTTGCTGATCGGCCATCTGCTCGGCCACAGCTCGCCGGTGGCGACGTGCTCGGACACGCTGTACTGCGCGGTCGAACTCGACGCGGACGCGCAGGTGTCGATCCCGCCCGAACACGCCGAACGCGCCGTGTACGTCGTCGACGGCCGCGTGTCGATTGACGGCGAACCGGTCGAAGCGGGCCAGCTCGCCGTGCTCGCGGCGAGCGGCACGGTCGAACTGACCACGCGCCGGGCCGCGCGCGTCATGCTGCTCGGCGGCGCGCCGCTCGGCCCGCGCTTTGTCTGGTGGAACTTCGTGTCCTCGCGCGCCGAACGCATCGAACAGGCCAGCGCGGACTGGGCCGCACAGCGGCTCGGGCGAATCGAAGGCGAAACCGATTTCATTCCGCTGCCCGAGCGTTGACGGGCGTCAAGCGGTGGGTCGCCGTGGCGCGCATGCTGGTGGCGTCGCCCGGTCTCGCGATACGGGTGTCCGCGGCGGAAACGGGCGAACTCGATCCGTCGCGGCGCGCGCTGACGATGCCCTGGAACGAAACCTACTTTCCCGCGTCGATGCGGCACCTTTCGCCGCCGGTTCGCGCGAAGGCGATCGAAATCGCCAATGCGCTGCTCGAAGAGGGCATGGACGAGGGCAAGGCGATCCGCATCGCCATCGCGAAGGCCAAGGAGTGGGCCGCACAGCGCGGGCTGCCGCTGCGCGAGTGACGCGGGTGCGCCCCGCCGTCAGCGCCGCTGCTTCTGGTAGGTACCGATCAGCTCGGCCTTCGCCAGCACGTGACCCTTGATCGCGTTCATCAGCTGCGCCAGGGTGGGCTGGCGCAGGTTCGGCAGCCTCGTGTCGAGGGCGTACAGTTCGAAGAAGTAACGATGCCGGCCGATCGGCGGGCAAGGGCCGCCGTAGCCGGTCCGGTGCCAGTCGTTCAGCCCTTCATGCACGCCGTGCGGCAGTACGCCGCCTTCGGGCAGCCCGGTCGAATCGGGCGGCAGGTCGTAAAGCACCCAGTGCACCCAGGTCATCTTCGGCGCGGCCGGGTCGGGCGCGTCGGGATCGAAGCACACGAGCGCGAGGCTATTTGTCCCCGCGGGCACGTCGCTCCATGTCAGCGGCGGCGCGATGTCCTGGCCTTCGCACGTGTACTTGCTCGGAATCGGACCCTGGTGCGCGAATGCAGGTGAAGTGAGCTTCATCGTTCGTCCTCCGTCGGTGGCCTCATGATGGACCCGATTGGCCGTCGGCGCATGCGCGTTCGGCGCGGTAACCCGGACAATTCACGAGGGACGCGGGAGTTGCGCGGATGCCGCGGCGAGCCAGGTTGCGCGAGACGGCCGCAGTCGCGTGCCAAGGGGCACGCGCGAGGAGTTGAGCGCAAGATGGCCGGCCCAGCGCCCCGCAAGCCCGCGTAGCCCCGGCGGTACAAATTGGATCGGCACCACGCGGGCCGAAACTGCCGATTCACCGAGACAGAACGCACGCAGACGGGGGCGACCTCGTGAAATGTCCGGGTTAAGCTTGCGCCGTGCTCCGCCCGCTGCTCAACGCCAGCCGTTATCTCGTCGTCGCCGCAGTGCTCGGTTCGCTGGTGGCCGCACTGGCGCTGTTCGTCTACGGCGTGGTCGAGACGATCGTCGTCGTGTTCGACGCGATCGCCAAGGCCGAGGTCAGCAGCAAGGGCGCGAAGGCGCTCGCGCTCGCGTTCATCGAGATCGTCGACCTGTTCCTGCTCGGCACCGTGTTCCTGATGATCGCGCTCGGGCTGTACGAACTGTTCATCGAGGAAAACCTCACGCTTCCGCAGTGGCTGTCGATCAGCTCGTTCGACGACCTGAAGAACAAGCTGGTCGGTGTGGTCATCGTCGTTCTCGCGGTGCTGTTTCTCGGCGCGGTCGTATCCTGGGACGGCAGCCGCGATCTGCTCGGTTTCGGCGCCGGTGTCGCGCTGGTCATCGCCGCGTTGACGTACTTCCTTTCCACCGCGAAGGCCGACAAGGGCAAGGCCGAGAAGAAGGACGCCGGTTGACGGGATCTACTTCCTTCCCCGCCACAGCCATGCGCGCACCTCGTCGAGCGGGCGCGTGTTGAGCACGTCGACCTTTTCCAGCCAGCCGCGGCGCGCCTGGCCGACGCCGTAGACGAGGTTGTCGAACTCGTGCACCGAGTGTGCGTCGGAGTTGATCGCCACCAGCGCGCCTTCGTCCTTGGCCATCCGGCAGTGCAGGTCCGTCAGGTCGAGCCGCTGCGGATGCGCGTTTAACTCGAGCGCCACGCCGCGCGCCTTGCACTTGCGGATCACCGCGAGCATGTCGACGTCGTAGGGCTCGCGCTGGTCGATCAGCCGGCCGATCGGGTGCGCGAGGATCTTCACGTGCGGATTGTCGAGCGCGGCGAGAATGCGGGCGGTCTGCTTCGCGCGCGGCAGATCGAACTTCGAGTGCACCGCCGCGATCACGACGTCCAGCGGCGCAAGCGCGGCGTCGGGCAGATCGAGGGTCCCGTCCTCGAGCACGTCGACCTCGACGCCGGTGAGCAGTCGCACGCCCGCGAGCTTCGCGTCGATCCTTTCGACTTCGTCGCGCTGCTGGGCGAGCCGCACGGGGTCGAGCCCGTGCGCGACCGTGAGCCGGCGACTGTGCTCGCTGATCGCCAGATACTCGAGACCGTGCTCGCGCGCGGCGTGCGCCATTTCCTCGATCGTCGCGGTCCCGTCGCTCCACTTGGTGTGCGCGTGCAGGTCGCCGCGCAGATCGCCGCGCTCGACGAGCTTCGGCAGCGCGTGCTTCTTCGCGGCTTCGACTTCGCCGCGATCCTCGCGCAGCTCGGGCGGGATCCACGGCAGCCCGAGCGCCGAGTAGACCTCCTCCTCGGACTCGCCGGCGATCTTGCGCTTGTCCTTGAACAGTCCGTACTCGTTGAGCTTCAGACCGCGGTCGATCGCCAGGCTGCGCAGCCGGATGTTGTGCGCCTTCGACCCGGTGAAGTACATCAGCGCCGCGCCGTAGCTCGCCTGCGGCACGACGCGCAGGTCGACCTGCAGGCCGGACTTCAACACGACCGAGGCGCGCGTCTCGCCCGACTGCAGGACCTCGGCGACGTCCGGATACTGCGTGAAGTGCCGGCACACCGCCGCGCCGTCGGACGCGGTCGCGAGCAGATCGAGATCGCCGACGGTTTCCTTCGCGCGCCGCAGGCTGCCGGCGGCGGCGACTTCGACCACGCCGGGCGCCCGCTGCAAGTGGGCGAGCAGCGCGTCGGCGTACTGCGCGGCGATCGCGAGCTTGAAGCGTTTGACCTGGCCCAGTTGGCGCTCGATCGCTTCGGCGATGCGGCTCTCGGTCTTCTCGCCGAAACCGGGCAGCGAGCGGATCCGGCCGTCGCGCGCAGCGCGCAGCAGTTGCGGCAGCGTGTGTACGTGCAGCTCCTCGTACAGCGCGCGCACGCGCTTGGGGCCGAGGCCGGGCAGCTTCAGCAGATCCGCCACGCCGGCGGGAACTTCCTTCTTCAGCCGCTCGAGCGCGCCGATCCGGCCGGTCGTCGCGAACTCGCGGATCTTCGCTTCGAGATCGGCGCCGATGCCGGGCAGCTTGGGCAGCGGCCGCCCCGCGGCGATCGTCGCCGCGAGGTCGAGCTTCAACTCGCCGACGACGCGCGCGGCGTTCCGGTACGCGCGAACGCGAAACGGGTTGGCGTTCTGCAGTTCGAGCAGGTCGGCGATCTGCTCGAACGCCGCGGCGATGTCCGCGTTCTTGACCGGCATGTGCGCGCGGATCTATCGGCGCGTCGCCGTCTCCTTGGTCTGTTCGGCCTTGAGCACGCCGACGACCGAATCGACCTGTTCGGCGAGCGCTTCGAGGACGTTGTCGATGGCGACCAGCCCGGTCAGTCGGCCGGCTTCGTCGAGCACCGGCAGCCGGCGCACGCCGACTTCGCGCATCTTGGCGAGCGCATCCAGAATGTCGTCATCCTCGCGGATCGTCGCGAGCGGCTGCGACATGATGTCGCCCGCGGTGAGCGTGGCCGGGTCGAGCGACAGCGCGACCGCCTCGATCACGATGTCGCGGTCGGTCACGATGCCGGCCGGCTTGTCGCGCCGGCCCTTGTCGTCGAGCACGACCACGCTGCCGACGTGCTGGTTGCGCATGATCTGCGCGCACTCGGTCAGTGTCGTCTGTGGCGTGACGGTGACGACATCGCGCACCGCCAGGTCGCCGATCCGAACCGATTTCGCTCTCATCGCTGCCTCCGTTGCGGCTGCCCGTGCGTTCGACCGTCGTCGCGGTCGAGAATTCATGATGGACGCACACCGCGGCGCCGCGCTGACCTGCGTCAAGGCGTCGGCCGGGCGCCCGCCGGGTAAGCTTGTCTGCGCGATGAACACCGCGACCGCACGCCGGTCGAACGGAGGTCCCATGTGCCCGCCGGACCGCCCCAAGGGCGAATCCCCGAGCGCGCAGCGCGAAGGTGGTGCAATGAACGACAGCCGCCCGCTCACACCGCACGAGGCCGAAGCCGTCGTCGAACAGCGCATCGAGATGTTCGGCCTCGGCGCGCTGCCGCGCGTGACGGTCGCTCCGCTGCCCGACGGGATGTGGCAAGTTCGCTGGGAGAACCTCGAAGCGACCGTGCCGCCGATGACCGCCGCTGCGTGGCGCGCCTGGCTCGAGGAAAACGTCGGCTCGCTCGACCCCGGCGATCTGGAGACGACCGAGAGCTGATCGCCGGCTACGCGCCGTCGGCCTGCGCGAGCCGGATCACGCTCGCGGCCGGCTCCGCGGCGCTCGCACAGGGGTCTTCGTCGAACGCGAGGTCGCCGTCGGGGTCCGCTACGCCGGTCGCCGCAAGGCCGCGGAAGTCGAACAGCTGCGCGTCCATCAGGTGCGACGGCACCACGCGCGCGAGCGCATTGAAGGCGTTCTCGACACGCCCGGGGAAGCGCCTGTCCCACTCGGCGAGCATGCGCTTGACCTCCTGGCGCTTGAGGTTCGCCTGCGACCCGCACAGGTTGCACGGGATGATCGGGAAGCGCCTGAGCAACGCGTACGCCGCGAGGTCGTCTTCCTTCACGTACGCGAGCGGGCGGATCACGACGTGCTTTCCGTCGTCGGAGACGAGCTTCGGCGGCATCGCCTTGAGCTTGCCGCCGTAGAACAGATTCAGGAAGAACGTGCCGAGGATGTCGTCGCGGTGATGCCCGAGCGCGATCTTGGTCGCACGCAGTTCGCTCGCCACGCGGTACAGGATGCCGCGCCGCAGCCGCGAACACAGCGAGCACATCGTCTTGCCCGGTTCGATCACGCGCGCGACGATGGAGTACGTGTCCTGCGTCTCGATGTGAAACGGCACGCCGCGTTGCTTCAGGTACTCGGGCAGCACGTGCGCCGGGAAGCCCGGTTGCTTCTGGTCGAGGTTGACCGCGACCAGCTCGAAGTCGACCGGCGCGCGTTCGCGCAGCTTGAGCAGCACGTCGAGCAGCCCGTAGCTGTCCTTGCCGCCGGACATGCACACCATCACGCGGTCGCCCGCTTCGATCATGTTGAAGTCGGCGATCGCCTGACCCGCGAGCCGCAGCAGGCGCTTTTCCAGCTTGTTCGCCTCGCGCGCGGCCCTCTGCGCTGCGCGGGCGGACGGTGCCTGAAGTCCGGTCATGTCATTCATGGCTGCTCTGCCGATTCACCGCGAAGACACGGAGAACACCGAGATGCGCTGTCCCTTCTCGCGGGTCCCGGTGACTCCGTGGTGAGTTCACTCCTTGAAGTGAAAGACCTCGACGCCGACCGCCTCCACGTCCTCGTACACGTCGGGCTTTTCGCTCGCGACGCGCACGGCCGCCACGCCGGGGTGCGCGAGCAGCGCGCGGGCGATGTCGTCGACCAGCGTTTCCTGCAGATTGATGTGCCCTTCCGCGATGCGGCGGCGTACGGCGGTGCGGACGAAGTCGTAGTCGACGACCTCGTGGATCTTGTCGTGCTTCGGCGTGGACACCGCGTACGGAACGAACAGGTCGACGTTGATCACGAGACGCTGCGAGCCCGCCTTCTCGAACGCGTGAATGCCGATGTTCGCGTCGAGCACGACCTCGCGCAGGAAGATGCGCCGGCAGTGCGCCAGCCGCGGGTCCAGTAACCAGGTGCTCATCGATTCAATCTCAGGCGGCGCGGCCGCGTTCGGGTTCGGTCAGGAACATCACGTCACGCGGCGACGCGGTCAGGTGCTGGCCGCCGTCGACCAGCAGGGTCGTGCCGGTAATCGCGGGATTCTCGGCGGCGAACAGCACCGCGTCGGCGACGTCCTCGGGTGTGCTCGAGCGGCCGAGTACGGTCGCCCGGTGCGCGCGCTCGAACCCGGCTTCCGACTGGTCGCTCGACCGCAGCGTGATCCCGGGCGCCACGCCGACGACGCGCACGCGCGGCGCGAGCGCCTGCGCGAGCAACGTGGTCGCCGCGTGCAGTGCGCTCTTGGAGAGCGTGTACGACAGGAAGTCCGGATTCGGGTTGAAGAGCTTCTGATCGAGCAGATTGACCACACAGCCGGTCGCGCCGTCGACGAGGTGCTGCGCGAGCGCGTTCGCGAGCAGGATCGGCGCGCCGGCGTTCACCCGCTGGTGCCGCTCGAGCTTCGCGTAGCCGAAGCTCGCGGCGTCGTCGTACTCGAACAGCGACGCGTTGTTGACGACGCAGTCGAGCCGGCCGAGCGCGGCGATCGCGTCGGGCACGAGCTTTCTGACGCCGCGCTCGGCCGCGAGATCGCGGCCGAGCGCCACCGCCCGACGGCCGAGCGACTCGATCTCGCGAACGGTCGCCAGCGCGTCCCTGCGCGAAGTGCCGTAGTGGACCGCGACGTCCCAGCCGCGCCGCGCGAATTCGAGCGCGATCGCGCGGCCGATACGGCGCGCGCCGCCGGTGACGAGCACCGCGCGCGCGCGCGAAACGCGGCGCCGTGTCATGAGTCGCTGCGCGCAGCGCGCGCTGCCGGTGTCGTCGTCGTTCGCATGGTCGGGGTCGGGGCAGCGCGGATTATCGCGTAGCGCCGGTAACATGGCCGGCATGAAATCGCCGCGCCTGCCGCAGCCTTCGCCCGAGGCGCTCGCCGCGAGCGAGCGGCTCGTCGCCGCGATCCGCGCGCGGATCGAAGCGGCGGGCGGCTGGATCCCGTTCGACCACTACATGGAGGCGGTGCTGTACGCCCCGGGCCTCGGCTACTACGCGGCGGGCGCGCGCAAGTTCGGCGATGCGCCGTCGGGTGGCGACTTCGTCACCGCGCCCGAGATCGGTCCGCTGTTCGCGCAGGCGCTCGCCGCCCAGGTCGCGCAAGTGCTCGAGTGCTGCGCGCCGCGGATCGTCGAGTTCGGCGCGGGTTCGGGCGCGCTGGCGCGCGATCTGCTGGGGGCGCTCGACGCGCGCGCTGTCCCGGTCGAGCGCTATGCGATCGTCGAAGTCTCGCCCGATCTGCGCGAGCGGCAGGCGCGGCTGCTGGCCGGCCGGCCGGTCGAGTGGCTCGACGCGCCGCCAACGGACTTCGAGGGCGTGATCGTCGCCAACGAGGTGCTCGACGTGATGCCGGTCAGACTCTTCATCAAGCGCGGCGGCGCGGCCTTCGAGCGCGGTGTGGCGGTGCGCGAGGGTCGCTTCGCTTTCGAGGATCGGCCCGCCGATGCGCAACTCGCCGGCGCGGTCGCGGCGATCGAGCGCGAAGCGGGCGAACTGCCCGACGGCTACGCCTCGGAGATCGGGTTCGTCGCGCACGCGTGGATGCGGACGATCGCTCGCCAGCTCGCGCGCGGCGTGCTGCTGGCGATCGACTATGGCTTCCCGCGCCGCGAGTACTACCACCCGCAGCGGCTGATGGGGACGATCATGTGCCACTATCGGCACCATGCGCACGCCGATCCCTTCTGGCTGCCGGGGCTCAACGACCTGACCGCGCACGTGGATTTCACCTCGATCGCCGACGCGGCGCACGAAGCCGGGCTCGATGTGCTCGGTTACACGTCGCAGGCGCACTTCCTGCTCAACTGCGGTGTGCTCGACTGCCTGCGCGCCGGCCACACGCCCGTGCGAGCGAGCGAGGCCCACCGGCTGCTCTCGGAGGCGGAGATGGGCGAGCTCTTCAAGGTGCTCGCCGTCGGTCGCGGCATCGACGCGCCGCTGCTCGGCTTTGCGCGCGGCGACCGCGTGCACACGCTGTAGCGGCGGATCGCGTCGAGCCGACTTGCCGACTTCCGACCCGATGCGCTTCATCGTCGCGCTCTTTCTCGGCCTCGTCGTTCTGACCGCGCTGCAGCCGTGGCTGCAGCGACTCGGCATCGGGCGGCTGCCGGGAGATTTCCGCTTTCGCATCGGCAAGCGCGAGTATCTGCTGCCGTTCGCCAGCACGCTGCTGCTGACGCTGCTCGTCTTTCTGATCGGCAAGTTCATCTGAACGCTCGCGAATCGGCGGGATGGCGCGCGCGGCGCCGCGCGGCATGATCGCCTGCGCGGCGAGGCCGCCGGGCTGGCGGGGGAGAACATGAACGACGAACAAGACGCGTTCGATCCGAAGCTGGAACACGAGCGCATCCGCGCGCGACGCGCGCTGTGGGAACACCGCCAGCCTGGCGCCGACGCGTTGCCGCCCGAGCACCCGGTGGGGCTCGCGTTCTCGGGCGGCGGCATCCGCAGCGCGACTTTCTCGCTCGGGCTCGCGCAGGCGCTCGCGGCGAAGAAGCTCTTCCCGCAGATCGACTATCTGTCGACGGTTTCCGGCGGCGGCTACACGGGCGCTTTCCTCGGGAGTCTGTTTCTTCCGCGCACGGCCGATCTCGCCGTCCCCGATCCGCTTCCGCGCGCAGCGCCGCAGACCACGCCCGAGCCGGCGCTCGCCGCCGCCGAGCGCGCCGAGCGGCTGCTCACGGACCCGCCGCACGCGACCGCCGCGACCGTCCGTGTCGGCGCGCCCGGCGAGGAGAGGACGATCTTCCACCCGCTGCGCTGGCTGCGCGAGAACGGCCGCTATCTGACGCCCGCCGGCGCGCGCGACCTGCTGTTCATGGCCGCGTTCTATCTGCGCTCGCTGATCGGCGTGCACTACGTGCTGGCGCTCGCGCTGACCGGCGCCGTGCTCGCGGTGTACGTCGTCCGCATCGGGCTGCACGTCGCGGGGCAGGCCATCGGCGGCGGCGTCGCCCCCCGGCTCGACGGGCTCGACTGGGATCTCGCGGTGATCGGCGACTCACTCGCGTGGTGGTGGAGCCCGATCCTGTGGCTCGTTCCGCTCGCCGCCCTCGCGATCTGCGGTCCGCTGGTGCTCGCGTACTGGCTCGTGTTCCGGCAGGAAAGCGCGGAAAGACTGTCGGCCGAGGAGCGCGCCATCAAGCTCGGCCCGTACTGGCTGCTCGTGGCGAGCGTCGTCTTCGGCGTCCTGCTCGCGCGCTTCGACCGCTGGGACAACCCGGTCGTCTTCCTGCTCGCGTACGGCGCCTACCTGGCGATGGCGACGCTGCTCGTGCAGCGCTTCTGGCTTGCGCGGCTGCTTGCGCCGGGCGAGGACTGGACCCACACATCGGCGGTGGCGCGCGCGCGGCTGAAACTCACGCAGGCGCTCGCCGCGGCGCTGGCGCTGCTCGCGGCCGTCGCGGCAGCCGGCTTGGTCGACTCTTTCGGCCAGACGCTGTTCGTCGCGTGGCTGCGCAATCGCCCGGGCGAGCTCGCGGCGCTCGCCTCCAGCGGCGGCGTGATCGCGGTCGCGGCTGCGCTGGCGCGCAGGCTGGGCGAGGCCGTCGGCGCGGACGCGACGGCGTGGAAGAGGCGGCTCGCGCGTCTGCACGCGCTCGTCGCGCTCGTCGTGGCGCTGGCCGCGCTGGCTGCGATCGCGGCGCTGCTGGTGGCCTTCATCCAGTGGATCGTCTGGAGCCCGTCGCTCGCCGGGCTGCGCGTCAAGCCGCAGGCGCGGCTTGCCAGCGGGCACTTCGCGCTGCTGATCGGGGTGGCGCTCGCCTGGGCGCTGCTCGCAGCGCTGGTCCGCGAGAGCCTGGGGTTTCTCAACAACTCGACGTTCCATCGCTTCTACTGCGCGCGGCTGGTGCGAACGTTTCTCGGCGCGGCCAACTTCAGGCGGCTCGCGCGGTTTCACGAAGCGTTGCACACGCCGCTCGCGAACCCGTCGGACACGCGCGCACTGTTCGTCTCCGAATCGCACCCCGACGACGAGGTCGCGCTGCGCAGCTACTACGCGGGAAGTTCGGCCGGCCCGCTGCACCTGGTGTGCGCGACCGTCAACGAGACGCTGTCGCAGACGTCGAACCTGGTGCGCGCGGATCGAAAGGGCGTGGCGCTCGCGGTCGGGCCGGTGGGCATCAACGTCGACGATCGCCTCCATCGGTGGGCGCAGCCGGCGCACGAGATCGGTTCGCGGCTGCAGTTCGCGGACCTGCCCGCACCCGCGGACACGGCGGGCGCCGATGCGCGCGAGGACCACGACCGCCAGACGCGCTGCGAGCGGCTCGCGCTCGGCGCGTGGGCGGCGATCTCGGGCGCGGCCGTTTCGACGGGGCTCGGCCGCATGTCGTCGAAAGGTTTTTCGATGCTCGCGTGGCTCGTCAACACGCGGCTCGCGTACTGGTGGCTGCCGGCGGCGAGGATGTGCACGCAGCAGCGCGAAAGCCTGCTCAAGACCTTCGATCTGGTGTGGCAGGAGCTGACCGGCGGCTTCTACGGCCGGCGCGGGCTGCGCTGGAACCTGTCCGACGGCGGCCACTTCGAGAACACCGCCGTCTACGAACTGTTGCGCCGGCGGGCTGCGCTGATCGTCTGCGCCGACAACGGCGCCGATCCCGGCTACGGCTTCAGCGATCTGCAGAACCTCGTGCGGCGCGCGCGCATCGACTTCGGCGCCGAGATCGAGTTCTTCGACGAAGCGCAGCTGGCGACCTTCGTCGAGCGGCTCGGCCACGCGCAGGCCGCGCACTGGTTCGGCACGATCGAGCAGTTTCGCGACCCGGCGCGGCGCGGCGACCGCTGCGCGCTCGTCGCCCGCGTGCGCTATGCGGCCGGTGCGGACGCGCTCGCGCGCGCAGCGCTGCTCGTCGTCGTCAAGCCCACGGTGCCCGACTTCGCGCCGGTCGACGTCAAGCTCTACGCGCGCCGGCAGCCGGCCTTTCCGCAGCAGTCCACCGGCGATCAGTTCTTCGACGAAGGGCAGTGGGAGAGCTATCGCCGGCTGGGCGAAGCGATCGGCCTGCGCCTGTTCGACCTCTGGCCCGGGCTCGTCCGCGAAGCGCGCGCGCTGGCGGCGCCGGCGGCGTGATCCGCGGCGCGCGCCGACTCGAGGTCTTTGCGCGCCGCGCGCGGTTCACTCGATCGCGGCGGCGATCGCGTCGAGTCGCGCGCGGCGGACCGCCGCGGCGATCGCTGCAGGGTCGGGCGCGTGCCGGGCGGCGATCGCGCCGGCGTCGACCCCGGCTGCGGCGCGCAGCGCGCGCCGCAGCGCGTCGAGCCGAACCTGATCCAGCGTTTCCGCCGCCTGCAGCAGCAGCTCGAAGCGCTCCGGCCGGCGCAGCGCGTCGGCGCGCTCGAGCACCGCGAGCTGCGCGTCGGCGTCGCGCGCCTGCGGCAGCGCCGCCCGCAGCTCGACGAGCAGTCGGGCGAGGCTCGCGGATTCGCCGTCGACCGGCAGCTTGGCGAGCAGCTCGGCGAGCTTCGCAGGGGTGCGGCACGCGGCGGCGAGGATGGCAAAGCGCGCAGGCAGGGCAAGTCCGCGATCGGCCGCGCGGTCGAGCGCGGGGGCGACGGTCGCGAGATCCGCGAGTTCGGGATAGAGCCGCGCGAGCAGCCCGCAGTCCTGCAGCGCTTCGATCATCCGCGCGGGCCGGGCCTCCATCAGCCCGCGTGCCAGCTCCTGCCAGACGCGTTCGGGCACCAGCGCGTCGGCTTCGCCGCCGTCGACCATCGAGCGCATCAGCGCGCGCGTCTCCGGCGCAATCGTGAAGTCGTGAAAGCGCGCGGCGAAACGCGCCACCCGCAGGATCCGCACGGGGTCTTCGACGAACGACGGGCCGACATGGCGCAGCACCTTGGCTTCGAGGTCGCGTCGGCCGCCGAACGGGTCGATCAGCGCGCCGCTTTCGTCCATCGCGATCGCATTGATCGTCAGGTCGCGCCGCGCCAGATCCTGCTCGAGCGTCACGTCCGGAGCGGCGTGGAAGACGAAGCCTTTGTACCCGGGCGCGGTCTTGCGCTCGGTGCGCGCCAGCGCGTACTCCTCGTGCGTTTGCGGATGCAGGAAGACCGGGAAGTCCTTGCCGACCGGCTTGAAGCCCGCAGCGATCATCTCTTCGGGCGTGGCGCCGACGACGACCCAGTCGCGGTCGCGCTCACCGTCGGTACGGCCGAGCAGCCGATCGCGCACCCAGCCACCGACCGCGTAGACCTTCATCAAGACTCGATGACTTCGGGCTCGGCGTGCGCGGCGGCGATCCATTCCTGCATCGGCGCCAGCTCGAGTACGCGGTCGCTGTAGTTGCCGAGCGTGGGCGGCAGCGTCACGCCGTAGGTCGCAAAGCGCGTGACCACCGGCGCGAAGAAGGCATCCGCGATCGAAAACCCGCCGAACAGGAAAGGCCCGCCCGAACGCGCGAGGCACTCGAGCCAGATGTCCTGCACGCGCCGCACGTCGGCGGCGACCTCGGGCCGCTGCATCGCGGCCGCGCCTCTTTCCGGATGGCGCGAGCGGATGTCCATCGACAGGTGCGCGCGCATCGCCGCGAAGCCCGAGTGCATCTCGGCGGTGACCGAACGCGCCTGCGCGCGGCTGGCGACGCGCGCAGGCCACATGCGGCCGCGCGCCTGCGTCTCGTTGACGTACTCGCAGATCGCCAGCGAATCCCACACGGTCAGCTCGCCGTCGATCAGGCACGGCACGCGTCCGCTCGGCGAGTGCTTCAGGATGTTCGCCTTCGTGTCCGGCTGGTCGAGCGCGATGCGGATCTCGTCGAACGCGATGCCGGCGACCTTCATCGCGAGCCACGCGCGCAGCGACCAGGACGAGTAGTTCTTGTTGCCGACGATCAGGGTCAGCGCCATGGCGACGATCTACCTCCGTGCGCGCGCGCGGAAGCCGCCGTAGCGCGTGCGCGGATGCATCCCGGCGAGATAGATCGAAGCCTCCGCCTCGAGCGGCGTCGGGTTGATGCCGAGCTCGGGCGCAGGCCGGTACGGCTGCTGCGAGGCGATGTTGTCGCGCTTCATCGAGTCGAGGTTGTCGCGCGAAAGCAGCGGCTGGCCCGGCGCGTGCTCCATCAGCCAGGCCTGCAGCCGCGCGATCGCATCGGGCAGCGCGATCACGGGCCGGCGGTGGCCGCACGCCGCTGCCGCGTAGCTCACCAGTTCGCGCAAGGTGTAGATCTTCGGTCCCGCCAGCTCGTACGTCTTGCGATACGTCGCCGGGTTGTCGAGGCTGTTGGCGAACGCGGCGGCGACGTCGCCGACCCACACCGGCTGGAAGCGAACGTCGGCGCCGCCGATCGGCAGCACCGGAAGCCAACGCGCGAGCCGCGCGAACAGGTTCAGGAAGTTGTCCTCGGCGCCGAAAATCACCGAGGGCCGGAAGATCGTCCAGTCGAGCGGGCTGGCGCGCACGACGGCCTCGCCCTCGCCCTTGCTGCGCTGGTACATCGACGGGCCGTTCGGATCGGCGCCCAGTGCGCTCATGTGCAGATACCGGCGTACGCCGACCTTCTCGCAGGTCGCCACGATCCGGCGCGGCAGCTCGACGTGCGCCTGCGTGAACTGCCGCTGCGTGCCGTGCAGGATGCCGACCAGGTTGATCACTGCGTCCTGGCCGCGGATCAGGCGCTCGAGTGTGGCGTCGTCGTGCACGTCGGCTTCGACGACATCGCAGGTGGGCAGCAGGATCAGGTGTTTGGCGCGCTCGCGCCGCCGCGTCGGCGCCAGCACGCGGCAGCCGCGCGCGACAAGTCTGTTGACGAGGTGCCGGCCGACGAAGCCCGACGCTCCGGTGACGACGACGTTGACGTGGCGCATGCTCGGATCGTGGATTGCGGAACTGGCCGCATTCTAGGCTGCGGCCGCGCGCTTGCCGCGACGCGCGCATGCGGCCGGCGCCCGCGCCGCGCCGATCGCGTCAGGGCAGTGCGGTCGTTCCGGCGGGCCTCGGCGCAACCACGCCGAGCCGCTCTTTCAGCGACTGCGCCCGGTTGTCGAACAGCGCCGCGTAGTAGACGGTGTTCGACATCACGCGCTTGACGTAGTCGCGCGTTTCGTTGAACGGAATCGTTTCGACGAAGATCGCGCCTTCGACCGGCCGCGCCAACGCGGCGCGCCAGGCGCGTGCGCGGCTCGGCCCGGCGTTGTACGCGGCCGACGCCAGCGCGGGATGGCCGTCGAGGTCGTCGAACACCATCCGTAGATAGCGGGTGCCGAGCTGCAGGTTGACGTCCAGATCGGTGAGCCGCGCGGCGCGATGGTCGGCCAGGCCGAGGCGGCGTGCGACGTAGCGAGCCGTCGCCGGCATGATCTGCATCAGTCCTTGCGCGCCGGCCGACGAGCGCGCGTCCTGGATGAATCGCGACTCCTGCCGGATCAGCCCGTAGACCCAGGTCTCGTCGAGCCCCGCCGTCTGCGCGTAGTGCGCCAGCGTCTCGCGGTGCGGCGCCGGAAAACGCTGCGCGAAGTCGTGCTCCTGGCGCGTTCGTTCGGAGGTCGCGATCATGCGGTCGTACACGCCGCGGCTGCGCGCGTATTCGGCGGCGGCGAGCAGCTTGCGATCGTCGAAGCCGCGCAGCTGCCACGACCACTCGCGGTTGCCCTCGACGCGCAGCCCCAGCTCGTAGAACTTCAGCGCCCGGTCGAAGCCCGCGTTGACCGCAAAGCCCGCGACCTGCTGCTCCGTCGGCGGCGTCGCGCGCGGCGGCAGCGCGATCGGCAAGCCGAGTTCTTCGGCGGCGAGCTTGCCGTAGAAGTCGAAGCGATGCGCGATCGACCTGTAGTGCGCCTGCGCGTCGCCGTCGCGGCCCGCGGCCGCCAGCGCGCGCCCGTACCAATACGTCCACGCGGTCTCGCGCCTCAACTCGGCCGGCATGCGCTCGATCGCGCTGCGCACCATGCCCCAGTCGGGCCCGCCCGGGGCGCGCAGCGCGGCGCGCACCTGCCACTCGAGCACCTCGTCGGCGCGCGCGGCATCGTCGCCGGTGCCGACCTGTTCGCCGCCGCGGCGGTACCACTCGGCCGCCTCGGGCGCGAGCTTCAGCGCGCCCATGTGGCCGATGCGTCCCCACACGATGCCGCGCTGCTCCGGCGACAAGTCCATGTTGAGCGCGTCCGCATGGCGCGCCGCCAGCGCCGGCTCGTCGCGCGCGAGCCGGACGATCGCGATGATCGCAAGCTCGCGTTGCGCCTCCGTCAGCCGGCGCCCGTGCGCGGCGAGCCAGGCGGCCGGACGGTCGATGGCCTGCGCCAACTGCGCCGCGTCGATCTTCGGGATCGACGCGGCGAGCCGCTTGGCGGTCGCGATCTGGTTTTGCTCGACCAGTGCGCGCAAGCGCTCCCACGGCGAGACGTGTCCGGACGCGAGCAGCGCTTCGGTCAGCGCCATGCAGCCGTCACCGCCCGACTCGCGGCTCGCGGCGAGCAGACGGCGCGCTTCGCGCGCCAGCTCGCCGATGCGGCGGCCCTCGTTGCGCGTGTAGCGCGCCAGCATCGCATAGCAGCGAAGCTGGCCGTCGTCGTTCCACACGAGTTGCGGCAGTTCGCGCGAGAAGGTCGCCAGGTCGCCGCGAGCGCCGAGCGCGAGCAGCCACTCGAGCCGCATGCGGTCCGCGATGTAGGTGCCGGCGTGGCGTTCGAGGAACCGCGCGACGGCCGCGTCGACGTGCTCCGGCGCATCGCTGCGCAGCCGCGCCTGCAGGCGCCAGAACTCGACGTACGAGGCGAGCGGATGGTCTTCGAGCACGGCCGCCAGCGCCGCGAGCCGCTCTTCGTCGCCGACCCGCGCGGCCTCGCGCGCGGCGAGAAACGCGTCGTCGGCCGACAGCGTGGTCCGGTTCGCGGCGGCCGGCAGTGCGGCGATCGCCAGCGCGGCGATGCAGGAGACGGCGAAGCGCAACGACATCGGAGCCAGACTAGCAGTACGCCGGAAGGTGCGGCAAGCCCCGCACGCAAGGACGGATCGGACAAGATTCTGCGCGCGCGGCTTGCGCGGCGATCGCCGAATATTCACGGGCCTTCGTTTCGCAATCCCCGTATTCTGGCGCCCGGCCGTAGCGATGCCATGGGAACGAATCAAGCGACGACGCCGCCCGATTCCGAACGCGCCGAACTGCGCGCGCGTTTACTCGCTGCGCGCGCGGCGCTGGCCGACCGGGACGTGCGCGAGCGCGCGCTGGCCGCGCGTGTCGGCCGTTGGCTGCGCACGATGCCGGTCACACGCCTCGGGTTCTACTGGCCGGTGCGCGGCGAACCCGATCTGACCGCCGTGATCCGCGAGTGGCTGGCGCAGGACGCCGGACGGGTCGCCGCGCTGCCCGTCGTCGCGGGCGAGGTGCTCGAGTTCGCGGCCTGGACGCCGCGCACGCCGATGCAGCCGGGCGCCTATGGCATTCCCGTACCCGCGACGATCGAGCGCGTCGCGCCGCAGCTTCTGCTGATTCCGTGCGTCGGGATCGACGACCGGCGTTACCGGCTCGGCTACGGTGGCGGGTTCTACGACCGTACCGCGGCGGCGTTCGCGGTGCGTCCGGTGCTGGTCGGCGTGAGCTTCGACTGCGGCCGTATCGCGTCGATCGATCCGCGGCCGCACGACGTGCGGCTCGACCTGGCGATCACCGAATCGGAAGTGCTCTAGCCCGGATGTTTCACGAGGCCGTCCCCGTCTGCATGCGTTCTGCCTCGGTGAATCGGCACGTTTGGCATGCAAGCGCTCGATCCACTTTGTAGCGCCGGGGCTACGCGGGTTTGCGCGGCGCCGGGCCGGCCATCTTGCGCTCAACTCCTCGCGCGTGCCCCTTGGCACGCGACTTCGGCCGTCTCGTGCAACCTGGCTCGCCCCGGCATCCGCGCAACTCCCGCGTCCCCCGTGAGCCATCCGGGCGAGCCCGGATTGCGCGACCCGCTCACGTGAGGCGGTGCGGCCCGCGCTTGAACTCGTCGACGATCCACGCGCGGAAGGTCTCGACGTGCGGCAGATGCGCGCGGCGCGGGTTGGCGAGCAGGAAGTAGCGGTACCCGGAGCGCATGCGCAGCTTCGGAAACGGCAGCACGAGATCGCCGCCGGCCACGAGATCGTCGAGAAACGGCGTGCGGACGATCGCCACGCCCTGGCCGCGCACGGCAGCCTGTACGGCCTGGTCGACATAGGTGAAGTACAGCCGGCCGGCGCGCGGCCGCACCGGGCCGGCCTGCGCGAACTCGGCCCAACGCGTCCAACTGCTGTAAGGCGAGCTGGGCACGCTGTCGTCCATTTCGAGCAGCGGCAGCCGCATCAGGTCCGCGGGTGCGTTTAGCACGACGCCTGAGGACTCGACGAGCCGCGGGCTCAGCGCCGGTGCGACCTCTTCTTCGCCGAGCAGCAGCGCGCTCGGATCGACGCTCGTGCCGGGCCGCAGCCAGCGGATCGCGAGGTCGATCTCCTCCGCTTCGAGGTCGACCCGCCGGTCGGCCGCATCGATGCGGATCTCGATTTCCGGATGCGCCCTCTGGAACGCCGCCAGCCGAGGCACGAGCCACAGCGACGCGAAGGACGCATACGTGGCGACCGTCACGCGCGGCGGGCCGCTCGCACCGCGAATCTCGTCGACGCAGCGATCGATCGCAGCGAGGCCTTGGCGCACGGCCGCGTGCAGCCGCTCGCCCGCGGGCGTCAGCTCGAGCGCGCGCGTGCGCCGCACGAACAGCGGTTTGCCGACCTGCCTTTCGAGCGACGCGATCTGGCGGCTGATCGACGACTGCGTCAGGTTCAGCTCGCTCGCCGCCACCGTGAACGACAGGTGCCGCGCTGCGCTCTCGAAGCCGCGCAGCGCGGCCAGCGCGATCGGTCGCGCGGCGCGGCGCGCGCTGGGAGGCTTGGTCGGCATGGCGGCGCGGTCAGGTCGGGATCGAACACCCGCCGCGACCATACATGCGGATCGCGCATTCATCAACTGCGATCTTTTCGTTTGTCGTTCATCGGCAAAGGGCATTGAATTCGAAGCAGCCGACACATTCATGCGCGGAACGAATGGGAGAGACCGATGCGCTGGGAACCGACCACCTTGCGGACGATCGACCTGGGGTACGAACAGATGCTGATGTTCGAATCGCATCCCGGCGCACGCGTGCGCGTGCTGTACGGCAGCGTGTGGCTGACCGAGGAAGGGGTGCCGCACGACTCGATCGCCGGAAGCGGCGACGAAGTCGCGCTGCGCGCGCGCGGCGCGGCGCTGCTCGAAAGCCTCGCGCCCGCGCGCGTCGAGATCGTCGACCGCGCGCCGCGCGCGCCGTGGCACCGACTGACCGACGCCGCCTTTGCGGTCGCACGGCGCGTGCGGTGGTGGCGCACACGGCTGCAGTTGGCCGGGACGCAGGTCGACTGATCCCGGCCCGGCGGACTACCGGACGAGTGACCGACCGAAAGCAGGAGATCGCCGTGGAAACGTGGAAACTCGACTCGTTGTGGATGTCGCTGCTCGGGCTCGTCGCGACGGTGGTGCTCGGCGCCGCGGTGGTCGACATCGGCGCCGTCGCGGCGCATGCCGTCTCACGACCCTTCGCCGATTCGACGCCGGCCGCGAACCCGGGCGCAAACGCGCGCGCCGGCGCGCCGTCGTGCCTGCTCTGAACCCGGCAGCGGGCTCTCAGCTGCCGGACAGGCCGAGCCGCTGCCAGATCGCGAGTGTGGGCTCCGCCTGGTTCATCGTGTAGAAGTGCAGACCGGGGGCGTCGGCCGCGAGAAGCCGCTCGCACAAGCCTGCGACGACGTCCAGACCGAAGGCGCGGATCGATTCGCGATCGTCGCCGAAGCTCTCGATCCGCTTGCGGATCCAGCGCGGGATCTCCGCGCCGCACGCATCCGAGAAGCGGGCGAGCTGCGCATAGTTGGTGATCGGCATGATGCCCGGCACGATCGGCACGGTGCAGCCGAGCGTGGCGACGTCGTCGACGAAGCGGAAGTACGCATCGGCGTTGTAGAAGTACTGCGTGATCGCCGAGTCGGCGCCGGCGCGCACCTTGCGCACGAAGTTGGCGAGATCGTCGGCCGGCGAGCGCGCCTGCGGGTGGTATTCGGGATACGCGGCGACTTCGATGTGAAACCAGTCGCCGGTTTCGGCGCGGATGAACTCGACCAGCTCGTTCGCGTAGCTGAAGTCACCCGCGCCGCCCGCCGCGCCCGAAGGCAGGTCGCCGCGCAACGCGACGACGCGCCGGATGCCGACCTCGCGATACGTACGCAGCAGATCGCGCACCGAAGCGCGCGTCGCGCCGATGCACGAGATGTGCGGCGCGACCGGGCGGCCTTCGGCGTGGATCTCCAGCACGGTGGACAAGGTGCCTTCGCGGGTCGAGCCGCCGGCACCGAAGGTGACCGAGAAAAACGCCGGATCGACCGCGGCGAGCCGCGCGCGCACGGCGCGCAGCTTGTCGGCGCCTTCGTGCGTCTTTGGCGGAAAGAACTCGAAGCTGAATGCGCGCTCGGTCATCGCCGCAGGTTCCGGGGGCGGATCGTCAGGCGCCGTTCGTGCGCTTGGGCAGCAGCGCCGAAAACGCCCACGAGAACAGGCTGAACAGGATCGCGCCGGCCACACCCCACCAGAAGCCGGCGACGTGGAACCCCGGCAGCAGGGCGGCCACGCCCCAGAAGAGCAGTCCGTTCAGCACGAACAGGAACAGCCCGAGCGTGACGATCGTCACCGGCAGCGTGAGGATCACCAGCACCGGCTTGATCAGCGCGTTGACGAGTCCGAGTACGACCGCGGCGATGAATGCGTGCACCGGATCCTGGATCTGGACACCGGGCAGGATCAGCGTGACGAGCCAGAGCGCAACGGCGTTCAGGATCCAGACGAGGAGGATGCGCATCGGAATTCCTTCATCGCGCCGTCGCGCCGTTCACGTACGGTTTCATCGCCGCGTAGATCGTGCTGCTGACCGGCGCGGCGAGGTTCAGTTCCTGCGCCATGCGCGCGACCGCGCCCGACAGCCACGGCGCCTCCAGCCGGTTGCCGGCGACGAGGTCGTTGAGCATCGACGAGCGCATTTCCGCCGGAAGCCCGTCGAGAAAGCCGAGCTGGCGCTCGACGAAGTCGGCGCCGAGCACGATGCCTTTGGCGTGCGCCACCGTGCCGGCTTCGCGCACCGCGGCGGCGAACGCCGCGCGCAGGTCGGGGTCGGACCGCACCACGCCGACCGGCTGGCGCGCGAGGCACGTGGTGCCCGACAGCGCGGCGAGCATCGCGAACTTCTGCCACAGCGCCCTTTCGATGTCTTCGACCGCTTCGATATTGACGCCGGCCGCCTGGCCTGCCGCGGCGAACGCTCGCACCGGCTTGGCCAGCGCCGGCGTGAACGCGCCGACCTGCAGCCGCGCCATCGTGCCGGTGTGCGCGATCACGCCCGGCGCCTTGATCGTGGCCGCGATCTGCGCCACGCCGCCGGCCACGCGATCGACGCCGATCAGTCGCTGCAGGATCGCGTGACTTTCGACGCCGTTCTGGAACGCAATCACGATGCCGCGCGGGGCGACGACCGGCGCGACCTGGCGGCCCGCCGCCTCGACGTCCCACAGCTTGGTGCAGAACATCACGACATCGACTGCACCGGCGGCGGTCGGATCGTCGGTCGCGCGTACGGAAGGCAGGTGCAGCGGAGTCACGCCGCTTTCGATCGTCAGTCCGGCCGTGCGCAGTGCCGCCAGATGCGCGCCGCGCGCGACGAACGTCACCTCGTGCCCGGCGCGCGCATACAGCGCACCGAAGTACCCGCCGACACCGCCGGCACCCATCACCAGGATTCGCATGTGTTGTCTCGGTCGGGCGAAAGCGCCGCGCTGGATGCGCGCGGGCGCCGACGCCCGACGCCTCAGTACCGATAGTGGTCGGGCTTGTACGGTCCGTCCTTACTGACGCCGATGTAGCGCGCCTGCTCGTCGGTGAGTTCGGTGAGCTGCGCGCCGAGCTTCTTCAACTGCAAGCGCGCGACCTTCTCGTCGAGGTGCTTGGGCAGTGTATAGACGCCGATCGGATACTTGGCGCTGTTGGTGAACAGCTCGATCTGTGCGATGACCTGGTTGGCGAACGAGCTCGACATCACGTAGCTCGGGTGCCCGGTCGCGCAGCCGAGATTCACGAGCCGGCCCTTGGCGAGCAGGATGATGCGCTTGCCGTCGGGAAAGATCACGTGATCGACCTGCGGCTTGATCTCCTCCCACTGGTACTGCGCAAGCGAAGCGACGTCGATCTCGTTGTCGAAGTGGCCGATGTTGCAGACGATCGCCTGGTCCTTCATGCGCTTCATGTGCTCGTGCGTGATCACATGGAAGTTGCCGGTCGCGGTGACGAAGATGTCGGCCTTGTCGGCGGCGTAGTCCATCGTGACGACGCGGTAGCCTTCCATCGACGCCTGCAGCGCGCAGATCGGATCGATCTCGGTCACCCAGACCTGCGCCGACAGCGCGCGCAACGCCTGCGCCGAGCCTTTGCCGACATCGCCGTAGCCGCACACCACCGCGACCTTGCCGGCGATCATCACGTCGGTGGCGCGTTTGATGCCGTCGACCAGCGACTCGCGGCAGCCGTACAGGTTGTCGAACTTGCTCTTGGTGACCGAGTCGTTGACGTTGATCGCCGGGAACGCGAGCCTGCCTTCCTTGGCCATCTGGTACAGGCGCTTCACGCCGGTCGTCGTTTCCTCGGTGACGCCCTTGATGTGCGCGAGCCGCGTCGAGTACCAGGCCGGGTCCTGCGCGAGCTTCGCCTTGATCGAGGCGAACAGGTGGGTCTCTTCTTCGCTGCTCGGGTGGGCGACGACCGAGGGGTCCTTCTCGGCCCGGCTGCCCAGGTGCAGCAGCAGCGTGGCATCGCCGCCGTCGTCGAGGATCATGTTGCTGTAGCCGCCGTCGGGCCACTCGAAGATGCGGTGCGTGTAGTCCCAGTAGTCGGCGAGCGACTCGCCCTTGACGGCGAACACGGGCGTGCCCTTGGCCGCGATCGCCGCCGCGGCATGGTCCTGCGTGGAGAAGATGTTGCAGCTCGCCCAGCGCACCTGCGCCCCCAGCGCCTGCAGCGTCTCGATCAGCACCGCGGTCTGGATCGTCATGTGCAGCGAGCCGGTGATGCGCGCGCCGCGCAGCGGCTGGCGGGCGGCGAACTCCTCGCGGATCGCCATCAAGCCCGGCATCTCGGTCTCGGCGATCCTGATTTCCTTGCGGCCCCAATCGGCGAGCGCAAGGTCGGCGACGACGAAGTCGTTCTTCGCTGAAGTCTTGGATTTGAGTACGGCGCTCATCTCGCGCCCTCCTTTCGAGAAAGAAGTTTGCGAGCGCCGTTTACACGTGCCGCCTCGCGCGCCGGGCGGCGTCCTCGAGCCTGGCGGAGTGCGGCGGGTGCCGCCCCGTTGCAACGCTCCTCGAGGGGGATGCGAATGATAGCCGATGGGTGGGACTGCTCCACGCGTTCGCGGTGAGCCCCCATCGCCGCCCCGCGGGATTGGCTTGCCGTCATCGTCCCGTCACGATCGCTCCCCAATGAGCGCTCCCACGGACTGCATGTTCGGCCGCAGTGTCGGTTGAGACGGGCGCCAGCAGGAGGACGGCATGACACCGTTGGCACGGCGGGATGTCGGCGAGATCGTGGGGGCGGTCGCGTCGATGCTCATTTTCATCGCGGTCTACGCGGCCTGCGTGCCCGCCTTCGGTGTGGCGTTGACGCTGGCGGTCGGCTGGCTGCCTGCGGCGATCGCCGCCGTGTTTGGCGCGCACGCGATCCGCTTCGTCTTCCACCTGCTCGCAGCGCCGCGCACGTCGATCGATTGACGCGCGGCGCGCGTGCCGCGCAGCGCTGCCCTCGGCGCGGGCGATCGCGGTGTCCTCGTAGACGCCGCGCGCCCGAAAAACGGCGCGCGAACCGGCGGCCTGTGCGCGGTGAAAGACGGATCGGCCGCTACGCGGCCTGGCGTTTCACGCCGGCGGCGTCGGCCAACGCCGCCGCGCGGTCCGTCTTTTCCCAGCTGAAGTCCGGTTCGTCGCGGCCGAAGTGGCCGTACGCAGCGGTTTTCTCGTAGATCGGCCGCAGCAGGTCGAGCATCTGCACGATCCCCTTGGGCCGCAAGTCGAAGTGCTGGGCGACGAGCTGCGCGATCTTGTCGTCGGAGATCCTGCCGGTGCCTTCGGTGTACACGGTGATGTTGATCGGCTTGGAGTAGCCGATCGCGTAGCTGACCTGCACCTGGCACTGGCGCGCAAGCCCCGCGGCGACGACGTTCTTCGCAACATAGCGCGCCGCGTACGCGGCCGAGCGGTCGACTTTGGACGGGTCCTTGCCGGAGAACGCGCCGCCGCCGTGCGGGCAGGCGCCGCCGTACGTGTCGACGATGATCTTGCGGCCGGTCAGGCCGCAGTCGCCGTGCGGCCCGCCGATCACGAAGCGGCCGGTCGGATTGATCAGGTACTTGGTGTCCTTCAGCCACTCCTTCGGCAACACCGGCTTCACGATCGTCTCGATCACGGCTTCTTTCAGCGCTTCGTACGAGACTTCGGGATCGTGCTGCGTCGACAGCACCACGGTGTCGACCGAGTGCGGCTTGCCGTCGACGTAGCGCATCGTGATCTGGCTCTTGGCGTCGGGACGCAGCCACGGCAGACGGCCGTCGCGCCGCACGTCCGCCTGCCGTTCGACGAGCCGGTGCGCGTAGTAGATCGGCGCCGGCATCAGCTCGGGCGTTTCGTCGCACGCGTAGCCGAACATCAGCCCCTGGTCGCCCGCACCCTGATCGAGGTCCAGGCCCTTGCCCTCGTCCACACCCTGCGCGATGTCGGGGCTCTGCTTGTCATAGCAGACCATCACCGCGCAGCCCTTGTAGTCGATGCCGTATTCGGTGTTGTCGTAGCCGATTCGCTTGATGACCTGGCGCGCGATCGTCGGGTAGTCGACGACCGCGTTCGTCGTGATCTCGCCGGCGAGCACGACGAGCCCGGTCGTCACGAGCGTCTCGGCGGCGACGCGCGAGGCGCGATCCTGTTCGAGGATCGCGTCGAGGATGGCATCGGAGATCTGATCGGCCACCTTGTCGGGATGGCCTTCGGAGACGGACTCGGAGGTGAAAAGGAAGTCGTTGGCCACGTGCCACTCCAGTTCGAAGGTCTTGACCGCGTTGCCCTCGACACGAGCGGCGACGCTTTAGCGGTATTTGCCGGGCCCGCGGACTTCGAGTCGGGCAGGGTGCGATGCGACAATGCGCAACGCGCGGCTCGCCCCGCAATTGGTCATAAATCGGCGAGTGCCGCATTCTAAGGAGGCGGCCCCGAGGGGTCAAACCTGCGCCGTACCCGAGCGCCGGTCGCGGCGCGCTCTTTTTCATCGCGATGTCGACGCTGTTGCTCACACTGCTGTTCAGTCTGATCGCGCGCCTGCCGCTCGGCGCCGTGCATGCGCTTGGAGCGGCTGCCGGCTGGCTCGCCTACGCGCTGTCGCCGACGTATCGGGCGCGGCTGCGTGCGAACCTCGTTCAGGCCGGGCTCGACGACGCGGCGACGCGCCGCGCGGCCATCGCCGAGGCGGGCAAGCAGGCGCTCGAAAGCGCCTGGATCTGGACGCGTCCGGCGCGCGATCTGCTGGCCAAAGTCGAGATGGCCGACCTCGAACGGCTGAAGGCCGTTCAGGTCGAAGGGCGGCCCGTGCTGTTTCTGACGCCGCATCTGGGCTGCTTCGAAATCGTCGCCAAGAGCTACGCGTTGCACGCGGATCGGCGCACACGTCCCTTGACCGTGCTGTACCGTGTCCCGCACAAGTCCGCACTGCGTCCGCTGATGGAGCGCGGCCGCACGGTCCCGGGCCTGATACTGGCGCCGGCGGACATGCGCGGCGTGCGCCTGCTGATGCGCGCGATGAAGAGCGGGCAGGCGGCCGGCATCCTGCCCGACCAGGTGCCGTCGCACGGCGAGGGTGTATGGGCGCCGTTTTTCGGGCGCCCCGCATACACGATGACGCTGCCAACGCGGCTCGCGACGGCGCACGACGCGACCGTCGTGCTGGTCTACGGCGAGCGGCTGCCGCGCGGGCGCGGCTACCGCATCCACCTGGCGCCGCTCGCGGCAGCGCTGACCGGCGAAGCGGCACACGACGCGGCGGTCCTCAACGGCGCGCTCGAGCGCCTCATCCGCGCCTGTCCCGCGCAGTACCTGTGGGGCTACAACCGCTACAAGGTGCCGGCCGGGGTGCCGGCACCCGCGACCCCCGCATGAAGCGCATCGCCGCGCGAGCGCTGGTCGCGCTGATGGAGTGGACCGCGGGCTGGTCGCCGCGCGCACGCACGCGGCTCGGCAACCTTCTGGGCGATCTGCTGTGGTGGTGTGTCTGGCCGCGCCGGCGGATCGCGCTCGTCAACCTGGCGCAGTGCTTTCCGGACGCGCGCGCGGTCGAGCGCGCGGCGATCGGCCGCCGCACGCTGCGCAACCTGGCGCGCGCCTTCGTCGACCACGGCATGCTCGCGCGCGCCTCGCGCGAGGAGATCGAGCGCTTCGTGCGCGTCGAAGGCGCGGAGCACCTGACCGATCCGGCCAATCGGCCGTTGATCCTGGTTGCGCCGCACTTCGCGGGGCTCGACGCCGGCGGCGTGCGCATCAACACGCTGGTACGCGGCGTTTCGATCTACGCGCGCAACCGCAACGCCGAGTGGGACCGCTGGCTGCTCGGGATCCGCAATCGCTTCAATGAGCCGCTGCTGATCGCACGCGAGGGTTTCGATCTGCGCGCCGCGGTGCGCGCGCTGAAGCAGGGCCTGCCCTTTTACTACCTGCCCGACCAGGATCCGGGCGAGCGCAACGGTGTGTTCGCGCCGTTCTTCGGCGTCGACGCCGCAACGCTGCCGATGGTCGCGCGGCTGGCCGGCATGACGAACGCGAAAGTTGTGATGTGCGTGACCGAGATGACGCCCGACGGCTATGTGCTGCATCTGGAGCCGCCGTGGCGCGACTATCCGAGCGGCGACGTGGCGGCCGACACCGCGCGGATGAACGCCGAGATCGAACGCTGGGTGCGGCGCCTGCCCGATCAGTACCTGTGGACGCACAAGCGCTTCAAGACGCGGCCTGCCGGCGCGCCTTCGTTGTACTGATGCGTTCGCGCAGTTCGTCGTGCCGCGGGCTCGCCCCGACCGCGGCCGACCGTCACTGCACCGTCAGCGTCGCTGCATTGCTGGTCACCGAGCCGTACGCGTTGGAGACGACGACGCTGAACTGCGCGCCGTTGTCGGCGGCCGTGGCGGCGGCGAGCGTGTAGGTCGCCGCGGTCGCCCCCATGATCGTCGCGCCGTTGCGCAGCCATTGATAGCTGATCGCATACGCGCTCGACGCGACGACCGAAAAGGTCGCCGGCTGACCCGCGGCGACCGTGACGTTCGCCGGCTGCGTCGTGATCGTCGGCGCCAGGTTCGTCGTGCCGGCGCTGCCGCCGTAGCCGCCACCGCCGCACGCGCTCAACGCGGCGGCGAGCGCGGCGGTCACGGCGACGGCGCGTAAGCGCTTGCGAGTGCCCGAAACATGCGATGCGGTCAGGGTGTTCGCGTGTGTGCGCATGTGGCCTCCCTGGACGGTGATGCGTGGTCAAGGATGGGCGAGCACGCGCAGAACACGCAGTGACGGCGGCGGCTTCCGTCAGGTTTGCAACACGCGGTAACGGGTGCCGCGTTGCTGCGCGCGCGCAGCGGCTCGTACATGCGCTGGGCGATAATCCCCGCATGAGACTGCGGTTCACCAAGATGCAGGGCGCCGGCAACGACTTCGTGATGCTCAACGGCATCGCGCAGCGCATCGAGCTGTCGCCGGCGCTCGTGCGCGCGCTGGCGGATCGCCGCTTCGGCATCGGCGCCGACCAGATCCTCGTGGTCGAGCCGTCCCCGCTGCCGGGTGTGGACTTCGGCTACCGGATCTTCAACGCCGACG
>JBFMFC010000043.1:0-28609 GCA_040752195.1 Pseudomonadota bacterium | reverse complement strand
CGAGCCCGCCACCGGCACGACGGCCTGCGGGGGGGCGGCGAAGACGTAGCCCATCGAGTACTCCCTCTCAAAGAATTGCGGCGACCGCTCGTCCGGCTGCGGCGCCGACGCCGAGCGGCCGGCGACCTCGCGCGGACCCTCGGTGATATCGACGGATCGTCGGAGGCGCGGGCGCGAGTCGCGCGAACCTGATCATGCCTGTCGCGTGCGTGCGGGGCTGTCGAGAATCGGCGCAGTCCCGGTTCAGCCCTCCGCGCGCTCGTGAACGAGCAGCGCGGCTCGACCTTCGACATGGAGCAGCAGCACGGCGTCGGACAGGCGGCGGCAAAGGGCGCAGTCTAGCCGCAGCGTGTTCGAGGTCCAACGATCGGCCGGCGCGGGCGTCTGAACGCAGCGCGGCCGACTTCGCGCAGGACCGCGGTGATCCTGGCGTGACGCGCGCGGCGATGGCGTGCCGACGGCGAACCGCCCGCTACGGTGCGTGCGCGCCGTGCTGGGAACTGCGGCTGATGGCCCGCGACAGCAGCATCACCGGCAGCACGCCGGCGAGCACGATCGTCAGCGAAGGCAACGCAGCCTCGCCGAGCCGCTCATCCGCCGCAAGCTGGTACGCGATCACCGCCAGCGTGTCGAAATTGAACGGCCGCAGCACGAGTGTGGCCGGCAGTTCCTTCATCACGTCGACGAACACGAGCAGCGCACCCGCGGCCACCGAAGGCGCCAGCAGCGGCAGATGGACGCGCCGGAACACCTCGAACGGGCCCGCGCCGAGGCTGCGCGCGCTCGCGTCCATCGCCGGTGTGATGCGCGCCAGACCCGCCTCGATCGGCTGTTGCGCGACCGCAAAGTAGCGGACTACAAACGCATAGAGCAGCGCGGCGACCGTGCCGGTCAGCAGCAGGCCGCTGCCGACGCCGAAGGTCGCCTTCAGCCATGCGTCAAGCGCGTTGTCGAAGGCGGCGAGCGGCACGAGGATGCCGACGGCAATCACCGCGCCGGGCACCGCGTAGCCCAGGCTCATCAGCCGTGCCGCGCCTCGCACGGCCGCGCCCGCCACGCCTGCTGGCGCGAGCCGCACCGCGTACACGATCAGCAGGACCAGAGCGATCGTCAGCGCAGCGGCGAGCGCGGCCAGCAACAGGCTGTTACCGAGCCATTGCGCGTAGCGGTCGAGCGGCGTTACGGCAAGCGTCGGCCACATGAGCCTGACCAGGATCGCCACCGGCAGCACGAAACCGAGCGTGATCGGAATGCAGCAGCCGATCACCGCGAGCGCCCGCCGCGCGCCGCGCAGCGCCGCTCGCGGCGCGGGCCGCGCCGCGTTGGGTGCCGCAAAGAAGCGTGCGCGGCCGCGCGTGCGTTCCTCGACGACGATGACGACGACGACAACGAGCAGCAACACCGCGGCGAGTTGGCTCGCCGCGAGGCGGTCGCCGAGCGCGAACCACGCTCGGTAGATCGAGGTGGTGAACGTGAGCAGGCCGAAGTACGACGCCGCGCCGTAGTCGGCGACCGTCTCCATCAGCGCGAGCAGTGCGCCGGCCGCCACCGCGGGGCGGGCGAGCGGCACGTTCACGCGCAGCCAGGTCGCGAGCGGCGACAGTCCGAGACTGCGCGCCGCGTCGATCATCGACGCGGTTCGTGCGAGGAAGGCCGTGCGCGCGAGCAGGTAGACGTACGGGTACAGCACCACCGTGAACACGAACGCTGCACCGACGATCGAACGGATTTCCGGAAACCAGTAGTCGCCGTGCTGCCAGCCGAAGGTCTCGCGCAGCCATGTCTGCACCGGGCCCGAGAACTGCAGGAAGTCCGTGTAGGCGTACGCAACGATATAGCCGGGCATTGCCAGCGGCAGCAGCATCGCCCACTCGAAGAAGCGTCGCCCGGGAAAGTCGAGCGCCGCGACCAGCCACGCCGAGGTCGTCCCCAGCACCGTCACGCCGAGCGTGACCAGCGCGACGAGGAGCGCCGTTTCGAGGGCGGCCCGCGGGATCACGTTCACCGACAGGTGGGCGAGCGTCTCCAGCGACGCCTGCGCGTGCAGGAAGCTCGACAGCACACCCAACAAAGGCAGCGCCACCAGCGCAGCGAGCAGGGCTGCCAGGATCAGCGCGGCCGTGCCGGCGCCTCCCGTAGGGATTCGCCACAGTGGGGTGCGGGTCTTGGCGGAAACAGCGCTCAATCAAGCCCTTGCCGGCAACGCAGGGACGGTCGATCGGCGCACGAACGGCGCGAGCGGCCCTGCACAAATGCAAATGAGAATTATATGCATCTGAACTAGAATGTGGCCCGCCGACCGAATCCTATCGCCGACGATCCGACGTCATGAATGCACCGAGCGTCCTGCACATCGAGGACCTGCGTATCGCGTACCGCGGGGCGAGCGCGCCCGTGCTCGACTCGCTCGCGCTCGATCTGGCGTACGGGGACATCGGCTGCATCGTCGGCGCTTCGGGCTGCGGAAAGACCACGCTGTTGCGCGCGATCGCCGGCTTCGTGCCGATCGAGCGCGGGCTGATCGCGATCGACGGCACCACCGTCGCCACACCGTCGTCGAGCGTGCCGCCCGAGCGCCGCGGCATCGGGCTCGTCTTTCAGGACTACGCGCTGTTCCCGCATCTGCGCGTCGAAGACAACATCGGCTTCGGGCTGCGCCACGGCGACTCCGCGCAGCGTCGCGCGCGCGTGCGCACGATGCTCGAGCTGGTCGGGCTCACCGCGTACGCGCGCAAGTATCCGCACGAGCTGTCCGGCGGACAGCAGCAGCGCGTGGCGCTCGCGCGCGCGCTCGCGCCGGCACCGAAGCTGCTGCTCATGGACGAGCCCTTTTCGAACCTCGACGTCGATCTGCGCGCGCGGCTCGGCGCGGAGGTCCGCCAGATCCTGAAAGCGAGCGGCACGTCGGCGATCCTCGTCACGCATGACCAGCAGGAGGCGTTCGCGATCGCCGATCGCGTCGGCGTGATGAACCGCGGCCGCCTCGAGCAGTGGGACCGTCCGTACGAGCTGTACCACCGCCCCGCGAGCCGCTTCGTCGCCGACTTCATCGGCGAGGGCGTCTTCCTGCCGGCCAAGGTGCTGAACGCACAGCGCGTCGCGATCGAGCTGGGCGAGCTCAAGGGCGATATTCCGCTGCCGTGCGACGCGCGCGGCTGCGATGTCTGCGGCAAAGGGTGCCACGTCGACGTGCTGCTGCGGCCGGATGACGTCGTGCACGATGACGCGAGCCCGATGACGGCCGAAGTCATCCGCAAGGTTTTCCGCGGCGGCGACTTCGTCTACACGCTGCGGCTCGCGAGCGGCCGCGAGGTGCTCGCGCTCGTGCCGAGCCATCACGATCACGCGATCGGCGAGCGTATCGGCATCCGGCTCGACGCCGACCACGTCGTCACGTTTCTCGCGATCGACGCCGCGCCCGAATCTCAGCCGACCTGAACCGCCGCCGACGGCTCGTCTGCGACGAGCGCGCGCGCGATCGCCTCGACCAAGCGGTCGCAATCGACCGGCTTCGTCAAATAGTCGCGAATGCCCGCGCGGCGCGCCGCCTCGATCTGCGCCGGCAGCGCATCGGCCGACAGCATCAGGCACGGGGTCGCGCGGGTCGCCGGGTCAGTCTGCAACTGCCCGAAGACCTCCAGGCCGGTCATGTCGCCCAGATGCAGGTCGAGCAGGATCACGTCGGGCCGCTCGCGGCGCACGGCTTCGAGCGCCTCGGCGCCGCTGCGCGCGACCCGCAGGCGCCAGCCCGGCTGCAACTGCACAATGGCCTCGACGAGTAGCACGTTCGTTTCGTTGTCCTCGACGTAGAGCACGGTGCGTTCGGCCGGGTTCGCCACCTGCGGTGCAGCCGTCGCGACAGACGGCGCCTCCTTCGAAGGCGCCGCTGCCGGCAGCCAGACGGTGAAGCACGACCCCTTCTCGGCCATGCTTGTCACGCCGATGCGGCCGCCCATCATGTCGACCAGACGCCGCGTGATGACCAGACCGAGCCCGGTACCTTCGATCGGCGAGCGGTCGGCGCCGAGCCGGTTGAATGGTTCGAACAGGTGCTCGACCTGCGCCGGCTTCAGTCCGCGGCCCGTGTCGGTGATCGCGAGCGCGACCTCGCCGTCGCGCAGCGTCGCGCTGACGGTCACGCGGCCGCCGCGGTGGTTGTACTTGATCGCGTTCGACAACAGATTGGTCAAGACCTGGCGCAGCCGCACGCGATCGGCGCGCACGAACAGCGCCGCTTGCGGGTCGGTCCCGCAACGCAGCTCCACGCCAACGTCGTCGGCCATCTTGCTCACGATGGCGAGCGCCTCGCGCGCGACTTCGCACACGGGGATCGGTTCGAGCGACAGCGACAGCCGGCCGTCCTCGATGCGCGAGAAATCGAGCAGATCGTTGATCATCGCCACCATGTGTTCGCCCGCTCGCTGGATGTGCTGCAACTTGCGCGCCTGCTCGGCATCGAGCGTGCGGTCGCCGGCGAGCAACTGGGTAAAGCCGAGGATCGCGTTCATCGGCGTACGCAGTTCGTGGCTCATGTGTGACAGGAAGCGCGTCTTCGCTTCGCTCGCGCGCGCGGCTGCCTGCGCGGCGACGTTCGCCTCCTCGATCTGCTTGCGCGCCGTGACGTCGAAGCGGATCGCCGTGTAGCGGCTGATTTTGCCGCTTGCGTCGCGCGACGGGATGATCGTGGTGTCGACCCAGTACAGCGAGCCGTCCTTCGCCCGGTTGCAGACCTCGGCACGCCACACGTCGCCGCGCTCCAGGGTGCGGTACGCGTCGCCGAAGAACTCCTTCGGATGCACGCCCGAGTCGATCAGGCGGTGGTCGCGCCCGAGCAGCTCGTCGCGCGTGTAGCCGCTGATTTGGCAGAAGCGGTCGTTGACGTAGATGATCCGCCCGGCCGCGTCGGTGACGTCGACGATCGCCGCCGCATCGAGTGCGAACTTCTGCAGCTCGAGTTCGTGTGTGCGGTGCTCGAGCGCGGAATAGGCGGGGCGCAGCAGCCAGACGTAGATGATCGGCGTGCAGATCAGCGTCAGCGAGCCGGCGTCGACGAGCGCTTCGACCCACGGCGGCAGCTCGCCAAGCAGCGGCATCGCGAACATGATGAGCGCTTCGGCCGCGAAGAAGACGGCGGCGATGCTCGCCAGCAGCGCGACCGCGCCCATCGGCCCGCGCTTCCGGCGGCGCCGTGCGGCGGCACCGGCGGCGCGCATCGTGCCGGGCGACACGTGCGTCGGTGTCGACGCGGCAATCGGCTGATCGTTCGGCATCGCGGGCGATCCGCTGTGGTTCATGGGCGCGATCGTGCAGACCCGCACCGCGCAGCTTTGCTGGGGGTCGAGTATCGGCACCGCGCATCCGTGCGGTTGGCCGGAAAAGTCGGCGCAATTCAGCGCAATTTGGTGTGCGCCACGCGCAGCGCGAACGAATTCGCTTAAGCGGTAGTAAGACTCGCCGCGTTGCCCTGCTCACGCACCCGCGTGAGCCGGCGCCGCGCAATCCGAGCATGTCGCGTCCGCGCCTGTCGATTGCAGTCGCACCGCCGCGAAGCCTCATCGCGGCGCCGCCTATAATCCGCGCCTTTCGGAGAGATGGCCGAGCGGTTGAAGGCGCACGCCTGGAACGCGTGTATAGGTGAATAACCTATCGAGGGTTCGAATCCCTCTCTCTCCGCCAAGACAACGGCCCGTGTAGGGCCCTTCACTTCGGCAGGCGCGTCGCCGACCTGCTCACGGCAAAAAAAAGCCCGCGCCGAAGCGCGGGCCCTTGAGTCGAACGGCGCCGATCAGCGCGCCAGCGTGTCGACGGTGTCGCCCCGCAGGTTCGGGTAGCGGCAGTGCTCGACGAACTCCTGCACCTGCTTGTCGGGCGCAGGCGTCAGCAGGCTGACGATGACCAGCGCAGCGATTCCGGCCGGCACGCCAAAGACGCCGGCCGAGATCGGCTGGATACCGAACCAGATGTAGTCGGACACCGGCCCCGTCACGCCGAAGACACTGCGCAACCAGGGTTGCGTGGTCGCCATGTAGTAGAAGCACACGCCCAGACCGACGACCATGCCGGCGATCGCGCCCCATTTGTTCGCCCGCTTCCAGAACACCCCTGCGACGAGGGCCGGGAAGAACGAAGCCGCAGCGAACGAGAACGCCGCCGAAACCAGGAACAGGATGTCCGCCGGTTTCTGCGCCGCCACCGACGCCGCCGCCAAGGCGACGAACAGCAGCAGGATCTTGGAAATCGTGACCCGCTTCTGCGTGCTGGCGTTGGGGTTGATCATCTTGTAGTACAGGTCGTGCGACAGCGCGTTGGCGATCGTCAGCAGCAGCCCGTCCGCTGTCGACAACGCCGCAGCCAAGCCGCCGGCGGCGACCAGACCCGAGATGACGTACGGCAGTCCCGCGATCTCCGGTGTGGCGAGCACGACAATGTCCTGCCCGATCGCGATCTCGGCGCGCTGCACGATGCCGTCCATGTTGATGTCGGTGATCGACAGCAGCGCCGCGTCCACCTTCTGCCATCCGGCCACCCACCCCGGCAGGTCGGCGAACTTCGAGCCGACGATCAGCGTGTAGATGTCGAACTTCACCAGCACCGCGAGCGCGGGTGCCGTGAAGTACAGCAGGAAGATGAAGAACAGCGACCAGAACACGGACTTGCGCGCCTCGTGCACCGACGGCGTCGTGTAGTAGCGCATCAGGATGTGCGGCAGCGCTGCGGTGCCGAGCATCAGGCAGAACACCAGCGCCAGGAAGTTGCGCCGCTTGGTGTTGCGCTCCTCCTCCGCCTTCGCCGGGTCCGGATTGGCGCTGTAGTACGGCTCCGCGTGACGCAGCAGCGGCGCGGCGCGTGCGGCGGCGGCATTCGCTTGCGCGGTCCACGCCTTGCGCGCGTCCTCCACCGACTTCGGATAGTCCGCCACCGCCTTCTCGGCCGCCTTGATCTCCGCCAGCGGCGCGTTCGTGGCCCTGAGTTCTTCGAGCCGCTTCTCGGCCGCCGCCTTGCCCTCTTCCCAGGACTTCGGCAGCGCGGCGACGCGCTTCCTCAGATCAGCCGCGCGATCGGCGAAGATCTTGCGGACCTCGATCTCCTTGGCGTCCGTCTCGAGCTCCTTCTCCCGCTGGGACACCTTCTCGAGCACCTTGCCGTAGACGAACTGCGGCAGCGGCACACCTGTGTGTTTGACCGCCAGCCACACCACCGGGATCATGTACGCGATGATCAGGATGATGTACTGCGCCACCTGCGTCCATGTGACCGCGCGCATGCCGCCGAGGAACGAGCAGACCAGGATGCCGGCCAAGCCGAGGAACACGCCGATCTGGAACTCGACGCCGGTGAAGCGCGACGTGATGATGCCGACACCGTAGATCTGCGCGACGACGTACGTGAACGAGCACAGGATCGCCGCGAAGATGCCGATGAAGCGCGCCACGTGACCGCCGTAGCGGGCCCCGAGGAAGTCCGGGATCGTGAACTGGCCGAACTTGCGCAGGTACGGCGCGAGCAGCAGGGCCACCAGGCAGTAGCCGCCGGTCCAGCCCATGATGAAGGCCAGTCCGTCGAAGCCCTGCAGGTACAGGCCTCCGGCCATGCCGATGAACGACGCGGCCGACATCCAGTCGGCGCCGGTGGCCATACCGTTGAACAGCGCGGGCACGCGCCGTCCGGCGACGTAGTACTCGGCGACGTCCGCGGTGCGGCTCATGATTCCGATGCCCGCGTACAGCGCGATCGTCGCGAACAGGAACACGTAGCCGATCCACACCCGCGGCAGCCCCATCCGCTCCAGGATCGCCAGTGCGACCAGAAACACCAGAAAGCCGCCCGTGTACCACGAGTAGTACTTCTTCAACTGGTTGAAGAAGGCTCGATTCGAGCTCACTTGTGCACTCATCAGTCTTCTCCTTCTTCCACGCCGTATTCGATGTCGAGCTGGCGCATCTTTCTGGCGTAGTACCAGATGATGACGAGGTAAATCACCAGCGAACCCTGCGCGCCCATGTAGAACGACAGCGGCCAGCCGAAGAAATTGATCTCGGCCAGCGGACGCGCGAAGTACGCCATGACGAAGGTCACCACGAACCAGATCGCCAGCAGGACGATCGTGATGTTCAGGTTTCTCTGCCAGTACTCACGGTGCTTTTCGGTTAATTGCATGGTTCCTCCTGAATGTCTCCTGGTTGCACTTCCCCTCTTCTAATGTGTCGATGGCACGGCCTCCTTATGGTCGATCGATGGGGTGGTTGCTGCGTTCCGAGCCGGCGCCGCGACGGGCGGCGTTCGCTCCATGTCGCGCCGGAGTGTCGCCGCGTAGCGCGGCTCGAATTTCTTCAGTTCCTCGTACACGCGCGCGGCCTTGTCGGATTCGCCCAAATGATGGTGAGTCATGGCGAGCTGGTACCAGCCGTAAGGGCTGAAGGGCTGCAGCTCCGTGTTTCTCTTCAGCGCCTCGACCGCCTCCGTCAGCCGCTGCGCACGGATCAGCACCAGCCCCAGCCCGTACCAGGCGCGGTCGATCGACGGCTTGATCGCGATCGCCTCGCGAAAGCAGCGCTCGGCGTTCGCCAGATCGTCGCGCTGCTCGTAGATGTAGCCGAGGTTGAACCACGCCTCGGCGTTGCGCGGGTTCATCTCGACGATGTGCAGGAACTCCCGGATCGCGCCGGCGACGTCGCCGGCCTCCATCAGCAGGTTGCCGAGTGCGGCCCGCGCGTTCTCGTCGCGCGGGTCGAGCGCGACGATCTGGCGATAGCATTCGATCGCGGTGGCGTTGCGCTTGAGCAGCACCGCCAGGCTCGCACGGTTGGCGAGCCACCAGCGCGTGAAGAAGCGGTCGAGCACGTTCATCGCGGCGCCTCCATCCGAACGCGCGCGAATCCCTCGCAGCCCTTTTGGCTCAGGTCCTGCAGGCATACGTCGCGCATCCAGAACCCCACCGCCCAGTAGGCGAAGAACAACAGAAGGAACGCGACCAGCGGCACGTGCTGGTCGAGAACGACGCGCGGCGTGATCAGCCGCACGAAGCGCACCACGGGCCGCGTCGCGAGGTCGAACAACTGGTACACGAAGTTCTCGTGCCGCCGCCCCCAGTTGAAGATCCCGACGACGAACTGGCCGAGCAGGCACATGCCTGCCACGAAGATCAGCGTCTTCAGTACGAGAAGAAAAAACGCCACGCCGCCTGCTTCCCTTCCGTCCCGTCGCGGGCACTCGACCGCAAGCGCCCTCGATTCGTCTGCGAGCGGCGGCCTCGCATCGGGCCACCCCAGATCCTTCGCAGTCTCCACGGGGCGATCCGGCCGCCTGGCCGGATCGCCCCTGCGCCTGGCCGGGACACATGCCCCTTCCGGCTCCCCCTACTCTCCCTGCCCGTCGTTACTGGACCACCTTCAACTGATCGAGGATCGCCGGGTTCTCCAGTGTCGACACATCCTGCGTGATCGCCTCGCCCTTGGCGATCGAACGCAACAGCCGTCGCATGATCTTGCCGCTACGCGTCTTCGGCAGGTTGTCGCCGAAGCGGATGTCCTTCGGCTTGGCGATCGGACCGATCTCCTTCGCCACCCACTCGCGCAGGTCGCGCGCGATGCGCTGCGCCTCCTCGCCGGTCGGGCGCGGCTGCTTCAGCACGACGAACGCGCACACGGCTTCACCGGTCAGCTCGTCCGGCCGGCCAACCACCGCGGCTTCGGCCACGATCGGGTTGGCGACCAGCGCCGACTCGATCTCCATCGTGCCGAGCCGATGGCCTGAGACGTTCAGCACGTCGTCGATGCGCCCGACGATGCGGAAGTAGCCGGTTTCCTTGTCGCGGATCGCGCCGTCGCCGGCCAGGTACAGTTTGCCGCCGAGCTCGTCCGGGTAGTAGGACTTCTTGAAGCGGTCCGGATCCCCCCAGATCGTGCGGATCATCGACGGCCAGGGCCGCTTGATGACCAGCAGGCCACCTTGGCCATTCGGAACGTCCTGCCCCGTTTCATCGACGATCGCGGCCATGATGCCCGGCAGCGGCAGCGTGCAGGAACCGGGAACCAGCGGCGTGGCGCCCGGCAGCGGCGTGATGAGGTGTCCGCCGGTTTCGGTCTGCCACCACGTGTCGACGATCGGGCAGCGGTTGCGGCCGACGTTGGTGTAGTACCACATCCACGCTTCCGGATTGATCGGCTCGCCCACCGTGCCGAGGATGCGCAGGCTCGACAGGTCGTACTTGGTCGGATGCGTGGCCTGGTTGGCTTCGTTGGCCTTGATCAGCGAGCGGATCGCGGTCGGCGCGGTGTAAAACACGGTGACCCGGTGGTCCTGGATCATCTTCCAGAATCGTCCGGCGTCGGGATACGTGGGAACGCCTTCGAACATCACTTCGGTCGCGCCGACTGCGAGCGGGCCGTAGGCGATGTAAGTGTGGCCGGTGACCCAGCCGACGTCGGCCGTGCACCAGAAGATGTCGGTCGGCTTGTGATCGAACGTCCACTTCATCGTCACCGCGGCCCACAGCAGGTAGCCGCCGGTCGAGTGCTGCACGCCCTTCGGTTTGCCCGTCGACCCTGACGTGTACAGGATGAACAGCGGGTGCTCGGCGCTCACCCAGGTCGGCTCGCACGTCTCCGGCTGGCCGCGGACGACGTCGTCCCACCACTTGTCGCGCGGCGCCTGCATCGGTACCGCACTGCCGGTGCGGCGGTAGACGATGACGTTGCGCACCCCTTCGCAGCCACCCATCGCGAAGGCTTCGTCGACCACCGGCTTGAGCGGGATTTCCTTGCCGCCGCGAAACTGGCCGTCGGCCGTGATGACCTCGGTCGCGCCGGCGTCGATGATGCGTTCCTGAAGACTCTTGGCCGAAAAACCGCCGAAGACGACCGAGTGCGTCGCGCCGATGCGCGCGCACGCCTGCATCGCAACCACGACCTGGATCGACATCGGCATGTAGATGAGGACACGGTCGCCCTTCTTGATGCCGTGGTGTTTCAGCGCGTTGGCGAGCTTGCAGACTTCGGTGTACAGCGCGCGATAGGTGATGCGCGTGACCTTGCCGTCGTCGGCCTCGAAGATGATCGCCGTCTTGTCGGCGTTGCCATTGGCGAGGTTGACATCGAGGCAGTTGTACGAGGCGTTCAACTGCCCGTCGGCGAACCACTTGTAAAAAGGCGCGTTGCTCTCGTCGAGCACCTGCGTGAACGGCTTGTGCCACACGAGGTTCTCGCGCGCCAGCCGCGCCCAGAATCCGTTGAAATCGCGCTCGGCCTCCTCGCACAGCGCCCGGTATTCGGCCATGCCGCTGATGTTGGCCTGCTTGACGAACTCCGCGCTCGGTTCGAACACGCGGGTCTCGTTAAGAACAGATTCGATATTGCCCATGGCTCCCGCCCCAGTCGTTCGCGTTCCGCCTCTTTCGAGGGGATGGCGAACGGTAGGAACGAGCCCTTACGCAAACCTTACAGCGCAGCGAGATTCGTTGATGCGCCGCAGCAGGCGGGGGTCATGCCGAGGTGCAGATCTGACAAACGGCGCTGCACCCGCGCGTCCGAATGCGCTCGCATCAAGTCATGGAGCAGGACGCAGGCGGCACCGTCCGCACCCGCAACGGCGCAAGCGGTGGGATCGCGCGCGTCTCGTCTCGCGGCGATCCGCTCGTCCCTGCACCTCGCTGCGGGACCGCCGTCGGCCGCGCCTCCGCCAAAACGAAAGGGCCCGCAAGGGGCCCTTCGTTCTGGCGGAAGGGGTGGGATTCGAACCCACGGTACCGAAGAATCGGTACACCGGATTTCGAATCCGGCGCATTCGACCACTCTGCCACCCTTCCTAGATCTGCTGCTCCGACGCGCTCTTACTCCTTTGACGTCCTGCGCATTGGCGTCGACATCACGCTCGCTTCGCGAGCATGAGTCTTCGCCGCAACCGGCCTGCGGCCGGTTGTCGACCACTCTGCCGTCCTTCCTGCATCGGCTGCTCACGCGGTCGATTTCGTGAGGGCGCGCATTGTATCTCAGGGGTTCAGGCGATCGACCCCGCCCATGTAGGGACGCAGCACCTCGGGCACGTCGACCGAACCGTCGCTGCGTTGATAGTTCTCGAGCACCGCCACCAGCGTGCGACCGACCGCGAGGCCCGAGCCGTTCAGCGTGTGGACGAGCTCGGTCTTGCCCTGTGCGGTCTTGAAGCGCGCTTGCATGCGCCGGGCCTGGAAGGCCTCGCAGTTGGACACCGACGAGATCTCGCGATACGTGTTCTGCCCCGGCAGCCAAACCTCGAGGTCATAGGTCTTGGCGGCGCCGAAGCCCATGTCGCCGGTACACAGCAGCACCACGCGATACGGCAGACCGAGCTTCTGCAGGATCGCCTCGGCGTGCCGCACCATCTCCTCGTGCGCCTCGTACGACCGGTCGGGATGCGTGATCTGCACCATCTCGACCTTGTCGAACTGGTGCTGGCGGATCATCCCGCGCGTGTCCTTGCCGTAGCTGCCCGCCTCAGAGCGGAAGCACGGCGTGTGCGCGGTGAGTTTGATCGGCAGTTCGGCCTCCTTCACGATCTCGCCGCGCACGACGTTGGTCAGCGAGACCTCCGAGGTCGGGATCAGAAACATGTCTTCAGACCGCGGCACAAGCTGGATGTCGGCATCCTCCGGAATAGAGCCGTCCGGATTCACTTTGCTCACGTAAACGTCGGCATAGGAGAAGACTGTTCGGTGACTTACCTTGAACAGATCCTCCTGGAACTTCGGCAATTGACCAGTGCCGGTCAAGGTATCGCGATTGACGATGTACGGCGTATAGCACTCCGTGTAGCCGTGTTCGCGCGTCTGCACGTCGAGCATGAACTGCGCGAGCGCCCGATGCAGCCGCGCCACCGGGCCGCGCATGAAAACGAAGCGCGCGCCCGACAGTTTCGCCGCCGTCTCGAAGTCCAGCCCGAGCGGCGCACCCACGTCGACGTGGTCCTTCGGCGCGAAGTCGAACGCGCGCGGCTCGCCCCAGCGCCGCACCTCGACGTTGTCGTCGGCCGACTTTCCGACGGGCACCGAAGGGTGCGGCAGATTCGGCACGTCGAGCAGCAGCGCGTGCATGCGGGCCTGGATATCGGCGAGGTTCGCCTCGAGCGCCTTCACCTGATCGGGGATCGCGGCGGCCTCGGCCATCACCGCGGACGCATCCTCGCCCTTGCTCTTCAGAATGCCGATCTGCTTCGACAGCGCGTTGCGCCTGGCCTGCAATTCCTCGGTCTTCACCTGGACGGCCTTGCGTTCGGCTTCGAGGGCGTTGAAGCGCTCGACCGGGAACTCGTACGGACGGGTGCGCAGGCGCTCGGCGACGGCGCCGACGTCCCTGCGCAGCAATGCGATGTCGATCATGGCGAGCCGTTAAACGCGAAAGCGCGGATTTTACGTGCCGCGTTCATCGGTGCGCTTGCGATCCAGCGCGCGCAACTGTGCCAGCCTCTCGGCGATGCGCTGTTCGAGCCCGCGGTCCGTGGGCTCGTACCAGTTCTGCCGTTGCACGCCCTCGGGCAGGTACGTTTCGCCGGCCGCGTAGCCCGCGTCCTCGTCGTGCGCGTAGCGGTAGTCCTTGCCGTAGCCGAGATCCTTCATCAGCCGCGTCGGCGCGTTGCGCAGGTGCATCGGAACCGGGCGCGAGCCGTCTTCCTTGACGAACGCGGTCACGGCGCCGAACGCGCGGTACACGGCGTTGGACTTGGGCGCGACCGCGAGATACACGATCGCCTGCGCGAGCGCGAGCTCCCCTTCGGGCGACCCGAGCCGCTCGTACGTCTCGGCGGCGTCGAGCGCGAGCCGCAGCGCGCGCGGATCGGCAAGCCCGATGTCCTCGGTCGCCATGCGGATCGCGCGGCGCGCGATGTAGCGCGGGTCGGTGCCGCCGTCGAGCATGCGCGCGAGCCAGTACAGGGCAGCGTCCGGGTCCGAGCCGCGCACGGCCTTGTGCAGCGCCGAGATCTGGTCGTAGAAATTCTCGCCACCCTTGTCGAAGCGGCGCAACGTGCTCGGCAGCACGCTGCGCAGGAAGTCTGCGTCGATGCCGGCGCGCCCGCGATCGGCCGCCGCGCGTGCGGCAACTTCCAGCGCATTGAGCAGCCGCCGCGCGTCGCCGTCGGCGAGATCGATCAGCATGCGCTGCGCGGCCTCGTCGACCGCCAGCCCGCCCAGCTCGCGTTCGCACGCGCGCGCGATGAGCTGCCGCAGCTCGCCCTCGCCGAGCGGCTCCAGCACGTACACCGCCGAGCGCGACAGCAGCGCGCCGACCACCTCGAAGCTCGGGTTCTCGGTGGTCGCGCCGACGAACACGAACAGCCCGGACTCGACGTGCGGCAGGAACGCGTCCTGTTGCGCCTTGTTGAAGCGGTGCACTTCGTCGACGAACACGACTGTCGGCTGCCCGCTGCGCGCGAGCGTCGCCTGCGCGCGCTCGACCGCGTCGCGGATGTCCTTGACACCGCCGAGCACCGCCGAAATCGCGATGAACTCCAGCCCGAACGCGTCGGCCATCAGCCGCGCCAGCGTCGTCTTGCCCACGCCGGGCGGGCCCCAGAAGATCATCGAGTGCGGCCGCTTCGACTCGAACGCCACGCGCAGCGGCTTGCCCGGCCCGAGCAGGTGCGCCTGCCCGATCACCTCGTCGAGCGTGCGCGGGCGCATCCGCTCCGCGAGCGGTGCTGCGGCCAGCGGCCTGGCCGCGGAGCGCGGCGCAGGCAGTTCGTCGGTGAAGAGGTCGGTCATCGTTGGCGATCCCGGTGCGTCAGGCTAGCATCCGCGCCTCGACCCACCACAGGCCCCGGAAGATGGTGACGAACAAGGGCTGCGCAAGCATTGCGGCCGCGCTCTGGCTGGCGTGCGGCGCCGCGCTGGCGCAGGACGACGCGCTCGAACGCGCAGCCGGCGAGCCCGGCGCGGTCAGGACCGATTCGGGTCTGGTCTATCGAGTCCTGAAAGAAGGCACCGGCAAGCAGCCGAACGCGACCGACCGCGTGCGCGTGCACTACCGCGGCACCTTTCCCGACGGCCGCGAGTTCGACAGCAGCTACCGGCGCGGCGAGCCCGCCGAGTTCCCGCTGAACCGCGTGATCAGGTGCTGGACCGAGGGCGTGCAGCGGATGAAAGTCGGCACGAAGGCCAAGCTCACCTGCCCGCCCGCGATTGCCTACGGCGAACGCGGCGCCGGTGGCGTGATCCCGCCCAACGCCGTGCTGCAGTTCGAAGTCGAGCTGCTCGCGATCGTCGCGCCGGGGATCGATCCGGCGCAGGCACCCGCCGGAGCGCGCAAGTAGCCGCGCCGCAACCGTGGCCGCCAGCTCCACCCGCGCGATCTTCTTCGCGCTCGGCGCCAACACCGGCATCGCGATCACCAAGTTCGCCGCCGCCGCGTACACCGGCTCGGGCGCGATGCTCGCCGAGGCGATCCACTCGGTGGCCGACTGCGCGAACCAGCTCCTGCTGCTGATCGGCCTGAAGCGCGCCCGCAAGCCCGCGACCGCGGAGCACCCGCTCGGCTACCAGCGCGTGACCTACTTCTACGCGATGATGGTCGCGCTGCTGCTGTTTTTTGTCGGCGGACTGTTTTCGGTGTACGAGGGCTGGCACCGCATCCATGCCGCCGAGCCGCTCAACGACCCGATCGTCGCGCTCGCCGTGCTCGGCGCAGCGATCGTGCTCGAGGCGATCTCGCTCGCCGGCGCGCTGCGCGAGATCCGCAAGGTGCAGGCGCGGCGCAGCTTCTGGCGCTGGTTCCGCGAGACGCGCCAGTCGGAGCTGATGGTCGTCGCCGGCGAGGACATCGCCGCGCTCGGCGGACTCGTCCTCGCCTTCGTCGCCGTGCTCGCCGCGCTGGCCACCGGAAATCCGCTGTTCGACGCGTTGGGCTCGATCGCCGTCGGTGCGTTGCTCGTCGTCGTCGCCGTCGCGATCATGCTCGAGGTCAAGAGCATGATCGTCGGCGAATCGGCCGAGCCCGCGCTGCGCGCAGAGATCCGCCGCTTCGTCGAATCGCAGCCCGAGGTCGGCAGGATCGTCAACCTGATCACGCTGCAGTGGGGCGAGCAACTGGTCATCGCCGTGCAGGCGCAGATGGCGCCGCAGCCGTCGGCCGAGGCGTTGGTCGCCGCGATCAACCGCGTCGAGCACGCGATCCAGACCACCTGGCCGCAGGCGCGCTGGGTCTTCTTCGAGCCGGAACTGCCGCGCGAGTCGGACACGACGGCATGACCTGGCCGCTGCGTGCGTGGCGCTCCGACGACGCCGAAGGGCTGGCGGCGCTGTTCCGCGCGTCGGCGCGCGTGCTCGGGGCGCAAGCGTATTCACCGGCGCACGTCGATGCGTGGGCGCGCTATCCGGAAGACCTCGAAGAGTTCCGCGCGCGGCTTGCGCAGGGCACGACACTCGTCGCACTCGACGGCGAAACACCGATCGGCTTCGGCCAGTTGAACCCGGCCGACTACGTCAACTTCCTCTACGTCGCGCCGACGCACGCGCGGCGCGGCGTCGCGCAGGCGATCTACGACGCGCTCGAAGCGCAGGCGTGCGGTCTCGCCACGGCGACGCTGCGTGCCGCCGCGAGCCGGCTGTCGAAGCCCTTCTTCGAGAAGAACGGCTGGGCTGTCGTCGAGATCGAGCAGGCGCCGCGCTACGAGGTCGTGTTCGAGCGTTACTTGATGGAGAAATCGCTCGGTCGCCGGTGATCGCCCGCCCGCTTTGGCGGTCGGCGTTGCGACGACAGCCGAGGCTACGGCCGCGCGCCACACGCCGCGCGGATCATTGGCGGGCTCGGTATTGGAACGGGGAACGGGCGCACCCGCTGGACGCAGCGGGCTGGCGTTCGTAAGCTGTGAACATCGTCCTGCGGCGAGCACGCTCATGGGGACTGCACGAGCAGGGCACACCAGTGCGGAGATCGAGTGCCGGACTTCGCCATTTCGTCAGTACCGCGGAAAGCGCGCACGACAGGGCCGAAGACCAAGGCTTGGTGCAGCAGTTCGACGGATAGGCCCACGAGGTTATCCGTCGCCGCACCACGTTATCGGTCGCGGCGGAGCAGGCTAAATTGACTTGGGGCCAGGGATGAAGGGACTGTCGGTCGCAGCACTGGCTTTAGCCCTGGTGTCCGCGTGCGGCAAAGCTGACACCCCACAAGGGGCGAGCGGTGACACACCTGTCCGCTACGTAGTCTGTGAGATTGGAGACAAGAACTGCTTCGTTACGGCCCGCTTCGATAAGTTTGAGACCTGTGAGAGCTATAAACAGATCCAAGATATGGGCTGTGATCGCGTTTCGATTCCAGGTCAGATTACTTGCAGAACCCTTCCAGGCCCACGCATCGGGGTGGCCTACTGCACCCAGTGATCCCCAACAAGGCGGTGCACTCGGACAGTTCCGCTCGGCGGATCGGCCAACGAGCGCCCGCCCTAAGCCCACCTCCGGCGCCTGATCGCACTTGCCAGCGCCGCTTCCCGGATCGCCTCAGCACGCCACTGTCCGCCACGCGCAGTGCGCCACACCGGTCGGCAACCGCCACCGTTCTGGCACGCCTGCGCTCGAGACTGCAGGGCAGACCGCGTGCGCGTTCGCGCGCACGCACCCGCCCTGCCCAATGAGGCCTACGGCCGCAAGTACGCGTACCCCTCGCGCTGCTGCAGCCGCGTGATCTCGGCGACCCCCGAGGGCACGAAGGTCGCCTCGGGAATGAACTGATCCCTGCTGAGCTTGCGGTTGCGCAGCGTGATCTGGCAGACGTCGAACTGCACGCCCTGCATCTTCAACTGCTCGACGCGGATGTTGTACGGGTTGCCGTTCTTGTCCTTGGCGTTGTTCATCAGGAAGTCCACACCGCGCGCGTGCGAGACGACGACGATCTTGGCCTTCGGATTGACCTCGAGGTGATTGCCGATATTGCGCAGCGCATCCGACGCCTGTGCCTCGGTGTCGTTGATGTGATAAACGACCTTGTCGGGCCCGACCGGGTCGGCCGTGCCTGCCGTTGCCGCCATCGCCATGCCCACGAGCGGCAGCGCCGCGGCGAATCGCAGGAAGGTGCCTCGTTTCATCTGTCTCCTCCGTGTGGTTGCAAACACAAAGTCCGTCCGTCGCGAGGCGCCCGCCCGCGAACGGGCCGGCGCGGCTCGACCGGCGGCCGTCCAAGCTGCAAGATGGCCGTGGCCCCCGATTTATTCCCGCCCGGGAATAAACTGCCCCGCGGCGGGATCTTCATGGAGGAAGGCCGGTGCCGACAAGCGACGAGCGCGAGCGCTTCGAGCGACTGATGCTGCCGCATCTGGACGCGGCTTACGGGCTGGCCCGCTGGATGACCAAGAACGATGAGCTGGCCAACGATGCCGTGCAGGAGGCCTACCTGCGCGCGTTCCGTTTCTTCGGATCGCTGCGCGGCGACGACGGCCGCCCGTGGCTGCTCAGGATCGTCCGCAATGCCTGCCTCGAGCTGATGGAACGCGAGCAATTCAGCGGCGCCGAAGCCTTCGACGAGGAGCGCCACGACACAGTCGCCGCCGGTGCGGTGGTCGTGCTGCCGGTCAACCCGGAAGCCGCGGCAATCGAGCGCGCGGAGCGCCAGCTCGTGCGCGACTGCGTCGCCGAGTTGCCGTGCGACTTTCGCGAGGTGATCGTGCTGCGCGAGCTGCACGAGTGCTCGTACCGCGAGATCGCCGACATCGTCGGCGTTCCGATCGGCACCGTGATGTCGCGGCTGGCGCGCGCGCGGCGCCTGCTGCAGGGGCGAATGAGCCAGCGCGTGAGGCGCAACGGGACCGCAACATGAACTGCGCAGAAGCCGGCCGACTGCTGCACCCCTACGCCGACTCCGAGCTGGAGCTGCAGGCAGCCCTCGCGATCGAGCAGCATCTGCAGGACTGCGCGCGCTGTCGCGCGTCGTTCGCGGGCGTGGCCGCGCTGCGCGCCGCACTCGCCCGCGCGTGCGAACCGGAGCGTGCCCCGCCGCAACTGCGCGCGCGCATCCTGCGCGACCTCGCAGCGCGAGCGGCGCCGGCGGTCGAGCGAAGGCGCAACTGGCTGCTGGCCGCGCCGGGTGTGGCCGCACTGGTGCTCGTCGCCGCGCTGCTGGTCGCGCAGCCCTGGCGCGCGCAGCCGCCCGGGAGCGACCGCGCGCACGTGGTGTTCCACATCGCCACCGCAGACAACCTGACGGCCAACCTGCGTACGCTGAAGAACCACCTCGACGCCTCGCCCGGGGTGCACGCGGTGGTCGTCGCGCACAACGCCGGCGTGGAGTTCCTGCTGCGCGGCGCGCGCGACGAAACCGGGCGGCCGTACGCGGAGATCGTGCGCGATTTCCGCGAGCGCGGCGTCGAGTTCCGCGTCTGCACCAACACGCTGACGCGACGGCAGATCGACACCGCCGCGGTCATCCCCGAGGCGGTGCTCGTGCCGTCGGGCATCGCCGAGATCAGCCGGCTGCAGGCGCGCGAGGGGTACGTCTACCTGCGCCTGTAGCGAGCGCCCGGGTCTCACCGGTCTTCGAGGACGTCGGCGCCCGGCGGCGGCACGAAGCGGAAAGCTTCGGCGTCGACCTTCGGATTGCGCTCGACCTTGGCGAACCGCAGCAGCGAGATCTGGCCGAAACTGTCGGTCAGTTGCATCGCCGCGGGCAGTCCGTCGCGAAAACCGATCTCGATGCGCTCGAACGGCGAGTCCTTGGCGCGCGGTCTGGCGACGATCCATTCGAGCCCGTCGCGGCTGCCGGCGTCGGCCACTTCGAACTCTTTGTCGAACTCGTTGGAGCCGAACAGGATCGATGCGGGGCTGGCGGGGATCGCGCCCGCCAGCTTCTTGACGGTGACCTGGTTCAGGTCCTTGTCGTACAGAAAGAGCCTGTCGCCGTCGGCGACAATGATCTGCTCGTACGGTTTGTCGTAGACCCAGCGGAACTTGCCGGGCCGCTGAAACACGAAGCGGCCGGTCGAGTTCTGCGCGGTCGCTCCCGCGCGGCTGGTCACGCGCTGCGTGAACTCGCCGCGCGCGCTCTTGGTCTGCGACAGGAAGCTGCGGAGCTGCTCGATCGCGCCGGCATGGGCGGCAAGGCTCGCGAGCACCAGCGCGGCTGCCAGCGACAGTGTGCCGACGAGGCGCGGCAGCGGGTTCGACATCACGTCTCCCGGCTCGGCACCAGGATCTCGCGATTGCCGTTCGGTTGCATCGGCGAGACGAGTCCGGCCTTTTCCATGTCTTCCAGCAGGCGTGCCGCGCGGTTGTAGCCGATGCGCAGATGGCGCTGCACCAACGAGATCGACGCGCGCTTGTTCTTGACGACGATCTCGACCGCCTGGTCGTACAACGGGTCGGCCTCGTTTGCGTAACCCGCCACCGGTTGGCCGTTGCCGCCGGGGCCGGCCGCTTCGGCCTCGGGCGCATCGAGCACCCCTTCGACGTACTGCGGCGCGCCGCGGCTCTTCAGGAACTCGACGACGCGATGCACCTCGGCGTCGCTGACGAAGGCGCCGTGCACGCGCACCGGCAGGCCGGTGCCGGCGGCCAGGTACAGCATGTCGCCCTGGCCGAGCAGCGTCTCTGCGCCCATCTGATCGAGGATCGTGCGCGAATCCACGCGGCTCGACACCTGGAAGCTGATGCGCGCCGGGATGTTCGCCTTGATCAGCCCCGTGATCACGTCCACGCTCGGCCGCTGCGTGGCGAGGATCAGATGCATGCCGGAGGCGCGCGCCTTCTGTGCGATGCGCGCGATCAGTTCCTCGACCTTCTTGCCGGTGACCATCATCAGGTCCGCGAGCTCGTCGATCACGACGACGATCATCGGCAGCGGCTCGAGCGGCTCGGGCGCTTCGGGCGTCAGCGAGAACGGATTGCCGATCGGTTCGCCCTTAGCGCGCGCCTCGGCGATCTTCGCGTTGTAGGTCGAGAGATTGCGCACGCCGAGCTTGCTCATCAGCCGGTAGCGGCGATCCATCTCGCGCACGCACCACTGCAGCGCGTGGCCGGCCTCGCGCATGTCGGTGACGACCGGCGCGAGCAGATGCGGGATGCCCTCGTAGACGGACAGTTCCAGCATCTTCGGGTCGACCAGGATCAGCCGCACCTGCGACGGATCGGCCTTGTACAGGATCGACAGGATCATCGCGTTGATGCCGACCGACTTGCCCGAACCGGTCGTTCCCGCAACCAGCAGGTGCGGCATGCGCGCCAGATCGACGACGACCGGCTTGCCCGCGATGTCCTTGCCGAGCCCGAGCGTCACCAGCGAGTGGCTTTCGTTGTAGACGGCCGAGCCGAGGATCTCGGAGAGCCTGACGACCTGCCGCTTCGGATTCGGCAGCTCGAGCCCCATCAGATTCTTGCCGGGAATCGTCTCGACCACGCGGATCGACACCAGCGACAGCGCGCGCGCCAGGTCCTTCGCCAAGTTGACGATCTGGCTGCCCTTCACGCCGACGGCGGGCTCGATCTCGTAGCGCGTGATCACCGGGCCGGGATACGCGGCGACGACCGCCGCGTCGACGCCGAAATCCTTGAGCTTCTTCTCGATCAGCCGCGACGTGAACTCCAGCGTCTCGGTCGAGATCGCCTCCACGCCGGGCGGCGGCTCGTCGAGCAGGTCGAGCGCGGGCAGCTTGCCGTCGGCGAGTTCCGCGAACAGCGGCACCTGCTTCTCCTTCTGCTTGCGCTCGGACGGTTTGACGTGCGCCGGCGGCCGTTCGATGTGCACGGGCGGCGTGTCCTCGATGCGGCTGCGCTCCTGCGCGAGCGCGACCTCGCGGCTGCGCGCGGCGACCTCGCCGATCGCGCGGTCCTGCCTGGCTTCGCGCGCGGCGCGCACGCGCTCGACGAGCCGCTCGAAGAACGCCCCGACGCGCTCGGCCACCGAAAGCCACGAGAAGTCGAAGAACAGGCTCGCGCCGAGCAGCGCCGCCACCAGCAGCACGACGGTGGCACCGGTGAAGCCGAGACCGCTGGCCAGCAACTCGCCGACGTAGCGGCCGAGCACGCCGCCGCGGTCGTCGGGCAGGTAACGCGAGACGGTGTACAGCCGCAGGTACTCGACGCCGGCCGCACCGACCATCAGCGCGACCAGGCCGATGGCCTGCAGCCAGTCGGGGAGCCCCTGGTTCGCGTACGGCGCGTGCAGCCGGCGGAAGCCGCGCACGACCCACGCGCAGCCTGCAGCGACCAGCAGCCACGCTGAAAAGCCGAACACGAGCAGCAGCACGTCGGCGAGCCACGCACCGACGCGTCCGCCGATGTTGTTGACCGTCGCGCTCGTGGCGGCGTGCGAGAAGCCGGGATCGGCGCGATCGTACGTCGCGAGAATCGCAGCGAGCGCGATCACCGCCACCGCGCCGACGATCCAGCCCGCCTCGGCGACGAGCCGCGTCACGCGCGGCGATGTCTCTGCGGGCTCGGTCGCCCGCCGGCCGCGCGCCGCTGCGCGCGCGCCGCGCGCGTCGGAGTCGCCGCCCGTTTCGGCTCTCGTCGTCATCGCGCCGATTATAGGTGCGGGGGTGCGTCCTCCCTCGGAGATCGGCCGTCCGGCATCCCGCGTTCGTCGCGGCGCACGGGCGTCCGCACCGCCTGCGGGGCCCTTCATCGCGCTCGCTTGCGGGGCCGAGCGCCGGCGCACAGAATCGGTTCGATCGACGCCATGGCCGCCCTGACCGCCCCGATCGCCGAAGCCGCCGAAGCGCCGCCACGCAAGCGCTTCGCGGATGACTTCTTCGCGGTCTTCAACCTGCGCTCGATCGCCGCGGTGTTCTACTTCTGCGCCGCGCTGGTGCTGGTGGGCTGGCTGACCTTCCTGCACGTCGAGCCGCTCGAGCAGTGGCTCTTTTCGGTGGCGATCGGCGTGCGGCAGACTCTGATCAGCGGCACGGCCGCGCTCGCGGCGATCGCGCTGGCGCAGGCGGGGCTGCCGCGGCTTGCGCTGCCGCGCCGCTGGATCGAGTTCGCGCTTGCCGTCGCGCTGATCGGCGGTGTGGCCGCGCTCGCGTACGTCGTTCGCGCGTACGTGTTCGGCTCGCCGATCGCGACGCTGCTCGAGCGCCCGTGGCGCACGGCCGCGATCGTCACACAATGGACCGTCGTCGGCGGCATCGGCTACGCGTTGTTCGACCTCGGCCGGCGCGAACGCGAGGCGCGCGCCGCACTCGCCGCGGCGGCGCGCGAACGCGACGCGCTCGCCGCGCAGATGATGCAGGCGCGCTTGTCGGCGCTGCAGGCGCAGATCGAACCGCACTTCCTGTTCAACACGCTCGCCAATGTCAAACGGCTGTACGAGACTTCGCCCGGCAGCGGACGAACGATGCTCGGCCACCTGATCGAGTATCTGCGCGCTGCGCTGCCTTCGATGCGGCAGTCCGGCTCCAGCGTGCGCCGCGAGTTGGACCTCGTGCGCTCGTACCTGACGATCCTGCAGTTCAGGATGGGCGACCGCCTCGCGTTCGACGTCGACGCCGACGCCACCGCGCTCGACGCCGAGCTGCCGCCGATGGTGCTACCCACCCTCGTGGAGAACGCGATCAAGCACGGGCTGTCGCCGCTGCCCGAGGGCGGACGCATCGACGTGCGCGCGCGCGCCGTCGGCGGGACGCTGATCGTCGAAGTCAGCGACACCGGCGCAGGCTTTCGCGCCAGCAGCGGCGCCGGCGTGGGGCTGGCCAACACGCGCCAGCGCCTTGCGACGCTTTACGGCGAACGCGCGCAGCTCGATCTGGCCGCCAATTGGCCGCGCGGCGTGATCGCGAGACTGCAACTGCCGCTGGCGCGGGCCGTGGGTGAAACACCATGAATGCATCCGTCGAGCGCATGCACGCCACCGCACCCTGGGCGGGACTGCACTTCGCCTGGCGCGCGTGGCGCGCGCTGACCTGGCGGCACTGGGCGTTCGCGGTCGCGGCGTCGCTGCTCGCGAGCCTTGCCTTCACCGTGTTGCAAGCCGAGATGGTCGCGAAGACCGGCCAGAGCGGGCTGATGGCCACGCACCTGCTGCTCGCGCTGCTGATGGGCTGTGTGCTGCTGCTCGGCTGGGCCGTCGCGGATCGCGGCGACGATCGCCGCGTGGCGCGCCCGTTGCGGATGATCGCCGCGCTCGCCGTCGCGGCGCTCGTCGTTGCGCTGCTCGCACCGGCGATCGTGCGGACCTTCGCGCTGCCCGATGCGCTGAGCCTGACGTTCGCCGAGAAGGGCAAGCCCCTGCCGCCGCTGGGAACGCTCGTTCTGATGGGCTGGCTCGAGGGCGTGGTGTTCGGCGGCCTGTTCTACGCGGTGGTCGAGGTCTATTGCGCGCAGCGGCTGCGCGCGGACGAGGTCGCCCGCGCACGCACCGAGCAGGCCCGGCTTTCACGTGAGCTGCTCGACTCCCGGCTCGCGGCGATGCAGGCGCAGGTCGAGCCGCAGTTCCTGTTCGACAGCCTGGTCGACATCGAAGCGCTGTACCGGCGCGACCCGACCGCGGGTGCGGCGATCCTCGACCGGCTGATCACCTACCTGCGCGTGGCGCTGCCGCGCTTGCGCGAGACCGGCTCGACGATGCAGGCCGAAGCGGAACTCGTCGCCGCGTATCTGTCGGTGGTCGCCGCGCGGCACGGCGGATTGCCGCGGACGCAGGTTGCGGTCGCGGCCGACTGCGCGGGCGCGCGCTTTCATCCGATGTTGCTGCTTCCGCTCGTGCAGCGGGCGATGCGCAGCGAAAGCGGTTCGCTGCCGCAGCGGGTCGAGCTGGCGGCGCGGCGCGCGGGCGGCGAACTGATCGCCGAGTTGTGCATCGAGGCGGCGGGGTTGTGCCGCGACACGTCCGACCTCGCGCGCGTGCGCGAGCGCCTCGCCGGGCTGTACGGCGGCCGCGCACGGCTCGACTGCGCCGAGGACGCTTCCGGAGTCACGACATTCACGCTGCACATTCCGTATGAGCTCGCCGACCGCCCTCGTCGCTGAAGACGAAGCCACGCTGCGCCACCAGCTGGTCGAGCAGCTCGGGCAACTCTGGCCCGAGCTGGCGATCGTCGCCGAGGCGGCAGACGGCGTGCAGGCGCTGCGGTTGCTCGACGAGCATCGGCCCGACGTGCTTTTCCTCGACATCCAGATGCCCGGCGCAACCGGGCTGGAGGTGGCGCGCCAGGCGAGCGGACGTTGCCACGTGGTCTTCGTCACGGCTTACGACGAGTACGCGGTCGCGGCCTTCGAGCAGGGCGCCGTCGACTACGTGCTGAAACCGATCTCCGCGGCGCGGCTGTTCACGACCGTGAGCCGGCTGAAGCAGCGGATCGCCGCGCCGCCGACACGCATCGACGCGGTGCTCGATCGGATCGGCAGCGGTCCGCCGCAGAAGAACTATCTGCGCTGGATCAACGCGTCGGTCGGACAGAACCTGAAGCTGATCACGGTCGACGAGATCGCGTACTTCCAGGCCGACAACAAGTACACGCGCGTGGTCACCGGTGACGGCGAGGCGCTGATCCGCAAACCGCTGAAGGAACTCGTCGAGGAGCTCGACCCGCAGCAGTTCTGGCAGATCCACCGCTCGACGCTGGTCAATGCGAACGCGATCGCGGGCGTCACGCGCGACTTCCGTGGCCGGATGCTGGTGAGGCTCAAGAAACGCGACGACACGCTGCTCGTGTCGGACACGTACACGCATCTGTTCAGGCAGATGTGACGGCCGACCGCCGGCTTCACCGCGCCGCCCGTTGCCGAGCGCAGTCCGCGCTCGGCCGCGGGCGATCCGCGCGTCGGCTCATCCGCCCGATCGACCCCGCTTGAACGGCGCCTGCTCGACCGCCACCTATAATCGTCCGCGACGATCGCGGTGCGATCCGCTGAGGGGAAATCGATGACGACCCACCGACACGCGCGCGTGCTGATCCTCGGATCGGGACCGGCGGGCTATACGGCCGCGATCTACGCCGCGCGCGCGAATCTGAAGCCGATGTTGATCACGGGGCTGGCGCAGGGCGGCCAGTTGATGACGACGACAGACGTCGACAACTGGCCGGGCGATCCGGACGGCGTGCAGGGACCCGAGCTGATGGCGCGTTTCCAGAGGCACGCCGAGCGCTTCGACACCGAGATCGTCTTCGACCACGTTCACACGGTCGACCTCGCCGCGCGGCCGTTCAGACTCGCCGGCGACGCCGGCACGTACACGTGCGATGCGCTGATCATCGCCACCGGCGCGTCCGCCAAGTACCTCGGCCTGCCGAGCGAGCAGGCCTTCATGGGCAGGGGCGTGTCCGGCTGCGCGACCTGCGACGGCTTTTTCTATCGCAACCAGGACGTGTGCGTGGTCGGCGGCGGCAACACGGCGGTCGAAGAAGCGCTCTACCTCGCGAACATCGCGTCCAAGGTGCACCTGATCCACCGCCGCGACAAGTTCCGCGCCGAACCGATCATGGTCGACAAGCTGATGGCCAGGGTCAAGGAAGGCAGGATCGTGCTGCACCTGTGGCACGAGGTCGACGAAGTGCTCGGCGACGACAGCGGCGTGACCGGCGTGCGCGTGCGGGACAATCGCACGGGCCGGAAGACCGACTTGCCGGTGCAAGGCTGCTTCATCGCGATCGGCCACCAGCCGAACACCGACATCTTCAAGGGCCAGCTCGAGATGGCCAACGGCTACATCGTCACGCGCGGCGGCTCCGAAGGCATGGCCACCGCGACCAGCGTGCCCGGCGTGTTCGCAGCGGGCGACGTGCAGGACCACGTCTACCGGCAGGCGGTCACGTCGGCGGGCACCGGCTGCATGGCGGCGCTCGACGCGCAGCGTTGGCTCGAGGCGCAGGAGCCGTCGCCCGCGCCCGCCGCCGAGCGCGCGACGGTCGCCGTTTGAGCCCGGTGTACGTCCTGTGGCCCAGCGAATCCGGGGCCTGGGAGAACTCGGCCGCCTGCGCGACGAGCTCGCGCAGCGCGCGCGGGCCGACGCGGAACGCCGCCGCGAAGAAGCGCGGCAGCGGCAGCGCGAAACGGCCGTCGCGAACGAGTTCAAGAACGCGGTCGAGGCGCTCGGCGGCGTCAAGCCGCTCGCGCCGCACGGCCGCGGGCATCACGTTCGGCCCCCGCACCCGCCGCACCCCCGGCAGCGCCAGCTCGACGAGCAACGGGTGCTCGCGCAGTCCGTATCCGACGAGATCGACATCGAGTCGCTGCTCGACACCGACGACTCCCTGTCGTATCGGCGGCCCGGCGTCGGGCCGGACGTGCTGCGCAAGCTGCGGCGCGGCGACTGGGTGATCCAGTCCGAGCTGGACCTGCACGGCCACCGCGTCGAGCAAGCGCGCGAGGAGCTCGCCGCGTTCCTCAAGGAGGCGCTCAAGCGCGGGCAGCGCTGCGTGCGCATCGTGCACGGCAAGGGGCTCGGATCCAGGGATCGCCAGCCCGTGCTCAAGGGCAAGGTGCGCGCGTGGCTCGTCCAGCGCGACGAGGTGATCGCCTTCTGCCAGGCGCGCGCAGCCGAAGGCGGCAGCGGCGCGCTGGTGGTGCTGCTGCGGCCGTCGACGGCGGCGCTTTCCAGGCCCTGACGTGCAGCCGCAGACCGTCATCGTGCCGGCGATCGAGTTCATCGCCGTGCTCGCCTGCGCGTTCTCGGGCTTTGCCGAAGCGCGCAGCAAGCAGATGGATCCGGTCGGCGTGTTCACCGTTGCCTTCGTCACCGCGTTCGGCGGCGGCACGCTGCGCGACCTGCTGCTCGACCGGCGGCCGTTCTTCTGGGTGCAGCACGACGAGTACGTGATCCTGATCCTCGCGCTGACGCTGATCGCAGCGCCGATCATGAAGCTGGCCCAGCGCGTGGTCGCGCCGACCGCGTTCGTCGTCGCCGACGCGATCGGTCTCGGGTTCTTTTCGATCGCCGGCGCTTCGGTCGCGCTTTCCTTCGACCTGCCGTGGATCGTCGTGTCGATGATGGGCGTGATCACCGGGGTGGCCGGCGGCATCCTGCGCGACGTGATCCTGAACGAGGTGCCGATGGTCCTGCGCGACGGCAAGCCGTATGCGCTCGCCGCCTTCGTCGGCTGCTGGTTCTATCTGGTGATGATCCACTTCGGCTCGCCCGAGCCGATCGCGCTGTGGATGTCGGGCACGCTGATCGTCGCGATCCGATTGATCGCGTGGCGCGCGAACTGGACGATCAAGTAACGTCAGACCGCGGCTTCGCCCGTTTCGCCGGTGCGGATGCGGATCACCTGCTCGACCGGCCGCACGAAGATCTTGCCGTCGCCGATCTTGCCGGTGCGCGCCGCGCGCGTGATCGCCTCGATCGCGCGCTCGACCAGCGCGTCGGCGACGACCGCCTCGACCTTGACCTTCGGCAGGAAGTCGACGACGTACTCGGCGCCGCGATACAGCTCGGTGTGGCCTTTCTGGCGCCCGAAGCCCTTGACGTCGGTCACGGTCAACCCGCTGACGCCCACTTCCGCGAGCGCCTCGCGCACTTCGTCGAGCTTGAACGGCTTGATGATGGCGGTGATCTGTTTCATTGGCTGGCCTCGATCGGGTTCGGCGGGATTCTAGCCTGCCGACTCCTCGCGGAACCGGTTGGTGATCGGATAGCGCCAATCGCGACCGAACGCACGGTGCGTCACGCGGATTCCGACCGGCGCCTGGCGGCGCTTGTATTCGTTCAGGCGAATCAGC
>JBFMFC010000042.1:18956-28941 GCA_040752195.1 Pseudomonadota bacterium | reverse complement strand
TCATCCGCGCCGAGACGATCGCCTTCGACGACTACGTCAAGTACAAGGGCGAAGCCGGCGCGAAGGAAGCGGGCAAGATGCGGCTGGAAGGCAAGGACTACGTCGTGCAGGACGGCGACGTGATGCACTTCCGCTTCAACGTTTGATCGCCCCTTGCCCCGTCATGCGATAGACCCATGAACGAAGCGGCTGCGCGCAAGGTGCTGCTGCTGCGCGCGTACGAGACGACACCTGACTCCGGCTGGAGCGACGACGATCGCGCGTGGGCGAGCCGCGCCGCGGCCGAGATCGAAGGCGCGGATGCGCCGCTCGATCGCTTTGTCGCGCGACGCGCGGCGCTGGCGGTGGAGCGCCTCGCGAGCCGCGACCGCAAGGTCGAACGCGCGCTGCGCGCGCTGGCGTGGCGGCCGTGGGTCGGCGCGGCGATCGCGGCGGCCGCTTTCGCGGCCGGTGTCGCCATCGACGCGATCGGGCCGGCGCAGCGCGTCAACCTGCTGGCGCCGCCGCTGGCGGCGCTGCTCGCGTGGAACGTCGCGCTCTATCTGCTGATCGCGGCGCGCGGCGTGCTCGGTCTGTTCAGCGCCAGGGCGCGCGGGCTCGGCCCGCTGGCGCGCGCGTTCGCACGACTGCTGCACCGTCGGGCGCCGCTCGCCGGCGCGCCGCCGCTGGCGGCGTTTCTCGCCGATTGGGCGCGCGCGAGCGCGCCGCTCGCGGCCGCCCGCGTGGGACGCGTGCTGCACGTCGCGGCGATCGCGTTCGCGCTCGGACTGCTCGCCGGCCTGTACGTTCGGGGGCTCGCGTTCGAGTACCGGGCCGGCTGGGAGAGCACGTTCCTCGATGCGGGCGCAGTGCGCGCGCTGCTGTCCACGCTGCTCGCACCGGCGGCAGCGCTGACCGGTATCGCGCTGCCGGACGCCGCGGGCTTCGAGGCGCTGCGCTTTTCCGCCGCCGGCGGGGTCAACGCCGCGCCGTGGCTGCATCTGATCGCGACGACGGTCGCGCTCTTCGTCCTCGCGCCGCGGCTCGTGCTGGCGCTCGGCGACCGCTGGTACGAAGCGCACCTGACGCGGCGTTTCCCGCTGCGACTGGATGACCCGTACTTCCGCAACCTGGCGCGCGCGCTGCGCGACGAACCGGCGCGCGTGCGCATCGCGCCCTACGGCGTGCAGCTTTCGCCGCAGGCCACGCTGAACCTGAACGCGCTCTTCGTACAGGCGCTCGGCGCACGCACCGCGCTCGCCATCGCTGCCGCCACCGCGTTCGGGGCCGAAGACGACGTCGATGCGGCCGCCCTCGCCGCCGACGCCACGCTCGTCGTGCCGCTCTTCGCGGCGACCGCCACGCCCGAGCCGGAGAACCACGGCGCGTTCGTCGATCGGCTCGCCGCGGCAGGCGATGCGCAGATCGTCGCGCTCGTCGACGAATCCGACTTCCGGCGCCGCTTCGGCGCCGGCGCTCGCCTGGACGAGCGCCGCACCCTGTGGCGCAACGCGCTCGCCGAGCGGCGCGTGCCGGCGCTGTTCGTCGATCTCGAGCAGCCCGACTTCGCCGCCGCCCACGCGGCGTTGCGCGAGGTGCTGCGATGAAGGACGCGTCGCGGTCCGTCGCGCTGGCGCTGGTGTCGCACACCAACGTCGGCAAGACGACGCTGGCGCGCACGCTGCTCGGCCGCGACATCGGCGAGGTGCGCGACGCGCCGCACGTGACCGAACGGGCCGAACGCTACACGCTGCTGGAGACGGCCGACGGCGACGCGCTCGCGCTCGTGGACACGCCCGGCTTCGGCGACAGCGTGCGGCTCGCCAAGCGGCTGGCGCACGCCGGCAATCCGATCGGCTGGTTTCTGACCGAGGTGTGGGACCGCTTCCGCGACCGGCCGTTCTGGTCGACACAGCAGGCGGTGCGCGCGGTGCTCGAGCACGCCGACGTGGTGCTCTATCTCGTCAATGCGGCCGAGCAACCCGGCCAGGCGGGCTATCTCGAGCCCGAGTTGCGGGTGCTCGCGCTGATCGGCAAGCCGGTGATCGTGCTGCTCAATCAACTCGGCCCGCCGCGGCCGCGCGCGGAGGAGGACGCCGAGGTCGGGCGCTGGCGGCGGCACTTCGCGACGACGCCGATCGTGCGCGCGGTGATCGCGCTGGACGCGTTCGCGCGCTGCTGGGTGCAGGAAGACGCGCTGTTCGCGCTGGTCGAAGCCGCGTTGCCCGAGGGCAAGCGCGCCGCGTTCGCCCGGCTGCGCGGCGAGTGGCTGGCGCGGCGGCACGCGCGTTTCGAGCAGTCGATGCAGGTGCTCGCCGAGCGCATCGCGCGCGCCGCGCTCGATCGCGAGCCGATCGAAGACGCCGGCATCGGCGCGCGGCTGCGCGAGGTCGGTGCGGCGCTCGGCGTGGCGCGCGACGCGGACGAGACGCCGCAGCAACGCGCGATGCGCGCGCTCGGCGAACGGCTTGCGGCCGACATCCGCGCCGGCACCGATCGCCTGATCGCGCTGCACGACCTCGCCGGGCAGGCGGCCGACGAAGTGCTCGCGCGGCTGGCCGAGCACTACACCGTGAAGCAGCGCGTCAGCGAAGGCAAGGCGGCGGTGATCGGCGGCATGGTGACCGGTGCGTTGACCGGGCTGAAGGCCGATCTCGCCACCGGCGGACTTTCGTTCGGCGCCGGGCTGCTCGCCGGCGGACTGCTCGGCGCGTTGGGCGCGGTGGGGCTGGCGCGCGGCTACAACCTGGTGCGCGACCTCGACACCTCGGTCGTCGCGTGGAGCGACGAAGCGTTGCACGATCTCGTGATCAACGCGCTGCTCGGTTATCTCGCGGTCGCGCACTATGGCCGCGGTCGCGGCGACTTCAAGCCGTCGGAGTCGCCGCCGTTCTGGCGCGACCTCGTCGTCGCGGCCGTCGAAGCGCACCGCGCCGAGTTCGCCGCCGCCTGGGCCAGGCGGAGCGGTGCGGACGCGCCGGCGCTCGCCGCCGCGCTGCGACCCAAGCTCGCCGCCTGCGCGCGCGAGGTGCTGCGAAGGCTGTATCCGGAGGCGGCCGCCGCGCTCGGCTGACCCCGCCCCGTCACCGTCGGTCGCGCATTTCGGTCAGTCACTTCGCGTTGTCTTCGGATGCGCCGGCGATGCGCTCGACCCGCGCGACGAACCAGCGCTCGGAGAATCCGCCGACGAAGCACAAGGCGAGCGCGAGCGCCGGCGTGGCGCTGCCGAGGTTGATCAGGCCGGATTGCAGGAACAGCACGATTGGCACCGCAACCGCCGCGCCGATGAAGGGCCGCGCGAGCGTGATCGCGCGGTTCCAGCGCAGCTCGAGGGCGCTCGCCGCCGCATGGGCGCGCACCGCGCTGAACGCCACGCTGAGCAGCCCGCCGAAGAACCCCAGCAGCACGCCGGTGACGAGCACCATCGCCAGCGTGACCTCGATGTTCTCGTTCATCACCCACTCGAACCCGCCCGCGAGCGCCCACACCGTGAAGAACACCACGGCCGCGACCAGCAGCGCCAGCAGCAGCGGCGCCTGCCGCAGCGCGATCTCGACGCGATGCCGGCGATCCTGCCGCGCGTCGTGCACGATTCGCATCAGCGCCTGCAGCGCGGCCGTCGAGGGCGCCGCCCCGGCCGACGCCTGCGCGAGCGCGTCCGCCGCGGCGCGGCGCCAGCGGCCGAGCTGCGCGCGCGCTTCGGCCAGGTAGACCGCAAAGGCCGCCGCGCGCGCGCTTTCGTCCATCGCCAGCACGAGTTCGCGCTCGATCTGCTGCAGGCAGTCGTAGGCGACGAAGTACGCTTTGCGCGCCGCCGCTGCGCGCGCCCGCGCGTGCAGGTCGCGGCAGCGCGCGAGCATGGCCTGCACCTCGGGCGGCTTGTCGCCCGGCGCCTCCTCGACCGCGCGGATCGCCCGCGCCGAGTCGATCAACGCGGCTTCGAGCCGGGTCGCCTGCGGCTCGCGTGCCGGTGCGGGGTCGACCGCGGTCATGAGTTCGGCGGATCGCGCGTCATCGTTGTGGGTCATGCTTCGGCTCCGGCAGCTTGTTGTTCGAGTGGGATAATTCTCACACGCTGCGGTGCGCAGCCGAGGAGCGGGCGATGCTCAAGAAGATCGTGATCGGCGTCGGCGTGGCGGTCGGTTTGCTCGTGATCGGCGCGATCGCGCTGATCGCCTTCGTCGACGTCAACGCGTACAAGCCGCAGATCGAAGCCTACGTCAAGGACAACTACCAGCGCACGCTGAAAATCGAAGGCGATCTCGCGCTGTCGGTGTTTCCGCGCATCGCGCTCGCGGCTCCGAAGACCACGCTGTCGAGCCGCGCCGGCGACCGCGTCGCGGCGAGCCTCGACGGCGCGCGCGCGAGCGTCGCGCTGCTGCCGCTGTTGCGCGGCGAGATCGTCGTCGACACGGTGCGCATCGACGGCCTGAAGGCGACGATCGAGCGCCGGCGCGACGGCAGCACGAGCATCGACGATCTGATCAGGCCCGCCGCCGACAAACCGGCCGAACCCGCGCAGCGCGGCGCACCGCCCAGGTTCGAGATCGGCGGCGTGGAACTTGCCGACGCCGAGCTGACGTTCAACGACCAGCAGGCAGGCAACACGATTACGCTGACGAAGCTCGAATTGAAGACCGGCCGCATCGCGCCGCAGAGCCGAACGCCGGTGACCTTCTCGACGAACTTTTCCTCGACCAGACCGGCAGCGCTGGGCGAAACGCGACTCAAGGGCGACCTGGACATCGACCTCGTCAACAACGCGTTCGGCGCGAACGACCTCGAGGCTTTCATCAAGGGGACGATCGACCAGCGCGTCGTCGATGTCGCCGCCAAGCTCGGGCAGGCGAAAGTCGACGCCGCAAGCGGCGCGGTCAGCGTGACCCGGCTCGACGCGAAGGCCAAGGGGACTTTCGGCACCGTGGCGCTCGACGATGCCCGCGTGCTGGCGCCGGCGCTCGCGTTCGATCCGCTGCGCAAGGTGCTGTCGGTCGGCGGGCTCGAAGTCTCCGCCAAGGGCAAGCTCGGCGCCGACGCGTTCGAAGCGAAGCTCGCGGCGCCGCGCGTCGAAGCCGACGAGAGCAAGGCGAGCGGCGATCGCGTGCAGGCGAACCTGAAACTGGTCGGCGCCGCTGCGACTTCGCCGAACGTCGAAGCCAGGGTCGTTCTCGAAGGCATCAGCGGCAATGCCAAACAGCTCGCGATCGGCCGGCTCGCGGTCGACGGCAGCCTGCAGCAGGGCGCGCGGCGCGTCGTCGCGGCGATCGCGAGCCCCGCCGCGGCGAGCTTCGACGCACAGACCCTCGCGCTCGCGAAGCTCGCCGGCAACGTCGACGTCGAGGACCCGGCGATTCCGCAGAAGACCGTCAAGCTGCCGATCACCGGGGCTTTTTCGATCGACGCCAAGAAGGAGGTCGTCGACGCGCGCTTCACCACCAGGTTCGACGAGACCACCCTCGCGACCGAGTTCGGCGTACGCGGCTTCGCGAGCCCGCGCATCACCTTCGACGCCGGCGCCGACAAGCTCGACATCGACCGCTACTTCCCGCCGGCCAAGCCCGGCCCCGGCAACGACAGCGCCGATCCGCGCGAGGATCCGAAGGTCGATCTGTCCGCGCTGAAGGACCTCAACATCGCCGGCGAGGCGCGCGTCGCGCAACTGAAGGCGCGCGGTGTGAAGGCCGGCAACGTGCAGCTCGTCGTCCGCATCGCCAACGGCCGGCTCGACATGGCGCCGCTGACGGCCGCGCTGTACGGCGGCCGGCTGCGCGCGACCGCCAACGCCACCGCCGACAACCGGATCGGCGTCGACGCGAACCTGACCGGTGTGGCGATCGGCCCGCTGCTGCGCGACGCACTCGACCGGGACATCCTGGAAGGCACCGGCAACGTGAAGCTGGCCGCCACCACCGCCGGAGCGACCGTCGGCGGACTGAAGCGGGGGCTCGCCGGCAGCGGCAGCGTCGCGCTGCGCGACGGCGCGATCAAGGGCGTGAACATCGCCGCCAAGCTGCGCGAGGCGCGCTCGTTCCTCGCGGCGCGCAAGGAGGACAGCGCGCGCGCGGCGAGCACCGAGAAGACCGACTTTTCGGAGCTCGCCGCGACCTTCACGATCAAGGACGGCGTGGTGACGAGCAACGACCTGGACGGCAAGTCGCCGCTGCTGCGGCTCACCGGCGCCGGCAAGGTCGACCTCGGCGCGGGCACGCTCGACTACACCGCGAAGGTCGCGGTCGTCGGCACGCTGAAGGGGCAGGACGGGCGGGAGCTGACCGAGTTGCGCGGCGTCACGATCCCCGTGCGGCTGTACGGACCGTTCGAGAAACTGTCGTACGCGATCGACTGGGGCAGCGTGGCGCAGGAGGCGTTGAAGGCGAAGGCGGCCGAGCAGCTCAAACAGAAGGTCGCGCCGCAGCTGCAGGAGCAGCGCGACCGGTTGAAGGACCAGCTGAAAGGACTGTTGCGACGATGAAGGCGACGATCAGCGCGCTGAATCTGTACCCGATCAAGGGCTGCCGCGGCGTTGCGCTGCGCGCGGCAAGGCTCGCCGCGACCGGACTCGAAGTCGAGGAGATCGGCGACCGCGAATGGGTCGTCGTCGACGAGCGCGGCGAGTTTCTCAGCCAGCGCGAGTTTCCGCGCATGGCGCTGATCGAAACGCGGCTCGCGACGAGCTCGATGCTGCTGAAGGCGCCGGGCATGCTGCAGCTCGAAGTGCCCTACGAGTCCGAGGGCGACGTCGTTTCCGTGCGCGTGTGGGACGACGCGATCTCCGCGGTCACCCAGGGCGAGATCGCCGACGCGTGGTTCACGAGCTTCCTGGGCCGGCCCGCGCGGCTCGTTCGGTTCGATCCCGAAGGGCAGCGGCTGTCGAACCCGCGCTACACGGGCAAGCACGACGCGCCGTACAAGTTCGCCGACGCGTTCGCGCTGCTGGTCACCGGGCAGGCTTCGCTCGACGACGTCAACGCGAAGCTCGCCCAACGGGGGCATGGCGCGATCGCGATGGAGCGCTTTCGTCCCAACATCGTGCTCGACGGACTGCCCGCGTTCGAGGAGGACTACGCGAAGACGCTGCGCATCGACGGCGCCGAACTGCGCGTCGTCAAGCCTTGCGCGCGCTGCACGGTCCCGGGGGTCGATCCGGCCACCGGCGAGGCGTCGAACGTCGTCCCCGATCTGCTCGCCACTTACCGGCGGCGTGAAGGCGGCGTGATGTTCGGCGTCAACGCGATCGTCGTCGAAGGCGCCGGCACGTGGCTCGCCGTCGGCGACGAAGTCGAAGTCGAGCTCGACCTGTGAGCCGCAAGAAAGACCCCCCGACCCCGCTTTTTCAAAGGGAGGTCGACCGCAGTCCGTGGTCCCCTCCCCTCTTTCACGAAGCGGGGCCGAGGGGGATGTCCGAGGCGTCGCCGCCGGCGATCTCGCGGCGCGCCTTTCTGGCGACGATTGCCGCCATCGTCTTCGCCCGCCCCGGCCGCGCGCAGGACATCGAGATCATCGCGCTGCGCCATCGCACCGCGGAGCAGGTGCTGCCCACGCTGCGCGCGTTTCTCGAGCCCGGCGGCGCGCTGACCGGGCAGGGCTACCAGCTCTTCCTGCGAGCCTCGCCCGCCAACGCGCGGCAACTGAAGCAACTGCTCGCGACGCTCGACCGCGCGCCGCGCGAGCTGGTGATCACGGTGCGACAGGATCGCGAGGCCGAAAGCGGCGAGCGCGCGGTCGGCGCCGACGGCAGCGTGACGATCAGCAACCGGCGCGTGAACGGCAACGTCGACGTCGAGGCGGCCGATGCGCGAACGATTGGCACGCGCAGCGCCGAGCAGCGCATCCGCGTGCTCGAGGGCGGCCGCGCGTACATCGCGATCGGCACGGCGATCCCGATGAGCTTCCGCCAGTTCGTCGTCACGCCGCAGGGTTTGACCGAACTGCGCGGCACCGTGCACTACGACGCGGTCACCGGCTTCCACGCGCAGCCGCAGATCGTGGGCGACATGGTGACGGTCGAACTCGCGCCCGAACAGTCGGAGATCGTCGCCGGCGCGGTCGAACGCGCGCAGCTCGCGACGACGGTGCGCGGCCGGCTCGGCGAATGGATCGCGGTCGGCGGCGCCGACGTGCGCGGCGAGTGGCAGTCGAGCGGTCTGCTGTCGTCCGGTCAACGCGCCGAAACGAACCGGCGCGGGGTGTGGCTGAAGGTCGAAGAGATCGGCGCGACGCCGTCGCGCTAGCCCGAGCGGGAACGCAGCGGGGCGTAGGTCACCGTCCGCCACAGCGCTTCGACGGGCCCCTGCCCGAAGCGCGCGATCCAGGCGCGGCTCGCGACGAGCTGGACCGCCACGATCGCAGCCGCAAGCCCTGCGAGCTGCGCCTTGCCGAGCACGGCGCCCAGCCCGAGCCCCCAGCCCGACAGCAGCGCGCCCATCGCGACCGACTGCAGCAGGTAGTTCGTCAGCGGCATGCGCCCCGCCGGCGCGAGCCAGCGGATGGCAGCGGCGAGCGGCGCGGTCTCGCGCCAGCGGACGATCGCGGCGACGTACAAGCAGGCGAGCAGCGAGCCGAAGGTCTGCAGCCCGAAGCCGACCAGACTCGGGTCGCCGGGCGAGTCGACCATCGTCTCGTAGTTGAGCCAGGCGCCGGCGACCGCGAACGGAGCCGCCGCGATGCCGATGGCGAACGCCGCGCGCCAGACGCGCGGATGGCGCTCGGGATGCGCGATCCACCCAAGCCGCGCGGCGAGATGGCCGAGCAGGAACAGCGCGACGATCTGCGGCGCGGCGAACGGTCCCATCACGAGCACGATGTAGGCAAAGTCGGCCGCGCGCGGAGCGAACTGCTCCCAGTAACCGCCTTCGGTGAAGACGACGAACTTGTCGACGACGTCCTGCGGGATCAGCGCCGGGTCGACTTCGGGCGGCAGCGCGCCCCGCGCCGCCTCCAGCAGCGCCGTCAACGCGACCGTGAGAACCGCGAACGCGATCCACCAGTTGCGCGTCGCGCGTGCGAGCGCCGCCGGCCGCCGGTCCATGTAGCGCACGAGCACGAAGCCGGCGAGCGCGTAGAACGCGAGGATGTCGCCGTAGTACAAGAAGAGCCCGTGCGCGACGCCGAGCGCCAGCAGGAAGCACAGCCGGCGGCGGTACACGGTCTTCGCCGCCTCGCTGTCACCCCCGCACATCCGGCGGATCGACCTCATTTGCAGCGCCGCGCCGAAGCCGAACAGGAACGCGAAGATCGAGATGAACTTGGTGGCGACGAATGTGCCGACCAACAGATGCGCCGCCGCGTCGGCGGCGCTCGGCGGCCCAGCGAAGTAGCCGAGCGAATCGCCGGCGCCCCACACGAACGACTGGATGTTGACCTGCAGGATGCCGGCGAGCGCGAACGCGCGCAGCGCGTCGACGAGTTCGATGCGCGCGCGCCGCACCGGCTCGCCCGGCTTCAGTCGGCGCTCTCCGGTCCGCCCATCTGAGCGATCTTCGCGCGCAGCCACTTCTCGACCGACGGGAAGACGAACTTGCTGACGTCGCCGCCGAGCGTGGCGATCTCGCGAACGATGGTCCCCGAGATGAACTGGTACTGGTCCGACGGTGTCAGGAACATCGTCTCGACGTCGGGCAGCAGGTAGCGGTTCATGCCGGCCATCTGGAACTCGTACTCGAAGTCGCTGACCGCGCGCAGACCGCGAACGATCACGCGCGCGTGCTGTTCGCGAACGAAGTCCTTCAGCAGGCCGCGAAAGCCCGCGACTTCGACGTTCGGATAGTGGCCGAGCACCTCGCGCGCGATCGTGATGCGCTCGTCCATCGTGAAGAACGGCTTCTTTGCGCGGCTGTCGGCCACACCGACGACGAGCTTGCTGAACAGCCCCGCCGCACGCCGCACGAGGTCTTCGTGCCCGCGTGTCAGCGGGTCGAACGTGCCCGGATACACCGCGATCACCATGCTCATGCCTTTCCCCTTGGGCGAAACGGACGGGCCGCGCGGGCGCGCCGGGGGCGATTAT
>JBFMFC010000042.1:2673-18856 GCA_040752195.1 Pseudomonadota bacterium | reverse complement strand
ACGGCATCGAGCGCGGGGACGAGCAGGCCGCTGTCGTACGGCGGGTCGATGAACACGAGGTCGAAGCTCTGGTCCGCCAGCCTCGAGACCGTCGCCAAGGCGTCGCCCACGGCGATGTCGATCCGTGTCGCGCCCAGCTTGTCGCGCAGCGCGCGCAGCCTTGCGGCGAGCTTCGGATCGCGTTCGACGAGCGTGACGTGTGCCGCGCCGCGCGAAGCCAGCTCGAAACCGAGCGCGCCGGTGCCGGCGAACAGATCGAGCCCGCGCAGCGCCTCCAGATCCGGTCGCAAGTGCGCGATCCAGTTGAACAGCGTCTCGCGCACGCGATCGGGCGTGGGCCGCAGCCCCGGCTCATTCGCGACCGGGATCGGCGTGCGCTTCCATGCGCCGCCGATGATTCGAACGCGGTGGGGCGTGCCGACTGCGGATGGCCGATTGCGCTTCATCAGTGTGATTCTGCCCGGATCGAAGGGACCGTCGAGGCGCTTGCTAGACTGCGCGCCCTTCGCAGCGCCGCAGCAGTTTCCCCGTGAACTCGACCCCCAAGCCCGGCTGGCTCGCTCGACTGAAGCAGGGGCTGGCGCGCACGCGCGTGAACATCGCCGGGCTGTTCTCGGGCGGCGTGATCGACGAGGCGCTGTTCGAGGACCTCGAAGTCGCGCTGATCCAGGCCGACGTGGGCGTGGCGACGACGCGCGAGCTGCTCGACGCGGTGCGCACGCGGGTCAAACTGCAGGGGCTGAAAACGCCGGAGCAGGTGCGCGACGCGCTGCGCGACGAGATCGCCAAGCTGCTCGCGCCGTGCGAAGGTCCGCTCGACCTGGACCGCGCCAAGCCGCTGGTAATCATGGTCGCGGGAGTCAACGGCGCGGGCAAGACGACCTCGATCGGCAAGCTCGCACACTGGCTGGCGGACCGGCACAGGACCGTGCTGCTCGCCGCCGGCGACACCTTCCGCGCGGCCGCGCGCGAGCAGCTCGCGATCTGGGGGCAGCGCAACGGCGTCGAGGTGATCCAGCAGGCGAGCGGCGATCCGGCCGCAGTCGTTTTCGACGCCGTGGCCGCCGCGAAGGCGCGCGGCATCGACGTGCTGATCGCCGACACCGCCGGGCGGCTGCCCACGCAGCTTCACCTGATGGACGAGTTGAAGCGCGTGAAAAAGGCGATCGACAAGGCGCTGCCCGGCGCGCCGCACGAGGTGATCCTCGTGCTCGACGGCACCAACGGCCAGAACGCGCTCGCGCAGGTCAAGGCGTTCGACGAAGCGATCGGGCTGACGGGGCTCGTCATCACGAAGCTCGACGGCACGGCCAAGGGCGGCGTGCTGGCCGCGATCGCCGCGCAACGCACGCGCGAGCACCCCGGCCGGCCGATCCCGATCCGTTTTATCGGCGTCGGCGAGGGCATCGAGGACCTGCAGCCCTTCGCCGCGCGCGAGTTCGCCGAAGCGCTGGTCGGCGGCTAACCGGCTAATCGCTTCCCGCGCCGCCGTCGGCCCGCTGCGCGGGCTTCGCCCGCGGCTTGGGCGGTGCCGGACGACGGCCGTCGAGCAGGTGGGCGATCGCGAGCCAGGGGTGCCGGAACATCATCTTCGGGCCGGCGTAGCGCATCACGGCCTTCACGTGCTCGCGCTCGACCGGACCGTAGCAATGGATCCGGCAGTGGCTGCACGTCGGCTTGTCCGCGCCGTACGGGCAGCCGGCGAGCCTTCTCGTCGCGTACGTCATGAACTCCTGGCACTCGACGCACAGCGCGCCGTGCATGCCGTGATGGTCGCGGCACCAGATTTTGAGCATCGCGTGGATCGTCTTCAGCTCGCGCGTGAGCCGCGCCGTGGCGAGCCGGGCACGCCGGCGCAGCGCGCCCGTGTCCTGCGGGTCGATGTCGTAGGGGTTTGTCCGTGCGTCCATGGACCGCATCGTGCGCGACGCCGCGGCGCACCGCTCTGCGCTGGGTCAAAGCCGACCGCCGCGGGGCACGCGCGCCGGCGCTTGGCTTATCCTTGCGCCGCCATCGAGGCTCGGAGGAGAACCATGAAACTACCCCGTTGCGTTTTCGCGCTCGCCGCGGCGCTGCTCGCCGTCGGCGGCGCCGGCGCGCAGGAGCTGGTCGTCGGGTTGTCGACGCCCGTGACCGCGCTCGACCCGCACTTCCACAACCTGTCGCCGAACAACAATGTCGCCGATCACGTTTTCGACAAGCTCGTCCACAAGGACGCGAAGGAGCAGCTGAAGCCGGGCCTGGCCGAGAGCTGGCGCGCGCTCGACGACACGACCTGGGAACTGAAGCTGCGCAAGGGCGTCAAGTGGCACGACGGCACCGAGTTCACCGCCGACGACGTCATCGCGACGATCAAGCGCATCCCCAACGTCCCGAACAGCCCGGCGTCGTTCGCGACCTACACGCGGCCGATCACCGACATCAGCGCGCCCGACAAGCTGACGCTGCGCTTGAAGACCGCGCGGCCGCATCCGCTGCTGCCGAACGACCTGGTCGCGATCCGCATCGTGCCGAAGCACGTTGCCGAGACGGCCAAGACCGAGGACTTCAACTCGGGCCGCGCGATGATCGGCACCGGGCCGTACAAGTTCAAGGAATACGTCGCCGGCGACCGCGTCGTGCTCGAGCGCAACGACGGCTACTGGGGCCCGAAGCCGCACTGGAAGACCGTTCGGCTGCGGATGATCAGCAATGCGCCCGCGCGCGTTGCCGCGCTGCTGGCGGGCGACGTGCAGATGATCGAGGCGGTGCCGACCGCGGACATCGCGCGACTGCAGAAGGAGCCGCGCGTGACGGTGTCGTCGGCGGTGTCGAACCGGCTGATCTATCTGCACATGGACAGCGACCGCGACAAGTCGCCTTTCGTGTTCGACAAGTCGGGCAAGCCGCTGGAGAAGAACCCGCTGAAGGACGTGCGCGTGCGCAAGGCGATCTCGCTCGCGATCGACCGCGACGCGATCGTCTCGCGGATCATGGAAGGACAGGCGCAGCCGGCCGGCCAGCTCCTGCCCGACTTCTTTCCCGGAACGAGCAAGAAGCTCGTCGCGCCGAAGGTGAACCAGGAAGCGGCGAAGAAGCTGCTCGCCGAAGCGGGCTACCCGAACGGTTTTTCGATCACGCTGCACACGCCGAACAACCGCTACATCAACGACGAGAAGGTCGCGCAGGCGATCGCGCAGTTCCTGACCCGCGCCGGCATCGACACCAAGCTCGAAGCGATGCCGAGCAACGTGTTCTTCTCGCGCGCGGGCAAGCTCGAGTTCAGCTTCTACCTCGCCGGCTGGGGCGCGGAAACGGGCGAGACCTCGTCGCCGCTGCGCGCGCTGATCGGCACGTTCAGCCCGGCCACCGGGATGGGGCAGGCCAACCGCGGGCGCTTCTCGGACGACGGCGTGGACGCGCTGATCCTGACCGCGATGACCAACATCGACGACACCAAGCGCAACCTGATGCTCGCCGCCGCGAGCGACAAGGCGATCGGCGAGCTGCAGGCGATCGTTCCGGTGCACTACGAGGTGTCGAGCTGGGCGCTGCGCAAGGGCCTGTCGTACACCGGCCGCGCCGACCAGTACACGTACGCGTTCGAGGTCAGGCCCGCGAAGTGAGCGCGATCCCACGCTGATCCGCCGTCGGCACTGCGCGGGGTCTCCGGGGCGCGGAGAGTCCCGCGCCGTCCGACCGGCCCGCGATCCCGATGACCGTCTACGTCCTTCGCCGCCTCGCGCAGACGCTGCTCGTGCTGGCGATCACGTCGCTGCTCGTCTTTTTCGGACTGTACGTCGTCGGCAATCCGGTCGAGATCCTCGTCAATCCGGTCGCCGACGAAGTCGAGCGCGCGCGCGCCGCGGCCGCGCTCGGCCTCGACAAGCCGATCGTCGAGCAGTACTGGGTGTTCCTGAAGGGCGCGTTCACCGGCGAACTAGGGACGAGCTTCGTGTTCGGCCGCTCGGCCATCGACGTGATCGTCGAGCGCATGCCCGCCACGCTCGAACTGGCTTTCCTCGCGATGCTGATTTCGGTCGCGCTCGGCGTGCCGCTCGGGCTGTACGCGGGGCTGAAGCCGCAGAACTGGGCCAGCAAGGCGATCATGGCCGGGTCGATCCTCGGCTTTTCGCTGCCGACCTTCTGGGTCGGGCTGATCCTGATCCTCGTCTTCGCGGTGCAGCTCGGCTGGCTGCCTTCGACCGGCCGCGGGCCGACGGTCGACGTCCTCGGGTTGCAGCTTTCGATCGTGCATTGGGAGGGGCTGAAGTACGCGCTGCTGCCCGCGATCAACCTGGCGCTGTTCAAGCTGTCGCTGATCATCCGGCTGACGCGCGCGCAGGTGCGCGAGCAGTCGCTGCTCGACTACATCAAGTTCGCGCGCGCCAAGGGGTTGCCGCGTTCGCGCGTGATCGGCGTGCACCTGCTGAAGAACATCCTGATTCCGCTCGTCACCGTGATCGGGCTCGAGCTCGGTTCGGTGATCGCGTTCGCGGTCGTCACCGAAACGATCTTCGCGTGGCCGGGGATGGGCAAGCTCGTGATCGATTCGATCTTCCAGCTCGACCGCCCCGTGGTCGTCGCCTACCTGCTGCTGATCGTGTTCATGTTCATCCTGATCAACCTCGCGGTCGACCTGCTGTATTCGGCGCTCGATCCGAGGGTGAGGCTGGGAGAGCAGAAGTGATGCCGTCTCCGCGGCCGCGGCCCCGCACGCCGGACCGCTGCCCGCTTGCGGGCGGCGGAAACGGCTCCCGGCGTTCCGACGCATGGGCGCCGCGTCGCCGTGACGGGCTTGCGAAGGAGCGCGCCGCGTGATCGCCGCGCCGCCCGAACAGTCGCCGCTGCGGCGCTTCGCGCGCGAGTTCGCCGAGAGCCGCATCGCGCTCGTCGGGCTGGCGATGCTCATCGCGGTGGTCGCGATCGCGCTCGCTGCGCCGTGGGTCGCACCGCAGAACCCGTACGACCTCGGCAAGCTCGACCTGCTCGACGCGCGGCTGCCGCCCGGAGAGCGCGCGGGCAGCGGCAGCATGACCTATCTGCTCGGCACCGACGGCCAGGGGCGCGACATGTTGTCGGCGATCCTGTACGGGCTGCGCGTGTCGCTGTACGTCGGCGCGGCGAGCGGCGTCATCGCGCTCACGATCGGCGCGGTGCTCGGCGTGCTCGCGGCGTACGCGGGCGGCCGCTTCGAGCAGGTGTTGATGCGCATCGTCGACATCCAGCTCGGCTTTCCGGCGATCCTGGTCGCGCTGATCCTGCTCGCGGTGCTCGGCAGGGGTGTGGACAAGATCATCGTCGCGCTGGTCGCGGTGCAGTGGGCCTACTACGCGCGAACCGCGCGCTCGGCCGCGCTGGTCGAGCGGAACAAGGAGTACGTCGAAGCGGCGCGCGCGCTCGGACTGTCGAACGCGCGCATCGTCCTGCGCCATCTGCTGCCGAACAGCCTGCCGCCGCTGATCGTCGTCGGCACCGTGCAGGTCGCGCACGCGATCGCGCTCGAAGCGACGCTGTCCTTCCTCGGCCTGGGGCTGCCTACGACCGAACCTTCGCTGGGGCTGCTGATCGCCAACGGTTACGAGTACCTGATGTCGGGCAAATACTGGATCAGCGTCTACCCCGGCATCGCGCTGCTGGCGACGATCCTCGCGATCAACCTGGTCGGCGACCAGTTGCGCGACGTGCTGAATCCGAGGCTGGCGAAGTGACGCATCCGCGCGGGAACAAGCGGCGCGGCCGCGCCGCGAGCGGCGACGCGGCATGAGCGCGTTGCTCGAAGTCACCGACCTGGTGACCGAATTCGCCACCCGCGACGGCCTGCTGCGCGCGGTCGACGGCGTTTCGCTTTCGCTCGCGCGCGGCGAGGTGCTCGGGCTGGTCGGCGAGTCGGGCTCCGGCAAGTCGGTGACCGGCTTCTCGATCCTCGGGCTGATCGATCCGCCGGGACGCATCGCCGCGGGCAGCGTGCGGTTCGACGGACAGGAGCTGATCGGCGCGCCGGAAGACGCGCTGCGCAGGCTGCGCGGCAAGCGCATCGCGATGATCTTCCAGGATCCGATGATGACGCTGAACCCGGTGCTGTCGGTCGAGACGCAGATGGTCGAGACCGTGCTCGCGCACGACCGCGTATCGCGGCAGGCGGCGCGCAGCCGCGCGATCGAGGCGCTCGGCCGCGTCGGGATCGCCTCGCCCGCCGAACGGCTCGCGCAGTATCCGCACCAGTTTTCCGGCGGCATGCGCCAGCGCGTGGCGATCGCGATCGCGCTGCTGCACCGGCCCGATCTTGTCATCGCCGACGAACCGACCACCGCGCTCGACGTCACGGTGCAGGGGCAGATCCTGTACGAGATGCAGAAGCTCGTTCGCGAGACCGGCTCGGCGCTGGTCTGGATCACGCACGATCTGGCGGTCGTCGCCGGGCTGGCGGATCGCGTCGCGGTGATGTACGCGGGCCGCATCGTCGAGGAAGGCGCGGTCGATGCGGTGCTCGACGCGCCGCTGCATCCGTACACGCGCGGGCTGCTCGACTCGGTGCCGGCGAACAACGCGGCGGGGCGCCGGCTCAACCAGATTCCCGGCATGACGCCGTCGCTGCTGCGGCTTGCGCCCGGCTGCGCGTTCCGCGAACGCTGTTCGCGCGCAGCCGAGCGCTGCGGGTCGATGCCGGAGCTCGCTGCGCGCGGCGCGCGCAGGGTGCGCTGCCACTTCCCGCTCGACGCCAGGGTGTTGAACGCATGACGGCAGGCGAACCGCTGCTCGAATTCCGCGCCGTGTCGAAGCGCTTCGTCAAGCGGCTCGACGCGATCGAGCGGTTCGCGCGCGCGCTCGGCGCCAACGTGGCCGCGCACACGGTGCACGCGGTCGACCGGGTGAGCTTCGCCGTCGCCAAGGGCGAAGTCGTCGGGCTGGTCGGCGAATCCGGATGCGGCAAGAGCACGCTCGGTCGGCTCGGCTGCGGGCTCGCCGAACCGAGCGACGGCGAGGTCAGGTACCGCGGCGCCGCGCTGCGCATGCGCAGCGGTGCTCCTCCTCCGATTCAGATGATCTTCCAGGATCCGTTCGCGTCGCTGAACCCGCGAATGCGGGTCCAGGACATCGTCGGCGAAGCGCCGCGCGTGCACGGCCTCGTCGGCAAGGCCGAGGTCGCCGACTACGTGGCCGAGACGCTCGTGCGCGTCGGACTCGATCCGGCCTTTCGCCGGCGCTACCCGCACCAGTTCTCCGGCGGGCAGCGCGCGCGCATCGGCATCGCGCGCGCGCTCGCGGTCAAGCCCGAGTTCCTCGTGTGCGACGAAGCGGTCGCCGCGCTCGACGTCTCGATCCAGGCGCAGGTGCTGAACCTGTTCATGGATCTGCGCGAGAGCCTCGGCCTCACGTATCTGTTCATCAGCCACGACTTGGGCGTCGTCCGGCACCTGTCGAACCGCGTCGTCGTGATGTACCTGGGCCGGGTCGTCGAGATCGCGCCGACCGAAGCGATCTTCGCGCAACCGAACCACCCTTACACGCAGGCGCTGCTCGCCGAAGTGCCGCGGCTCGACCGCAAGCGGCGCACCTACGTGCCGATCAAGGGCGAAATCCCGTCGCCGCTGGCACCGCCGACGGGCTGCCACTTTCATCCGCGCTGCCCGCGCGCGATGCCGCGCTGTTCGAGCGAGGCCCCTGCGCTGCGCGAGATCGCGCCCGGACGATGGTCGGCGTGCCACCTGAACGACTGACTCGCCGCGTCGATCGCATGAAACCCGTTCGCGTTCACGGCCCCACCCCCGCGGTTCCCCTGGTGCTCGACTCGCCGCACTCGGGCCGCGAGTTTCCGGCGGACTTCGACGCCGCGGTCAGCGAGTTCGACCTGCGCGACGGCGAAGACTGCTACGTCGACGAGTTGTACCTGCCGGCGACCGAACTCGGCGTGCCGCTGCTGGCGGCGCGCTTTCCGCGCACCTATCTCGATCCGAACCGGCATCGCGGCGACGTCGATCTCGAGCTGATCGAAGGCGGCCGCTGGCCGCACGAATACGCGCCGAGCGGCAAGGCGAAGATCGGCAAGGCGCTCGTCTGGCGCACGCTCGACGACGGCCGCGCGATCTATTCGCGCAAGCTCAAGGTCGACGAAGTGCTCGGCCGCATCGAGCGCTGCCATGCGCCGTATCACACTGCACTGCGCGAGTTGCTCGACGCCGCGCACGCGCGCTTCGGCGCCGTGTATCACGTCAACTGCCACTCGATGCCCGCGGTCGGCGGCACGCAGGGTGAAGGCGGTGCAGGCAAGCCGCGCGCCGACTTCGTGCTCGGCGACCGCGACGGCACGAGCTGCGATCCCGCGTTCACCGAGTTCGTCCGCGCCACACTCGCGTCGATGGGCTACGAGGTCAAGGTCAACGACCCGTACAAGGGTGTGGAACTCGTCCGCGCGTACTCGAACCCGGGTTCGGGCCGCCACAGCCTGCAGGTCGAGATCAACAAGCGGCTTTACATGGACGAGGCCACGCGCAGCAAACACGCCGGATTCGCGAAGCTGCAGGCGAGCCTCATGACGCTGGTCGAGGCGATCGCCGACTACGCCCGCCGGTCCGCCGCCGCGGCGCGCCACAACACCTGAAGGAGCGCACGATGCCCGAACACCACCCGATCGAAATCGAACCGCCCGACATCGCGCCGTTCAGGGCGTCGAATACCGGCGTCGACTATGTGCACGTGCTCGACTCGGGCAGGCCCGGGCCGAACGTGATGGTGCAGGCGCTGACGCACGGCAACGAGTTCTGCGGCGCGCTGGCGCTCGAATACCTGTTCCGCGCCGGTGTGGCGCCGGCGCGCGGCAAGCTCACGCTCGCGTTCGCCAACGTCGCCGCATACGAACGCTTCGACTTCGACGATCCGGACGCCTCGCGCTTCATCGACGAGGACTACAACCGCGTGTGGGCCGATGACGTGCTGCTCGGCCCGCGCGACTCGGCGGAGCTCGCGCGCGCACGCGAGCTGCGGCCCTTCGTCGACGCCGCGGACTTCCTGCTCGACATCCATTCGATGCACGAGCCGTGCCGGCCGATCATGGTGTGCGGGATGACCGAGAAGGGCGCGCAGTTCGCGCGCCGGCTCGGCGTGCCGGCGGATCTGCTGATCGACACCGGTCATCCGGCCGGATTGCGGATGCGCGATCGCGGCGGTTTCGGCGATCCGGCGAGCCCGAAGAATGCGCTGCTGATCGAGTGCGGCCAGCACTGGGAACGCAGCGCCGTCGACGTGGCGATCGACACGACGCTGCGTTTCCTGCTGGCTACGGGCGCGGTCAGCGCCGAATGGGCCGGACCGCGGCTGCGCGTCGAACCGCCGCCGCGGCAGCGGCTGATCCGCGTGACCGAAGCGGTGGTCGCGAAGTCGATGGGCTTCCGCTTCGCCGGCCGCTACACGGGGCTCGAGGTGATCGAGAAGGCGGGCACGCCGATCGCGTACGACGGCGACACCGTCTGGACCGCGCCGTACGACGGCACGGTGCTCGTGATGCCTTCGCTGAAACACGTCAGGCCGGGCACGACGATGGTGCGGCTCGGCCGCTACGAGTGAGGACGCAGCGCCCCACGCGCGACCAGCACGGCGACGAACAGCAGTGTGAGCGCGGTGCGCACGAACGCGGCTTCCAGCGGCAGGTCGAGCGCAGCCCCGGCGAGCTCGGTCGTCCATCGATACGCGACCGCGCCCCAGAGGCTGCCGGTGCGAACCACGAGCCACGTCAGTACGACCGCGTCGACGAGCAGCGCGACGAAAAAGTGCGCGCCGTCGGCCGATGCGATACCGAGCGCTGCGTGCTGAGTGCCCTCGATGAAGAACAGCGGCAGATGCCAGACCGCCGACGCGGCGCCGATGGTGAGTCCCGCCGCGAGCGGCGTGTGCGACCCGAGCAGTTGCGGCAGCGCGTAGCCGCGCCACGCGGGTTCCTGCAGCAGCGGGGCGGACAGCAGTAAAGGCAGCGCCAGCGCGGCGACTTCGCTCGGCGCCGGCCAAGCAGGCGGGCGACCGGTCAGCGCGGTCTGAACCGCCCACGCCGCGGCGGCGAAAGCGATCGGCAGCAGCAGCGCGGCCGGCCCGTAGCGTGATGCCAGCGGTGCGACGCGCAGCCGCGCGCGAAACAGCGCGCGCTCGGAGCCGCTGCGAGCGAGCGCGACGATCAGCGCGAGCAGCGGGCCTGTGCCGCCGGCCGAGTGCAACACGCCGCCTGGCGTCGCGGTTGCACCGCCGTCGATCAGCGCCGCGGGCAGCCACGCGAGCCACGACAGCGCGATCGCGAGCACGAGGAACCGCCGAGCCGGCATGCGCGCTTGCCTCGAGTTGGAACACGGCGCCAGCGCCGCACGCGCGGCGAGGCGGTCGCAAGCTACGCCGTAGAATCGTGCGGGTCAACGCAGGCGCCTTCCCGGCGAAGGCCCCGTCCCGAGTCTGTCAAAGGACCATGCTGCTCGCCGCCGTCGATCTCGGCTCCAACAGTTTCCGCCTCGAGATCGGCCGCGTCGAAGGCGCGCTGATCGAGCGGCACGGCTACTGGAAGGAGACCGTGCGGCTCGCCGCAGGGCTCGGCGACGACGGGCGACTGTCCAGGCGCGCGATCGAGTCCGCGTGCGAATGCCTGGCGCGGATGAACGAGCGGTTGCGCGGCATGAAGGGCGAGCACGTTCGCGCGGTCGGCACGCAGACGCTGCGCGCGGCACGCAACCTGAACGAGTTCCTGATCGAGGCGCAGAGCGCGCTCGGCTATCCGATCGAGGTGATCTCGGGCCGCGAGGAAGCGCGGCTCGTCTTCGAAGGCTGCACGCACACGCTGCCGCCGAGCGACAAGCGCCGGCTCGTCGTCGACATCGGCGGCGCGTCGACCGAACTCATCGTCGGCCGCGGCTTCAGCGCCGAGCAGGCCGAGTCGTTCCGCATCGGCTGCGTCAACGCGACGCTGCGTTACTTCCGCAACGGCAACGTCGACCGCGCGAGCTTCAAGCGCGCGCAGGTGGCCGCCGCCGCGGAGTTCGAGGAAGGCATCGCCGCGTTCGGCCGCGGCCAGTGGGACGAAGCGTTCGGCTCGAGCGGAACGATCGGCGCGGTGTCCGAGATCCTGCGTGCGGAAGGCTGGACCGACGGCACGATCACGCCCGACGGTTTGCTGAAACTGCGCCAGGCGCTGCTCGGTGCGGGCGAGATCCGGCGCATCCGGCTGCGCGGGCTCAAGGCCGAGCGGCAGGAAGTCATCGCCGGCGGCGTGGCGGTCCTCGCCGCGGTGTTCGAGACGCTGGGGATCGGCGAGATGCGCACGGCGCGCGGCGCGCTGCGCGTGGGGCTGCTGTACGACCTGCTCGGCCGGCGCGAAAGCCGCGACCTGCGCGAGACGACGGTCGAGCGGATGCAGACGCGTTTCGGCGTCGATCGCGCGCAGGCGCAGCGCGTCGGCGCGCTCGCCGCGCAGTTCTACGACGCGCTCGCGCCGCAAGCCTCGGATGAGCTGCACAAGCGGCTCGCATGGGCCGCCGCGCTGCACGAGTGCGGCTTCGCGATCTCGCACAACGACTATCACAAGCATGGCGCGTACCTGGTCGAGCACAGCGACCTGGCGGGTTTCTCGACGACCGACCAGGAGCGCATCGCGCGGCTGATCCTCGGTCAGCGCGGCAACCTGAAGAAGGTCGCCGCTGCGTTCGACGATCCGCAGCGCGCGGGCGAGATCCTCGCGTTGCGCCTCGCGGTGATCTTCTGCCACGCGCGGCGCGCGCTCGAGCCGCCGCGCTGGACGCTGCGCTCTTCGAGCGGCGCGATCGAGCTGGGGGTGGACGGCGACTGGCTCGCGCGGCATCCGCTGACGCAGCACCTGCTCGAGGAGGAAGCGGCGCAGTGGGACAGGGTCGGCATCCGCTTTGCGCTGCGCGCGTTGTCATGACGAACCGGATCGTCGCGTGTCTGTGCGCCGCATGGTGCGACACCTGCAGCGCGTATCGCGCGCACTTCGAGCGCGTCGCCGCCGCTTCGCCGCAGTTCGCCTTCCGCTGGATCGACATCGAGGACGAAGCCGACCTGCTCGGCGACATCGACGTCGAGAACTTCCCGACGGTCCTCGTGGCCGAGGGCGGCGATGTGCTGTTCGCGGGCACGCTGCGGCCCGATCCGGCGCACCTGCAGCGGCTGATCGACGTCGTCGCCAGCGGCGCCGCGCTCGCGCCGCCCGAAAACATCGACGCCTGGCGCGCGCTCGCGCGCCGGCTCGCGGGGTTCAGAGCAGATCGGGACTGATCACCGCGCGCAGCATGACCTGCTCGTCATCGTCGCGCGAACGCGACTGCAGCCACCAGACGGCCGCCTTCTTGATCGACCACGGCAACTCCTCGCCCGTCATCACCTTCGACGCGACCCAGCCGAGCGTCGGCTGGTGGCCGACGACGACGACCGGCGACCTGCCGTCGGGCCAGTCGACGGCGGCGAGCACCGCGTCCGCGCTCGCACCCGGCGCGATCGCGGCGAGCGTCTTGAGTTTGCGGTGCGACAGCTCGGCGAGCGCCTGCGCGGTCTGTTGCGCGCGGGCAGCGGGGCTCGCAACGATCTTGGCGGAATCCGGCAGGTGCGCGTGCAGCCACTCGGCCATGCGCCGCGCCTGCTTTTCGCCCTTCGGCGTGAGCCTGCGGCCGAGGTCGGGCTCGCCCGGCTCCGCTTCGGCGTGGCGCCACAGGATCAGGTCCACCTTCAGCCCTCCCCGACCGAGGCGGCCAGCTCGACCAGCAGCGCACGCTGCGCCGAGAAGCCGCCGCGGTCGCCGCGCGCGAGCGCCTTCGGCGGCCGGTAGGCGCCATCGCCCTGCAGCGTCCAGGCATCGACCGTGTCGTCCAGATACGGTCGCAGGCCTTCGTCGAGCACGCGCCGCTTGAGCTTGCCGTCGAGCACCGGCCAGGCGACTTCGATGCGGCGAAACAGGTTGCGCCCCATCCAGTCAGCGCTCGCCAGATACACGTCGTCGGCGCCGCCGTTGCGGAAGTAGTAGATGCGATGGTGCTCGAGGAAGCGCCCCACCACCGACCGCACGCGGATGTTGTCCGACAGTCCACGGATTCCCGGCCGCAGCATGCACGCGCCGCGCACGATGAGGTCGATCTTCACGCCGGCCTGCGACGCCGAATACAGCGCGTTGATCGTCGCTTCGTCGACGAGCGCGTTCATCTTCGCGACGATGCGGGCGGGCTTGCCGGCAGCGGCGAGCTTCGCTTCGTTGGCGATGGCGCCGAGCACGCGCTTGTGCAGCGTGAACGGCGCGAGCCACAGGTGCTTGAGCTTTTCCACCTTGGTGAGGCTGGTCAGGTGCATGAACACCTTCTCGACATCGGCGCAGATGTCGGGTTCGCACGTCAGCATGCCGAAGTCGGTGTACAGCTTGGTCGTCGTCGGATGGTAGTTGCCGGTGCCCAGGTGCGCGTAGTGCGCGAGCCGCACACGCGCGGCGCCCTTTTTTTTCGTCGCCGGACCGTCCTCCTCGCGCCGAACCACGAGCAGCAGCTTGGCGTGGGTCTTTAACTCCACGACGCCGTAGACGACCTGCACGCCGACCGCCTCGAGTCGCTCGGCGAGGTTGATGTTGGCCTCCTCGTCGAAGCGCGCCTTCAGCTCGACGACGACGGTGACCTCCTTGCCGCGGCGCGCCGCCTCGACGAGCAGGTCGACCACCACCGAGCCGGTGCCCGTGCGGTACAGCGTCATGCGGATCGCAACGACCTTCGGATCGAGCGCGGCCTGCCGCAGGAACTCGATGACGGGCTCGAAACTCTCGAACGGGTGGTGCAGCAGGATGTCGCCGGCGCGCATCGCCTCGAACATGTCCGCGCCGTCGGCCGAGTGCGGTACCTTGACGGGCCAGGCCGGCGCGAACGGCGGCCAGCGCAGCGCCGGCTGCGTCAGGTGATCGACGAGCTGATTGAGCCGCACGAGGTTGACCGGCCCGTCGACGCGGTAGACCGCCGCCTCGGGAAGCTGGAACTGCTCGCGCAGCAGCGTCTCGAGCGCCTGCGGACACGAGCGCGCGACCTCGAGCCGCACGGCGTTGCCGAAGTGCCGCTGCGTGAGCTCCATGCGCAGCGCCTGCCGCAGGTTGTGGACCTCGCGCTCGTCGACCCACAGCTCGGAGTCGCGCGTGACACGGAACTGCGAGAAACCGGCGATGCCGCGGCCCGGAAACACGTCCTCCAGGTGGGCGCGGATCACCGAGCTCAACATCACGAACGCCTGCTTGCCCGCCGCCAGCTTCTCAGGCAGCGGGATCACGCGCGGCAGCACGCGCGGCACCTTCAGGATCGCGATCGCCGACGGACGGCCGAACGCGTCGCGCCCGGCCAGTTGCACGACGAAGTTCAGCGCCTTGTTCATCACCTGCGGAAACGGATGCGAAGGATCCAGCCCGATCGGCGACAGCAGCGGACGCACTTCGCGCTCGAAGTACTCGCGCACCCAGGCGCGCTGCGCGGGCGTTCGCTCCGCATGGTTGACGATCACGATGCCATGGCGCGCGAGCGCCGGCGCGAGCGTCTGGTTGAACAGCGCGTACTGGCGGTCGACCAGCGCGTGCGCGCGCTCGGAGATCCGCATGAACTCCTGCCACAGCGGCGAGGCCGGCCCGCCGTTGCGCGGTCCGCGCAGTTCCTCCATCAGGCCGGCCACGCGGATCTCGAAGAACTCGTCGAGGTTCGACGAAACGATGCAGATGTAGCGCAACCGCTCGGCGAGCGGGACCGAGTCGCGCGCGGCGAGCGCGAGCACGCGTTCGTTGAAGGCGAGCTGCGACAGCTCCCGGTTGAGAAAGCGCTCCGTGGGCGCGGCGGGCGCGGCGATTTCCTGGTCCTTCCGGGACTTGACCCGGCGTTTGCGCTTGACCATAGAGGGAATCGGTGACGCTTGGATGACAGGACTGCCGCGCGCGCCACGTAGAATCCGGCGCCGTTGCGCGCGCATGCTGCGCAGGCCGCACCGATTCTAAGCACCGCCCGCCGATGTCCGTCGCGCCGATCGAAGGCCCCGCACCGCTGGTCGTGTTCGATCACGTGACCAAGCGCTATGGCGCGTTCCGGCTCGCGCTGTCCGAAGTGAGCTTCGCGATCGGACGCAGCGAGTTCGTCCTGCTCGCCGGCCCCGGCGGCGCGGGCAAGTCGACCGTGCTGCGGCTGATCGGCGCGCTCGAAGCGCCCACCAGCGGTCGCGTGATCGTCGCCGGCGAGGACATCGCGCGGCTGCGCCCGCGCACGCTGCCGTTTCTTCGACGCTCGATGGGCGTCGTGCTGCAGGACCCGATGCTGCTCGACGATCGCAGCGTCCTCGAAAACGTGATGCTGCCCGCGCTGGCCTCCGGGCTGCCGGCGGCGAGGGCCGAGGAACGTGCGCGCGCGGCGCTGGCCCGCGTCGGGCTCGACGCGTTCACCGCCCGCCCGCAGGAGCTCGCGGGCGGCGAACAGCGGCGCGCCGCGCTGGCGCGCGCGATCGTCAATCGCCCGGCGCTGGTGCTGGTCGACGAGCCGGCCGCGCATCTGGACGCGGCGTCGGCGGCAAGCGTCCTGCAACTGCTCGAGCAGTTTGCGGTGGCCGGCGTCACGGTCATCGTCGCCTCCCACGGCGAGTCGATCGCCGTGCCGGCGCGCGCGCGCACGATCCGGCTCGACAACGGCAGGCTGGTCGAATGAGCTACTGGAGTCCGCGCGCCTATGCGTGGCGTCGCGCGCTGCGGCTGATGGCGCAGCGCCCGGGCACGGTGCTGCTCGCCGTCGTGCTGTGCGCGGCCGCACTCACGTTGCCGCTGCTCGCCGCGACGGTGGCCGTCGGCGTCCGGGCAGCCGTCGCAGGTGTACCGATCGGGCCCGAACTCAGCGTGTTCATTGCACCGGCAGCGACCGCGCAGGACGTCAAGGCGCTGCAGTCACGGGTCGAAGCGGTGCAGGGCGTGTCCCGGGTGCGCCACATTCCGCGCGAGGCGGCGCTCGCCGAACTCGCGGAGCGTCCGGCGCTGGGACCGCCGCTGCGGGAACTGAAGGCGAACCCGCTGCCCGACGTGTTGATCGTCGCGCTGGCGCCCGGCACTCCCCCGGCGGCGGTCGATGCCGCCGCCGAGGCGATCCGCAAGCTGCCGCGGGTGGATTCGGTCCAGTTCGACGCGGCCTGGTACCGCAAACTGGCGCAGATCGGCCGCATCGCCGGGATCGGCGGC
>JBFMFC010000042.1:0-2573 GCA_040752195.1 Pseudomonadota bacterium | reverse complement strand
TCCCCCGGCGGCGGTCGATGCCGCCGCCGAGGCGATCCGCAAGCTGCCGCGGGTGGATTCGGTCCAGTTCGACGCGGCCTGGTACCGCAAACTGGCGCAGATCGGCCGCATCGCCGGGATCGGCGGCACCATCGTCGGCGGGATTCTGCTCGTGCTGGTCGCGGCAGTGGTGATCGGCGCGGTGCGGCTGCTCGCGGCCGCGTCGCGTAAGGAAATCCGAGTGCTTCGGATGGTCGGGGCCGATGAGTCCTTCATCGCCCGCCCGTACGCCTACACGGGCGGAGCCACCTTGCTGCTGGCCGCCGCGCTCGCTGTCGGCGCGGCGGCGGCCGCGCTCGGGCTGCTGAATCCCGAATTGACCGAGCTTTCGCGTCTGTATGGCCGTGCCGGGTTTGCCGTGCCGATGCTCACGCCGCCGATCCTGGCCGGATTTCTCGTGGGCGCCCTTCTGTGTGGGCTGGTCCTCGGCAGCCTCGGCGTTCGCCGCCAACTTGGCTCCAAGCCCTGACCACGGGCAAGCCGCGCTGGCGCGCCCCCGCCAGCGAGGTTAGCGTGCGCTAACTTTCTGCTATCCGCCGCTGACGAGACGCCCGAACCGAGACAGAACCAAATGGCCGGCGGGCAGTCTATGCGCTAGCACTCGGCATCCACGAGTGCTAGCATGACATCCAAAAAGAGGGGGATTGAAATGGCACATACGTCGAAAGCGCTGGTTCCGGCGGTCTCGGGCACCAGTGGGGCGCTCGCCCTGCACCCGGGTAGCCTGGGTAACCTGGACGCGTATATCGCTGCGGTCAACCGGATTCCGCTGCTGACGGCGGAGGAAGAGACGAGGCTGGCGCGCGAATATCGCGAGCGCAACAGCCTGGAAGCGGCGCAGCAACTCGTGCTGTCGCATCTGCGCTTGGTCGTGGCCGTCGCACGCAACTACCTGGGCTACGGCCTGCCGCATGCGGACCTGATCCAGGAGGGCAACATCGGTCTGATGAAGGCCGTCAAGCGCTTCGACCCTGAGCGTGGCGTCCGGCTGGTCTCGTTCGCGCTGCACTGGATCAAGGCCGAGATTCACGAGTACATCCTGCGCAACTGGCGCCTGGTCAAGGTTGCGACCACGAAGGCGCAGCGCAAGCTTTTCTTCAACCTGCGCAGCATGAAGCAGGGGCACGCGGCGCTGACGCCGAGCCAGGTCGAAGACGTCGCGCAGGAACTGAACGTCCGGCCGCAAGACGTCGTCGAGATGGAAACCCGGATGTCGGGCGGTGACATCGCGCTCGAGGTACGCAACGACGACGGCGAGGAAGAGTTCGCGCCGATCGCGTACCTGACCGACCCGCGCAGCGAGCCGACCGAGGTGCTCGAGCGCCGTGAATACGACAAGTTGCAGACCGACGGCATCGCCCGCGCCCTGGACGCGCTCGACCCGCGCAGCCGCCGCATCATCGAGGCACGCTGGCTGAACGAAGACCCTGACGGGAACGTAGGGACAGCGACGCTGCACGATTTGGCGCAGGAATTCGGTGTTTCTGCGGAACGAATTCGGCAAATCGAGGCCAAAGCACTGCAGAAGATGCGCGGCGCGCTGGCAGCCGATGCCTGACGGGCGGCATCTTCGGGTAGGTTGTTCGCAGTAAGTCCGCCTCTCCTCCTCCCCCTCTCCTCCGAAGAGGCGGATCCTGAGCCCCGCGCAAGCGGGGCTTTTTTTGGGTGGCCTTGCTCCGCTTTCCCCGGCCAGAGCGCGACTGGGGCGATCGGCCGAAGCGCCATCGCTATGCTCCGCATCCATGCGCTGGATCGACGTTTCAGCTCCGCCCGCGGTGTGCGCCGGCCCCGACGGCAGACGGCGAAGCAGCGGGGCTCGCCTGCTCACGGGCTCGCTGCCGTTGCCTGCGCAACTGCGCACGGCGGCGGACAGTCGGCGGTTCGATGCAGCCGCGCCGGGGCGTGTCGTCTCCGGCGGCGCGTTCGAACTGACGGAGGCGCGTGCGGCGCTGGCGGCGGCCCTCGGACCCGCTCTTTCGCCCGGCCTGCGCCCCGCCTTCGAGTGGTACGCCTGCCGCGCAGCCTTCTTCCACAACGACGCGCACTATGCCGACGTGCTGTTCGGCGTCTGGTGCGTCGCAGGGCCGCCACGCGAGATCGTCTTTCCGCGGCTGGGTCTGCGGGCCGCGGCGGCGCCCGCCGACTGGGTCGTTTTCGATCCTTTCGAACCGCACGCCGTGCTCGACCCCGGCGAATGGACGTACGACCGTGCGCGGTATGCCGACGCGCGGCCGAGCGTGTTCGCCGGGTTCGAAGTCGAGCTGAACGAAGCCACCCGCGCCGCCTTCGCGATCGCGCAAGAGGCACAGGGGATCGAACTGTCGAGTCGGACGCGCATCAACGCGGAAACCGGCGCGATCGAATGAACCGAGGACAGGGGCGGCCGCTGATCGACATACGCGAGTTAGGTGCGTATTTCAGCCCATCGTGGACGGCGTTTCAGGCTGATCGTGGACGGCATTTCAGGTTGATCGCGGACGCTGTTTCAGCGTGATCGTGGACGGAGTTTCAGCCGGATCGTGGACGGTCCGGGT
>JBFMFC010000041.1:0-30811 GCA_040752195.1 Pseudomonadota bacterium | reverse complement strand
CGCTGTTCACCATCGAAGGTGAACTGGACGACATCTCCGGCAGCGGCCAGACGCAGGCCGCGCACGACCTGTGCCGCAACATTCCGAAGTCGCGCCAGAAGCACCTGACCGCGCAAGGGGTAGGCCACTACGGGATCTTCTCGGGGCGGCGCTGGCGCGAGATGATCTATCCGCAGATCCGCGACTTCATCCGCGCGTCGGCCTGAGAAGCTGTGAAGATTTCGTCACGAGCGGCCCGCTGGCTAGGCGCACGGAGCGCAGGGCCGAGACATATCAAGCGGATAGGCGAGGCCCGAGCACCGCGCAACGACGCCAGCGGGCCGCGCAGTAGAAAGATTCACAGCTTCTGAGCGCTTTCGCGGACAGACGAAGTACTGCCAACCCCAACGAAGGAGACTCGCCCATGCCCACGATCCGACGTTCCATCGCGCTGCTCGCCGCCGTTTGCGTGCTCGGAACGAGCCTGCCGCTACCCGCGTTCGCCAACGCGCCGTCGACCCTGGTGACGACCGAAGAGATCGTCCACGGCACGCCGGTCCAGCAGCGCGTCACCGAGCTGCTGGCGCGCGACGACGTTCGTGCCGCGCTCGTCGAGCGCGGCGTCGATCCCGCGCAGGTTCAGGCTCGCGTGGACGCGCTGACCGCGGACGAAGCGCAGCAGCTTGCCGAGCGGCTCGACCAGTTGCCCGCCGGCGGCGACGTGCTCGGCGTGCTGTTCGCGGTGTTCCTGATCCTGCTGATCACCGACATCCTCGGGCTGACGAAGGTCTTCCCGTTCACGCGGCCAGTCCGTTGAGCCGTCTCGTTGCTTCCGCCCGGACCCCCGCCCCGGCCCGGATGTTTCACGAGGTCGCCCCCGTATGCGTACGTTTTGCCTCGGTGAATCGGCGCTTCTGGCCGGCGGAGCGCCGATCCGCTTTGCACCGCCGGGGCTACGCGGGTTTGCGCGGCGCCGGGCCGGCCATCTTGCGCTCAAGTGCTCGCAAAGGCCCACCGGCCTTTGACTGCGCCCCTCTCGCGCAACCTGGCTCGCCCCGGCCTCCGCGCAACTCCCGCGTCCCTCGTGAAATATCCGGGCTAGCGGCGGTTTTCGTTTGCGCGCTTCTTCTCGCCGGCTGCGCGACGCCGCCGCAGACCGCCGCGCTGCGCACCGCGCCTCCGACGTGGCTCGCGGCGAGCCATCGCATCGACTCGGTGCCGTTCTTCGCGCAGGACGAGTACCAGTGCGGCCCGGCCTCGCTCGCGATGGCGCTCGCCGCGGGCGGTGTGGCGGCCACACCCGAAGCGCTGAAGCCGTACGTCTACCTTCCCGCGCGCGCGGGATCGCTGCAGCCGGAGATGCTCGCGACCGCGCGGCGCCACGGCAAGCTCGCGGCCGTGCTGCCGCCGCGCCTGGATGCGCTGCTCGCGGAGATCGCCGCCGGTACGCCGGTGATCGTGCTGCAGAACCTGTCGCTGCCGGTGGCGCCCGTCTGGCACTACGCGGTCGCGATCGGCTACGACCTCGCACACGAGGAGATCGTGCTGCACTCGGGGCTCACCGCGAATCAACGCCTGCCGTTGGCGGTGTTCGAGCGGACCTGGGCGCGCAGCGGGCACTGGGCGATGGTCGCGACCGCGCCCGACCGGTTGCCGAAGACCCCGACCGACGATGCGCTGGTCGCCGCCGCCGCGGCGCTCGAACGCGTCGATCCCGCCGCCGCGCGCCGCGCCTACGCCGCGCTCGTCGAACGCTCGCCCGGGCTGTACGCCGGGTGGATGGGGCTGGGCAATTCAGCGTATTCGCTCGGCGATGCGGCGGCCGCAGCGGCTGCCTTTGCACGCGCGGCGCAGTTGCAGCCGCAAGCGGCCGACGCGTTCAACAACCTCGCGCTCGCGCTGCTCGCGGACCGGCGCGTCGACGAAGCGCGCAAGGCCGCGCAGCGTGCGATGGCGATCGGCGGTCCGCGCATCGAGCGTTACCGCGAGACCCTGGCGACGATCGAACGCGCGACGCGCTGACCGCGCGCTGGGATAATCGGCGCATGAACGCTGCCGACGAACTCGCTCTCGCCGACGCGATCGACGCGCTGCTGCCGCAGACGCAGTGCACGAAGTGCGGCTACGCGGGATGCCGGCCGTACGCGGCGGCGATCGCCGCCGGCGAAGCGCAGATCAACCAATGCCCGCCCGGCGGCGCAGCCGGCATCGAGAGGCTCGCGACGCTGCTCGGCCGGCCGGCGATCCCGCTGAACCCCGCCAACGGCGTGCAACGACCGCTGCGCGTCGCGGTGATCGACGAAGCCCTGTGCATCGGCTGCACGCTGTGCATCCAGGCCTGCCCGGTCGACGCGATCGTCGGCGCCGCCAAGCGCATGCACACGGTCGTTGCGCGATGGTGCACCGGCTGCGATCTGTGCCTGCCGCCGTGCCCGATGGACTGCATCGCAATGATCCCCGTCGAGCCGCCGCGCGCGTGGACGCAGGCCGACGCCGACGCGGCGCGCACGCGCTTTCACGCGCGCAACGAGCGGCTCGCGCGCGAGAAGGTCGAGCACGACGAGCGCCTGGCGGCGAAGGCGCTCGGGCGGCTCGCACAGATCGATCCGCGCGACGACCCGTCGCGCGAGCCGGCCGAACAGAAAAAGGCGATCGTGCAAGCCGCGATCGATCGGGCCCGAGCGCGCCGCGCCGCGCACGCTGCCGGCCGGACCGGCGAGCGGGAAGGCACCTTGTGAATCCCGCAAAGCGCCGCGCGATCTTCGAGCGGCTGCGCGCCGCCAACCCGAACCCGACGACCGAACTCGAGTACTCGACCCCCTTCGAACTGCTGATCGCGGTCGTGCTGTCGGCGCAGGCGACCGACAAGAGCGTCAACCTCGCGACCCGCACGCTGTTCAAGGTCGCCAACACGCCGGCCGCGATCGCCGCGCTCGGCGAGGAAGGGCTGATTCCGTACATCCGGACGATCGGCCTTTACCGCACGAAGGCGAAGAACATCGTCAAGCTGTGCCGGATCCTGCTCGAAGAGCACGGCGGCCAGGTGCCCGCCACGCGCGAAGCGCTGGAAAAACTGCCCGGCGTCGGTCGCAAGACCGCCAACGTGATCCTGAACACGGCCTTCGGCCAGCCGACGATCGCGGTCGACACGCACATCTTCCGCGTCGCCAACCGAACGGGGCTCGCTCCCGGGAAGACCGTCGACGAAGTCGAGCGCAAGCTGGAAAAGGTCGTCCCGGACGAGTTCAAGAAGGACGCGCACCACTGGCTGATCCTGCACGGCCGCTATGTCTGCAAGGCGCGCAAGCCCGAGTGCTGGCGCTGCACGATCGCCGAGTGGTGCGAGTACCGAAGAAAGTCGCCCGCGCCGGTGTCGTAGAGGCCGGCGCGCCCCGCGTCGCGCCTCAGCCGTCGCGCCGATCCAGCGCCAGCCAGATCGCGGTCGCGATGACCAGCGCGCCGCCGAGGGCCTGCGCCGGCGTCACCGCTTCGCCGAGCACGAGCGCGGCCAGCAGCACGCTGACGACCGGCTCGAGCGTCGACAGCACGGAGGTCAGCGACGCGCCGAGCCGCTGCAACCCATAGAAGAACGCGGCAATCGCGACGACCGTCGAGACCAACGCGATCGCGCCGACGCTGAGCCACCCTGCCGCGTCGTGCGGCAGCTGCGCGGGCAGGCCAAGCGCGCCGCGGGCGAGCGCGACGAGCATGTAGCTGGCGGCCGCGGCCGCGCACACGACGCTCGACGCCGCGAGCGGGTCGACCTCGCGCATCACCCGCGTGCCGGCGACGATGTAGACGGCGTAGACGAGCGCGGCGCCCAGCCCGAGTGCGACGCCGAGCGCGCTGCCCTGCCCGCCCCCGATGGTCAGCGCCAGCCCGCCGCTGGCCACCAGCAGCGCGGCGACGCGGCGCGCGGTCAGACGCTCGTTCAGGAAAATCGCCGCGAGCACCGCGACGACGAAAGGAAACGCGTACAGCAGCAGCGCGACCAGCCCGGCGCTCGCATGCTTGAGCGCAGTGAAGTACAGGAATGACTGCGCCACGTAGCCGATGCCGCCGAGCGCGGCGAGCGCGAGCGTTTGCCGCCGCGTCGGCCGCCGCGCGCCGCTGCGCCATGCGAGCAGCGCCAGCACGAGCGCGGCGACCGCGAAACGCGGAACTAAAATGCCCGTCAGGTCGACGCCGGCCGCATACGCTTGTCGTGCGAAGATCGGCATCGCGCCGAACGCGGCCGCCGACAGCGCCACCGCCAGCGCGCCGCGCGCGCGGTCCCTGGTTCGCGCCCGCCCGGTCGTGTCGACTTCCGCGCCCATGTTCAACCCTTCACGCGACGACGTACGCCGCTTTTTCTGCGAGACGCGGCGCAAAGACCGCGACCGCGAGCTGCTGACGCCGCTCGAAGCCGTCGCGCTGCGATGGATCGCCGCGCACCCCGAGTATCACGCGCTGCTCGACGATCCCGAACGCGCGCTCGCCGAGGAGTTCACGGTCGAACGCGGCACCACCAACCCGTTCCTGCACCTTTCGATGCATCTGGCGATCGAAGAGCAGCTTTCGATCGACCAGCCGCCCGGCGTGCGGGCCGTCTTCGAACGGCTCGCCGCGCGCGCCGGCGACGAGCACGCGGCCGCGCACGAAGCGATGGAGTGCCTGGGGGATGTGGTCTGGCAGGCGCAGCGCGGCACGCTGCCGCCCGACATCGCGACGATCAACGCCGCGTATCTCGAGTGCCTGCATCGCAGGCTGGGCGAGCACTGAGAAGAACGACCCGGAGTCCGGCCAACCGACTCGATCCGCGCGACGAACCCGCAACGAAACGGGCCCCGCGGGGCCCGTTTCACGCGCTTCGCGCCGTTACTTGCGGTGCGTCAGCGGCCCGGGCAACGATGCGAAGTACTCGGCAACGTCCCGCACGTCCTTCTTGGACAGCGGCTTTGCGATGCCGGCCATGATCGGGTTCTTGCGCGCGCCGGTCTGGTAGTCGGCGAGCGCCTTGGCGAGATAGTCGGGGTACTGGCCGGCGATCTTCGGATAGCTGGGATCGATCGGCGATTTGCCGTCCTTGCCGTGGCACGCCGCGCACTGCGTCTCGGCGATCTTGCGCCCGGCTTCGACGTCGGCCGCGCAGGCCGTTCCGGTCAGGCCGGCCGCGATCGCCGCCAGCATCAGCTTCGTTGTGCTCATCGTTTGCTTGTGTCGTGCCGTCACTTCGCCGTCTCCGCGCCGCGCGCCGCGTAGTACGCGGCGATGTCGGCGATCTGCTGATCGGTCAGTCCCTTGGCGATCGCCTGCATCGTCGGATGATCGCGCTCGCCCTTCTTGTAGCCCTGCAGCGCCGCTTCGATGTACTTGGCCGACTGACCCCCGATCTTCGGTACGCGGTAGACGCGCGGGAACGACGCCTGGTAGCCGGGAATCGTGTGGCAGCCCGTGCACATCGAGATGTGGGCGCGTGCGGCCTCGGGATTGCCGGCAGGCGCGGTTTGCTGCGCGGACGCCGTCGAGGCGATGGCCATCGCGCCGGCCGCGCACAGGATTCGGATGGTCTTCATTGCGGTGCTGCCCCCTCGTCGTTCGTATCGGCGCGACCCGGCACGCTGCGCCGACCCGCGAAAAGCGCGCGGATTCTAGCGGAGCGCTCGCATGCGCGTCCATCGCCGCGAGGGGCGCCGCGCCGCTGCTTATACTGCCCGCTCCACGCAGACCGAGACGAGCCCGATGCCGATCGCGAATCCGCCCGCCCGCTTCGCCGGGACGGACACTTACGTCGCCACCGACGACCTGAAGCTCGCGGTCAACGCGGCGCTGACGCTGCAGCGGCCGCTGCTCATCAAGGGCGAACCGGGCACCGGCAAGACGATGCTCGCCGAGGAAGTGGCGCGCGCGCTCGACATGCCGCTGCTGGCATGGCACATCAAGAGCACGACCAAGGCGCAGCAGGGGCTGTACGAATACGACGCGGTGAGCCGGCTGCGCGACTCGCAGCTCGGCGACGACCGCGTGCACGACATCGCCAATTACATCGTGCGCGGCGTGCTGTGGCAGGCCTTCGAGTCGGATCGTCCGAGCGTGCTGCTGATCGACGAGATCGACAAGGCCGACATCGAGTTCCCGAACGATCTGCTGCGCGAACTCGACCGCATGGAGTTCTACGTCTACGAGACGCGGCAGACGATCCGGGCGAAGCACCGCCCGCTGGTGGTGATCACGTCGAACAACGAGAAGGAGCTGCCCGACGCCTTCCTGCGCCGCTGCTTTTTCCACTACATCAAGTTTCCGGACAAGGAGACGATGCAGGCGATCGTCGACGTGCACTTCCCCGGGCTGCGCCGCGAACTGCTCGCCAACGCGATGGCGACGTTCTTCGCGATCCGCGAGCTGCCCGGGCTGAAGAAAAAGCCGTCGACGTCGGAACTGCTCGACTGGCTGAAGCTGCTGGTCGCCGAGCAGATCCCGCCCGAGGCGCTGCGCTCGACCGACGACAAGCTGTTCGTGCCGCCGTTGGCCGGCGCGCTGCTGAAGAACGAACAGGACATGCACCTGTTCGAGCGGCTGGTGTTCATGGCGCGGCACAACAGGTAGCGCCGATGATCGAGCCGCGGCCGATCACCCTCGAAGGCTACGGCGTGCGACTGGAGCCGCTCGCGCGCGAGCATCACGACGGACTCGTCGGGGCGGCGAGCGACGGCGAGCTGTGGAAGCTGTGGTTCACCTCGGTGCCCGCACCCGAAGAGACGCACGCCTACATCTCGGCGGCGCTGGCGGGACAGGACGCCGGGCACATGCTGCCGTGGGCGGTGCGCGATCTGACGACGGCAACGATCGTCGGCTCGACGCGCTACCACGACATCGTGCCGGCGATCGACCGCGTCGAGATCGGCTACACGTGGTATGCGCGCCGCTGCCAGAAGACGCACGTGAACACCGCGTGCAAGCTGCTGCTGATGACGCACGCTTTCGAGTCGCTCGGCTGCCGCGTCGTCGGCTTCCGCACGGATAACTTCAACTTCGCATCGCAGTCGGCGATCGAAGCGCTCGGCGCGAAGAAGGACGGTGTGATCCGCCATCACCAGGCGCGCCGCGACGGCACCGTGCGCGACACCGTGATGTACAGCATCCTCGCCAACGAGTGGCCCGACGTGAAGCGGCATCTCGCGCTGCGCCTGGAACGGCACGCGTCCGCCCCCGGCCCGGCAAGGCCGTAGCAACCCCGGGGTGGCCGTGCTGATCAATTTCTTCTACCACCTGCGCGCGGCGCGGCTGCCCGTGTCGATCAAGGAGCTGCTGACGCTACTCGAAGCGTTGAAGAAAGACGTCATCCGGCCGTCGATCGACGACTTCTACTTTCTGTCGCGCGCGGCGCTGGTCAAGGACGAGGCGCACTACGACAAGTTCGACCGCGCTTTCGGCGAGTTCTTCCGCGGCGTGCAGACCGCGCTCGGCATCACGAAGGAGATTCCCGACGAGTGGTTCAAGCAGTTGCTCGAGCGCTCGTTCTCGCCCGAGGAGCTGGCGAAGCTGGAGAAGCTGGGCTTCGACAAGCTGATGGAGGAGTTCCGCAAGCGCCTGGAAGAACAGGACGGCGCGCACCACGGCGGCAACAAGTGGATCGGCACCGGCGGAACGTCGCCGTTCGGCGCCGGCGGCGCGCATCCGGAAGGCATCCGCGTCGGCGGCCCATCGGCCGGAGGAAGGAGCGCGGTCAAGGTGTGGGAAGCGCGCGCGTACCGCGACTACGACGATCAGGTCGAGATCGGCACGCGCAACATCAAGGTGGCGCTGCGGCGGCTGCGGCGCTTCGCGCGCGAAGGCGCCGACCTCGAACTGGACATGCACGACACGATCGAGTCGACCGCGAAGAACGCCGGCTGGCTCGACCTGAAACTCGTTCCGGAGCGGCACAACGCCGTGAAGGTGCTGATGCTGCTCGACGTCGGCGGCACGATGGACGAACACATCAAGCGGGTCGAGGAGCTGTTTTCGGCGGCCAAAGCCGAGTTCAAGCACCTCGAGTTCTATTACTTCCACAACTGCGTCTACGAACACCTGTGGCGCAACAACCGCCGCCGCTTCGCCGAGAAGTTCGACACCTGGGACGTGCTGCGCAAGTACAACCCCGACTACAAGCTGATCTTCGTCGGCGACGCGACGATGAGCCCGTACGAGATCCTGCAGCCGGGCGGCAGCGTCGAGCACAACAACGCCGAAGCGGGCGCCGTCTGGCTGCAGCGCCTCGCGCACCACTTTCCCAAGCACGTCTGGATCAACCCCGAGCCCGAAGGCCTGTGGCAGTACCGCCAGTCGATCTCGCTGGTCAGCCAGCTCGTCGGGGGCCGGATGTACCCGCTGACGCTCGAAGGGCTCACCCGCGCGATGCGGCAGTTGAGCAAGTGACGCGACTGCGCGCGGGCGCAGCCCCGCCGGCGCCCATTCGCGGAATTCCGCAGCCGCCGCAGCGCGCGTACATTGATCCGCGGTCCCCGCGCGCGGCGCACCGCCGCGCGCGTTGCATCGACCGAAAGGAGTTCCGCAGATGTCGACCTACGTTCTGTTCGGCAAGTACACGCCCGAGTCGATCCGCGGCGCGAGCGCCAAGCGCACCGAAGAAGCCGACAAGTTGATCCGAAGCCTCGGCGGCGAGATCAAGGCCGGCTATGCGCTGCTCGGCGACACCGACCTGCTGTTCATCGTCGAACTGCCCGACAACGACGCCGCGATCAAGGCGTCGGCGGGCCTGACCAAGCTGACCGGCATCGGCTTTCGCACCGCGCCGGCGGTGACGATCAAGGAATTCGACCGGCTGATGACGCAGTAGCGCGGGCGCGCACGGCGTCAGGTCTCGAACGGCGGCGCGGCGCGCAGCACTTCGTCGAGCGTCGTCACGCCGGCCGCGATCTTCTCCGCACCCGAGACGCGCAGCGACTTCAAGCCGTCGCGCGCGGCCTGGTGGCGGATCTTCGCGATGTCGGCGCCGGCCGCCACCAGCTCGCGCAGCCTGTCGGTCATCACCAGCAGTTCGATCAGCCCGGTGCGGCCAAGGTAGCCGGTGCGCCGGCATTCGAGGCAGCCGACCGGCCTGTACGCGCGCTTGGGCTGCGAGGTCCGCCACGGCGCCACGAGCGCCTTCCACGTCGCCTCGTCGACCGGACCGTCCTCCTTCTTGCAGTGCGGACACAGCGTTCGAACGAGCCGCTGCGCGACGATGCCGATCAGCGTCGCGTTGACCAGATAGGCCGGCACGCCCAGCTCGATCAGCCGCGCGATCGAGCTCGCCGCGTCGTTCGTGTGCAGGGTCGAGAACACGAGGTGGCCCGTCAGCGCCGCCTGCACCGCCATGTCGGCGGTTTCCTTGTCGCGGATTTCGCCGACCATGATGATGTCTGGGTCCTGCCGCATCAGCGCGCGCAATCCATCCGCGAAGCCGAGGTCGATGCCGTGCTGGACCTGCATCTGATTGAGCGCGGGATCGATCATCTCGATCGGATCCTCGACCGTGCTGACGTTGACCTCGTCGGTGGCGAGCTGCTTGAGCGTCGAGTACAGCGTGGTCGTCTTGCCGGAACCGGTCGGCCCCGTGACGAGCACGATGCCGGACGGCCGGTGGATGAGTTCGTCCCAGGTCGCCGCATCGCGCTCGGAAAAGCCCAACTCGGGGTAGCTGCGCACGACCACTTCCGGGTCGAAGATGCGCATCACGAGCTTCTCGCCGAACGCGGTCGGCAGCGTCGAAAGGCGGATCTCCACTTCGCGGCCGGCGCTCGGCCCCGAAGTGACCTTGGTCTTGATGCGCCCGTCGAGCGGGCGGCGCCGCTCGACCACGTCCATTCGGCCGAGCAGCTTGATGCGGGAGACCATCGCGTGCATCACCGCCGGCGGCACCTGGTAGACCTGATGCAGCACACCGTCGATGCGGAAGCGCACGACACCCTGTTCGCGTTTGGGCTCGAGGTGGATGTCGCTCGCGCGCTGGTCGAACGCGTACTGCAGCAGCCAGTCGACGACCAGCACCACGTGCGCGTTGTCGGCGTCGACCTTGCCGCCCAGCTCGACCAACTGCTCGAAGTTGCTGACCAGCGAGGTCGTGCTGGTCTTGCTCGCGCCCTTGATCGACTGCGCGAGCTTGTAGAACTCGACCGTGTAGCGCGCCACGTCGAGCGGGTTGGCGACGACGCGCTTGACACTCTTCTTCGTGATCTGCTCGATCTCGCGCTGCCAGCCGTCGAGGAAAGGCTCGCAGGTGGCGACGACGATCTCGGCGCCCGTCACCGCGATCGGCAGGATCGAATAGGTCGTCGCGTACGCGCTCGACATCACGTCGACCACGCGCGAAAAGTCCACCCGCAGCGGGTCGATGTGCTGATACGGCAGCCCGGCTTTCCCGGCGAGCCATTCGGTCAGTCGTTCGATGTCGAGCAGCTCGCGGCCGGGCGTCGGCGAACGCAGGTTCATCTCCGCGAGCAGCGCGAGCGGGTGCACCTGCGTCTCGCGCGAACGCACCGACAGCACGCGTTCGCCGTCGGCCTGCGCCATCAGACCGTCGGCCATCAGCTCGCGCACGACGTAGGCGAGCGGCAGTCGGCCGGCGGGCTTCGGCTCGGCGCCGTGCTTGCGCACCGACTTGTCGGGAGCGTTCATCGGGACGGTCGGGCCGCGCTCGGCGCCGCGCAACGCCGCATCAGCCGGCCGGCGCGTAGCGCGCGGCGATTTCCTCGCGCCGCCTGGGCATCTTCTCGAAGTCGCCGACCACGCCGTCGACCGCGCGCTTGGTGAGCGGCGTGGCTTCGAGCGCCTTGAGCTTGCCGCGCTTCAGGTAGTTCTTGATCAGGTCGGGCGGCATCACGTGCGCGTTCTTCTCGCGGTCCGAGCTGAACAGGAACAGCGTGCGCAGCGGACTGATCCAGCGCAGCCGCGCCTTGACCATCTCCTTGCCGTTCCACATGCTGAACCAGGTGCCGCGCTGCCAGCTCGAGATCTCCTCGTCGAGCCGCGCCTCCTCGACGCGGTCGAGCGGGCCGATGTCGGTCACCGGCTCGGGCACCTTCAGCTCCGCGTCGTGCTCGGCCGCCGCGCGCATCAGCGCGCCGGTGGATACGCGCACGCCGCCGGCGACCGTCGTGATCGGGAAGGTCCCGGTCAACTGCATGCCGTCGAGCCGCGCGCGCAGCTCGGTCGTCGCCAGCGACGACTTGATGTAGCGCGCCTGGTCGACCGGCTTGACCGCCATCGCGTGCGATTCCATCAACTGCTTGAAGAAGTCGTTCTGCTCGCGCTCGGCCATGTGGATCAGCGCGAGCCCGTCGCGCATCACGCGAGTGAGGTTCGGGATCAGCTCGACCAGGCGACGGCGGTCGTCGGCGGACGCCTTCGGCTGCACGCTCCAGACCATGTCGTGGATCGCCTCGCGGAAGCGCTTGGAGAAGCCCGGCGTCTGTTCTTCGCGCAGCGTGGCCGTGACCAGCACCTGCACCCACGGCCCGACCAGGAAGTCGCGCAGGTACGGTTCGAGTTCGACTTTCTCGAAAGCGCGCCGCACCTGGATCGTCGTATTGATCGCGAGGATCTCGCGCTTCTCGGCCTCCTCGAGCGCACGCTTGGCGCGCGCGACCGGGTCGCTGTCGCGCGGCGAGATGTCGCCGACGAAGTTCTCGAACTCGCCGAGCAGCTTCTCGAAGACCGCGACGTCCTTGTCGAACTTCTGCAGCACCTCGCGGACGATGCGGTCGACTTCGTTCTTGTAGCGCTCGTTCTCGTCGCCGTACGGCTCCCAGCCGACGGCGGTGCTGGCGATGCGGTCGATCAGGCGGCGCGCCGGATGCGTGCTCGACGCAAAGAAGTCGGCGTCGAGCAGCGCGGCCTTCAGTACCGGGAACTGCAGCCGTGAGATCAGCGCCTTGATCTCGGCGGGCACCTGCTTGTCCTGCAGCACGTGGTCGAACAGCATGCCGACGATCTCGATCGTCAGCTTGTCGACGGTGCGGCTGGACTTCTCGACCAGGTGCTCGCGCCAGGTGTTGATCGAACCGGCGGCGGTTCCGGCGAACGCCGCGCCGTGAACGCCTTCGAGGCCCAACTGCTGCAATTCGCCGATCGCTTCGAGCAGCGGCGCCTCGGCCGGGCCGACCTGCGGCATCGGCGGCAGCCGCAAGTCGCGCGCGTTGGACTGCAGGCGCGCGAGCAGGTTGTTCAGCGCCACACTCGGGTCGAAGATCGCCGCGGCCATCGCGCGCGGCATGCCGCCGACCGTGCCCGGTGCCGCACCCGGCATCGTTCCGGACAGCCCACCTGGCATGCCCTGCGGCCCGTAGCCCGGAGTCGTCGGCGGCGCAGCACCCGGCTGCGTCGTCGGGTCGGCGCCCGCGTGCGCGCCGCCGGCGGCGCCGACGCCACGCGCTGCGGCCTGCCGCGCCGCCAATTCGCGCCGGATCACCTTGGCATCGAGCCCATGCCGCTGGAAGTGCTCGATCAGCGCGGTGTGGATCCGGCCGATCTCCGCGGCCAGCGGCTTTTCGAAGGCGTTCAGGTAGAAGTCCCACGCCTCGGTGTGCAGCGCGAGGTCTTCGGCGGCGTCGAGCAGGGCCCGCATGAACACTTCCGGCCCGAAAGGGTTCTCGGCGGTGCGAAGCGCGCTGCGGCCGGTCAGATGCTGGACGATCAGCTGCAGATCGCGCAGCTGCTCCTCGATGATCCCGCGCATCTTGCCGGCGGCGCGATCGACGATCACGCCGTGCGCGGTGGTGACCGCATCGACCAGCGTCAGCATCTCGGCGCTGACCTGCCCGACGGCGGGCGCGGGTGCGTGCTGCGTCATCACGTCGGCCAGCGCTGCGTCCTGCCGCTCCTTCAGATGCGACAGGAACGCGTGACGCAGGTCGGCGGCCTTGGTCGACAGCAGCCGCTGCACAAGCGGCGCGCCGACGTTGAAGTCCCACTTCGCGTTGAGCTCTTCGAGGACGTCTCGGCAGATTGCGTCAAACGCGTTGCCGATCAGCTCGATCGCGATCGCCAGCCCCGAGCGCATCAGCGCGGAAGCCTGCGCGGCGGACAGGTACGGCAGGGTACCCGGCGCTTTCGCCGTCGCGGACTGGGCCAGCGGGTTGACGTCCATGCGGTTATGGATGTGAGCGACGGAACGGGCGCCCGGTCGGCGCCCCAGCGGGGACTCTAGTCACCCCCACGACCCTGTCAAGCGAGAATATCCGCCGCTGCGCGACGCCAAGTCCGGCGATCGGGGATCGCCCGCGCTCGGCGCGCACCGCGCCCGGGCGCGTTGAGCCGGCTAGATTTCGAGCCAATCGCCGCCCCCGTTTTCCGCGCGCAGCCCGGACACCCACTTGCGCGCCGGCAGCCGATGGCGCGCCTCGATCGCCTGCGCCGCCTTGTAAAGCTCGGGATACGCGACCGCAAGCGGCGGTCCCGCGAAGCCCAGCACGATACGGTTGCCTGCATCCGCTTCGGCCAATACCAGCGCCCGGTCGTCGAAAGCGCGGGCGATCGCATCGAAGCTCGGACCGAAACTGCGCCCGAACAGGTTGAATGCGGCGACCCCGGGGCCTGCCAGCGCGCGGCGGCACGCGGCGTAGAAGTCGACATCGTCGTAGACCGGGCCGCGCGCCTGCGCATCGTACAGGTCGACCTGCAGCCAGTCGGCGCAGCGGCGCTGGCGCGGATGCGCAATGAAATCGCGCGCATCGGCCAGTTCGACGGCGAGCCGCGCATCGTCGGCCGGCAGCTTGAACCAGCGCCGCGCCGTGTCGACGACGACTTCGCTGATCTCGACGACCGTGATCTCGGCCGCGGGCAGCTCGCGATAGCAGAACTTCGCCAGCGCACCGGCACCGAGCCCGAGCTGAACGATCCGACGCGGCTGTGGGAGGAACAGCAGCGGCGCCATCATCTGCTGCTGGTATTCGAGCTCGAGCGTGTACGGCCGCGCGATCCGCATCGCGCCTTGCACCCACTCGGTGCCGAAGTGCAGGTAACGCACGCCGTCGGACTCCGACAGCGTCACGTGCGGCGCGACGACCTTGTGGCCGCGCGGCGCGGCTGCACGCCGGCGGCGACTCATGCGGCGCGTGAAGGCAGCCGCTCCGCCGGAAACCACGGCGACTTCCGCAACGTCATTGCGCACCGACCGCGGCCCCTTGCAGGTCCTGCATCACCGCGTGCACGGCGCGATCGAACAGCGGCACCGACTCGACCGGCTGCATGCGCCCGCTGCGCAGGTAGCCGCGCAGCGTCTCGGGCGACAGCGAGTGCGCCTGCCGGCCGTCGGCCGGCGTGAACAGGTAAAGCGTCTTGCGCGGGCTGACCCAGCGCAGCCGCACGCGTTCGGTCACGTCGCCGACGCGCAGGTTGAACCAGTCGCCGCGCTTCCAGCGCGCGATGATCTCGTCGACCTGCGCATCGTCCGGCCCGTGCACGGTCGCCGCCGCGTCGGGCGGCAGCGTCAGGTGGTTCACCGGCGCGTGCTCCTTGGCGATCACGTGCCGCACGACGTCGTCGGACACGTGCAGCGGCGCGGCCCCGTCCGCCGGCTGCGGCTCGGCGTCGAAGCGGATGCCGTCGAGCTTGATGCTCAGCGTGCTCGGTTCGAACGCGGCCCCCGGGCTGCCGTGCGCGAGCTCCAGCGCCTTGACCGCCTGCGCATGCGAGTTCATCAGCTTCGAGAAGAACTCCTGCATCTTCGGCTGCGGCCAGTCGATCAACATCACGCCTTCGCGCAGCGTGGCGAGAACCGGCGGGATCACGCTGACGAGCCGCTTGCGGTCGTCGGGATTGATCTTCGGCTGCACGCTCCACACGAGGTCGGGGACGATCCGCAGATAGCGCTGCACCTGCCCGGGTTTGTCCTTCTCGCGCAGCGACGCGGCGACCAGCACGCGCACCCAGGTCTCGAGCAGGAAGTCGCGCAGGTACGACTCGATCTGCACGCCGTCGAACGCGCTGCGGACCTGGATCGTCGCGTTGATCGCCATCACCTCGCGCGATTCGGCTTCGGCGAGCGCGCGCTTGGCGCGCGCCACCGGATCGTCGTCGCGCGTCTTCTCCTCGGCGAGGTACTGCTCGAAGGCGGCGAGCGACTTCTCGAAGGCGCCGAGCCCGTCGTCCGTCGCGGCAAGCACCGCGTGAACGACCTTCTGCACCTCGGCGAGATAACGCTGGTTGTCCTCGCCCGCGCTGGTCCACCCGATCGAGGTGCTGGCGATGCGGTCGAGCAGCAGCCGCGCGGGATGCTGCGGCGAAACGAACAGCTCCGGGTCGGTCAGCGCGACCTTGATCAGCGGGAACTGCAGCCGCTGCAGCAGGTGCTTGACCTCGTCGGGGACGTGCTTGTCCTGGTTGATCCGGTCGAACAGCAGGCCGACGATTTCGATCGTCAGTTTGTCGACCTGCTTGCTCGCGGTTTCGGTGAGCTTGCCGCGCAACTCGGCGACGTTGATCGCGGCGTCGGGGGCGGGCCGCCCCATCTGCACCGCCGACATCGCGATCGCGCCGAGCTTCTGGATCTCGTTCAGCGCGTTGAGCAGCCCGGGTTCGATCAGCACCGTCGCGCCGCCCGGCACGCTCGGCGCGCCCTGCATGGTCGGCATGCCCTGCAGGGCCTGCATCGCCCGCAACGCGGACGTCCCGCCCAGCGTCGGGGCGGGCACGTAGTGGCCCGGCGCAGCCTGCCGCGGGTCGCCCATCATGCCGGGCGCCGCGAAACCGGCCTGCGGCAGCAGTTGCATCCGCTGGTACAGACCCTGCAGCACCTGCTCGGCGCTCGGGCCGCCGGCGAAGTGCATTCCGCCGCCGGTCAACGGCATGCCGAGCCCGGTGTTCGTCGGCACGCCGAGCATCGAGTTGCGGCCCAGCACCGTGTTACGTCCCAGCGCGCTGTTGCGCGTGATCGTCGTGCGCGCCAGCTCGGCGCTGACGCCCTGCGAAGCCAGGTGGTGGTCGACGGCGGCATACGCAGCGCGCACCGGGGCGATCAAGGGCGCATCAAAGCAGTGCGTCAGTCGCAGCAGGTCTTCCTTGGGTACGCCGACCTTTTCGAGCGCCTGGTGCGCGGCGCGCAGGAACATGCCCGGGCGAAACGGGTGATCGCCGTCGCGCAGGTCGGGCTCGCGCACGAGGTTGGCCACGCGCAGCTTGACACTCGTGTACTCGTCGTCGACCGCATTGCGGATCCGTGCGCCCGAGCTTTCGATCAGCGTCGAAAACTCCATGTCGCCGTAGTCGACCAGGCTCAGCGACTTGCGGTCGGTCGCCTTGCTGTCGGCCAGGCGGTGCGCGACGAAGTCGGCCACGGCGGCCCTGAACTCGCTCTGCAGCGCGTCCGAGTACGCCTGCACGAACGCGCGGTCGCGCGACAGCGCGATCTTCGCCGGCTTGGCGACGTCCTCGTTCTCGGAGCGCGCGATCGGGCCGAGCGCTTCCAGCACAACGTCGGTGATACGCGGCTCGACGGCGTTGCGGATCGACGTCCAGCAGTCCTCGAGCAGACGGCGCGCGCCGGGGCGGCGCGACACCGGGGTGCCCGGTGCGACCGCGGCGTCCAGCAGCGTCCTGTTTTCGTTGCTCATCGTGCGAGCCCGAGGCGGAAAGCCCGGATGGCGCTTCCTGCGCGATTGTGCCCCACCCGGCGACCCGCGAATCCTTGCAGGTTACGTGTTCGGGTGAGGCAAAACGACCGATCGGCCCAATTCGGCCCGGAAACGCCGGCAACGCCGGCCGAACCGGTGCCCCCCGGGGGTTGCCTTTCGCCTGGGCCTCGAATCAGCGCCGCCTGGCGGCCTTGAGCGCGCGCCGCCACAGCGCCAGCTTCTGTTGCAGCGTCCGGCCGGCATGTGCCGGGCTGGTCGATGGAACGACCGCGGTCTCGAAGCCGGCCCGCCCGAACAGCGGTTCGTAGCGGCCCGCGGTCCGGCCGTTGAAGATCACCCGCTTGAGCCGCGGCGCCAGCCGGTGCAGCAGCGCGAAGTCGTTCGGCTCGCGGTTGCGGATCGACGCATCGAGGCTGCCTGCGCGTTCGCACGCGCCGAGCACGTCCCAGATGCCGATGCGGTGCGCCAGCACACGCGCGAGCCGCGCCTCGTACGGCAGTTCGGCGAGCGGCTCGCCGAGCACGCGGCCGAGGATCGTCCAGAACTGGTTGCGCGGATGCGCGTAGTACTGGCCGGCGGCGAGCGAGGCTTCGCTCGGAAAGCTGCCGAGGATCAGCGTCTCGACGCGCGCGTCGATGACCGGCGGAAAGCCTTTGAGCCGCGCACCGCGCGCCGGGCTACTTCGCCGCGGCATCCAGCAGCATCTGGTTGAGCCGCTTGACGAAACCGGCCGGGTCGTCGAGCTGCCCGCCTTCGGCGAGCACCGCCTGGTCGAGCAGCAGCGCGGCCCAGTCGGCGAGCTTGGCGTCCTCGTACTTCAGCCGCTGCACCAGCGGATGGTGCGGGTTGAGCTCGAGAATCGGCTTGGCGGTCGGCGCCTTCTGGCCCGCTGCCTTCAGCAGCCGCGCCAGGTGGGCGCTCATCGCATCGCGGTCGACGACGATGCACGCCGGCGAGTCCGTGAGCCGCAGCGTCACGCGCACGTCCTGGACGCGCTCGCCCAACGCCGCCTTGACCTTGCCGACCAGGTCCTTGTACTCGTCGGCGACCTTCTGCTGCTCCTCCTTTTCCTGCGCGTCGGCCAGATCGCCGAGATCGAGGTCGCCCTTCGCCACCGACACGAGCGGTTTGCCGTCGAACTCGTGCAGGAAGGTCAGCATCCACTCGTCGACGCGGTCCGTGAGCAGCAGCACTTCCACACCCTTCTTGCGGAAGATCTCCAGGTGCGGGCTCGACTTCGCCGCGTCGAGCGTCTCGGCGGTCAGGTAGTAGATCGACTTCTGTCCCGGCTTCATCCGCGCGACGTAGTCGGCGAGCGACACGTTCTGCACGCCTTCGCTCGTCGTCGACGCGAAGCGCAGCAGCTTGGCGATGCGATCGCGGTTGGCCGGGTCGTCGCCGATGCCCTCCTTCAGCACCTGTCCGAACTCGGACCAGAACTTCGCGTAGTCGTCCTTGCGGTTCTCGGCGAGGTCCTCGAGCAGCGACAGCACGCGCTTGGTGCAGCCCTCGCGGATCGCCTTGACGTCGCGCGACTCCTGCAGGATCTCGCGGCTGACGTTCAGCGGCAGGTCGCTGGAGTCGACCACGCCGCGCACGAAGCGCAGGTACGGCGGCAGCAGCTGCTCGGCGTCGTCCATGATGAACACGCGCCGCACGTACAGCTTCAGCCCGTGCCGCTGGTTGCGGTCCCAGATGTCGAACGGCGCGCGCGACGGGATGTACAGAAGCTGGATGTATTCGGTCTTGCCTTCGACGCGGTTGTGCGTCCACGCCAGCGGCTCGGTGAAGTCGTGCGCGACGTGCTGGTAAAAGGACTTGTACTGCTCGTCGGTGATCTCGCTCTTGGCGCGCGTCCACAGCGCGCTCGCCTGGTTGACGGTCTCCCACTCGTCCTTGACGACGTACTCGTTCTTGTCCTTGTCCCACTCCTCCTTCCGCATCAGGATCGGCGTGGCGATGTGATCCGAGTACTTGGTCAGGATCGAGCGCAGCTTCCAGCTCGAAAGCAGCTCGTCCTCGCCCTCCTTCAGGTGCAGGATCACGTCGGTGCCGCGCGACTCGCGGGTGGCGGGCTCGACCGTGAACTCGCCGGTGCCGTCGCTTTCCCACTTGACCGCCTGATCGGCCGGCAGCCCGGCGCGGCGCGAGATCACCGTGACGCGGTCGGCGACGATGAAGCTCGAGTAAAAACCGACGCCGAACTGGCCGATCAGTTGCGTGTCCTTCTGCTGGTCGCCGGTCAATCGTGCGAAGAATTCGCGCGTGCCGCTCTTGGCGATCGTTCCGAGATGCTGGATCGCCTCGTCGCGCGACATGCCGATGCCGTTGTCCGACACCGTGATCGTTCGTGCCGCCTTGTCGTAGGCCACACGGATCGCGAAGTCGGGGCCGCCTTCGAGCAGCTCAGGTCTGGCGATCGCCTCGAAGCGCAGCTTGTCGCACGCGTCCGACGCGTTGCTGACCAGCTCGCGCAGGAAGATCTCCTTGTTCGAGTACAGCGAGTGGGTCACGAGGTGAAGAAGCTGCTTCACCTCGGCCTGGAAGCCCAGGGTTTCCTTGATCTTGGTGTCGGGTGCGCCCATGCAAGTCCTCCGGTACGGCCGTAGCGCGCGAATTATGGGGTCGGGCGGGGCGGCTTCAAGCCTGCGACGCCGGGTTGAAGGTGCGTCGGACGCAGGTCACCGCGAGCGGCTGGCCGAGCCTTGCGAGTCGCCGCAATGCGCACCGAAGGCGCGTCAGTCTTCGTCTGCCTTTCGTAAGAAAGGGGGACCGAGCGGGATCTCTCAGACCAACTCGACCTTCAGCCGCCTGCCGACCGCTCGCGCCGCTCGCTGCAGCGTCTGCAGTGTGACCGACTCGTTGTTCGGGTCGAGCAGGCGATCGAGTTGCTGCCGACTCGTGTTCATCCGCTCGGCCATTGCCGTCTTCGACAAGCCCTGTTTCGCCATCGCCTCGCCGAGCTGGTACGCAATGACCTGCTTGATCGCAGCGCCTGTGACTTCGGCCTCGATCCCCTGCTCCGCGAGAAAGTCGGAGAAGCTCGAACCGATCCGCGGATTCTTCCGTCTAGCCATGTCTAAGTACCTCGCTCATGCGCCTTCGTGCCAGCAGCATCGCCTCGCGCGGCGTCTTCTGCGACTTCTTGACGAAGCCATGCAGCAGCACCATGCGCCCTTCGAACACCATGAACAGCACGCGCGCGATGCGGCCGCCGGTCAGATCGCTGCGGATCTCCCACAGCCCGTCGCCCAACGCACGGCAGGTCGGCATGCCGATCGGCCATCCGAACTCGCCTTTGGCGATGTCCGTGCCGACAATCTTTCGATCCTCGATCGAGAGCTCGAGCAGCCACTCGCGCACAGGTTCCTTGCCCGAGACCGAGCGATAGAACGCCGCGGGAAGTCGCTTCAGATCGACCACTACAGCCTTTGTACCATTATTGGTACTTGCAAGCAAGAGCGGCCCGAGCGATCTACTCCCCGATCTGCTGCAGCAGATACAGCCGCTGGTAGATGCCGCCCGGAATCGCCATCAGCTCGTCGTGCGTGCCCTGCTCGGCGATGCGGCCGCGGTTGAGCACGACGATGCGGTCGGCGGCGCGGATCGTCGACAGCCGGTGCGCGATCGCGACGACCGTGATCTTGCCGCGCAGCTCGCCGAGCGCCTGCTGCACGAGCTGCTCGGTCTCGCTGTCGATGCGCGAGGTCGCCTCGTCGAGGAACAGCACGCGCGGCTGCCCTGCGAGTGCGCGCGCCACCGCGATCAGCTGCTTCTGCCCCGACGAAAGCCGCGCGCCGCCTTCGCCGAGCGGCGTGTCGTAACCCTGCGGCAGTCGCTCGATCACGTCGTGCACGCGCGCGGCACGCGCCGCGGCCTCGATCACCGCCGGCGGCAGTCCGCGCCCCATGTCGATGTTCTCGCGCGCGCTCGCCGCGAGCAGGAACGGTTCCTGCGGCACCAGCCCGACGTCGGCGCGGAAATGCTCGTCGCCGATCGTCGCGATCGGAATGCCGTCGATCTCGATGCGTCCGGCCTGCGGCGTGTAGAAGCGCAGCAGCAGCGCCAGCAGCGTCGACTTGCCGCTGCCGGTGTGGCCGACGATGCCGACGAACGATCCGGCCGGGATCGCGAGGCTCACGTCGTGCAGCACCGGCTCGTCCGGGTCGTAGCCGAAGCTCACGTCGCGCAGCTCGACGCGCCCGTGCGCAATGCGGCGCGCGTGCGTCACCCGTTCGCTCTCGCCTTCGGCGAGCAGCGCGTTGACGCGCGCCGCGGCGATCACCGACTGTTGCAGCAGCGAGAACTGCATCGTGATCTGGATCAGCGGCTCGACCACACGCGCGATGTACGCGATGAACGCGTACAGCAGCCCGATCTCGACCGCGTCCAAGCGCTGCGCACCGAAGGCCGCGATCACCGCGACGATCAGCACAACGTTCAGCAGGTCGAGCGCCGGCCGCAGCAGCCAGGCGTTGGCGCGGATCTCGCCCATGCGCGCGCGGTAGTACGCGTCGTTGGTCGCGCCGAAGCGCTCGCCGAAGCGCCGCACCGCGCCGGTGGCCTGCAGCACGCTCATGCCGGCGATGCTCTCGGCCATCTGCGCGTTGATGTCGCTGCGCAGCTCGCGCGAGCGCGTGACTGCGCTCGCGGACAGCCGCTGGTAGCCCCACACGATCGCCACGGTCGCCGGCACCAGCGTCAGCACGATCAGCATCAGCCGCCAGTCGAGCCAGGCCATCGCGACGATCGCGCCGGCGAGCACCGTCAGCCCCTGCAGGATCTCGAACAGCACCTGCACGTACAGCTGCTTGACCGATTCGGTGTCGTTGGTGATGCGGCTGACGAGCTGGCCCGTGATCGCGCGGTCGAAGAAGCTCATCGGCAGCCGCAGCACGTGCGCGTAGACGCGCTCGCGCAGCCGCCGCACCGAACGCATCGCCAGTCCCGCCAGCCGCACGAGCTGGAAGTAACGCAGCACGCTCGCCGCACAGCCCGACGCGAGATACCCGCCCAGCAGCAGCGCGATCGTCCAGGCATCGAACGATCGCGGCAGCAGATGGGCGTCGATGAAGTGCTTGCCGAAGATCGGGCCGAGCGCCTCCAGCCCACCGGCCGCCGCGAGCCACAGCGTGGCCCACACGAGCTGACGCTTGTCCGGCCGCGCCGCACGCCACAACAGCGCGAATGCCTGCCGGCGCTCGGTCGGCTTGACCGGGCGCAGGTCCGGGTGGGTTTCGGCTTCGACGGCGATCGACATGGTCGGATTGGCCTCAAGCGGCGTCGAGGCTCGCCTCCAGTTGCTGGTACTTCCACTGCGCCGCGTACCAGCCGCCCGCCGCGACCAGTTCGTCGTGTGTGCCGCGCTCGGTCACCCGGCCGTCGTGGATCACGACGATCTGGTCCGCATCGGCCACCGCGGACAGGCGATGGCTGACGATGATCGCGGTGCGCTCGGCGCGCGCGCCGCGCAGGTGCGCCAGGATGCGCGTCTCGGTGCCGGTGTCCACCGCCGACAGCGCATCGTCGAGCACCAGCAGCGGCGTGTCGGTCAGCAAGGCACGCGCGATCGCCACGCGCTGCCGCTGCCCGCCCGACAGCGTGACGCCGCGTTCGCCGACGAGCGTGTCGTAGCCGCGCGGGAAACGCAGGATGTCCTCGTGCAGCGCCGCCAGTTGCGCCGCGTGTTCGATCTCGCCGCGGGTGGCGTCCGGCTTGGCGAGCGCGATGTTGTCCGCGATCGTCGCGGAGAACAGGAACGGCTCCTGCGGGACCCACGCGATGGCCGCGCGCAGCGCATCGAGGCGATATGCGTGCAACGCATGCGCGCCCCAGTAAATCGTCCCGGACTGCGGCGCGTAGTGCCGCAACAGCAGGCGGATCACCGTGGACTTGCCCGCGCCGGTCGGCCCGACGATGCCGAGCGTGCGGCCGGGGGCCAGGTCGAAGCTCGCGCGGTCCAGTGCGAGGCGGCGGGTTCGTTCGGACCAGAGCGACGGCCTCTCACGCTCGTGCGCAGTCGCCGCTTCCGGATAAGCGAACGTCACCCCCTCGAACCGGATCGGTCCGTTGTCCAGTTCGGTCACGGTCCCGTGATCGTCGACCGACAGCGGCTCGGCGAGCAGCGGATCGAGTCGCCCCCACGCCGCGCGGCCTCGTTCGATCAGCGACAGCACCCAGCCGGCGGCGAACATGGGCCAGATCAGTTGTCCGAGGTACATCGTGAACGCGGTCAGGCTGCCCACGGTCAGCTCGTCGCGCCACACGAGCCAGCCGCCGACGCCGAGCGTGAGCACCGTCGCCACCGTCAGCGTCAAACCGACCGCGGGTTCGTACGCCGCCTCCCACTTCTGCGCGTCGAAGCTCGCGTCGGCCGCGGCCTGCGTTCGCTGCGCGAAGTCGTTGCCGGCGCGCGCTTCGAGCCCCAGCGCGCGCAGCGTGCGCACGCCGGCGACGGTCTCCTGAACGTGCTCGTTGAGCGCCGAGAAGCGGTCGAGCGACAGCCGCCACGCGTCGTGCACGCGGCGCGAGATCACCCAGAACGACGCCGCCATCAGCGGAAACGGCAGCAGCGCCACCACAGCGAGCCGCCAGTCCACACCGAGCGTCATCATCCCGACCACCAGCACGAGCGTCAGCGTTCCGTCGAAGCCGGCGAGGAACGCTTCGCCCGCGACCATCTCGATCGCATCGACGTCGTTGGTCGCGCGCGCCATCAGGTCGCCGGTGCGCTGGCGGTTGAAGAACGGCGGCCCCTGCTGCGCGAGCCGAGCGTACAGCCGCGTGCGCAGCTCGACGCCGAGCCGGTACGCCGCGGCGAACAGTTGCAGGCGCCAGCCCACGCGCAGGAAGTAGATCGCGATGCCCATCGCGACCAGCCACGCCAGCTCGCGCGCGAGCGCGCCGCCGAACAGCGTCTGCGCGACCAACCCGTCGACGATGCGTCCGACCTGCAGCGGCACCCATACCGTCAGCACCGCCACGCCGATGAGCATCAGCGCGGAGGCCACGTACGCGCGCCAGTGCCGGCGCGCGAAGCTACCGATCAACCGCGTCAGGGTGACGGTCACGGGTTCTTGTCGTTGTCGCGAGGACGCTCGGCGCGCCGACCCTGTCGGCCGACGAGCGGAAGGCCGCGATTGTATGGAGTTCCGCCTCGCGCGCGCAGCACTTCGCCTCGATCAAATGCGGCGCCCGTACGCGTTGACGCCGCAGGCGCGGCTGCGTAACGTGCTCTTGCAATCACGGCCTCACGACGGCCCGCCGAGCCGGTGCGATGACTTCGACCGCCGACACGCGCCCCACCCGCCCGCGCGCGCTGGCGCGCGCCGCCGCGGTACGCGACAGCGCCGACGGACTGCAGGCCAAGGTCGACTTCCTCTCGTCGGCCGCCGCCTATCCCGAACGCCCCGCGCGCGTCGAGGTGCGCGAGACACATATGTCGTGGGTGTTTCTCACCGACGGCATGGCGTACAAGCTGAAGAAGCCGGTCGTCTATCCGTACCTGGACTTCAGCACGCTCGAGGCGCGCGAGGCGCGCTGCCGCGACGAAGTGCGGCTGAATCGCCGGCTCGCGCCGGACGTCTACCTCGGCGTCGCGCGACTGACGCTCGAAGCCGACGGGCGGCTTGCGATCGAAGGCGCGGGCGTCACGGTCGACTGGCTCGTCCGCATGCGCCGGCTGCCCGAGCACCGCACGCTCGAGCAGCTCATCGTTCGCGGCGAACTCGCGCCCGCGCACGTCGCGCAGATCGGCGAGGTGCTCGCGCGGTTCTATCGGGGGCTCGCACCCGCCGAGGTCGATGCGCGGCGCTACGTCGAGTTGCTGCGCGCCCAGCACGACGCCAACGCCGGCCTTCTGTTGCGGCCCGACTTCGCGCTCGACGGTGCGCGCATCGAGCGCATCCTCGCGACGATCGAGCGCTTCTTCGACGCCGACCGCGCGTTGCTCGAAGCGCGCGCCACCGGCGGACACGTCGTCGAAGGCCACGGCGACCTACGCCCCGAGCACGTCTTCCTGCTCGACGCGCCGGTCATCATCGACTGTCTGGAGTTCAACCGCGCGCTGCGGCTCGTCGATCCGTTCGACGAGATCGGGTTCCTCGGCCTCGAGTGCGAGCGCCTCGGCGCGCAGTGGGTCGGCGAGCAACTGCGCCGCCACATCGAAGCGCAACTCGGCGACCGCATCGACGACCGCCTGCACCACTTCTACGTCGCGCTGCGCGCCTGCCTGCGCGCGCGGCTCGCGCTCGCGCACCTCACGGAACCCGAACCGCGCGAGCCGCACAAGTGGCCTCAGCGCGCGAAGGAATATCTGGCGCTCGCGCAACGCGCGGCCGCCGGCATCGAAGAGCACGGTTGATCCGATCGCGGCTCTGACGCTGGCCCGCGCTGCCGGCGATGCGCCTGCGCGCGCAACCGCCGCTCGGCCGGGAGCTTGACCTCAATCAACCCGCACGAGGTGCGGCGCGTAGTAGAAAAAAGCCGAAGGCGCGTCACAACCGATGCGAACGAGACCTCAACTCATCGCGCTCGCGGCACGTTACGCAGCCGCCCTCGTGGTCCTGGGCGCGCTGTTTGCGGGATCGGTCTGGGCCGACGACCCCGCATCGTCCGACGGCGGCCTGGCACCGTTCGTGCAATCGCTGGAAAGAAGCGAGCGCGCGGCGCGCGAACGCCTCGCGCAGGCCGAGCGCCAGCTCGAAGTCGCGGCTCGTCTCGTGGCACAGAGCCGCGATGCGCTCGCCGCGGCGCGCCGCACGCAGGACTCGGGCGCGCAGCACGTCGCCAGCCAGGCGGTCGCGCGTGCCGAGGCGGCGCGGCTACGTGCCGAGCGGCAGCGCGACGCGGCGCTGCGCCAGGCGCAGCGCGCACAACAGGCGTTGCGCGCGGCGCGCGCGCTTGCGGCGCGATCGCCGTCCGAGCCGGCTCGCTTCGCGATCACGGTGCCTTACGGAAAGCTCGAGGTCGCAGCGCCCGATGGCGGCTGGCAGACGGTCGATCCGTCCGCGGCGCTGACGCTGCAGGACGGCGCACGCCTGCGCACCGGCCGCGGGGCGCAGGCCGAGCTCGTGCTCGCCCCGGGCGACAGCCGCGCGCTGCTCGATCAGGAAACCGAGGTCACCGCGCACGACGAGCCGGATCGAAGCTGGCTCGACTTGGCGCGCGGTCGCCTGTACCTGCTCATCAAAGGTTGGTCGAAAGCGTTAGAAGTGCGCACACCGGCCGCGGTGTTCGGTGTGCGCGGCACCGAATTCGCGGTGTCCACCGATGCGCAAGGAGGCACCACGCTCGTCGTGCTGTCCGGCGTCGTCGAGGTGCGCGCGGGCAAAGCGCAAGCCGAACCCCTCGAAATCCGTTCCGGGCAGCGCTTGCTGCTGCTGCCGGACGGCACCGTCGAAGCCGTGCAGACCGTCGATGCGCGCACGCTCGATGCCTGGTGGCACGGCAACCCATGAGTCGGACGCTGTCCATCGGCTCGGCGATTTCGCACCGGTTTGCAACGCCCGCGCCTTGGCCGCTCGCCGTGGCAGGCGCACTCGTTTCCTCGGCGCTGCCGCTCGTCGCGCTCGCCGCGTGGCAGATCGATCAGGGCGCGTACAACGCGTACCTGTGCCAGCAGGTCCGGGTTGCGCAGGCGTGCATGGCGCCGGCGCGGATCGGAAACTTCGCTTCGCGCGCCGAATGCGAAAGCGCGCGCAGCCGCGGCCGCTTGGGCAGCGACTGGCAGTGGCTGAGCCGAACGCATTGCGTCGAGCGACCCGACGCGGCCAGACCGCGCGCAGCGCCGCCGCCCGCCGCGGGGCGCGGCGAGGCGCAGGAACAAGCCGGCGCGCGCGACGCTGAACAGTTCGAGCAGCAGCGGCGCGAATTGCTCGCAAAGCTCAAGCGTCCCGATCGCGGCACGTCGCCGTCCGCGACTGCGGGCGCACTGCGCGAGCTCGCGTGCGCGGCCGGCTGGGCTCTGTCCGCAGCGCGCGCGGCGTCGCTCGATGCCGCGCGGCGCGACGCGCAACGCAGCGCGGACGCCGCCGGCGCACGCGCGGGCGACTGTCCGCCCGCGCCCAGCGGACCGATTCCGATGCCGACGCCGTCCCTCGACGATTCGCCGCCGGACGCCGCGATCTACCGCGAGATCATCGAGCAGGCGCAAGCGCTCCAGTCGCGCCTGGCGAAGAACCGCGAAACGATCGAGGCCGCGCGTGCCCGCCGCGCACGCACCGAGCAGGCGCTCGCGCAACTGAAAGGGAGAACGGACGCAGAAGCGCGCGACGACGATGCGCAGCGCAATGCGAAGGAGGCGCTTGCCGCGGTCGAACGGCTCGAACGCGAACTGGCGCAACTCGACGCGCAGCTCGCGCAGGCCGAACAGGAACAGCAGCGGCTCGCGGGTCAGCTCGAAGCCCTCGAGCACAAGTACGAAACCGCACAGGCGCGCCATACGCCCGCCGGCCCGGAGGCAAAGAAGTGAATCGCATCGCAACGCTCGTGTGTGTCGTCGTGTTGTGCGCGCTCGCGCCGGCGCGAGCGGCCGACCCGGTCTCCGAGGACGCGCGTCGGCATCTGATCCGCGGACGCACCGCGGTCGAGATGGCCAGATCGCCCGAGGACTACCGCGCCGCGATCGAGGAGTTCGAGCGCGCCGTCGAGCTTGCGCCGCATTGGCCTGACGCGCACTACAACCTCGGCATGGTGCAGGCCAGGGCCGGGCGGAGCCGCGAGGCGATCGCAAGCCTGAAACGCTACCTCGAGCTGGCGCCGAACGCGCCGGACGCCGCGCAGGTGCGCGACGAGATCGTCGCGCTCGAATACCGGCTCGAGCGCACAGCGCAGCTCCAGGCGCTCGAGGGCGAATGGGCGATGGAGTCGCTGACGCCCGGCGTGCCGTTGTCGTTTCCTGCTTACGCGCTCAAACTCGACGGCGACCGCATCGTTCTGCAGGGCAAGCCGCGCGAGCCGACGCCCCCCGAGGCCGAAGTCGTGTTCGACTCACTCGGTGGACTGGCCCCCTTCGAGCAGTTCGCGCGCGGCGAGTTCAGCGAACGCTTCGAGCTGAAACTGGAAGGACAGGCGTTGCGCGGGCAGTACGTTCGCGCGGCCTGGGTCGAAAGGAGATCGGGCTGCCAGATCCCGGAAGACCGAAGCGAGGCCCAAGGCCGCCTCGACCCGGCCCGACGACGCATCACGCTGCAGTACAAGTACCGCGTCTACCGCGCGCGGTACTCAACGGTACTGTTTTCCACCCAGTGCGGTGGGGTCACCGCCGTGCGGGAGGCGGAAACGACGCTGACTCTCGTGCGCCGAAGCGTCACACCCGCGGGTGCGATCGGAGCGCGCATCGGGCAGGACAAAGCCACGGGCCACGCCATGCTTATCGAGGTGCTCACCGATTCGCCCGCAGCGAGGGCGGGGCTGCGCGCGGGCGACCGCGTCATCGCAGTCGACGGCAAAGAGGTGACGGGATTGTCGGTAGCCGAGGTCGTGCAAAGACTGCGCGGCGCCCCCGGAACGAGCGTGACGGTGACCGTGCGGCGCGAGGGCAGCGATGAACCGTTAGCCGTCACGATCGAACGCGCCGCCGACACGGCCGGCGCGGCACCGCGCTGAATTCCTGGCTCGCGCCACCGCGAGCGTCCGGCGCACGTGCGGTGTGCGATGACCTCGCCGATCCGTGCGCGCGGGCGGAGAGCCGCGGCTCTGCGACGCGTCCCAACGTCGCAGCATCGTAGGTTGGAGTAAGCCCAGCGAACCCCAACATGTGCAGCCCACCGTGTTGGGGTTCACGTCGTTCCCTCCAACCTCTGCTTGCTCGCGAAAGGCGGTTTCGAGGTTTAACGGTCAGCATCAGCGGCGGGGCCGACCACTGCGTGCTGCGGTAAGCACTTCTGGATGAAGAAGAGGACAACGTCATTGGCGATATCGGGCGCTCGTGCCATCTTGATTTCATCGCATCGAACCCGCAGCGCATCGGCCAGTTGGTTTCGCTTGGCCTCTATCCAAGGCTGGCCGGCCCGATTCGTTCGATGCTGGTAAAAGACTAAGACGTCGTCATTCTTCATGTCGTTCCAGATCGTGAGCGCCTCGTCATTGAGGACGTGATCCAGACTCGGATTCTGGGGTTCAAGCCCAGTGTCGGGATCGAGAAAGACGATGCACCGCTCTCGCGCAAATGCCCGCAGCAATGCGAGGACTGCGTTCGTATGTGTTGGCCTGTCCTCGAAGATCGGATCAAAGACGGTAACGCGAACCTTGGAGCTGATATCGCTGATCGCTCGCAGGTTACGGAAGTGGGCGATGACCTCCCCTGGGATGTCGTGGCGCTGACCATCGATCATGAGATGCCCGAACTTGCTGGGACGGTAGAACGCCAACTGCACGATGCGCTGCGCCGCAAAGCTCTCAGCAAGTTGAAGCAGGACGCCCCACTTGGTCAGGTCTCGGTTGTCGGCGTACCAGCGGTCGCGCATCGGTCGCCCAGACGGGCCTAACGTCGAAGGTAACGGGCTGGCTGAAAGCGGGCGAAGACCGCTGTAGGCCAGTCCCTCTTGACCGCAGAGTTAGCCATGCATTTTTTCCCCGTGGGGCAGTGTTATTGGCACGAAAAACTTGATACGACTAACGGCCGAAATTTCCTCTGACGATTGCCCTTGGGAACCGAGCGCGAAGACTCCAGCAACAACACCAATGCCACCCTTTGCGTCAGTGCCCTCGGTGGCTGTAACCGCCACATCGAACCCTACTGTTTGAACTAAGCGGCCTTGAATTGAAACAAGCTACCCGTGCTTTTCATGGGTTCCTTGTTGCGTGGACAGTTCGGGATTGATGTACTTTCCATTGGCACCTAAAATTTGCTGGGCATCAAGCACAGCCTGAACGACGTCGGCTAGCGCCTGGCTTATGAATTGTTTGAGTTCCACGGCGGTGTCTCCCTGTCGATGGGCAACGTAAGGTCGGGCACTTCGGGCTGCCTGCGCTTATGGTTTTGCCTTTGATTTCAGAATCCGATCGAAGACAAACCAAAGTATGAGTGGGAACACCGCGTTACCGATGAACCTGGGGATGTCTTGAATATTGGGGTTCAGCGAGAAAAGCTGAGTAGCTTTCGCCGCCCAGAAATTATCGGTGTCGCTAATGACCGGCGTCATTGCCGCACTCAACCATATCCAAAGCCAAAATATTCCGTTTGCCACTCTGAGGGTAGTTTTAGTTTTGGGATTCACGCTCACCTCCCAAGCGGATGGCTAACGCAAAGCTAAGCGGCGGCGTATCCGTCCGCTTGAGCGCAGGGTTAAGTGGACGCCGCTCATTGTGTGATGAATAGGTGGCGATATGCCTGATAGGGCGGAGCGACACCAATACTCTTCCAGAAGTAATCGGCGAACTCCAACGCGGATGCGACTGACCAAGCGGCGCAGCCGTGGCCGAGAAGTCTGTCGGGGTAGAACGGGTTTGCCGTTCCCGCCAGCCGGTTCGACTGAAATAGTTTTGCGAGCGCGCGTTCGGCCTTGGATGCGCTTTCTTGGACGCTTACGCCGTGCTCTTGCCATGACGGCTGGTAGTGGACGAAGTCATTGCGGAGGCGGACAACCCATGAGGCATGTTCCCATCGATGGTTCGACCGATCTAACCCCTGCCCAGTGACCAGCAAGTGGGCGACGTCGAACTTGTCGAGAATTGCGTAGCTCGACGTTCGAGGCACGCTCCATAGCGTAGCGAGCTTCGCCCGAACCTCGGATGAAAGGCTCGCAATGCAACTGCCCTCCGGTTCGGCCGCGTCGGAAAAAACTTCATTGATCATGGCTTCGAGAGCCGCTGCTGAGGATGTAATAGCCGAGATGACGTAGGCCCGATGAACTAGCGCGGTTTCATCGTTTGGCGTCGGGTTCGACTCCAGTTCGGCTGCTTCGCGAGCATAGCGTGCGGCACCACAGAGGTAAGGTACGGAGAAGTAGTTGCGCGACTTGACTGACATAATCGGTTGGAGTCCTTGGTCACCTAACGCAACTTAGGGCACTCGTGCCCGCATAACAGGCTACCGCCGTGCGCCCTGCCCCGGTGGCAGCATCGCCCAAAAGCGGCGCGTGGCGCTGCATCCGGAACTCGGCTGCGGCCCGCGCATCGTCGCGCCGGTCGGCGCGGATGGTCAAGTTCCTTCCGCGGCTTCGCGCTCGCCGTGACCCTTACGTGCCGCGCGCCACGGCTTCATGCACCCGCCGGATCGCGTCCGCGAAGAGCGGCGC
>JBFMFC010000040.1:8470-31738 GCA_040752195.1 Pseudomonadota bacterium | reverse complement strand
CGCATGCCTTCGATCGTGCTGGCCACGCTGAACACGCGCTATGCGCACGCCTCCCTCGCGCTGCGCTATCTGCGCGCGAACCTGGGCGATCTGCGCGCGCGCTCGGCGATCGCCGAGTTCGTCGTCGACCGGCGGCCCGAGGAGATCGTCGAGCGTTTGCTCGCGGCGCTCGACGGCGAAGGACCGCGCGTCGCGGCCTTCGGCGTTTACATCTGGAACGTCGAAGCGACGACGCGCGTGGTGGCGCAGTTGAAAACCGTCGCACCCGACGTCGTCGTCGTGGTCGGCGGCCCCGAGGTGAGCCACGAGGTCGACGCGCAGCGCATCTGCGCGCTGGCCGACTACGTCGTCACCGGCTGGGGCGATGCCACGTTCGCCAGGCTCGCGCAGGCGATCGTCGCGGGGCCGCGGCCGCCGATGAAGGTCCACCCGGGCGAGCAGCCGCCACTGGACTCGATCGCGCTGCCGTACCGGGAATACAGCGACGACGACCTGCGCCACCGCTACGTGTACGTCGAGGCTTCGCGCGGCTGCCCGTTCAAGTGCGAGTTCTGCCTGTCGGCGCTGGACAGGACGGCGTGGCCGTTTCCGCTCGAGCCGTTGCTCGCGGAGCTCGCGCGGCTGTACGAGCGCGGCGCGCGGCACTTCAAGTTCGTCGACCGCACGTTCAACCTGAAGGCGGAGACAGGCCGCGCGATTCTCGAGCAGTTTCTCGCGCGCATCGACGCGCATCCGGATGACCCGCCGTTCTTGCACTTCGAGCTGATCCCCGATCATCTGCCCGAACGGCTGCGCGAGCCGATCGCGCGCTTTCCGCCGGGCACGCTGCAGTTCGAAATCGGCATCCAGACGTTCAACGAGGACGTGCAGAAGCTCATCTCGCGCCGCCAGGACAACGCCGCCGCGGAGGCGAACCTGCGCTGGCTGCGCGCGCACACGAACGCGCACCTGCACGTGGATCTGATCGCCGGGCTGCCGGGCGAGGATCTGGCGAGCTTCGCGCGCGGCTTCGACCGGCTTGTCCGGCTCGCGCCGCACGAGATCCAGGTCGGCATCCTCAAGCGCCTGCGCGGCGCGCCGATCGCCAGGCATGCCGGGGCATACGGGCTGCGCTTCAACCCCGAGCCGCCGTACAACGTGCTCGCGACCGATCGCATCGATTTCGCGACGATGCAGCGCGTGTCGCGCTTCGCGCGCTACTGGGATCTGGTCGCCAACTCCGGCCGCTTCGTGCGCACGCTGCCGCTGCTGCTCGCGCCGGAACGCTCGGACGCCTCGCCGTTTGCGCGGTTTCTCGCGCTGTCAGACTGGCTGTACGCGTCGACCGGGAAGACGCACGCGATCGCCAACGAGCGGCTGTACGAACTGCTGCATCGGTACCTCGTCGCCGCCCTCGGCGTACCGGTCGCCGACGCGACGGCAGCGCTGGCCGCGGACTATCTGGCGAGCGGGGCGCGCGGACGGCTTGCCTTCGCCGACGTCGAGGCGCTCGCCGGCCGGCGGCGGCTCGCGGCGCGCGCCACGCCGCCGCGGCAGGCGCGCCGCTTGCAAGGCTGACCCATCCACCTGGGGAGGCGTTTCGTCGCAGCGCGCTGTTGCGCCCGGCGCGCGCTGCGTAGGCTGCGGCCGGCAGTCAAGCGCAGGAGCGGAAGATGCGCGCAGTTGCGTTGCTGGGAGCGTTTCTGATGACGACGTCGATTCGCGCGGCGCCCGCCGACGAAGTGATGGCCGCCGACCGCGCGTTCGCTGCGGCGGCGAAGGCGCGCGGTGTCCGGGCCGCGTTCGTCGAGTTCGCCGCGCCCGACGCGGTGCTGTTTCGCGCAGACATCGGCCCGTTGCGGGGGCACAAGGCGATCGGCGCTGCCTTCGAAGGACAGGCGTTCTCGCTCGAGTGGGAACCGGAGTCGGCCGACGTCGCGGCGAGCGGGGATCTCGCGTGGAGCTGGGGCTATGCGCGCTGGACCGCGCACGACGGCAGCGGCAAAACGGGAACGTCGAACTACGTTTCGATCTGGCGCCGGCAGCCCGACGGCGCCTGGAAGTGGATCGTCGACATCGGCGTGCCGGCACCGCCGAAGCCCGCGCCCGCGAAAGCCGATTGAGCCGGCCTCGCCGGAGTGCAACTCGCTCGACCGGCGGGCGGCGGCCGCGCTAGCCTTTGTCGCATGGCATGGCAACCCGTCGAAACCGTTCCGATCGACCTCGGCACTGGAATCGCGCCGGATCGGGCGCAGGCCATCGCCGCGGCGCTCACGCGGCGCGCGCTGCCGCTGCTGCGCCTGCTCGACGGCCGTCCCGAGCCGCTCGCCAGCGCGGCGCTGTTCCGCGCCGACGGCCGCTGGCTCGTCCTGACCTGCCGGCACCTGTTCGACGCGGGCGCTGCGCTCGGTGATCTGGGCGTTCCGCTCGGCGCGAGCGGGCGGATCCTCTGGTTGCGCGACGCGGCGGCGCGCGTGATCGAGCACCCGACGCGCGATCTTGCTTTCATCGTGATCGGCGACGCCGACGCCGCACAGGCACTGGCGCGGCACTGGCGCCCCGCACCGCTCGCGCCCGAGGAGGTGGCGGCCGGCGGCGAGATCTTCGTCGTCGCCGGCTATCCGTACGCGCAGACGCGTCGCGCCGACGCGGTCGTCTACGCGCGGCCGGTCGTGCTGTTTACGCGGGCGCGCAGCGCCGGTGCCGACGAACTGCGCGTCGCCTACGCGCGGACCGCGCGCCGCCTCGACGGCATCGACATCCACGCGCCGCCGCTCGACGGCGTGTCCGGCGCGACGTGTTGGGCGGTATCGGCTGCCGGCGAAGATCGCGAAGAGTGCATCCTGCGTCCCGCCGGCGTGCAGGTCGCCTTCACGCACAGCCGCGAGATCCGCGCAGAAGCGCTGGCCGCCGCGCGCGAGATGTTCGAGCGATTGCGCTTCGTCTGAGCGGGACCTACGCGTGCGCCCAGCGCGAGTACTTGGGCAGCGTGACCTGCAGGAAGGCCATCTGGTCGGCGAGGATGCGCCGGTTGCTGAGGATGAAGCCCTCGTTGCGGCACACCGCGTAGGGCACGTACAGCAGCGGCATTTTCGCCTGCTCGGGCGTGCGGTTGCCCTTGCGCGTGTTGCACGACCGGCACGCGGTGACCACGTTGGTCCAGGTGTGCAGCCCGCCGCGCGACACCGGCACGATGTGCTCGACCGTCAGCTCGCTCTCCGGGAACTGCTCGCCGCAGTACGCGCACACCTGCCGGTCGCGCAGGAACAGCCGGTGCTTGGTGAGTCCGACGTGCGCGTGCCCGCTTGGAATGCGGTGCCGGCCGCGGATCATCACGATCGAGCTGGTGACGAACTCCGAGCGCTGCCCCGATTCCTCCTGTACGCCGCCGCACATCGAGAAGATGTTCTCGCCGAGGTCGGTCAGCACCTTGCCCGACGCGTAGTAGCGCGCGGCGCGCGCCAGGACGGCCCAGCGGACCGGTTGGCCGTGGGAGTCGACGATCAGGATCCTTGGCGCAGACTCCGAGGTTTGCATGACGGCAAGTGTGCCACGCTGGTTCGACCTTTGCATGAGGTCCCCGGCCTAACGGGTTGTCGGCAAAGGCGGTGGACACCCGCGGCTGCCATCGGCGGTGCGCTCGGCCGTGCCGGCGGGGTTTGCCTGGGGATGGGTCAGCCGGGGCGCCAGCAGGCGGCCGAGTAGGGCTCGAGAGCGCCGGTTTCGATCAGCACGACGATCCGCGGCGGATCGCCTTCGCGGTCGATCCACAGCCGGCCGGCATCGCCGCTGGCGGCGTGGCGCACCACGTCGCCCTCGCGCAGGCCCGCTTGCGCCAGCTCACGCATCAGCGCAAGCACGTCGCGTTCGTGCGCGATGCGGTCCAGCTTGCTCTGCAGCGACAGCGCCGGGCAGCTCTGAGGTGTGTCGTGCTCCATGTCGCGCAACGCGGGGCGATCGGTCGGAGCCGCATTGTCGCCGCCCGTCCGTCGCGGACAATTCGGTGTTTCCCGACGACGACTACGCAAGATCGGTGATCGGCCCCGCGCGCGGCTCGGGCTCAACGGTCGCGATCGCGGTCGGGCCCGTTGCGGATGAAGCGCGGATCCGGGCCCGACTCGACCTTGCGCACGATGCCGTCCTTGTCGAAGTACACGGCCATCTCGGAGTCCCATACGCCGTTTTCCTTGTACGGATACATCCAGGCGGTCAGGCCGGCGAGCGGAAACGGCTGCTCTCGCAACGGGATGCCGAATTCGCGCCGCACGACCGCGCGGTCGTCGATGCCGATGCGCAGGCGCGCGAACTTCTCGGCGGTCAGCACCTGCTCGACCCGCTGCACGCGGCCGTTGGCGTCGACATCGACCATGTACTTGGTCTGCTGAAACGGCCCCGTCAGGTACTCGAGACGCTTCGCTCCGGCCTCGAGCGCGTGCTCTGCGACAGGGCGGCCGAACTGCGCGCGCAACTGCGACTCCGGGGTGCCCGGGACGACCGCCGCCGGCGTCGCGCAGCCTGCGATCGCTGCGACACAGACGGCGAAAGCGAGCGGCCGGAGCATCTGCGTTCGGTGGCAAGATGTGCGCCTTCATCATAGTGAGGGGAGGCGGCGATGAAATGGCTGATTCGCGTCGTGCTGGCCGTGGTGGTGCTGGCGCTCGCTTTCGTCGGCGTCGGATTCCTGCTGCCTTCGCAGTTCCACGTCGAGCGCAGCGTCGCGATCAACGCGCCGGCGGAGAAGGTCTACGCGCTGCTTGTCGATCCGCGCGAATGGAAGCGCTGGACGGTGTGGAACCAGCGCGATCCGGCGATGAAGGTCGAGTACGCCGGCCCGCCCTCCGGCGTCGGCGCGAAGTGGTCCTGGCAGAGCCGGACCGAGGGCAACGGCGAGATGGAGTTCATCGAGGCCGAGCCGCCCAACCGGCTCGCCTACCGGCTCAGCTTTCCCGAGTTCGGCATGCAGTCGAAGGGACTGCTGCGCGTCGTGCCCGACGGCGCGGGCGTGCGCGTGTCGTGGACCAACGAGGGCGACATGGGCTCGAACCCGCTCAACCGCTGGTTCGGTGTGATGATGGATCGGCTGGTCGGCCCGGATTTCGAAGGCGGGCTGGCCAACCTGAAGCGGCTGGCCGAGTCGCCGTAAGCGAGGGCCTGCGGGAGCGGAGCCGGCCGCTCCCGAGCGGCGGCCGGTGCCGGCCGCTACCGCGTCGAACTCGCGCTCTTGCGCGGATAGTTGACCCAGATGACCTGGGTGCCGAAGCGCTTCGCCGCGCCTTCGACCGCGGCGACGTAGGCGGTGTCGATCTCGCTTTCCGCGGTGGAGCCGCTTCCGAGGGCGGCGCAACCGGAGGCGAGTGCGGTTGCCGCGAGCAGCACAGTGATCCGTTTCATCGCGTCCTCCTCGAGCCTGCCGACCGCGCGATCCGACGCGCGATCTTGCCCCCATTGTCGTCGCCCCCCGGCGGCAATCAAGTCCGGTGCGACGAAATCCGCCGCCGCGGGCGCAAAACGGGGGGCTACCGGCCTGCAGCACGGGTCAGCAGCTCGTGCGCGTTGGGGTAGCCGTACTCGAGCAGGAACGGTTCGAACGAGGGCAGGTCGGCGACGATCTTGCGCGCGTAGTACTCCAGCGGCAGCGCCACGTCGTCGAAGTTCAGCAGGCCGATGTTGACGAAGTGCTGAAGCTGCTCGATGCGGTCGAACAGTTCCTCGAAGCAGTCGCGGATGAACATCTCCTTGTGGTCGAAGGCGAGGCGATCGGTGCGCAGCGCGCGGCCGAGGTCGGCGGCACCGACCTCGAACTGGTGGTCGCCGTCGCTGTACTGCCGGCCCGACCAGTCGAGCATCTGCAGCGCGGCGCGCGCCTTGGCGCTCGCGAACAGGTCCTTGAGCATGTCGCGCGCGGCGAGCGCCTGGCGGATGCGGTTTTCCTTCGCCTTCTCGCGCGTGCCGAGCGCCAGTTCGCGCAGCGCCCTCCAGGCGCCCGCGAGCGCGGCCGGAATGCCGACGATCACGAGCACGTTCTTGACGATCTCGACCCAGCTTTCACCCATCGCGGTCCTCCGCCCGGCGACGACCCGCCGATGCTACGCGGGTAAAGTCGCGCGCTGCCGATGAACCCCGCCACCGTCGCGCTGGTCGCCACGACCGCGATCCAGATCGCTGCCGCCGCTGCGGCGTTGACGCTGCCCGCGATCGCGCCTGTGGTGGCGCGCGACCTCGGCGTGCCGACCTCGATGGTCGGCACCTACATCGCGCTGCTGTACGTCGGCTCGTCGACCGCGGCGCTGGCCGGCGGCGGCATCGTGCTGCGCGTCGGCGCGATCCGGCTGTCGCAGTGGTGCCTGCTCGCGTGCGCGGGCGGTCTGGCGCTCGGGGTGGCGCCCGCGCTCGCCGCGGTTGCCGCCGCTGCGGTGCTGGTCGGTGTGGGTTACGGGCCGATCACGCCGGCCTCCAGTCACGTGCTCGCGAAGACCACGCCGCGCGAGAAACTGGCGCTGACCTTTTCGATCAAGCAGACCGGTGTTCCCGCGGGCACCGCGCTCGCGGGGCTGGTCGTGCCCCCGCTCGCGGTGGCTTACGGCTGGCAAGCGGCCGTGCTCGCTGTCGCCGTCGCCTGCGCGCTGCTCGCGTTGGCGGTGCAGCCCCTGCGCGCGAAGCTCGATGCGGACCGCGACCGTTCCGCGCGGCTGTCCGCGGGTCAGCTCGTCGCCGGGCTGAAGCTCGTCGCCGCGTCGGCGCCGCTGCGAACGATGGCGGCGGTGTCGTTCGTCTACGCGGGCATGCAGATGTGCGTGTCGAGTTTCATCGTCGCGTATCTGGCGGAGGAGATCGGGCTGTCGCTGGTCGTCGCCGGGCTCGGACTGACGACGGCCAACGTCGCCGGCGTGGCGGCGCGCATCGTGTGGGGCGCGATTGCCGATCGCTGGCTGTCTGCGCGCGCGGTGCTCGCGTGGCTCGGCGCGCTCATGGCGGCGGCGAGCGTCTTCGCCGCGCTGTTTACGCCCGGGTGGCCGCTCGCCGCGTTGCTCGCGGTCGCGGCCGCGCTCGGCGCGACTGCGATCGGCTGGAACGGTGTTTATCTCGCGGAGGTCGCGCGGCTCGCGCCGGCCGGAAGGGCAGGGCTCGCAACCGGAGGCTGCCTGTTCTTCACTTTCGTCGGCGTGGTCGTCTGCCCGTTTTTGTTCGGCGTGTTGCAGCGGGCAAGCGGCAGCTACGCGCTGTGCTTTGCCGCGGCGGCGGGCGTGTGCGCCCTCGCCGCGGCCGTGCTCGCACTGTCGGGGCGCGTCAGGGCGCCTTCCGGATCTGCGTGACGATCAGCGTCTCGCCCTGCTGCTCGGCGGCGAACTTCACCTTGTCGCCGACCTTCAGGTCCTTGGCCGCCGCGGGGTCCTTCAACTTGAAGCCCATCGTCATCGCGCCCATGCCGAGGTTCGGGATGTCGCTGTGCTTCAGCAGGACCGTGCCCTTTTCGAGGTCGATGCGGCGGATTTCGCCGTCGACCATCTGCGCGGCAGCGGCCGCGGCCGTCGGCGTACGGGGACCGCTGCTGTGCTGCGCAAGCGCCGTGGCAGACGCGCCGGCCAAGGCGGCGGCGAGAAGGAGTTGCGAGATCTTCATTGCGGTTGCTCCAGGGTTGTGGACGTTTGATCGATGGTCGGTGCGCGTTTGATTCGCCACTGCATAACGAGCGCATAGATCGCGGGGATGACCGCCAGCGTCAGGACGGTCGACGAAACCATCCCGCCGACCATCGGCGCGGCAATCCGGCGCATCACTTCGCTGCCCGCGCCGGTGCTCCACATGATCGGCAGCAGGCCCGCCATGATCGCGACGACGGTCATCATCTTCGGACGCACGCGCTCCACCGCCCCCTGCATCACGGCGCCGTACAGATCGGCGACCGCCGGCGCGCGCCCCTCGGCGGCGCACCGCTGCGTCGCGTCGCGCCAGGCGTGGTCGAGATAGATCAGCATCACCACGCCGGTTTCGGCGGCCACACCGGCGAGCGCGATGAAGCCCACCGCCACCGCAACGCTCAGGTTGTAGTCCAGCCACCACAGCAGCCAGATTCCGCCGACCAGCGCGAAGGGCACCGACAGCATCACGATCAGCGACTCGGTGACGCGCCGGAAGTTCAGATACAGCAGCACGAAGATGGTGCCGATCGTCAGCGGCACGACGATCTTCAGCTTTTCGATCGCCCGCTCCATGTACTCGAACTGCCCGCTCCAGGTCACGTACATGCCGGGCGGAAACGTGACGTTGTCGGCGACCGCGCGGCGCGCGTCCGCGACGTAGCCGCCGATGTCGCGGCCGCGCATGTCGACGAAGATGTAGGCTGAAAGCAGCGAGTTTTCGGTGCGGATCACCGGCGGCCCCTGCGTCAACTTCGCGCGAGCGACCTGGCCGAGCGGGATCATCGCCGGCGGCTTGCCCGGCTCCGCCATCAGCGGTACCAGCACTTCGCGTTCGATCTTGTGCGGATCGGCGCGTGCATCGCGCGGGTAACGGACGATCACGCCGAAGCGCGCGCGTCCTTCGACGGTGGTCGTCACCATCTCGCCGCCCAGCGCGCTCGCCACCACGTCCTGCAGCTCGCCGACCGACAGGCCATAGCGCGCGAGTGCGGCGCGGTCGGGTTCGATGTCGAGGTAGTACCCGCCCGTCAGCCGCTCGGCATACGCGCTGGTCGTTCCGGGCACGTTGCGCACCACGGTTTCGATCTGGCGGGCGACCTTCTCCATTTCCGCGAGATCGGCGCCGAACACCTTGATTCCGATCGGGGTGCGGATGCCGGTGGACAGCATGTCGATGCGCGCGCGGATCGGCATCGTCCACGAGTTGGCGACGCCCGGGAACTGCAGCGCGCGGTCCATCTCAGCGATCAGCTTGTCGATCGTCATGCCGGGGCGCCAGTGCGACTCGGGTTTCAGGTTGATCACGGTCTCGAACATCTCGATCGGCGCGGGGTCGGTCGCGGTCGCCGCGCGGCCTGCCTTGCCGATCACCGACTCCACTTCCGGAAAGCTCTTGATGATGCGGTTCTGCATCTGTGCGAGCTCGGACGCTTTCGTGATCGACATGCCCGGCAGGGAGGTCGGCATGTAGAACAGCGTGCCTTCGTTCAGCGTCGGCATGAACTCGGTGCCGAGCTTGCTCGCCGGCCACAGCGTGGCCCCGCTGATGGCCGCCGCGGCGACGATCGTGACGACCTTGTTGCGCATCACCCACGCGATCAGCGGGCGGTACACGGCGATCAACACGCGGTTCACCGGATTCTTCGACTCGGGCAGGATGCGGCCGCGGATCAGCCAGATCATCAGCAGCGGCACCAGCGTCACCGACAGCAACGCGGCGCCGGCCATCGCGAAGGTCTTCGTGTAGGCGAGCGGCGCGAACAGCCTGCCTTCCTGCGCTTCGAGCGTGAACACGGGCAGGAAGCTGACGGTGATGATCAGCAGCGAAAAGAACAGCGCCGGCCCGACCTCCTTGCCGGCTTCGACGATCGCGCGCGTCCTGTCGCCTCCGGCCGGGAGGCGTTCGAGGTGCTTGTGCGCGTTTTCGATCATCACGATCGCGGCGTCGATCATCGCGCCGATCGCGATCGCGATGCCACCCAGGCTCATGATGTTCGAGTTGATGCCGAGCAGCCGCATGCAGATGAACGCGATCAGCACGCCGATCGGCAGCATCACGATCGCGACCAGCGCGCTGCGAACGTGCAGCAGGAACAGCACGCAAACCGCGGCGACGATCAGCGATTCCTCCGCGAGCGTTCTGGTCAGCGTGCCGATCGCGCGGTGGATCAGGTCCGAGCGGTCGTACACGGCCTGGATGGTCACACCCTCGGGCAGCCCGGGCTTCAGTTCCTCGATGCGCCGCTTGACACCGTCGATCACGGCGAGCGCGTTTTCGCCGAAGCGCGCGACCGCGATGCCGGAAACGACCTCGCCTTCGCCGTTCAGTTCGGTCAGCCCGCGCCGTTCGTCCGGGCCCAGCTCGACGCGCGCGACATCGCGCACCCGCACCGGCGTGCCGTTGTCGGCGCGCAATACCAGCTCCTCGATGTCGGCGACGCCGCGCAGGTAGCCGCGGCCGCGCACCATGTACTCGGTCTCGGCCATCTCGACGACGCGCCCGCCGACGTCGCGGTTCGAGTCGCGGATGATCTGCGCGACTCGCATCAGCGGGATGCCGTACGCGCGCAGCTTCACCGGATCGACGATCACCTGGTATTGCTGCACGAAGCCGCCGACGGAGGCGACCTCCGCCACGCCGGGTGCGGCGGTCAACTGGAAACGCAGATACCAGTCCTGCAGCGTGCGCAGTTCGGCGAGCGTGCGGTTGGCCGCCAGCACGACGTACTGGTAGACCCAGCCCACGCCCGTGGCATCCGGCCCGATCTGCGGCGAGACGTTCGCCGGCAGCCTCGTCGCCGCGTAGTTCAGGTACTCGAGCACGCGCGAACGCGCCCAGTAGATGTCGGTGCCGTCCTCGAAGATCACGTACACGAACGACGCGCCGAAGAAAGAAAAGCCGCGCACGACCTTCGACTTCGGCACCGCGAGCATCGAAGTCGTCAGCGGGTAGGTGACTTGGTCTTCGACCACCTGCGGCGCCTGCCCGGGATACTCCGTGTAGACGATCACCTGCACGTCCGACAGATCCGGCAGGGCGTCGAGCGGCGTTCGCAATATCGCCAGCACGCCGGCGAAGACGATCGCCAGCGTGGCGAGCGCGATCAGGAACGGATTACGCGCCGACCACGCGATCAGTCGTTCGAGCATCGTCGGCTCCGTCAGCGCCTCGGTTCGATCTTCGTCACCACCCACTCGCCCGGCTTGCGTTCGACGATCTCGAACGCAATCGGCGTTCCGGGCTTGACCGCCTTGGCGATCGCTTCGTTGGCCGCGGCGAACTCCATCGTCATCGCCGGCCACTTCAGGGTCGGGATCGCCTCGTGCGAAATGACCAGCGTGCCCGTCTTGGCATCGACGTCGTCGAGCCTTCCGCGCGCGCTGTGCGCGATCTGCACCTTGCCCGCCGCCGCCGAGGCTTCGGGGGCGGTCATCGAGCCGAGCGCGGCCTTCAGGTTGCTCTCGGCGTCGATCAGGAAGTTCGCCGCGACGACCACGCTTTCACCTTCCTTGAGTCCCTCGAGCACCGCAGCGTATTCGTCGCCGCGGCTGCCGAGCTTGACGGCGCGCGGCTCGAAGCGCCCTTCGCCGCGGTCGACGAGCACCACGCGGCGCGTGCCGCTGTCGATCACCGCCGAATTCGGCACCGCCAGCACGGTGCCGCCGCCCGCGGCGATTTCGACATGCGCGTACATCGCCGGCTTGAGCTGCCCGCCCGGATTCGGCAGTTCGACGCGAACCTGCGCCGAGCGCGTCTCCGCTTTCACCGTCGGATAGACGTAGGTGACGCGGCCCTCGAAGCGCCGCTCCGGAAACGCCTCGAGCTTGACCCGCGCGGGCTGACCGACGCGCACGCGGCCGATGTCCTGCTCGAAGACGTCGGCGATCAGCCACACGCGCGACAGGTCCGCGATCTGATACAGCATCTCGCCCGGCATGAAGCGCATGCCCTGCACGGCCTTCTTCTCCAGGACGACACCGGCAGCCGGCGCGCGGAACGTCAGCGTGCGGCGCGGCTCGCCGCCGGAGGCGAGCTGCGCGATCTCGTCCTCGCTCACGTCCCAGTTGCGCAGCCGCGCCAGCGCTGCGTCGGCGAGCCGCTTCATGCCGGCCACCGTCTGCGCATCGGCATCCTTCAGTTGCGCAAGCCCGTGCGCGGCTACCGCGTATTCGCGCTGCGCGGCGAGCAGTTCCGGGCTGTAGGCGTCGAACAGACGCTCGCCGGCGGCCACGAACTGGCCGGTAGCGTTGACGTACAGCCGTTCGATGTAGCCCTCGAACTTCGGCGCGATCGTGAACTGGCGCCGTTCGTCGATCTCGACGCGGCCGGTGGCGCGCACCACCGCGTCGAGCGCGCGCCGCTCGATGCGCGCGGTGCGCACGCCGAGCTTCTGCACCTTCTCGGGGCTGATCTTCACGCCGCCCGCGCTTGCCTCCTCCTCGCCCTCGTACACCGGGACGTAGTCCATGCCCATCGAGTCCTTCTTCGGCACGGGCGAGGTGTCCGGCAGTCCCATCGGGTTGCGGTAGTAAAGGATCTTCTTGCCCTCCTTCTTCTCCGTGTTCTGCGGCGCCGAATCCGCGCTCGCCACCGCTGCATGCGACCCGCGCGTGCCGAACCAGTACCCCGCCGCCGCGGCGACCGCAGCCGTCGCGACGATCGCCAGCACCACCGCGCCGGCGCGCCCGCGCTCGATCGTCGGTCCTCGATCCCGGATCTTCATAGCTCTTCTCCCAGCAGCCGCTCGATCTCGGCCAGCCGCATGCGCGCTTCGGCGCGCGTTCTGATCAGCGTCAACCTCGCCTGCCGGATCTGGCGCTGCGCGTCGAGCACGGTGGCGAAGTCGACCTTGCCCGTTTCGTAGCCGGCGAGCGCCGCCTGCAACGTCACCTCGGCTTGCGGCAGCAGGCTCGCCTGCGTCAGCGTCTCGACGCGATGCGCGGCTTCGAGCGCTGCAAGGTTTTCGCCCAGCGCCGCGAGCGTCTCCGTGGCGATCGCCTCGCGCCGCGCCTGCGCCGCGGCGAGCATCGCCGCGGCCTCGGCTTCCTCGCTGCGGCGCGTCTTCTGTTGCAGCGGGATGTTGATCTCGAACATCAGCTCCCACTCACTGACGCGGTTGCGCGTCTGGATCGGCGCCACACCCAGGGTGAACATCGGGTAGCGATTCGCGAACACCGCGTCCTTGCTGCGCTCGCCGGCGCGGATGCGCGCGTCCTCGGCGGCCAGTTGCGGATTGCGGGCGAGCACGCGGCTGCGCAGCGTCGCGGCGTCGAGCCTGGCGAGCGTGGGCAGCGCGCGTTCGTCGCGCGGTTCGGCGAGCGGCGCATCGGTCGGGCGAACCAGCAACCCGTTCAACCGTGCGCGCGCCGATCCCAGTTCGGATTCGAGCATCGCCAGATCGCTGAGCATCGACGTGCGCTCGACTTGAGCGCGAATCGCGTCCTGCTGCGCGGCAAGCCCCCCCGCATAGCGCGCCTGCGCCACGCGCTCGAGCCGATCGACGAGATCCAGCAGCGCGCGTGTCTGCACCAGGCTCTCGTGCGCCTGCCGGTAGCGCGCGTACGCGGTCTTGATCCGCATCGCGAGTTCGGCCCAGGTCGCATCGGCGCGCCGCGCGGCTTCTTCGGCCGCGGCGGTCGCGGCGTCGCGTCGGGCGTCGCGGCTGCCCCACGCGGGGAAGGTCTGGCGGATCTGGTAGCGCGTCGAGCCGACGCGCGCCGGCAGCAGGTTGAAGCTGCCTCCGCTCATCTCGTTGGTCACGTCGCGCAGCTCGACCTGCAACATCGGATCGGGCAGCGCGCCGGCCGGCGTGATCCGCTGCGCGGCGGCGTCGGCTTCGTGCCGCATCGAGCGCAGCTCGGGATGCCTTTCCTTCGCGTACGCGAGCAGGCCGTCGAGCGTGGCGCCAAGATCGGCGGGCGCGGGCTGCGCGGCGGCAAAGGCGCAGGCCGAAGCCAGCGCGAGCGCTGCCGCGGCACGCCGGGCGTGTAGCAGGGTGTTCATCGTGTTTCTCCGGTGCGGCGCGCGCGGCGCGCCTGCACTAGCGCTTGCCGTCGTACGACGCGAACACGGTCGCGCGGCCGTCCGGTTGCACCAGAAGCACGTCGTAGGGGTCGACCACGCCGCGGTACTCGGGGCTGTCCATGCCGGGCGCGCCGACCGGCATGCCGGGCACCGCGACGCCGAGCGCGTTCGGCCGCTCGGCGAGCAGCCGCTTGATCTCGCGCGCCGGCACGTGGCCTTCGACGACATAGCCGCCGACGAGCGCGGTGTGGCACGACGCGAACTTGGCCGGCATGCCGAAGCGCGCGCGCATGAAGCGCGAATCGGGCACGTCGTTCGCTTTCACGCTGAAGCCGGCGGCCTGCAGGTGTTTGATCCAGTCCTTGCAGCAGCCGCAGGTCGGGGACTTGTAGACCTCGACCTCGGGCAATGCGCGTTGCGCGCGCGCGATCGCGGGAACGAGTGGAACTGCAGCGAGCGCCAGCAGCGCGGCGCGACGGCGAAGATCGACGGGCATGATGCTCTCTCCTGACGGTGGCCGCACGGAGCGCGGCACAGAGAAATCGAACGGCGGACGTACAGGCGCGCGGGCGCGCGCGGACCGCCGCTCAAGTCAGGGAGACGCAGTACAGGATCGTCAGCGGCGGCGCGTGCGGTTGCGCCAGGTCGCAACGCAACGCGCGCTGCGGCGCTGCCGGCGGCAGCAGCGCGGACGACCACCACCCCATGGCGGCGGACGGCGCGGCGGCGAACGCCGGCTGCGCGGTCGCCTGCTCGTCGCCCGCGCAGTGCTTGGCGCAGATCGTCGAGGCATCGTCCTCGTCGCAACCGCAGTCCGGTTGCGCGGCGGGCGCGCTCGCCACTGCCGCGGCCGTTTCGATCGAACCGCCGAGCGCCGCGTACACAGGACAGGCATGCGTCGCGAGCGACCACTGCGCGAGCAGCAGCGCGCACAACGCGAAGAGCGTCGTGCGGAAGCGGGTGCGTGCGCGCAGTTTCATCGGATCGGCCTTGGAGCCGTACTGTAACGGAACCGGGCGCAGGCTAACGGAGCGGCGCGCGCCGGGGTTTGCGCTAGCGCAAGCCCCTTACGTCGGCATCGCAGGTCGGTCCGCACGATTCGCGCCGATCAGCAAGGGTTCTCGACCCAGTCGAACTCCATCTGGTGCGCGGTGCGCTCGGCGATCCATCTGCCCGCGAGCCGCTCGACCAGGTGAAGACTCATGTCGATGCCCGCCGAGATGCCCGCCGACGTGACGACGTTGCCTTGATCGACCCAGCGCACGCCGGTTCGAACGGGGAGGGCCGGAAACATCGACCGCAGATCGTCGATGTCTTCCCAGTGCGTCGTTGCGCTCTTGCCGGCGAGCACACCGGCCTTGGCCAGCAGGAAGGCACCGGTGCACACGGAGGCGACAAGGCCGGCCTGCGTCGCCTGCGCCGCGATCCACTCGATCACGTCGCTCTTTTCGAGCTCGTCGGTCACCACGCCGCCCGGCACGACGAGGCAGTCGAGCCGAGGATGCCGCTCGACGCTGAAGTCCGGCAGCACGCGCAGGCCCGCGCGCGCCGTGACCGGGTTCGTCGAGGCCGCGATCGTGACGACGTCGAACAGCGGCTCGCCCGCGCCGGTCAAGCGCCCATTCACGCGCGTGGCCGTCGTAAAGACTTCGTACGGGCCCGCGAAATCCAGAACCTCGACCCGATCGAAGACGAAGATGCCGATCCTGTGCGTCATGGTGCTCCGGGTCCCTCCGCGCCGCCGCAGTGGCCGCCAGCATGCCAGCGCTCGGCGTCGGCGCGCAACACGTGCAGCACGCGGATCGGCGACATGCCCGGTTCCGGGCGGCGGACGACGAAGCCCGGCCGCTGCAGATGCCGCGACACGTGGCGGCAGCGGTTCGATTCGGCGCGCCAGTCTACGTGCCGACGATGCGGGCGGCCACCAGCCTGAACGCGCCGCCGTCGAAGAACAGCAACCCGCGCACGACGACCGTGGCGCCGTCGCCGAGGCCGGTCAGTCGGCGCAACTGCGTGCCGCCCTGCCGGTGGACGGTCACTGCGCTCACGCCCGTCAGTTGAGCGAAAGCCGAATCGGCCGGCAACGCGAGCGTGAAGGTCGCCTGCGAGCCGCTTGCGCGGTAGCCTGACACCGTACCGCGCAGACCCTGCTGCTCCAGACGAAGCGACGTGGCGGTCAGCGTTCCGCCGCCCATCATTCCGCCCATGCCGCCGCCTTGCATCATCGGGCTGCTGCTCAGGGCTTCGACGCGTTGGCCGCGCGTGAGGGTCGCGCGGTCGAAACGCGGCGTAAACGGCAGGTTGTTCAGATCGACGCCGTCGGTATCGACGTCGAACGATGTCGCGCCGTCGATATTGATCGTCGCCGTTCCGGCGAGATTCGCGGGCCGCATGCCGTTGCCGGCACCGTCGTGCATCACCAGCACCAGTTGTGTCGGCGGGCTGCCGGTCAGGCTCGTCACCACGCCGGCCACCATCGCGCCGCCGGCGCCCATGCGCGAATGCACGCGCTCCGCCATCCACGTTCCATCGGCCTGCCGGCTCGCGTCGATCGTGAGCAGCATGCCGTCGGACATCATGCCCATCCCGGTCATGCCCGTGAACTGCGTACCCGAACCGGTCGCGAGCGACAGGCCGGGCATGCCCTGAAGCATCGTCAGCGTGAACGTACCGCCGGCGCTGCCGTTCACCGTACCGCTCAGTCCATGCATGCCGCCGTCTTCCGGATCGTGGCTGCCGTACACGGGCGGATTGGTGCGTGCGGTCATCACGGGGTTCATGCTCACGCTGCCGCCTGCGTCGATGGCGATCGACGCCGCCATGTTCATGTCGAGGTTGACGACCATCGGCGTCGTGCCCACCGTCAGTGCGGGGGCGAGCGGAACGTTCACCGTCATCGGGCCCGGCACGCTCCTTTGCACCGGCTGTCCCGTCGTCGCATCGACATACGTCACGGTCGCTGCGCCGAACGTCATCATCGCCGCGGTGTAGGCGCCCTGTGGCACTTGCGTGACGGCCATCGGCCGCACCGTGCCCATCAGATGCATCATTTCGACCGGCCGCGGCGCGGCGAGTATGGGCACCACGCGGCCGTTCGCGTCGACCAGCGAAATCGCGTCGACGGTCACGCCGACCGCGATCAAGCGATCCGCCGGACTGTCGCCGAGGTTGACCTGGACCGTTGCACCGGCCGCCGGTGGCGTTGTTACGGGTCCGCCTCCGCCGCACGCCGCGAGCGTCGCGGCGGCGAGGGCTGCGAAGAGCAGTTTTCTTGGCATGGCATTCTCCAGTCGGATTCGATGATGCTGCACGGCGCGCGGGGCGCGACCCGTGACTTATACGGCGCTGCGCCATGCGAAGTTCTGCGCCAGATCACGCCACGGCCGGCGCTCTGTAATCCGAGCGTTATCTCGACGGGCACGGCCGCCGTTTCCGGTGGGGCCACCGTGTCGCCTCGCACGCGAAGCGATCGCCGGCACGGTGCGGCCCGACATCGTCGGGCGCGCGCGATCGCCGTTTACGGTCAAGGCGAGGCGCGCTCAGCGATGCGAGTGTCCGTGATGCAGATCGGGGTAGTGCGGATGGCTGTGGACGAGGCGTTCGTGCGCGTGCTCATGGACGTGCTCGCCCGTGAGCGGATCGACTGCCGGCGCTGCGCCGTCGTGCGCGTGCGCATGGTGCATGTCGTGCCGGTGCGCGTGCGTGTGCGTGAGCGGCTCGTGCACGTGCTCGTGTTCGTGCCGCTCCGTCAGATGCAGCCATAGTCCGGCGCCCATCAGCGCGGCCGCGAGCCAGGCGAGCGGCGCGAGCGATTCGCCCAGCAGCGGCAGTGCGACCAGCGCGCCGACGAACGGTGCGATGGAAAAGTACGCACCGGTGCGCGCCGCGCCGAGGTGCCTGAGCGCGAGCACGAAGCACACGAGGCTCGCGCCGTAGCCGATCGCTCCCACACCGGCGGCCGCGGCGGACGCGCCGAGTGCCGGCACTTCCAGGCCGAACGCGAGTGCGAGCGCGGCATTGACACCGCCAGCGACCCATCCCTTCACCGCGGCGATCAGCGACGCATCGCCGCCGGCGATCTTGCGCGTCAGGTTGTTGTCGATGCCCCAGGCAAGGCATGCGCCGACGATCGCGAGCGCCGGCCCGACGGAACCGCGCTCGACGCTCGCGCCCCACGTCAGCGTCACGCCGCCGGCGACGATCAGCAGCATGCCGAGCACGAGCCGGCGGTCCGTGTGCTCGCGAAAGACGATCCATGCCAGAGCCGCCGTGAAAACACCTTCGAGGTTGAGCAGCAGCGACGCGGTGTTCGCCGGTGTCGCGGCGAGCCCCGTGAGCAGCAGCACGGGACCGAGCACGCCGCCCGCGAACGTCGCCGCGGCCAACCAGCCCCAATCGCCGCGAGCAAGCCCGAACCGAAAGCGCTGTCGCGCACTGCGCAACGCGATCCAGGCCGTCAGCGCGGCTCCACTGCCCAGATACAGCAGCGCCGCAAGCCACAGCGCCGGCATCTGCCCGACCAGCAGCTTCGCGAACGGTGTGCTCGCGCCAAACAGCAGCGCGGAGGCAAGCGCCAGACTCAAGCCCAGTCGGTCGTGGCGCGGCGCATCGGGGGTCGAATGCATGCGTTAGTCCGCTGACGCAGTCACGGTTCGCTGCTCATACGACTCGTCGCTGACGCCCACTGACGCGGAAAACAGCCGGTTCCGGATTCAGCAAAGGTACAACGGCATGCCGAGCGGTTCGACGAGCAACCGCGGCGCGCGCGGCCCGGCGACGATGGCGGCCGCATGAAGTCCGACGGCATTCGAGCGCGAACCGGCTGTTCAGGGTGCGCTCCCGAGGGTGACGCTTCGCGCAGGGGGCGACAGGCCGTCGTCGGCGCTGCGTTGAAGCGACGCGATCAGCGGGCAGGCGACGTTGCCGTCCGTCTCGCAGCAGCGCGCGACGAGCGCGGCGAGCGCCTCCTCGATGCGCTGCAGATCCTCGCGCCGCGCGCGCACGTCGGCCAGGCGCCGCTCGCCGATCGCGCGCGCCTCGTCGCAATGCGCGCCGTCTTCGAGGCGCAGCAGGTCGGCGATCTCCTCCAAGCTGAAGCCCAGCCGCTGCGCCGCCTTGATGAAACGCACGCGCGCGACGTCGGCCGCGGTGTACCGCCGCACGCTGCCGTAGCGGCGCTGCGGCTGCGCGAGCAGGCCGCGCCGCTCGTAGAAGCGGATCGTTTCCACGTTCACGCCGGCGGCGCGGGCCACACCGCCGATCGTGGGCCCTTCGGGCTCCTGCGACATCGCGCTTGACTCCGTACACGGGTACGGAACTACTTTAGCGCGTCGACCATCGCACGAGGGATCGCTTCCGATGAACGCTACTTCCGTCTCCGCGGCGCGAACGGAGACCAAAACCGACGCGCCGAGCGGGCGCGCCGCACTGGCCGCCGGCGGCATCGCCGCCATCCTCGCCTCGGCCTGCTGTGCCGGGCCGCTCGTGCTCGTGATGCTGGGCGTCAGCGGCGCATGGATCGGCAACCTGACGCTGCTGGAGCCGTATCGGCCGTTGTTCGTCGGCGCCGCGCTCGTCGCGCTGGCCGTGGCTTGGTGGCGCATCTACCGGCCGGCCGCCGCCTGCAGGCCGGGCGAGGTGTGCGCGATCCCGCACGTACGCACCGGCTATCGCATCCTGTTCTGGATCGTCGCGCTGCTGGTGGCCGCGGCGATCGCGTTCCCTTACGTCGTCCCTTGGTTCTACTGATCGCGGAGTCCTCGATGAAGAAGCTGTTCGTTTCGATGGTGTTGCTCGCCGCTGCGAGCGGCGCGGCCGCGGCCGAGCGCACCGCCACCTTGGCGGTGGACAACATGACCTGCGCCGCCTGCCCGATCACCGTCAAGAAGGCGATGTCGAGGGTCGACGGTGTCACCAAGGTCGAGGTCAGCTACGAGAAACGCGAAGCCGTGGTGCGGTTCGACGACGCCAAGACCAGCCTGCAGGCGATCGCCAAGGCGAGCGCCGATGCCGGCTATCCGGCGCGGGAGAAGAAGTGAGGGGATTCGCGGCGAGCTCGCCGACGATCGCGCCGCAATGCACGGACAGCGGCTGTCGGCCGACTGCCGGCGACGACGATTTCAGCAACTCGCGAGCACACGGTGATCGCCCGCACGTGGCCATCATCGGCAGCGGCGGGGCGGCGATGGCCGCGGCGCTGAAGGCCGCCGAACGCGGCGCGCGCGTCACGCTGATCGAGGGCGGCACCATCGGCGGCACCTGCGTGAATGTCGGTTGCGTGCCCTCGAAGGTCATGCTGCGCGCAGCGCACGTCGCGCACCTGCGGCGGGCAAGCCCGTTCGACGGCGGCATCGCGGCGGCCGCGCCCGCGATCGACCGGCGCAAACTGCTCGCGCAGCAGCAGGGGCTGGTCGATGCGCTGCGGCAGGCGAAGTACGAGCGCATCTTGCGCGAGAACGCTGCGATCACCGTGCTGCGGGGCGAGGCGCGCTTCGCCGATGCGCACACACTCGAAGTGCGAACGCGCCAGGGCGCGACCGCGCGCGTCGCCTTCGACCGCTGCCTGATCGCCACCGGCGCGGCACCCGCGGTGCCGCCGATCGCGGGGCTGGCCGGCACGCCGTTCTGGACCTCGACCGACGCGCTGGCGGCGGAGACGATCCCGCCGCGGCTGGCGGTCATCGGCTCCTCGGCCGTGGCCGCGGAGCTGGCGCAGGCGTACGCGCGGCTTGGCAGCCAGGTCACGCTGCTCGCCCGGGGTCGGCTCTTCTCTCGCGAGGATCCTGCCATCGGTGCGGCGGTGGCCGCCGCGTTTCGCGACGAAAGCATCGACGTGCGCGAGCACACGCAGCCGCACCGGGTCGCTTTCGGGAACGGCGAGTTCGTGCTGGCCACCGCCGGCGGCGACATCCGTGCCGAACGGCTGCTGGTCGCCACCGGGCGCACGCCGAACACGCGCGCACTCGAGTTGCATCGCGCGGGCGTCGCGCTCGACGAACGCGGCGCGATCCGGGTCGACGCTCACCTGCGCACGAGTAACCCGAACGTCTACGCCGCCGGCGACTGCACCGACCTGCCGCAGTTCGTCTACGTGGCGGCCGCCGCCGGCACGCGCGCGGCGATCAACATGACCGGCGGCGACGCCGCCCTCGATGTGAGCGCGATGCCGGTGGTGGTCTTCACCGACCCGCAGATCGCCACCGTGGGGCTCACCGAAGGCGAGGCGCAGCGGCACGGCATCGAGACCGACAGCCGCACACTGACGCTGGAGAACGTGCCACGCGCGCTCGCCAACTTCGACACGCGCGGCTTCGTCAAGCTGGTGGCCGAGGCCGGCAGCGGCCGGCTGCTCGGCGTGCAGGCGGTGGCGGCCGAAGCGGGCGAGCTGATCCAGACCGCGGCGCTCGCGATCCAGCGGCGGATGACGGTCGCCGAACTCGCAGATTCTCTGTTCCCGTACCTGACGATGGTCGAGGCGCTGAAGCTCGCCGCGCAGACGTTCGCGCGCGACGTGCGCGAGCTTTCCTGCTGCGCCGGATGAGCGGCCGCGGGGCCGGGCCTACTCGCGCCGCGCGACCAGCCGCAGGCGCAGATCGATCGCATCGCCCACCCGCAACCCGCCGTTGAGCGCCGCAAACGGCGTGATGCCGAACTCGCTCTGGCGGATGCGGAAGTTCGCGATCACGGTCAGCGTGTCGCCGTGCGCGAACACCGCGGCGGCGAAACGCACGTCGCGGGTCGCATCGCGCAACGTCACGCGCGCGGTCACGGTGGGATTCCACGGCGGACCGCCGAGCGCGACCGATTCGATGCGAATGGACGGAAAACGCGCCGCGTCGAGCACCTCGCGGCCCAGCATGTTCTCGCGCGTGGCCCGGCGCGCCTGCTCGGAAACGTCGGCTGCGAACTCGGAACCTTCCTCGGCCCGCGCGCCCGGGGGATCGACGGCGAACCATTCGACCGGAATCGTCAACCGAAAGCCGATGGTGTCGGCCGTGCGGCCGGCGCGCACTTCGCCTTCGACGCGACCGACGATCACGTGGTTGTGACCGAAGCGCGCGAGCGGACCGTCGCGGTACACGAGCACGCGCACTTCGGAAGCTCGCGCATCGATGGCGTAACGCGCGGCGTCGGCCGGCAACGCGGCGGCGGCCGGTACCGGTTCCGGCAGCACGGCGCTCGCGCCCGGCGGCAGCGTCCGGCAGGCCGCGGCCAGCAGCAGCGGGAACAAGGGCGCGATCGCGCGTGTTCTTCTCGCTGCGTTCCGGACCGATACTGTTGCCATGGCGCGGTGGCGAAACTCGACTACATCGTACGGGATCGTTGCGCGGTCGCTGCATTGGCTGATCGCGGCGCTGGTCCTGGTGCAACTCGCGCTCGGTCTGTACGCCGCGAACCTGCCGGTCAGTCTGGCGCGGCTGCAGTGGCTGACGCGCCACAAGTCCGTCGGCCTGGCGATCCTGGCGTTGATGCTGCTGCGGCTCGCGTGGCGGCTGCTCGATCCGCCGCCGCCGTTGCCCGCCTTCATGCCGGTCTGGGAGCGCCGGGCGGCGCTCGCGACGCACCGGCTGCTCTATGCGCTGCTTGTGCTGGCGCCGTTCGCCGGGTGGCTGTACGCCTCCGCCGCCGGGTTGTCAATCAACTGGTTCGGACTGTTCCAGGTGCCCGACCTCGTGCCCAAGGACCGCGCGCTGGCCGCCGTTTTCAGGGCGGCGCATGTCGGGCTGGTGGCGGCGCTGTCTGTGCTGATCGCATTGCACATCGCGGCGGCGTTGCGCCACGCCCTCGTGCTGCGCGACGGCGTCTTCGATCGCATGCTGCCATGGCGCGCGGGACCGTGATGCGACTGCTCGTCCTGCTGCTGTTACTGGTCGCCGCGCCGGCCCGCGCGCAGGACTGCTACGCGGTCGATCACGCCGCGGGGCGCGTCGGCTTCGAAGTGAAGCAGGCGGGCGCGCCGTTTCGCGGCCAGTTTCGCCGCTTCGGCGGCGAGCTGTGTCTGCAGGGCGAGCGGGTCGTGCGCATCGACGTGTGGCTCGAGCCGGCCTCGGTCGAGACCGGGCTGCCCGAGATCGACGCCGCGCTCAAAGAACGCGAGTTCTTCGATGTCGCCGCGTTTCCGCGACTGAACTTCACGAGCGAGACCGTCGAGGCGCGCGCCGGGACGCTTCTCGCGCGCGGCACGCTCGAGATCAAGGGCCGACGCCGCGAAGTGCAAGTGCCGTTCAGGCTGCAAACCGCCGGCGGGCGTCTCGCCGTGGCGGGCGCGATCGCGCTGAACCGCCTCGATTTCGGTGTGGGCACCGGCGAGTGGGCCGATACGCGCTGGCTCGCGGCCGAGGTCAAGGTCGAGTTTTCCGCGCCGCTCGCGCGCCGCTGAGCGCAACGTCGCTCGCCGCCTGCCCGCGGGGCGCACCGGTGAAAACCTGCGCGCCCGTGCCGGCGCCTATACGAACCGGCAGTTGCGCATCATGCCGCCGTCCTCGTGCTCGAGGTTATGGCAGTGGTACATGAACAGCCCCGGCTCGGTCGGCGCCACGAGCACGCGCACGGTTTCGCCGGCGAAGATCATGAACGTGTCCTTGTAGCCGGCGTCGACCAGGCCTTCGCGCAGATCCGCGGGCG
>JBFMFC010000040.1:0-8370 GCA_040752195.1 Pseudomonadota bacterium | reverse complement strand
TGGCAGTGGTACATGAACAGCCCCGGCTCGGTCGGCGCCACGAGCACGCGCACGGTTTCGCCGGCGAAGATCATGAACGTGTCCTTGTAGCCGGCGTCGACCAGGCCTTCGCGCAGATCCGCGGGCGCCCGTGCGCCCGTGCGCTCGAGGACGCGGAAACGCACGCCGTGGATGTGGATCGGGTGCGGCATCGGCATCCCCATGCCGTCGTTGGAGAAGGTCCAGACGGTGCCTTGCCCGACCGGCAGCCGCTCTTCGTCGGCAACCGCGGTCGGGTTGCGGTGATCCCACGCGCGACCGTTGAACAAGCCGCGCATGTGGCGGAACGCGATCTGTGTGTGCAGCTCGTGGCGGCCCTCGCGCGGCCGCGGCTGCGCGGGCGGCAGCTCGACCGCGGCGCGCTGCGCGGCCGCTTCGCGCGCGACCGTGAACTCGGCGATAGGCATTTCCTCGCCCTGGCCGCCGCCCATCATCCCGCCCATCATGCCGCGGCCCATCATGCCGCCACCCATCATCCCGCCACCGCCCATCATGCCGCCCATCATGTTCATCATCTCGCTCATCGTGCCGTCTTCGAACGCGCGGCTGACGAGCGCGACCTCGGCGCCGGGGGCGCGCGTGCCGAAATCCTCCAGCAGCTCGACGCGCTCGAACGGTGCGAGCACGACGTAAGGACGCTGCTGCACGCCTTCGTCGCGAGCGAGCAGCCCGTTGTCGGCGGCGATCACGGCGAGCGGCCGCTCGTCCGACCACGCGAGCTTGTAGATGCGCGCGTTCGACATGTTGGCGATGCGCAGACGGTAGCCGCGCCGCGCCACCTTGAACGCCGCATTCGGCATGCCGCCGACCAGCACGCGGTCGCCGAGCACGCCGGTCATCTCGTCCATCATCATGCGGCGATAGACGAGGCGGTTGCCACCGTCGCTGCGACGGTCCTGCAGCACCAGGTTCAGCTCGTGTTCGCCGGCCGGCAGACCGAGCGCCGCCTCGTGCGGCTCGCGCACGATCAGCAGCCCGCCAAGCCCTGCATACACCTGCAGGCCAGTGCGCCCGTGCGGGTGCGGGTGGTACATGTACGTGCCCGCGGGGTTGCGAACCTCGAACTCGTAGACGTACTCGGCGCCGCTGGCGATCGCGAAGCGCGGATGGCCGTCGGCGATCTCGGGTACGAGCATGCCGTGCCAGTGGACGATGCTCGGCTCGCCGATCCGGTTGACGAAGTGGATGCGCACGCGCTCGCCGCGCCGCAGATCGAGTGTGGGGCCGAGATAACTCGCCGACGGCCGCACCGCATCACGCCGGCCGCGCAGCACTTCGGCGGTAAAGCGCAGCACGCCCGTCTTCGGCCCCGACCACAGCGACACGCGATCCGGCGCCGCGGTGAGCTTTACAACCAGGTCGGGTTCGGCCGCGGCGCGCGCCGGCCGCAGCGCGGCGGGTGCTTGCGTCAACGCTCCTGCGAAAGCAAAGCTTTTCAGCACATCGCGTCGGTTCAACATGTGTTCCCTCCCGGTTGGCTCGGCGATCGATCGGTGCGTCGGCGCGTCATCGCGCGGCCAGATCGCGGCGGATGAAGTCGATCACGTCGGCGCGATCCCACGGCGCGGGACCCAGAACGCGCCAGCGCTCGCGTCCCTGCTCGTCGATGAGCAGCGTCAGCGGGATGCCGATGCTGTCCAGGCGACCGAGCGCCTCGACGCTCGCATCGACGTAGATGCGCAGCGCGCGCAGATCCAGCTCGTCGAAAAAAGGCCTGACCGCAGCCACACCGCCGCGGTCGACCGACAGCGCGACGACCTCGAACCCCGGGCCGCCGAGCGCGGCCTGCAGGCGGTCGAGCGCGGGCATCTCGGCGCGGCACGGCGCACACCAGGTGGCCCAGACGTTGAGCAGAACGGCGCGGCCGCGAAACTCGGCCAGCGAGCGCGGGCGGTTGTCCGCGTCGACGAACTGCAGGTTCGGCAACGGGCGCGGCGGCTCGGCGCGCCGAACGGCGAGCGGCGCCCCGCCGGACTCGGCGCCCGCGCCGTCGCGCGGCGGCAGCAACTGCACGAGCACGACGGCCGCCGCTGCGGCCAGGATCGCCGACGCCACGGCAAGCTGGGCGGATCTGCCCATCATGCGTGCGCAGCGCGCGCGAGCGCTGGGCCCACCCGCGCCACCGCCCGGGCGCGCGCGTCGACGGCCGCGGCGACGAGCGGCATCGAACCGAGGTCGAACCCGAAAAGGGGGCCCAGGATCAGCAGAGTGCGTGCCGTTCGCATCACGTCAAGGGGATCGAACGCCGCGCAAGCAGGCCCTTCGGCCGAATGGCCGAGCCGGCCTGCCCGCAGCGCTCGATCGATGCAGGTCGGACAGGCGGCGCGCCGGCGAGTTCACCGCGCGTGCGGCCGACCGCCTTCGCGCGGTCGCGGCTGCCGTCCGAGTCAGCCACGCGGGCGGTTGGGGACCGTCTCCGCCCTCGTCCTGACGCTGAACGCCTGGTCCACCGGCAGGACGACGACGAGGCCGTCGCCCGGTTCGCCGGTGTGCGCAGCGTCGGTGATCGCGCGGACGATCGCGCCGACCCGGTCCGCAGCGGTGTAGATCTCGACGCGCACGCCGTCGCTCATCCAGTCGCGGGTAAAGAAATTGCGGTGGTCGCCGTACCCCTTCGACTTCGTGACCGTGATGCCCTGCACGCCGGCCTGCTGCAGCTTCGTTTCGACCGCCTCGAGCGCGTCGCGTCGCACCATCGCAATGACCGCTTTGATTTCCATGGCTCTGCTCCCGAAGTTGCAGGGGTCGCGCGGCGAGCTGCCGACGCGCTAACCCGACCGCAGCCGCAACGCGTTGCCGACCACCGATACGGAACTGAAGCTCATCGCCAACGCCGCGATCAGCGGCGACAGCAGCACGCCGAAGAACGGATACAGCACGCCGGCGGCGATCGGCACGCCGAGCGCGTTGTAGACGAGCGCGAAGACGAGGTTCTGCCGCATGTTGCGAACCGTCTGCCGCGACAGTTCGCGCGCGCGCGCGATGCCGGTCAGATCGCCCTTGATCAGCGTGACGTGCCCGGCGTTCATCGCGACGTCGGTGCCGGTGCCCATCGCGATGCCGACGTCGGCGGCGGCGAGCGCCGGCGCGTCGTTGATGCCGTCGCCGGCCATCGCGACCTTGCGGCCCTCGGCCTTCAGGCGAGCGACGAGATCGACCTTGTCCTGCGGCTTGACCTCGCCGAACACTTCGTCGATGCCGAGCCTGGCAGCGACCGCGCGCGCGGTGGTCCAGCCGTCGCCGGTGGCCATCACGACGCGCACGCCGTCGGCGCGCAGCGCGGCCAGCGCCGCCGGCGTCGTCGGCTTGATCGGATCCGACACGGCGATCAGTCCGGCGACGCGGCCGTCGACCGCGACGAACATCACGCTCGCACCCTGCGCGCGCAGCGCTTCGGCGTCGTGCTCGAGCGGCCGCCAGTCCACACCTTCGTCCTGCATCAACGTGGTGTTGCCGATCGTGACGCGGCGGCCGCCGACCGAACCGCGCACGCCGATGCCGCCTGCCGTCGCGAACGACTCCGGCGCGTCGAGCGCGAGCCCGCGGCGGCGCGCCTCGCCGACGATCGCGGCGGCGAGCGGGTGCTCCGCGCCCTGATCGACGCTCGCCGCAAGCCGCAGCACCTCGTCCTCGGTCCAGCCGGCGGCGGCGACCACGCGGTCGAACGCGGGCTTGCCCTCGGTCAGCGTGCCGGTCTTGTCGACGACCAGCGTGTCGATCCTGCACATCGACTCGATTGCCGCGGCATCGCGGAAAAGCACGCCTTGCGTGGCGCCGCGTCCGGTCGCGACCATGATCGACATCGGCGTGGCCAACCCCAGCGCGCACGGGCAGGCGATGATCAGCACCGCGAGCGCGTTGATCGTCGCGTACACCCAGCTCGGCTCGGGTCCGAAGTTGCCCCAGACCAGGAACGTGGCGAGCGCGACGCCAATCACCACCAGCACGAAGCGGCCGGCCACCACGTCCGCCAGTCGCTGCATCGGCGCGCGCGAGCGTGCCGCCTCGGCGACCATCTGCACGATCTGCGCGAGCATCGTCGCCGAACCGACCTTCTCGGCGCGCATCACGAGCGCGCCCGTGGTGTTGATCGTCGCGCCGATCACCTTGTCGCCGGCGCGCTTGTGCACGGGGATCGGCTCGCCGGTCAGCATCGATTCGTCGACGCTGCTTTCGCCTTCGAGCACGACGCCGTCGACCGGCACCTTCTCGCCGGGGCGCACGCGCAGCCGGTCGCCGACGTGCACGTGCGCCAGCGGGATGTCCTCCTCGGTGCCGTCGTCGCGCAGCCGGCGCGCGGTCTTCGGCGCGAGCCCCAGCAGCGCCTTGATCGCCGCCGACGTCTTCGAGCGCGCGCGCAATTCGAGCACCTGGCCGAGCAGCGTCAGCGACACGATCACCGCCGCGGCCTCAAAGTACACGCCGACCCGCCCGTTCACGACGAAGCTGTCGGGGAACAGGCCCGGCGCGATCGTCGCCGCCGCGCTGTAGACGAACGCCGCCGCCACGCCCAGGCCGATCAGCGTCCACATGTTCGGGCTGCGCCCGATCACCGACTGCACGCCGCGCACGAAAAACGGCCAGCCGCCCCACAGGATCACCGGCGCGGACAGCGCGAACTCGACCCACGACAGCGCGGCCGGCGGCAGCGCCGCGATCCGGTGGCCGAACATCGCCAGCGACACGACGATCACGGTCAGCGGCAGCGTCCACCAGAAACGGCGCGTGAAGTCGACGAGCTCCGGGCTCTGTTCCTCTTCGAGCGACGGCAGCAGCGGCTCGAGGGCCATGCCGCAGAGCGGGCAGTGGCCCGGTGTCGGCTGGCGCACCTGCGGGTGCATCGGGCACGTGTAGATCGTCGCGCCGGGTTCGGGCGGCGCGGGCGCCTCGCCGGTGCCGGCGGAAGCGGCATGCCCGGCGGCCGCGGCGCGATGCGCGTGCGCGGCGGTGCCAGGGTGCGCCGGCGGGGCCGAGCCAATGAAACGCTGCGGATCGTCATTGAACTTCGCCCGGCAATGCGCCGAGCAGAACCAGTAGGTCGTGCCCCGGAACTGCGCGCTGCCGGCGGCGCTCTTCGGGTCGACCGTCATGCCGCAAACCGGATCGGTTGCCATGCCCTTGCTCCCGTTCGCGTCCGCCGAACTCTGCGCGGTGATGACCGTGGTCCCGCTCGCGGGCGCGGCGCAACCGGCGTGCTCGCGCACGGCGTTGCGAAGCCTCGTCGCGATGAACGCGATGCCCGCGCCGCTCGCCGCGAGCCCGACCCAGAAGAACTCGACCTGGTACTGCGCGGCCAGCGCCACCAGCCCCGACGCACCGAGCACCGGCGCGATGTTCACGAGGTAGTGCGCGCAGCACGACACCATCGCTGCGGTCGACGTCGTTCCGGACGCGGCGACCACCGCACGACCCGGTCCGGCGCGACCGATCATCTGCTTCAGGCGCGTGTACAGCCCGACCTGCACGCCGAATCCCGCCGCGAGGGGACCGATGAAGTACCAATAGCTCGCCAGTTGCTCGAGCGCAAACGACCATCCGGACACCGCGGTGACCACACCCAGGTAGACGGCAAACAGCAGCGCGGATGCGGCCAACCCGAGCAGCACCGGGTATCCGACCCGCGGGGCCGACGTATCGCCGCCGGCCTCGAGCGAGCCGTCGGCGCGCGGCCGCACGGATGTTCCGGCCGTGCTCATCGGGCCTGCCCTTTCAGCGGCCAGCGAAATTCGCGCTCCGGCACACCGACGTCGCGGATCTGCAACCTGACCTCGTCGACGCCTTTCAGAGGCGCGAAGCTGAGCACGCCCTTGCGGTGATGGCCCCCGGGCGGATCGCCGTCCCATGCGAGTGGCGCGTGCCTGCGGCCGGCCGCATCGACCAACGATGCGCTCTTGATGAGGTCGTGGCTCAGATCGACGCTGTGCGTGTCGAAGACGACCTCGAACTGCCAGCGCTGCGCATCGGCCGCCAGGTCCTTCGGCGTCACCTTGACCGTGACGCCGCCGGCGCGGCTCGTCTGCGCGGCGAGCGCCGGTTGCGTTGCCGGCTGGGCGGTCGCGGCGGGCGGGCCGGAAAGCGCCAGCGAAAGCGCCAGCGCGAAGATGATCGTCGCCGTCGGCCTCATCTGGGCTCCCGATCACTTGTCGCGGGCTCCGCGGCGGCACTTTCCGCGATGCGCTCGACCCACCGGCGGTAGCAGTCGAAGCCGCAAAAGTGGGCCACGTAGTCGACCGCCTCGGCGTTGATCGCCTCCGATTGCGGGACCTCTTTCAAGCAGATCTCACACGGCACCCGCGGCGTTTCAACCGGCCTTTCAGTGGTTGCCATCTCATCCTCCTTTTCACCATCGTGGGCGATGTGCGATACCCGGCTGCACGACAACGGCTCAGCTCGGCCGCTTCTCCTTTGTAGGCGTTCGGCGCACTCGCGTCGAGTGCGCTGCGACCGGGCCCGACCGAGCGCGCACTCACGTCACCTCTGTGCGGTTGCCGCAGGGGCGCCCAGCCGTGGGAAAAAGCGCGGCGTTCGCGCCGCGTAGCGCTCGTACTCCGCGCCGAACTGCGCCTGCGCCTCGCGCTCCTCCCGCAGCGCCAGCCGGACGTACATAATGACGAGGATCGGATACATCGCCAGTGTGACCAGCGTCGGCCACTGCAGCAGGAAGCCCGTCATGATCAGCACGAAACCGGCGTACTGCGGGTGGCGGAGGCGCGCGTACGGACCGGTGGTGGCCAGTCGGTGCTCGCGTTGCGCTGCGTGCAGCACCTTCCAGGCCGCAGCGAGCAGCATGAAGCCGCCGAAGATCAGCACGTTGCTCGCGATGTGGAACGGTCCGAAGTGCGGATTCGCGCGCCAGCCGAAGATGACTTCAAGCAGATGGCCGGCGTCGTGCGACAGAAAGTCCACGTCGGGAAAGCGGCTCGCAAGCCAGCCCGACAGCAGATAGATCGTCAGCGGGAAGCCGTACATCTCCGTGAACAGCGCGACCAGGAATGCGGTAAACGCGCCGAACGAGCGCCAGTCGCGCCTGCTCCGCGGTCGCGCGAAAGAGAACGCGAAGATCGCGAAGACCGCGACGTTGATGAACGCCAGCGTCCACAGTCCGTACGCGGGAGCCGGGTCGGAATTCATTGCGGGTCCCCGTGATGGCGATTCGGCCGGTCCGCACCGCCGCCTTCGTGCATGCCGTGACCGCCATGGCCGTGCAGCAGATGCAGCAGCGGGCAGGCGAGCAGGAGCACGAAGGGCAGCCAAGCGAGGAAGTGCGCGCGATGCTCCGAGAACAGGAAGTACGCCGCGATCGCCAGGAACCCGAGCAGTACCCACCTGCTGCGCGATCTGCCCTTGCGGGGCGCTTGATCTTCGTGCGTCTGCATCGCACCGATCCTCACTGCGACATCGCGTGACCGCGCTTCATCGCGGCGGGACGTAAGTGAAGGTCGTGACGATCGGACCGGCCGCGCCCGGCCGCACCATGTGCACCTCGATCCGGTGGGGGCCCGGCGGCGACAGCGCGAAGTAGTTGCCGTAGCTCATCGCGCCGGCGATCTGCATCGGTTCGAGCCGCTTGCGCACCGGCGCCAGACCCGGCTCGCCCACCGCCGCGGTGACAACCGCATCTTCGATGCGCGCACCGGTCGCGGCGTCGAACACGGCGACCATCACGTGATGGTGGTTTCGCCCGCGAGGCACGCCGCCATGCATCTTGCGTTCCGGATGCTCGGGCGGATGGCCCTGCGCGATCGCCGCCGGAATCACGCCGAGATAGATCGCGTAGCCATCGACGGTGCGGTAGTCGCCCGCGGCATGCGACGCGATTGCCCAGGAAAGCGCGACGACCGTCGCGCACGCGGCGAGTGAGAACCGCCGCACCGACCGCAGATCGACGCGCTGTCGATGTCGAGCGAGCCCGAGCATTGAGTCCCGTTCCTGAAACCGTATCCGAAACTCGCGCACCCGGAGCGCGATCGGCTCACTTGCCGCCCTTCATCATCATCTGGCCTTCGCGCATCGGCGTCATCATCATGCGCTCGGCGTCCATCATCTGACTCATCATCTGATCCATGAGTTTCAGATGCTCGTCGATCCACTCGCGTAGCTGCTGCGGCGTCGCATTGGGGCCGGGTCGCGCCGACGACATCTGCCTGGTCATCTGGCTCATCAGGTCCATGTGTTCTTGCAGCAGCTTGTCGCGCTGCGCGCCTTGCGCGCTGCGCGCGGCATCGAGCTTGCGCTTGGCCTCCGTCGCGCGCTGCATCAACTGCTTCTGTGACTCGTCGGGCGCGGCAAGCGCGAGCAGCGGAGCGGCCAGCACCACGGCCAGCGCCGACA
>JBFMFC010000039.1:0-34755 GCA_040752195.1 Pseudomonadota bacterium | reverse complement strand
CTGTACGACCGCATGCGCACCGTCATCCAGGGCGAGGCGAGCGGCGCCAAGCGCTGGAATCCGACGTTCAAGGCCTTCGCCGCGCACTGGGGCTTCGAGCCGCGCGTGTGCCGGCCGTATCGAGCGCGGACCTTGCGGCAAGGTCGAATCGGGGGTGAAGTACGTCAAGGGCAACTTCCTGCCCGGACGCCACTTCCGGGACCTGGCCGACTTCAACGCGCAGTTGCGCGCGTGGCTGGCGGAGATCGCCGACTGCCGCATCCACGGCACCACGCACGAGGCGCCGATCGTGCGCTTTGCGCGCGAAGCGACCGCGCTCACCCCGCTGGCCGGCCGTGCCGCCTTCCTGCAGGCGATGCGACGCGAGCGGGTGGTGGCCGGCGACTGGCTGGTGACGATCGACACCAACCGCTACTCGGTGCCGTGGCGGCTGATCGGGGCCACCGTCACCGTGGTGCGCGTCGGCGCCCATTGGCAGATCAGCCACCGGGGTCAAGTCGTCGCCCAGCACCCCGTGCTGCCTGGACGCTATCAGCTCAGCGTCAAACCCGAGCACGGCCCCGGGGCGGCGGCGCGCAATGCACGCAAGCGCTACAGCGAAGGGGCGGCCAACGAACCGCATGCGGCTGCCGCCGAGCACACGGGCGGCGTCGAAGTGCGCGATCTGGCCCTCTACGAGCAGACGCTGGAGGTCGCATGAACGCCGTGCAGTCCACCCCGGCGCAGCTCGAGCGGCTGGCCGAGCATCTGCTGAAGCTGCGCCTGTTCAAAAGCCGCGAGCGGCTCGAAGCGCTACTGCAAACGGCTGCGGCCAACGAACTGACCTACTCGGACTTCCTCGAGCAGGTGCTGTCGGAGGAGGTCGCCGCCAAGACGAGCAAGAACGTGACGATGCGCACGGCCATGGCGCGGTTTCCGTTCGTCAAGCCTCTGGAGACCTTCGACTTCGCCTACCAGCCCTCGATCGACAGGAAGCAGGTGCAGCAGCTGGCCAGCTGCCACTTCATCGAGCACGGCGACAACGTGCTGGTGCTGGGGCCGCCGGGGGTGGGCAAGACGCATCTGGCGGTGGCGCTCGGACTGAAGGCAATCGAATCCGGCTACCGGGTGCTGTTCACGACGGCGGCGAATCTGATCGCCGCCTTGACCCGCGCGCACGGCGAGGGGCGGTTGGACGAGAAGCTGAAGCTGTACACGACGCCGCGGCTGCTGATCATCGACGAGATCGGCTATCTGCCGATCGAGCGGCTGGGCGCCAATCTGTTCTTCCAGCTGATCAGCCGCCGCTATGAGCGCGGACCGATGATCCTGACCAGCAACCAGAGCTTCGCCGCTTGGGGCGACGTGTTCGGCGACCGCGTCATCGCCACCGCGATCCTCGATCGCCTGCTGCATCACGCGGTGACGCTGAACATCCGCGGCAACTCCTGCCGGCTGAAGGAGAAACTGAAGGCCGGTCTGGTGCGCGCCGAGGAAGCAGCCGATTCCTGATTCTCAACCGGGTGGGGAAAATTCGACTCCCACGACTGGGGAGATTTGGGTTCCTCTTGCCACGCGCCTGGCTCGCACTCCTCGGGAGACGGCATCACTGCCCTTCGCGACGGAGCTTCGGCGTGCCGCAGCGTCTTCAGGGCCGCGTCCGGCCCCGGCGCAGGCGCGCCTCGTGCAGAGCGTGCAGCGTGATTTTGCGCACCTCGGTTTTGCTCTGCTCGATGTGGGTCTTCAGCAGCAGTTGCGCCTGGTCGGTCTTGCGCTGGATCACCGCACGCAGGATCTTCGCGTGCTCCTGGTACGTCGCGTCGATGCGGTCGGCTCGCGTGAAGTCGAGCCGCCGCACGACGCGGATGCGCTCCGTAACGTCCTGGTGCACGCGTGCGATTTCGGCGTTGCCGGCGATGCGCACGAGCGCAGCGTGAAACTGCTCGTCGAGCGTGCCCACCTCGCGCCCGTCGCCCAGCCGTTCGGCTGGCGATACGAGCCAGATGTCCTTTAACGCTTCGAGCTCCGGCGGCTCGCTCTGCCGCTGGCCGAGACGCTGCAGGCTGGCCATCTCAAGCACGATGCGCAGGTCGTAGAGCTGCTCGATGCGGTCGAAGTCGATCGGCCTGACGAACCAGCCGGCCTTCGCCTCGACGTCGAGGATGCCCTCGTTGCGCAGCCGAAACAGCGCCTCGCGCACGGGGGTGCGGCTGACGCCCAGCCTCTGCGCGATCTCGGCTTCCGAGAAGCGGTCGCCGGGCACCCACAGGAAGTCGTGCAACTCGGCCTTGAGGCGGGCGTAGACCTGCTCGGCCAGGTTCGGGCGCGGCGGCGGATCGTCGATGTTCGAAGGCGGCACCATCGCAGACGCGATCATGCGGCAAAGTGGCAAGCCACCGCATGGCCGTTTCGCACGACAACGGGCGGCGCCTCGCGTGCGCATCGGTCCTCGCCTCGCGGGCAACGGCCATGGAAGCGGCAGGCGTGCGCTGGCGGATTGATCGGGCTCGTGATCTCGCCTGCCAGCCTGATGCGCGGTCCTTGGCCCGGGATCGCCGACACCAACGCCTGCGTGTACGGGTGCCTCGGGGCGCGAAACACCTGCTCGGAGGGCCCTATCTCGACCAGCTTGCCGAGATACATCACGGCGACGCGGTCGGTGAGCAGGCGCACGACGTTGAGGTCGTGCGACACGAAGAGATAGCTCAGCCCGAGCTCGGCGCGCAAGCGCTCGAGCAACTGCAGCACGACCGCCTGAACCGAGACGTCGAGCGCTGCGGTCGGCTCGTCGAGGATCAACAGCCGCGGCCGCACGGCGAGCGCGCGCGCGATGCCCACGCGCGCCTTCTGCCCGCCAGAAAGCTGGTGCGGGTAGCGCGACAGCAGCTCGGTTGGCAGGCCGACCTGCCGCGCGATCTCGTCGGTGCGGGTGTCGACGGCAGCACCGCGCAGGCCAGCCAGCAGCCGCAGCGGCTCGGCGATCGTCTGGCGTGCCGTGAGGCGCGGGTTCAGGCTGTCGGTCGGGTCTTGGAACACCATCTGGATCGCCGCGCGCTCGGGCCGGCGCGCGAAGCGCAGCGCCGCAATGCCGGCCAAGTCCTGCCCGTCGAACACGATGCGCCCCTCGCTCGGATCGTGCAGTCGTGCGAGCAGCCGTACGAGCGTCGACTTGCCGCAGCCCGACTCGCCGACCAAACCCACGCTCTCGCCGGAGGCGATCTCGAGGCTGACGTCGTCGACGGCGTGCAGCATCGCGCCGCGGCGCCCCTGGACCGGGAAACGCTTGTGCAGGCGGTCGACCTTCAGCAGGGCCTCAGGCATCGACGGCCCCCACCACGGTCCGTGTCGCCCTGGCCGGCTCGTCGAGGGGGTGCCAGCAGGCGACGCCGTGCGTCTGGGCGAGGTCCAGGCGCGGGCGCTCGCGGAGGCAGCGCGTGCTCGCGCGGTCGCAGCGTTCGGCGAAGCGGCAGGCGGGCAAGTCGGCACGCTGCAGGTCGGGCAGGCTGCCCGGCACCGGCTGCAGGCTCGCGATCGTGCTGCGCGGACCCGGGGTCGATGTCGTCAGCCGCGCGGTGTAAGGATGCCGAGGCGCCGAGAACAGCTGCTTCGTCGGTGCGGCCTCGACCGCTTGGCCGGCATGCATCACGACGATGCGGTCACAGTGGTCCGCCGCGAGCGCCAGGTCGTGGGTGATGAACAGTGTCGCCATCCGGCGCTCCCGCGCGAGTTCGGTCAGCAGGTCCATCACCGCGGCTTGCGTCGTCACGTCAAGGCCCGTCGTCGGTTCGTCGGCGATCAGCAGGCTGGGCCGGCAGGCCAGTGCGAGCGCGATCACCACGCGCTGGCACATGCCGCCCGACAGCTCGAACGGGTAGGCCTCGAAGCGCTTCTCGGGGTCGGCGATCGCGACTTCGCGCAGCGCCTGCACGGCGTGCTGGCGCAGGCTCGTGCGCAGGTCGGCACCGGGCGCAGCGGCGTGGCGGCGCAGAACGTCCTCGATCTGCCTGCCGACCGGACGGATGGGGTTGAGTGCAGTTCGCGGGCTCTGGAAGATCATCGAGATCTCGCGGCCGCGCAGGTCGGCGAGGGTCGCCTCGCGAGCGTTCAGAAGGTCGATGCCGCCGAACGTCGCGCGCCCCCCAATGACGCGCGCGGCGCGGTCGCTGATGCCCAGCAGCGCGTAGCTCAGCACACTCTTGCCGGAGCCGCTCTCACCGACCAGACCGACGATTTCGCCTTTGCGAAGTTGCAGGTCGACACCATCGAGCGCGCGCACGTTGCCAGCTCGCGTGCGAAACTCCAAGCTGAAGTCCCGAACGTCGAGCAGCGCGGCATGATGCGACGAGTTCATGTCCTTCGCCTCGCGTCAAAGACGTCGCGCAGCGCATCGCCGAGCAGGTTGAAGGTCAGTACCGCTAGCATCAGCGCGGCACCGGGAAAGAAGCTGACCCACCACTCGCCGGACACGATGAACTGGGCCCCCTCGGCAACGAGGATGCCCCACTCGGGTTCGGGCGGGCGCACGCCGAGCCCGATGAAGCTGAGGCCCGCGGCGTTGAGGATCGCCCAGCCCATGTTCAGGCTGACCTGAACCATCGCCGGCGGTAGCGCGTTCGGGAACAGGTGCACGGCAAGGATGCGCACGTCGCTGTTGCCGGCGAGACGGGCGGCCTCAATCCAGCCGGCGCCGCGTCGCACGTTGGCTTCGGCGCGGGCGACGCGGATATAGAACGGCAGGTTGATGATCGCGGTGGCGAGCACGATGCTGCCCACCGTGTTGCCGAGCGCGGCGACGATGCCCATCGCGAGCACGAACAGCGGGAATGCCATGATCGAGTCGGCGAGTCGGCTGACCAGACGGTCCCACCAGCCGCCGAAGAAGCCGGCGGCCAGCCCGAGTGGCATGCCGACGACGAACGAGGCGAGAACGGCCGCCAGCGCGATGCCCAGGTCGAGCCGGGTCGCGGTGACGACGCGCGAGAAGATGTCGCGGCCGAGCGCATCGGTGCCGAACCAGTGCGTCGCCGAGGGCGGCTGCAGCGCGACCGTGGCGTTGCTCGCCAGCGGATTGTGAGGCACCAGCCACGGCCCGAGCAATGCGAGCACGACGAGCACTGCGAACAGCGCCCCTGCGATCAGCGTGACCGGGTTATCCGCGATCGCGTAGCGTACGTGCGACCAGGTCGACGCCGCAGCAGCGGGCGGCACGGAAGCGACGCGCGGGGCAGCAGCCATCTCGAAGCCGTCAGGATTCGACGCTCACGCGCGGGTCGATCAGACCGTACAGCACGTCGACGACCAAGTTCAGCAGTATGAACAGGATGCCCATTGCAAGTACGAAGCCCTGCACCGGCGCGTAGTCGCTGGCGGTCAGCGCGTCAATCGCGTAGCTGCCCACTCCGGGCCAGCCGAACACCTTTTCGACGATCACGCTGCTGCCAAGCATGAAGCCGAACACCATCCCGAGCGTGGTCACCACCGGCAGCATCGCGTTGCGCAGCGCATAGTTGACGAGCACGGTGCCGGCGCTGAGGCCGCTTGCACGGGCGGTGCGCACGAAGTCCGACGACAGTACCGCGAGCATCGAAGCGCGTGTCATGCGCGCGATCGGCGCGAGCACGAAGATCGCCATCGTGACCACCGGCAGTATCAGTTGCCGCAAGCTCGCCCACCACAGCGCTGCGTCGCGCTCGAGCAGCGCATCGACGAGGTAGAAGCCCGTCACGTGGGGGGGCGGCGAGAACATCGGGTCGAGCCGCCCGAGGGGTGACGGCGCCCAGCCGAGCAGGAAATAGAAGACGTAGGCGAGCAGCAGGCCAGTGAAGAACGTCGGCAGCGAGACGCCGGCGGTCGTGACGATGCGGCACAGCTGGTCGATCCACGAGCCGGGCCGGCTCGCGGCGAGTACGCCCAGCGGCAGGGCGATGGCGCAGGCGAGCACGAGTGCGAGCAGAACGAGCTCGAGCGAAGCCGGCAACCGCTGCAGCAGTTCCTGCAATACCGGCTGGCCGGTGGTCAGCGACAAGCCGAGGTCGCCGCGCGCGAGTGCCCCGACGTAACGGGCGAACTGTTCGACCAGTGGCCGATCGAGGCCGAGCTGCGCACGCACCTGCTCGATGGCCAGCTCAGTGGCTGCACCGCCCGCGAAGTAGGCTGCCGGGTCGCCCGGCAGTGCGCGCGTGAGGACGAACGTGACGACGACGACGCCGACCAGGTTCGGCAGTGCGGCGAACAGGCGAAGGGCGACAAGGCGCAGCATCTCAACGCATTCCGTGTGTGGCCTCCAGCACTGCCTCCAGAGGCGCTGTCCAGCCGAGGATGCCGCCCTGGGCGACGATCATTTCGAGGGTTGCCGCCTTGAACGCCGGAAAGTAGCTCGCGGTGGCGTCCTCGACGAGCAGGGCGTGGTACCCGCGGTCGTTGGCTTCGCGCATCGTGGTCTGGACGCAGACCTCGGTGGTCACGCCGGCGAATACAAGATGGGTCACGCCAAGGCGCTGAAGTTCGGCGTGCAGGGTTGTCGCGTAGAACGCGCCTTTGCCCGGCTTGTCGATCACGACTTCGCCCGGCGTGGGCGCGAGTTCGGGCACGATCTCGCAGCCCGGCTCGCCGCGCACGAGTACACGGCCCATCGGTCCGTGGTCGCCGATGCGCAGCGACGGGCTGCCCCGGCAGCGCTTGGCGGGCGGGCAGTCCGAGAGATCCGGCGCGTGCGACTCGCGGGTGTGGACGATTGGCCAGCGCAGTGCGCGCCAGGCGTCGAGGAGTGCACGCGTCGGCGCGACGGCGCTTCCGAGCAGCGAAACGTCGTTGCCGAGCGAGGCGCCGAATCCGCCGGGCTCGATGAAATCGCGCTGCATGTCGATCACGACGAGCGCGGTCCGTCCCGCAGCGAGCTTGAAGTCGAAGGGGCGCGCTCGCACCAGGATGTCGCGCCGGGCAGTCGGCCGCGGTGCGGTGCTCACTGGACTACCCTCCCTACCGGATTGGATGGGAGGTGACGGAGGGTGGCCCACGGCGGCGGCGCTGCGCCCTCGATATGCCGCGCCGGCCCTGGATCACCTGCATCGGCATCACCGGTCTGGCCGCCCATGAAGCGGCCAATGTGACGGCGGTCGGCGCCGGCGGCGGTGCACTCGTGCACGACTTTGCCACCGCTCATGACGACGATGCGGTCGGCCACGCGCAGCAGCTCGTCAAGGTCCTCGCTGACCATTAGCACAGCGGCACCGCGGTCGCGCGCCGCGATCAGCCTCGCGTGCACCTCGGCCACGGCGGTGAAGTCGAGTCCGAAGACCGGGTTGCTCACCAGCAGCACGTCGGCGTCGTCGGACAGCTCGCGCGCGAGCACTGCGCGTTGCACGTTGCCGCCGGAAAGCGAGCCGATCGGCACGCCTTCACCCTGTGTCCTTACGCGGTAGGCAGCGATCAGTTCGCGTGCGCGTCGTGCGAGCGAACCCGGTACGCGAAAGCCCGCGATCGCGTGGGGCGCCGCATCGAAACTGCGCAGGCCGATGTTGTCGGCCACGCTCATCGACGCCACGCAGGCGTTGCGCAGAGGCTCCTCGGGCAGGCTGCGCACCTTGAGCGCGCGGTTCTCCGCGCGCGTGGCGCAGTACGGGCGGCCGGCCACTTCCACCGTGCCGAGATCGCGCCGTCGCTGGCCGGCGACCGCCTCCATGAGTTCGCGCTGGCCGTTGCCTGAGACGCCGGCGATACCGACGATCTCGCCAGCGCGCACCTTGAGGTCGAGCGCATCGACGGCCGTCTCGCCGCGATCGCCAAGCACTGTCAAGCCGCGGATTGCGAGGCGCACAGGGCCGGGCGGCGCCAGCGAACGCGCCAGCGCGCGATCGCTGGCGGCTTCCCCGCGCGCGGCCGGCTCGTCGCCCACCATGCACGCCGCGAGTTCGGTAGCGTCGGTCCCCGCCACCGGCAGGCTGACGACCAGCCGCCCGCGCCGCAGCACGGTGACATCGTCGGCGAATGCCATCACCTCGCGGAACTTGTGCGTGATCAACACGACGCTGCAGGCCCCGGCGTGCGCGCGCTCGCGCAGCGCGCCGAGCACATCGTCGGCTTCGTGTGGCGCCAGCACCGAAGTCGGCTCGTCGAGGATCAGCAGGCGCGGCTTCAGGTACAGCTGCTTCAGGATCTCGAGCTTCTGCTTCTCGCCCGCCGAAAGCTCGTATGGCGTCGCGTCGAGGTCGAGTCTGAACGGTGCCGAGGCCATGAAGGCCTGCAGATCGGAATGCACGCGCTTCCAGTTGACAACGGCCGGCAGGTCGCCCCTGGCGATCAGCAGGTTCTCGGCCACCGTCATGCCAGGCACCACGGTGAAGTGCTGGTAGACCATGCCGACACCGAGCGCACGGGCGACGGCCGGCGCGTGGATGTCGTGCTCGCGGCCGTCGACCATCACCGAACCGTCGTCCGGCCGGTGGTAGCCGACGATGCACTTCACGAGTGTGCTCTTGCCGGCGCCGTTCTCGCCAAGCAAGGCGTGCACCGTGCCCGGCCTTACTGAGAACGAGACCTGGTCGAGTGCCGTGAAGGTGCCGAAGCGCTTGGTGAGGCGGAAGGTCTCGAGTGAGCAGGCGTGGGGTCGGGTCATCGCTCTACCACCCCTTCAGAACGCGGCGAGAACCTCAAGGATCGGGCCCGACGATGAAACAGCCCCGAACACGCCACCTTGCATCGTCACCATCTTCAGTGCGGCCTGGTGGTTACCGACGTCGGTGGCGCCCGTGCCGTCCTCGACGACCAGGCATTCGAAGCCGCGGTCATTGGCCTCGCGCATTGTCGTGTGCACGCACACGTCGGTCGTGATGCCGGTCAGCACCAGGTTGCGGATCCCGCGCGTGCGCAGGATCAGCTCGAGGTCGGTGGCGCAAAAGCTGCCTTTGCCGGGCTTGTCGATCACGACCTCGCCCGGCGCCGGTGCGAGTTCGGGAATGATCTCCCAGCCCGGCTGGCCGCGAACCAGGATGCGGCCGCACGGGCCGGCATCGCCGATCCCTGCGCCGATACGCTGCGAACGCCAGCGCTTGTTCGCCGGCAGGTCCGACAGGTCCGGCCGGTGGCCCTCGCGGGTGTGGATCACCGGGAAGCCCTTGGCGCGAAAGGTGGCGAGCAGCCGCGAGATCGGCCCGATCGGCGCGCGCGTGAGCGACAGGTCGTAGCCCATGGTGTCGACGTAGCCCCCGACGCCACAGAAGTCGGTTTGCATGTCGATCACGACCAATGCCGTGTTCGCAGGCGTCAGGTCGCCGTCGAATGGCCAGGGGTAGGGGTTGGCGGCGATCGTCGGCATCACGCGGTCCTCTTCAGCGACGAGGCTTCCGTCGATTCAACCAGATTGGGCTCGGCGCCCCGGTAGCTGCGCGTTGGCGCCGCAAAGCCGCATGGCGTGCCGTCGCGCACTTGGATCGTTCCGTCCCAGGGAAGCCGGTAGCGGCCGGCCACCATGTCGTGCATGAACGTGTACGGGCAGTCCTGGGCGCCGCCCTTCACCGCGACGTAGCCGCGGTGGTACAGCTGATAGGGGTTGTTCTCGACGCCCCACAGCGCACGCGCCTCGCGCACGAGGTCGGGCCGCAGTTCGGCGGTGACGATCTCGTCGGGCCGGTTGCCGCCCTCGGCGAGCACGGTGCCGTCGAAGTGGCAGAACATCGCCTCGCCCATCGAGTCGAAACTTCCGTCGCTGCCGCACAGGCAGACGCTCGCGGTCTGCGCGAGGTTCTGGAACGCGTTGGCCTGGTTCGTGATCTTCCACGCATGCCGGATTGGCGCGGTGTAGCCGGCGGTTCGTACGATGATCTCGGCGCCCTTGTACGCAGCCTCGCGTGCCATCTCGGGGAACATCCCATCGTGGCAGATGATCAGCGCGAGCTTGCTGCCATTGGGCCCCTCGCAGACGGGCACGCCCATGTTGCCCGGCTCCCAGGGCTCGACCGGCACCCAGGGGTGCAGCTTGCGGTAGTACAGGCGCAATTCGCCACGGTCGTCGATGATCAGCCCTGTGTTGTACGGACTGCCGTAAGGGTTGGCCTCCATGATCGAGAAGCAGCCCCAGATGCGGTGCTCGAGGCAAGACCGGCGGAAAAGTGCGACCTCGGGACCATCGAGCGTCACCATGAGCTCCGGTGCAGTGCTCATCGACAGCCCGTGCAGGGCGTACTCGGGGAACACGACGAGATCCATCGTGCCGAGGTTGCGCCGTGCCTTGCCGACCATCCACGCGATGCGCTCGGCCTGCGCCCGCAGCTGCGCCGGCGTCTCGACCACCGGCAGCTGAAGCTGCACCAGACCGACGACGACGCCGTGCGGCGACTTGTTAAGACCTCCGAGTCCAGTCATCTCATTGCTCCTTGTGCGTGCGAGGTTCAGCGGCTGATGCCGAGCTCCATCGGCGCGCCTCGCAGGCTGCGTCGTGGCGAGCAGGTCCACACCAGAATCGCCAGCGTCAGCACGTACGGCACCGCGTTGAACAGGTAGTAGTAGCTGCTGACGCCGACCGACTGCAGCGCGGGCCCGATCGCCCCGGCGCCGCCGAACAGCAAGGCAGCCCAGAGGCACCGCACGGGGTGCCAGCGGGCGAAGATGACAAGGGCCACCGCGATCAGCCCCTGCCCGCTGGATAGTCCCTCGTTCCAGCTTCCGGGGTAGTACAGGGATAGCGACGCACCGCCGACCCCGGCGAGGAACCCGCCGGCGGTCGTTGCTGCGACGCGCACCGCGATGACCGACGTGCCGAGCGCGCGTGCGGCGTCCGCCGAGTCGCCGACCATGCGCACCTTCAGCCCTCGGCCCGTGTTCTTCAGCCCCCACGCAAGCGCCAGCGCAAGCAGCACGCCGAGCGGGAAGAGCGCATTGATGCCGAGCGCCGAATGCAGCGCGCTGCCGTCGGCGATACCGAACCAGCTGCCCAGCGGCAGAGACGGCACCTGCGGCGCCTGCGGCTGGATCAGCGGCTTGCCGAGGTAGAAGGCGAGGCCCACGCCGAGCAGCATGATCGCGATGCCGGCCGCGATGTCGTTGACGCGCGGCAGGCTGCTGACGACGCCGTGTACCAGCGCGAGCAGTGCGCCACTCGCACCGGCCACGAGCACGCCGACCCACCACAGTCCGCTCATATACGAGCCGCCGAAGCCGGCCATCGCCGAGAACACCAGCACGCCCTCGAGGCCGAGGTTGACGCGCCCGGCCTTCTCGGTGAGGCACTCGCCGAGGCTGACGAAAAGAAAGGGCGTGCCCACGCGGATCGCGCCGGCGAGCACGGCGATGAGCACGTCCAATGTTGGCGTCCCGCTCATGCCGAAACACCTGCGATCGCTGGGGCCTTGCGCCAGGCCAGCAGTGCCACCAGCCGACCCCGCCATGCCTCACTGGCGAGAATGACGAGGAAACAGAAGCCCATCAGCACGTGCACCGATGCATCGGGCAGGCCCATGCGCCGCTGCAGCAGACTGCCCGCAGCGAGAAAGCCACCGAACAGGACCGCGACCGGGATGATCGCGAGCGGGTGGTGTCTGGCCACGAAGCTCACTAGGATGCCGGTGTAGCCGAGCCCTGCGATCAGCGCCGCGTTCGCCGACGTGTGCACCGCTGCAACCTCGATTCCGCCCGCGAGCCCCGCTGCGGCGCCACCGAGTGCGCAGGCGACCACGACCAAGCGCGTGGCCGGCAGGCCGACGAGCTGTGCAGCCCGCGGGTTGCCTCCGACGACGCGGGTCGCGAAGCCGTGTGTCGTGGCACCGAGCCACAGCGCGGCAAGCACGCAGGCCACCAAGCCGAACACGAGCCCCCAATGGACGTCGTAACTGGCGATGCTGCCGATCAAAAGGCTCGCATCGAGCGGCAGCGTCGACGGCTTGTTCAGGCTCGCCGGGTCGCGCAGCGGACCCTCAACGAGGTGCTTGAACAGCGCGATCGCGATGTAGCTGAGCAGCAGGCTGGAGATCGTCTCGTTGACCCCTCGCCACTGCCGCAGCCAGCCCGCGAGGGCGATCCATGCCGCGCCGGCGACGGCGGCCGCGGCGAGCAGCATCGCCGTGCCCACCGCGCCGCCGGGTAACGCGATCGCAATTGGCAACGCCGAGCACGCGAGACCGCCAAGCACGAGCGCTCCCTCGCCGCCGATCACTGTGAGCCCGGCGCGTGCGGGAACTGCGACGCACAAAGCGGTCAGCATCAGCGGCGCGGCTCGCTGCAGCGTGTTCTGCAGCGAAAACGCGTCGCCGAAGGCACCGCGGAAGAGCAGTTGCCAGACCTGCACCGGGTCGTGGCCGTCGAGCCAGACGAACAGGCCGAACAGCGCCAGTCCGCTCGCCAGGGCCAGCACCGGCAGGGCGCAGGTCTCGACGGTCTCGCTCGCGGTCACGACAGCACTACCGAGGATCGGCGGGTCAGGCCTTGCCCACCACGCCTTCGACGAGGTAGTTCATGCCTTCGAGCGCGACGTCGGTCTGCTTGAGCGTCGTCCCCCTGGGGATCACCACCTTGCCCGTGTTGTCCTTCAGTTCGCCCGCGAAGATGTCGAAAGCGCCCGCCATCATTCGCGTGCGCACCTGCTCGGCGTGCTTGCGCGCACCCTCGGTTACCATCACAGCATACGGCGACGACTTGACAAAGCCGTCCTTGAGGCCACCGCGCACGAAGTTCGGGTGCGGCTTGCCGGAGCGCGCGGCGTCGAGGATCTGCTTGTAGGCTGTGAGCCAGTTCCACTCGGCGCCGGTGAGGTAGGCGTTTGGGGCGAGCTTCGCCTGGCTCGCGTGGTAGCCGCAGACCATGCGGCCGCGCCGCGCGGCGGTTTCGACGACCACCTTCGGCCCGTCGACGTGCATCGTGAAGACGTCGACGCCCTGGTCGGCGAGGCTGCTCGTCGCCTCGGCCTCCTTGACCGGCAACGACCAGTCGCCGGTGAAGACGACGTTGGTTGTGATCTTGGGGTCGACGGAGCGCGCGCCCAGCGTGAAAGCGTTGATGTTGCGAAGCACCTGCGGAATGGGCTTGGCGGCGATGAAGCCGAGCTTCTTGCTCTTGCTCATGTGGCCGGCAACGACGCCGTTGAGGTACTGCGCCTCGTCAATGTAGCCGAAGAAGCTGCCGACGTTGGCAGGATGCTTGCCCTGCGTCCACAAGCCACCGCAGTGAGCGAAGCGCACGCCTGGGTTCTTCGCGGCCACTGCCAGCACGTGCGGGTCGAAGTAGCCGAACGACGTCGGGAACAGCAGCGTCGCGCCATCCTGCGAGATCATGCCCTGCATGCTCTTCTGCACGGCCTGCGTCTCGGGTACGTTCTCTTCCTCGACGACCTTGACGCCGCCGATCTTCTTCAACTCGGCGATGGCTTCCGCGTGCGCTTGGTTGTAGCCAAAGTCATCGCGCGGGCCGACGTAGATCACGCCGACCGTGATCGGCGCCTGCGCGAACGCGTGGGGCAGCGCGCCGCGCAGGGCGAGGGAGGCGCCGCCGAGTGCACCGGCGGCGAGCAGGCGGCGGCGCGCCGAGTCGGCGATCGAGGTCAGGGCAAAACGGCTCATCGTAGGCTCCTGAAACGGAAGGGGGTCAGGTGAGGTGGGTTCAGCCAGACGGCGGATCGATCAGGCTGACGTGGGCCGCCACGACGCGCCAGCCTTCGAGGAAGCGCACCCAGGTCTGGCTCTGGCGCCCCAACTTGGGGCTGCCTTCGCGTCGGAACTCGGTCATCGCAGTCGCCAGCTCGCGGCCGAACGTGGTGATCACGGTACGCTGCAAGGTGCGCGCCAGACCATGCGCCGGGCGTGCGGCGCGGAACGCACGAATCGCGTCGATGCCGACGAGGTTCTCCGCCACGCCATAGCGCACGGTGTGGGCGCTCGACCAGAACAGTTCGTCGAGCACGTCGAGGCGGTTGTTCACCAGCGCGTCTTCGTAGCGTGCGAACGCGGCGCGCACTTCGGTCAGCACGTCGGGCAGGTTGACGTCTACCATCACAGGTCCCTCGCAATCGGTGACGAGGCGACGCCGGCGGCCTCGAGCGCATGCGCGAGACGCAGGCACAGGTCCTCGCGCCACGGTGCGGCAATCACCTGCACGCCGAGCGGCAGGTGCGCCACGGCGGGATCGCAGCCCCAGACGGGCACCGTGGCCACCGGCAGTCCGATGCATGACACCGGCTGCGTCAGCAGCCCCATGCTCGCGCGTGCCGGCAGACGGCGGCCGGCGATGTCAAGCCACTCGGTGCCGATCGGCGGGGCAACGCACGGCGTGGCCGGCGCGAGCAGGACGTCGACGTGGCGGAAGCTTTCCGCCACGCGCTCGGCGAACCAGCGTCGCACCCGCTGGGACTGCATGATCCATGCCGCGGGCAGCAGCGCGCCGGCTAGGAAACGATCGCGCGACAGCGGCTCAAAGTCGTCGGGCCGGCGCCTGAGATCCGCCAAATGCAGTGCCGAGCCCTCGGCGTTTGTAATCAAGAATGCCGCGGCGCGGGCGCGCTCGACCTCGGGCCAATCGACGACTCGTGTCACGCCGAGCGCCTCGGCGACGCGATCGACGGCGGCCAGCGCCGCGGGCTGTGCCATCGTGCGAAACCAGCCGCCGAGCACGCCGACGCGCAGACCTTCGGGGCCGCGGTTCAGCAACGGCTGGACAGGCTCGATGGGTCGCTTCGCGCACGCGGGGTCGTCGCCATCGTAGCCCTGCATCGCGTCGTACGCCGTTGCCAGATCGCGCACCGTTCGCGCAAACGGTCCGACATGGTCGAGACTTGCGGCGAACGGGTACGAACCGCTTCGGGGCAGGCGACCGAACGTCGGCTTGAGTGCGAACGTGCCGCTGAGCGACGCCGGCACGCGAATCGAGCCGTTGGTGTCGGAGCCAAGCGACAGCGGGACTTGGCCCGCGGCCACGGCCGCAGCCGAGCCGCCGGACGACCCGCCGCTGATGCGCGTGAGGTCGTGCGGATTGCGTGTCGGACCGTAGTGCGTGTTCTCGGTCGTGAAGCCGTACGCATACTCGTCCATGTTCAGCGCACCGACGCACACGGCGCCAGCCGCCTCGAGCCGGCGCACGAGCACGGCGTCGCGCACCGCAGGCTTGGCAAGTCGCTCGATGGTGGAGCCGGCGAGCGTCGGCAAGCCTTCGAGGTCGAACAGGTTCTTCACCGCAAACGTCGCGCCGGCCAGCGGCAGCGCCTCGCCGCTCGCGTCGAGTCGCTCGGCACGAGCGACGGCGCGCTCGCCGAGCACGGCAGTGAACGCGTTGACCTTGGCGTCAGTTGCCTCGATGCGCGCGAGGCTGGCCCGGACCGCAGCGCGCGCACTCATCGGGCGACGCCTCCGGGGTGTGGCGGATCGCCGAGCTGTGGCACGCGCGTCAACGTTGGCCGGGCGCGGTTCACTGGTGCGCCTCCACCGGGACGAACACGTTCGCCGCGTCGACGGACGACTCGAGTGGGAAGTCCATGACCTGCGCCGCGAAGCCGGCGGCGATCTGCAAGTACTGCACGACACCAGGCCGGTGCTCGGCGGCTATCCGCAGGCCGAGCGCCTCCGCAGTGGCGTCGAGGTACGCGTCGACGTGATTCATCGGGTCCCCGCTCAAGCCTTTGACAGCTGACGGTAGTCGGGCTGCAGGTGGAACCAGTACACGTAGCCCTGGACGTTGCGCTGCATCGCGACGTCCATCGTCGGCTGCACGAGCGGGATGCGAGGCACCTCGTCGTAGGCGATCTGAATCATTTCCTTGACCGAGCTGTCGTAAGTCGCCTTGTTCTCGGCGAAGCGGGCATTCGTGATGATCTTGTCGAGCTTCGGGTTCTGGTAGCTCATCGTGTTGAACACGGCGTTCTGACCGTGGTAGCACCAGAAGAAGAAGTATTCGGGATAGTCGAGCCAGCCGCCGAAACGGTTGATGATCATCGGCATGTCTTTCCTCAGCAGCGCCGCGCGCCACGTCGCGCCGGGGATCTTGTTGATCTGCGCCTTGATGCCGACCGATGCGAGCGCCTCCTGGATCAGCACCGACATCGGCTCGCCGATCGTCGCGCCGCCGAGATCAAAGCTCAGCGTCGTGTCGAAGCCGTTCGCGTAGCCGGCTTCCGCGAGCAGCGTCCTCGCCTTTGCAGTATTCGTGGTGTACCAGGTGGGTTGCGGCCATACCGTGGTCTTGATCGGGCCGCTGCCACCGTAGAGCTTGGCCGCGCGCTTGTAGACCGCGTTCTCGAAGATCTTGTCGTACGGCAGAGCGTAGGCGACGGCTTGGCGCACCTTGACGTTGTCGAACGGCGGCTTCGTGACGTTCATGCCAAGGTAGACCATCGCGTTCTCGATCGGCGTCGACGTCACCTTGATGCTGGCGGTGTCGCCGGCCAGCTCGGCGAAGTCCTTCGGCGGCAGGTCGTATGTGATGTCGATGTCGCCCTTAAGCAGCAGCGCTCGACGGTTGCCTGCGTTGGGCACGTCGCGCTGCACGATGCGGCGCAGCTTCGGCAGCGGCCCGCTCTTCCAGTCGTCGTAGCGCACGTAGACGATTTCCTGCCCCGGGCGCCAGCTTTCCACCCTGTAAGCGCCGCCGCCGGCCACGTTGTTGCGGGTCCAGTTCAGCCCCCACGGATCCTGCGGTGTCGCGTGTTTCTTCACCAACTCGCTGTTGAAGATGCATGGCACGGGCACCGCAAGATCATTCATCGTGAGCTTGTCGCGCCGTATGAACTTGACGCGGAAGGTGTGATCGTCGACCACTTCGAACTGCTCTGGCTTCTCGAGCGAGCCGGCGGCCATCTGGAAGGTCGGAAAGCCGCCGACGCTGACGGCCCGGTCGAAGCTCCATTTCACGTCGCTGGCCGTCACGGGCGTGCCGTCGTGGAACCTCGCGTTGCGGCGTAGCTTGAACGTGACGGAGTTCCCGTCGGGTGCGATCTGCCAGCTTTCGGCCAGCTCGGGCTCGAGCTTGTCGCGGTCATAGACGACGCGTCCGTCCGGAAGCGTCTTCCTGCCGTAGGTCATCAGGCGGTCGTAGCAGATCCAGCTCACGCCGTAGCTCGGGCGGTTGGCGCCCACGGTCTGGATGTCCAGCGAGTTCGGACCGAACTCGTTGGCGACGATCAGCACGTCACTCGGCCGCGATTGGGCGCCGACCGCGAGGGGCAGTCCGGCAACCAGAGCTGATGTAGCGGCGGTGCCGGTGAGGAAGTCACGACGATCCATGGCATGGGCTCCAGGAGGCGAGGGGTCAGAGGGATGCGAGGTAGGCGCGCCAGCCCCCGAAGCGGCTGATGTCGGGGGCATCGGCGAGGGCGTACGCTTCGCAGAGAAAACCGTGCACGTGGCGGCCGTCGGCCAGTTCGATCGAACCGAGGGCGAGCGGCGGCGGCACGAGCGCGAGGAACGAGCCGAACTGGGCGAGCGGCATGTCCCAGACCTCGACTTCGATCGCATGGCCGCCTTCGGGCACGCGCTGCAGGCCAGGCTTCGCAGGGCGCGTGCCAGGCAGCGCGTACAGGCGGTAGTAAGCGGAGGTGGTCGTCGTCTCCCTCCACAGCGCGCCGCGCTCGGTCAGCTGGATGTTGAGCGGCAGCCCGCTCAGATGCGCGCCCACGACGGCCAGCGGCAGCGTCGGCTCGGCAGCGGGCCACGACGGCGGCTCGGCAGGCGAGCGCCGCTGCCCGGTGCCGCCGAGCGGCAATGCCATGGCCTGTTGCCATCGCCGGCCCCAGCGTACAAGGGCAGCGTCGGCGCCACCTGCGGCGATGAACGTGATGCCAAACGGAAGACCATTCGGCGTGAAGCCGGCCGGCAGCGCGAGCGCACTCCAGCCGAGCAGGTTGACGAAGTTGGTGTATGCGCCCAAACGAGCGTTGGCGCCGATCGGGTCGGCTGCGACCTCGTCGAAGTGCGGGTGTCGCGGCGCCGTGGGCACCATCAGCAGATCGACCTCGTCCCAAATCCGGCGCGCCACCTGTTGACCGCGACGCAGCGCGTACTGCGCTCGAAAGGTATCGACTGCACGGAGCTCGCGTGCTCGGCCGATCACCGCCTTGACGGTCGGATCAATGGCTTCCGGATGCCTTTCAAGCAGCGGCTCGACGACCGCGAGTCGCTCCGCGATCCATGGCCCGTCGTAGAGCAGGCGCGCGACCTCGTGCAGGGGCCCGAAGTCAATGTTCTTGACCGTCACGCCGAGCTCGCTCAGGGCGTTGCAGGCGGCACGCCACGCGACGTCGTAACCGATGTCATCGTCCACGTCGGCATCGCGCGGGATACCCACGCGCGGCGACTGCGGCCAGCCGACGCGCCCGGGTACAAAGGCGCTGAAGTCGTCGTACGTGTCCGGTCCTTCGACGACGGCGAGCACGGCTGCCGCGTCCTCCACCGTGAGGGTGAAGATCGAGACGCAGTCCAGACTGCGGCACGCCGGCACCACACCGACGGTGCCGACTCGCCCGGGCGTCGGCTTCAGGCCGACGATGTTGTTGAAGCCGGCCGGCACTCGGCCCGAGCCTGCGGTGTCGGTGCCGAGCGAGAACGGCACGTGGCCGTGGCCGACGAGCACGGCTGAGCCCGAACTCGAGCCACCGCTGATGCGATCTTTGGCCAACACGCTCGCCGGCGCCCCGAACGGCGAGCGGGTGCCGACGAGGCCTGTTGCGAACTGGTCGAGGTTGGTCTTGCCGAGCAGCACCGCACCAGCCGCGAGCAGCTTGCGCACCACGGTGGCGCTGCTGTGCGGCACGTAGCTGTATGCGGGGCAGGCGGCCGTCGTCGCGAGCCCGGCGACGTCGATGTTGTCCTTGACGACGAAGGGCACGCCATACAACGGCAGCGCGCGCAACAGCGCGGCGCGGTCCTCGTGCTCGAGCGCGACGGCGTCGAGCTCGGTGCAGCGCTGCGCGATCGCGTCATCGTCGACCTGAAGGATCCAGGCCTGCTCGGGGCCTTGGTCAAACAGGCGCCGCGCGCGGGCCGGCACGAGGTCCCGGACCAGCGCGCCATTGAGGTACGCGTGACGCCAGTCCTCGAGGGTCAGCAGGCCGGACTCGATGCTGCGCATTGTTGGTGCACGGAACGGTATACAAGCTGGAACACATGCATCTTCCGTGCCGGGTCTCCCGGCATGCGTTCATGCGTGCGTTCTCGCGCACCGGCCGTTGCCGCCTGCTGCGGCCTGGGATTTCTGCGGACACGTGATTGGGGCAGGATGTTCTGATCTGGTCCCCCGAAAAATGGACGCCACGAGGTTTGGTACTTTGACTTCGTGGAGGTCGTCGATGAAAGCAGGACCGGATCGGAAGTACACGGTCGAGTTTCGTGAGGCCGCGGTGCGGCAGGTGCTCGACGGTGGGCGCAGCGTGCCGCAGGTGGCGCGCAGCCTGGAGATGTCGGCCAAGACCTTGGCCAACTGGGTGGCCCGGGCCAAGCGCGGGCAGCCGCTGCTGAAGCGGCCGCCGGCGCAGCCGGTGGATGATCTGCAGGCCGAGTGTGCGCGGCTGCGGCAGGAAAACGCGCGGCTGAAGCTGGAAAAGGAGATCCTAAAAAAGGCAGCAGCGGCTTCTCTTGGCCGCGTGTGCTTTGCCCGAATGAAGACGTGAAGTACGCCTGGATCGAGCAGCACCGCGACTCCTACAGCGTGACGCTGATGTGCCAGTTGCTCGGGGTGTCGCGCAGCGGCGTGTACGCGGCGCGAGTCCGCCCAGCCCCCGCACGGGCGCAGACCGATGCCCAGCTGATCGACGAGATTAGGCGTCGGCAGCGCAAGCACCGGGGGTGTTACGGACGACGGCGGATGCGGCGCGAAGTCAGCGCCGCGTTGGGCCGGCCGGTCAACGAAAAGCGCGTCGGCCGCCTGATGCGCGAGCATGACCTGCAAAGCCGCAAGCGCCGGCGGTTCCGGGTCGTCACCACCGACTCGAAGCACGGCCACGCCGTGGCGCCGAACGTGCTGGCGCGCGATTTTGCGGCCACCGCACCCAACCAGAAGTGGCTCGCGGATCTGACCTACGTGCCCACCGCCGAGGGCTGGCTGTACCTGGCGCTGATCCTGGACCTGTTCAGCCGCAAGTTCATCGGCTGGGCGATGAGCGACTCGATGGCGCAGGACTTGACCTTGGCGGCGCTCGCCATGGCGCTGGGCTGGCGCGATCCGCCCGACGGATGGGTGCATCACTCCGATCGCGGTTCGCAGTACGCGGCGCACGACTACCGCAACGTGCTGGCCGCGCGCGGCGTCACGGTGTCGATCAGCCGCGCGGGCGACTGCTGGGACAACGACGTTTCGGTGCAGGCTCACGTGAGCGCAACAAACGTGAAGGCGCGCAGCGCCGGCCGCAGCCACAACGCGCCGATGGCGCGGGCCAACGGCACGGTCAAGGTCGAGTGCGTGCACGGGGTCGAATTCAGAACGCGCACCGACGCGGCGCAAGCCATCGTCGAGTACCTCGGCCACGACGACACCGAGCGGCTTCAGTCGTCGCTGGGGTATCTGACGCCGAGCGAATTCGAGCGGCGCCGGCGCGCCGCGCATGAACGCCGCGCAACGGCTGCGCAATGAAGCACCACGCGTTGCCCACCGCCGGCCGGCGTCGTATTCGAATGACACGACGCCGCCCGCCGTGGACATACATGGACGCCCCCGGTTTGCAAGGCTCTGTCTCATTGTCGGCAGTCAGGAAGAGGTTGCAGACATACATCCGACCTTCAGACGCCTGCGGCGCTTCGGCCCTGATGGAATGCGCTGGCTGGTTCCTCTACAACTCTGCGAGCTCGAAGCTCGTTATCCACGTCAGGTTCGACCAGCCCCGGTCCTACCTGTCCTGCCATCAACGATCGATTGCCAAAGCAACCTGCGGAAGAGTCTTCGGCGCCGGAAGACCGGCGTCGCTATGCGTTCGGCGCGGGCACGTGGCGAGGCTCGTATCCGGCACCGGACATCAGCATCGCCCAAGCGCGCCGCGCGTTCTTGTTCGCCATCGCCACGGCAGCGACGTTGTGATGTCGGCGAGTCACCAGCCTGCCCAGCCACGTCGTGCTCCAGTCCGGCCGCGTTCGTGCCCGTTGCACGAGCGCGCGGCCGCCGTGGATCAGCAAGGTTCGCAGGTACACGTTGCCTCGCTTGCTGATGCCCAGCAACTGCGTCTTGCCACCGCTGCAGTTCTGGTGCGGCACCAGTCCGATCCATGCAGCGAACTGGCGTGCGTTCTTGAAGTTGCGGGGATCACCGGCGCTGGCCACCAGCGCGCTCGCCGTCAACGGGCCGATGCCCGGGAGGGTCTCGAGTCGACGGCTGACCTCATTGCCGCGATGCCACCGCTCGATCTCCCGCTCGAGCGCCTGAACCTGGCGGTCGAGTTCCTTCAGATGCCGATAGAGCCGATCGATCAAGTGCCGGAAGCGCAGAGGAAGCTCATTGGTTGCGTCTTCGATCAGGTCCGGTACGCGGTCGTACAGCGGACGCATCCCTTGCGGGATGGCGAGCCCGAATTCGAGCAACAGGCCACGGATCTGATTGGCCTGGGCGCTTCGGGCGTGCACGAATCCCTGTCTGGCCGTGTGCAGCGCAAGCACCGACTGCTGCTCGGGCGACTTCACCGGCACGAATCGCATGTTCGGCCGCGCCACTGCTTCGCAGATCGCTTCGGCGTCGAGGCAGTCATTCTTGTTGGTCTTGACATAGAGCTTCGCGAACTGCGGCGCCATCCTCTTGACGGTGTGTCCGAGTGCTGTCAGCTTGGCCGCCCAGTCGTGAGCCCCACCGCAGGCTTCAATGCCGATCAGGCACGGCTGATGACGCGCGAAGAACGCGGCGACCTGATCGCGCCGCAGCTGTTTGCGCAGCGCGGTCACGCCGCGTTCGTCGACGCCGTGCACTTGAAACACGTTCTTCGCCAGGTCCAGACCGATGGTGGCGATCGTCCTGTCCAGCCTCCTATGCCGAGTCGGGCAACAGCGCCCGATCGGAATCTTGCGCCGCAGCAGCGGCGGCCGAGAAAGGGGGCGTCCATTCCAGTAAGCCTGCGTCATCGCTGCGCTACCATGAGCAACGTCGCTTGCGCGCATCCGTGCCCGGCCGCGATCACCGCGAAATGCCGTCCACGATCACGCTGAAACGCCGTCCGCGATCAAACCGAAACAGCCGTCCGCGATCGCTGAAATACGCAGTCAGAGAACTCAAACACGGCGCGCACGTCAGGCGCGAGTCCGCGCCGGCCGCGGGTGCGGACGCGCCGCACTTTCCCGCCCCGCCGCGGCACCGAGCAACCAGGTGCGGAAACGCTGCACCTTGGCGAGCTTGTGGCGCTCGCTCGGCACACAGAAGAAGTAGCCTTGGGCGACCGTGTAGGGTCCGTCGAATAGCGCGACGATCTGGCGACGCGCGAGTTCTTCCTCAATCAGGCAACGCGGCACCAGCCCGACGCCAAATCCGAGCACTGCGGACTTGACGATCAGCGAGTACTGGTCGAAGCGCGGACCCACGAGCGGATTTCCGCCGCGCACCTTCTGCTGTTCGAACCATTCGCGCCATGCGTTCGGCACATAGGTGTGCTGCAGAAGATTCGCCTGTGCCAGATCGGCCGGCCGGCGCAGCCTGTGCGCACGCGCGAATGCCGGCGCGCACACGACCTCCACCTCGCGTCCGATCAGGTAGTCGGCGATGGCGTCGGGCCAGACGCCTTCGCCGAACTGGATCGCGGCGTCGAAGCCCTCGGCACGTGTGAAGTCGTGCGAATGCGCGTACTGGACGAAGTTGACCGAGATATCGGGATGCGCGGCGCGGAACTGCGCCAGCCGCGGGATCAGGAACTGCGACGCAAACGTCGGCGGCACAGACACGTTGATCACGCCCCCCTTGCCGCGCAGGACCATCAGCTCCGCCGTGGCTGTTTCCAGCGTGCCCAGCCCTGCGCGCACCTGCGACAGGTAGGCCAGTCCGGCCTCGGTCAGCTCCAGTCGCCGCCCGAGCCGGCGGAACAGCGTCATGCCGACGAATCCCTCCAGCGAGGCGATCTGGCGGCTTACGGCGCTCTGCGTCACGCACAACTCGGTCGCCGCGCGGGAGAAGTTCAGGTGGCGCGCGACTGTGTCGAAGGCTTGCAGTTCGTGCAATGGAGGACAGACGCGGCGCATGGCTCCGGGGGTGCAACTATGCGCCGGACGCATGGTTCGGCGCAGAGAATTCGCTTGTTCGGTCGATCGGTCGAGGGACACAATCCCCGCGCCCAAGTCTAATCATTCCGTCGAGGCATCAGAGCTATGGTCGTTTTCGAGCACGCGGACGTTCTCGACGCCGCCGCGGGCGCGCTGTTGAAGGACCGTTTCGTGCGCGTGGACGGCGCGATCATTGCGGAGGTATCGGCGCAGCCGATCGTTGCCGCAGGCGCACGCCGGATCGACGCGCGCGGCAAGGTGCTGATGCCGGGCCTGATCGACTGCCACGTGCACTGCCTCGCATCGCTCGTCAATCTCGGGCGCATGGCGCAGATGCCGAACGTGCTGGCTGCGCTGCGCGCGGTGCCGCTGCTGCGCGGGATGATCGACCGCGGCTTCACCACGGTGCGCGATGCCGGCGGCGCGGACTTCTCTCTGGCCGAGGCGACGCGGACCGGGCTGATCGCGGGACCGCGGATCTTTCCTTCGGGCAAGGGCCTGTCCCAGACCGGTGGCCACGGCGACTTCCGCGAACGGCGGGACACGCTCGATCCGTGCGCCTGCACTTCGCGCATCGGCGCGATCGCGCGCATCGCCGACGGCATCGACGCGGTGCGCCGCGCGGCACGCGAAGAGATCCAGAAGGGCGCGACGCAGATCAAGATCATGGCCTCGGGCGGCGTGGCATCGCCGAACGACCCGATCCACTTTCTCGGTTACAGCGAAGACGAGATCCGCGCGATCGTCGAAGAGGCGTCCAATGCCGACACCTACGTGATGGCGCACGCCTACACGCCCCGCGCGATCGTGCGCGCGGTGCGTTGCGGCGTGCGCACGATCGAGCACGGCAACCTCGTCGATGCCGACGCCGCGCGCGTGATGGCCGACCTCGGCGCGATCGCCGTGCCGACGCTGGTGACCTACGAGGCGCTCGCCGCCGAAGGTGCGACGCTCGGATTTCCGCCCGAAGCAGTGGCGAAGATCGAGGCGGTGCGCGTCAACGGCCTGCGCTCGCTCGAGATCTTCGCGCACGCCGGCGTGCGCATGGCGTACGGCTCCGACCTGCTCGGCGAGTCACAGCGACTGCAGAGCGATGAGTTCGCGCTGCGCGCGCGCGTGCTCGGCGCCGCCGAGGCTGTCCGCGCGGCCACGTTGCACGGGGCGCACGTCCTGCGGATGGACGGCCGACTGGGCGTCGTGGCGCCCGGGGCGGTCGCCGATCTTCTCCTCGTCGACGGCAATCCGCTCGAAAATGTCGATATCCTGCGCGGCCAGGGAGATCGCCTGTCGTTGATCATGAAAGAGGGCCGCATCCACAAGGACCTCGTACAAGGAGCCCACCATGTCCCTCAAGCGTCGTGACCTGATTGCCGCCCCGCTCGCTGCCGCCGTGGCGGCGGCTCTGCCGCGCGTTGCCGTCGCCCAAGCGGGCGCCACGTTCCGCGTCGGTGCGCTGAATCCGATCACCGGCGCTGGCAGCCCCTACGGCCCGGGCATGCAGAAGGCGATCCTGCTGGCGGCCGAAGAGGTGAACGCCGCCGGCGGTGCGAGCGGGCGCAAGCTTGAGATATTTGCCGAAGACACGCAGACCAAGCCCGACGCCGCCGTCCTGGCCGCGAAGAAGTTGATCGACGTGAACAAGGTACAGGCGATCCTCGGTACCTGGGCCTCCGGCGTCACGCTCGCGGTGATGCCGTTGACTGACGAGGCCAACATCATCGAGATGAACGTCTCCGGCGCGCCGGCGATCTCGACCCTCGACAAGAAGGACCTGGTGTGGCGTTATCAGGCCACCAATGACCGCTTCGGTGCGGCGTTCGCGGAGATCGCGACCAAGCGCGGCTTCAAGCGGCCGGCGACGATGGCTTTCAACAATGCCTCGGGCATCGGCAACACCGAAGGCTTCCGCAAGGCCTGGGAGAAGCGCGGCGGCAAGGTCGTCGCCAGCGTGGTGTACGAACCGAACCGCCCCAGCTATCGCAGCGAGCTGCAGAAGGTGCTGGCGGCGAAACCCGACGTGATCGTCACCGGCTCTTACCTGCCGGACACGACGATCATCATCCGCGAGTGGTTCCAGAGCGGCGACAAGAACGCATGGATCATCCCGGGCTGGGCTGCGAACCCGGATCTCGTGAAGGCGCTCGGCGCCGAGGTGTGCGAAGGCATCATCTCGGTCGATACCGTGTCGAACGAGAGTGGCGCGGCGTTCAAGCACTTCGATGCCGCCTACACGAAGGCGATGGGCCGCTCGGCGCTCACCAACGTGTACGCACCGATGGCGTACGACATGGTGATCGTGCTGGCGCTGGCGATGGAAGCCGCGGGTGCGAACGCATCGGTTACGCAGATCAACGCGAAGATCCGCGAAGTCGCCAATCCACCCGGAACGCCAGTATCGACGTTCGCCGAAGGCAAGGCGCTGCTGGCCAGGAAGCAGAAGATCAACTACGAAGGCGCGTCGAGCAAGCTGGACTTCGATCAGTACGGCGACGTGTCGCCAGACTTCGGTGTGTACGTGATCGAGAAAGGTCAGCTCGTGCGCCGCGACGTGGTCTCGATCCCGGCCGACTATCGGCCATGACGTTGGTCGAGGTCGCCAACCTCGTCATCAACGGACTGATCGAAGGCGCGGTGATCGCGCTGCCGGCGCTCGCGCTCACCCTAGTGATGGCGATCGCGCGGTTTCCCAACGCAGCCAGCGGCGACATGATGACGCTCGGCGCCTATGTCGCTGTCGGCGTGCATGGCGCGCTGGCCAGTGCGCCCGGCGGTCCGATCGTCGCGCTCGCGCTCGCCACTGCGCCCGCCGTGATCGTGTGCGCGCTGGTCTCGATGGCGGCCTACCAACTGATCTTCCGGCGCCTCGGCAGCGCCGCAATGGTCGCGAGCCTGCTCGCATCGATCGGGCTCGCATTCCTGATCCGCAGCCTGATCACGCTCGCGGTCGGGCACGAGCAGCGCACGTTCGACCTGCCGCTGGTGCGCGCATGGAACTTCGGCGGCGTGCGGCTGCTGCCGAACGATCTTGCGATCGCCGCCGTCGCGCTCGTCGTCCTTGCACTGGTGTTTGGGTGGCTGCGCTTCGGTCGCAGCGGCCGGCTGCTGCGCGCGGTGGCCGACAACCCGGATCTCGCGCGCCTGTCCGGCATCCGATCGCACGGGCTGATGTGGCTGCTGTGGGCGCTCGCCGGAACGCTCGCCGGAATCGGCGGCGTGCTGCTTGGCGTGAAGTCGGTGGTGATGCCCGAGCTCGGTTGGGAACTGCTGCTGCCTGCGTTCGCCGCGATGATCCTCGGCGGCATCGGCAGCCCCGGCGGCGCCGTCGCGGGCGCGCTGCTGATGGGCGTGGCGCAGGAGTTGTCGGTGCCGATCGTCGGGCCGACGTACAAGATCGCGGTCGCGTTCGCGGTGCTGTTCGTCGTTCTGCTGTTCCGACCCGCGGGACTGTTCGGCCGGCCGGAACTGGTGCGCTGATGGACGCCTATCTTCTGGCCGTCGGCACGGTGGTCCTGATCTACGCGCTGCTGGCGATCGGACTGAATCTGCAGTACGGCGAGACGGGTCTGATCAACTTCGGCCACGTCGCGTTCTTCGCGCTTGGCGCCTACGCCTCGGCGCTGCTCGCGCTGCGCGGCTGGCCGTTGCCGGTGACCTTCGCCGTGGCCGCGGTCGTTGCCGCGCTGGCCGCGGTTCCGCTCGGTCTCGCCGCGCTGCGGCTGCGCGAGGACTATCTGGCGATCGCCACCCTCGGCTTCTCCGAGACGGTGCGGCTGGTGATCCAAGAGGAGCGCGCGTTGACGCAGGGCGTGCAGGGTCTGCCGGGGATTCCAAAGCTGTTTGCCGCGGGCACGCTCGTGCGCTCCGACCTTGCGGTCTTCTTGGCGCTGCTGGCCGCAGTAGCGCTGGCCGCGTGGGCCACGCACCTGCTGAAATCGAGCCCGTTCGGGCGCCTGCTGCGTGCAATCCGCGACAACGAAGTCGCGGTGGTTGCGCTGGGCAAGGATCCGGCGCTGTACAAGATCCGCGTCTTCATGTTCGGTGCCGCGCTGGCGGGCGTGGCGGGCGCGTTCTACGCGCACTTCCTCACCTTCATCTCGCCCGACCAGTTCGCTCCGCTCGTAACATTTTATGTGTGGATGAGCGTCATCCTGGGCGGTGTCGGCTCCATGCGCGGCGCGCTCGCCGGCACGCTGCTGCTGGTCGCGTTCCTCGAGGGCTCGCGCTTCATCCGCGACGTGCTTCCCGGCGTGGCGGAAGTGCAGATGGCCAGCGTGCGGCTCGCGGTCGTTGGACTTGCGCTGATCGCCTTCGTGATGTTCCGGCCGCAGGGAATCTTCGGACGGACCCAGCGCTGATGCTCGACGTGCGCGGACTCCGCGTCGAATTCGACGGCTTTCGCGCCGTCGACGACGTGTCGCTCAACGTTGCGGCCGGTTCGATCGTCGGTATCGCCGGCACCAATGGCGCGGGCAAGTCCACGCTGTTCGCGGCGATCGCGGGTCAGGTCACGCCGTCGCACGGCTCGATTGCGTTCGACGGCCATCCGGTAACGCGGCTGGCGCCGAGCGCGCGTGCTCGGCTCGGACTGGCGCGCACGTTCCAGATCCCGCGCGAGTTCGGTCGCCTGACCGTGCTGGAAAACCTGCTCGCGGCGGCGCCGAGCGCGCACGAGACGCTGCGCGCGGCGTGGTTCGCGCGCGCTGCCGCGCGCCGTGAAGAGGCCGAGATCGCGCGGCGCGCCGACGAGGTGCTGGCGCTGGTGGGGCTCGCGGTCGTGCGCGACCGGATCGCCGCGAACCTGTCCGGCGGACAGAAGAAACTGCTGGAGCTCGGCCGCACGCTGATGCGCACGCCGAAGTGCCTACTGCTCGACGAGCCCTTCGCCGGCGTCAATCCGGTGCTGGTCGAGCAGCTTCTGCACGTGCTGCGCGCGATCCACGCGCGCGGCATCGCGCTGGTCGTGATCGAGCACCACCTGCAGGTGTTGAGCTCCCTGGTGCCACGGCTGATCGTGATGGACCAGGGCCGCGTGATCGCGGACGGCGCACCGGCCGTGGTGTTGCAGGACGAGCGCGTTCAGGCGGCCTACATGGGCGGAGTTGTCTGATGGCACTGCTCGAGATCCGCGGCATGTGCGGCGGCTACGGCGCGACCGACATCGTGCGGGGCGTCGACCTGGACGTCGACACGGGCGAGATCGTGACGATCGCCGGCACCAATGGCGCGGGAAAGTCGACGCTGCTGAAGGGCATCTTCGGGCTGCTGCCGCGGGCGCGCGGCACGGTTCAGCTCTCCGGCCGGGAGCTTTCCGCGCTGCCGGCGGAGGCGCGCGTCGCTGCGGGCCTCGGCTGCGTGCCGCAGGTCGCCAACGTGTTCCCGCACATGACCGTCATGGAGAACCTGCACGTCGCCGCCGGAGGGCGCATCGCGCTCGCCGACCTCGAACGCGTGCTCGCCGCCTTTCCGGCGCTGCGCGATCGGCTCGCGCAGCTTGCGGGGAGCCTGTCCGGCGGCGAACGTCAGCAGCTTGCGTTCGCGCGTGCGCTCGTGCGCGATCCCAAGGTGCTGGTGCTTGATGAGCCGACGGCTGCGCTCGCGCCCGCGCTGGTACAGCGCGTGTTCGAGCGCGTGCGCGCGCTGCCCGCGCTCGGCGTCGCGGTGCTGATGGTCGAGCAGCGCGCGCGCCAAGCGCTGGCGATCAGCGATCGCGGCTGCATTCTTGATCAGGGAACGGTCGTAATGGCCGGGCGCGCCGACGATCTGCTGCGCGACGAGGCGATGGCGCGACTGTATCTTGGAATCGACGCCCATGTCTGAGAAAAGGAGCCGTGGTGCCGGGAAACGTTGCGTGTATGGAGCGGTTCGATGTCAGCTCATTCAGGCGCTGAGCGTCTTGCCCGATCTGGGCGATCCCGCCGCCGAGGAGCGCGGGCGGGTCGAGCGGCTGCTGCGCGACGCGCCCGCGGCCGACGTTCGGGGTGCCGCCCATGCGCGTGCACTGGGCTACATCGCCGCAGTGCGCGCGGCCGACGCGGCCTAGCTGCCAACGGGAGGCCCCCCGGCTTTGCCGGGGAGGCAGTAGGAGTCCGACGTATGAAGGGGTGTCCATCGAAGAGACTTCCGGTCGTGAGCTGCCAGGCACACGAAAGGAAGAATCTCGATGGACAAGTTCGACCGTCTCAGCCACAGCGCGTGAACGTGCAAAGAGGTGGCGCCGGAAAACTGAACGCGGCGACAAGTGGAGACTCTGCCGTGTGAGCGGACCCGAAGGGGGGTAGAGCTGGTCGCGCTTTTTTGAACACCGTTTATCGACAATCCGATAAATGGGTGACGGATCACAGTGCGAGTTCAGCTTGCTGCCAGAAGGCGCGAATGAGTTTTGGCCGACGTTGCATCGACTGCAGGCGACGTCGCGCGAAGTCGCTGATCTGTGCGAGATGGGTCGGGCACAGGTTGGCGATCTCGTGCTTCTTCAGGTAGGCCCAGATCGCCTCGACCGGATTCAGTTCGGGGGCGTAGGGCGGCAGGAAGGCGATCGCGATGCGGCCGTGCTGCTGTTCGAGCCAATCGCGCACGCGTCGGCTTTTGTGCGCGCCCACACCGTCCCAGACGATCAGCAGCTTGCGCCGGATCTGCCGCTTGAGCGCGGCGAGGAACTCGATGATCTGTTCGCTCCTGACCGCGCCGTCGACGAAGCGGAAGTAAAAGCGCCACCAGGAAAGGCCGGCAATGGCCGACATCTGTTTCCAGGTGAAGCTTTGCTGGATGACCGGGGTGCGCCCGCGCAGGCCCCAGGTGCGCGTCACGGGGCACTTCTCCGACAGCCCCGACTCGTCGATGAAGACGATGGTTCGCCCTTGGCGTTTGGCGTTTTTTTTAGCGCCGGCCACGTCTTGCGCTTCCAGGTGGCGATCGCCTGCTCGTTGCGCTGCAGTGCCCGCTTCTGTGGCCTCTGCGGCGAGAACCCGAGGCCGCGCAGCAGCTCCCAGCAGCCGGTGTTGCTGTACGCGATGCCGAACTGCCGCTTGATCAGTACCCGCACCCGTTTGACCGTCCACAGCTCGGTCGGAAAGCCGGCGTGCAGCGCGCCTTTGAGCAGCGCTTCGCGCAGCCTCGCGCATTGGGCGGCATCGAGTCGCCGCGGTCGCCCCAGCCGCTTGCCCTTGAGCTTGCCGACGGCACCGTTGACCGCTGCCAACTGCTGCGCCCACCGGCTGACCGATTGCCGCGAAACCCCGAGCCGACGCGCCACTTCCGCCTGCGGCACCTTCCGTTTGAGCAGGCGTGCCCCCTCGATGCGGCGCGCCTCGATCGCTTCCAAGTCCCGTTTCGTCGCCATGCGTCGCCCTCGACAGATGACCTGTCGACTCAACGCACAAGGGTACGCAACGGTTGTCACGCATTTAGCGGATTGTCAATAAGGTGATAGAACTGCTCCCGTAGACCCGCATGGGGACCGATCCCCGAGGAGCAGAACAGTGAAGAAGTCCCGTAGAAACCACAGCCCCGCGTTCAGGGCGCGCGTTGCGCTGGCGGCGCTCGCCGGCGACAAGACGGCGGCCGAGGTCGCGCAGCATTACCAGGTCCACCCGAACCAGGTGTCGACCTGGAAGACGCAACTGGTCGAGCGCGCGGCCCAGGTGTTTGGCGCCGACGCAGCCGAGCCCCCGAACTGTTGCCGATCGTCAAGGAACTGCACGCCAAGATCGGGCAGCAGGCGTTGGAGATTGAGTTCTTAGCCGGCGCGCTCACCAAGGCGGGACTGCTGAGCACAAAGCGGTGATCGACCGCACTCACGAACTTCCCGTGAAGCACCAAGCCGAGTTGGTCCAGCGTTCCCCTCTACGTTCGCTTGGCCAAACAAGCCGGCGCTTCGCGTGACGAAGTGATTAGCGCGATTCTCCTGGGCTTGCCTGCCGCAGGTCAAAGCGTTGCGCAAGTCCTGCCCACAGCGCTCGCCACCATTGACTCTGAGTAAACATGATGGACACGATTGAGGAACTCATCCAGCGAGTTCAGAAAACTCAGCATGGCTTCACCGACATCAGGCGCGTCGCCGATGAAGTTGTCGGCAGTGGCACCACCCACGACAGCCTTCGCGTGGCGACGAGGCTGCTTGCCTCAGAAGTTCATCAAGCCCGAATGCTCGCGACGTTGGTCTGTGGCCGACTGGCTGCACAGTCGGACGATAGCCTAAACCTTCTGCGAAGCCGTGTGAGCAAAGACGGGGATTGGCGGGTGCAGGAGATGTTAGCGCAAGCCTTCGATAGGTATTGTGCCGACATGGGCTATGAGCGTGCGCTGCCTGTGATTGAAGACTGGCTGGCCGACTCAAATCCAAATGTTCGGCGAGCCGCGGCAGAAGGGCTGAGAGTTTGGACGAGGAAGCCATATTTTCGAGACCATCCAGACACCGCCACAAGGCTGTTGAGTCAACTACGCGACGACGACAGTGAATACGTTCGCAAGTCAGTTGGGAATGCGTTGCGAGACATCAGCCGAAAACACAAAGCCCTAGTGAAGGCCGAACTTGAGACCTGGAAGATGGCCAGCAAGGGCATTGAACAAACCTATAAGCTGGCGAGCAAGTTCCTCTAAGCCGACACGGCCGAACACCGGCTTGCACCCGACGCCGCTTCGCTGCGCTTCGCGGCGCAGGCGAAGGGCAGGCCGTTGTGCGTATCACCTTTGACGTGGGCCTGTGCACCAGGTTGAAAAATTTCGCCGGATAATGTCGAAATGCACTCGGCTGAGCCGTCATTGCAGTGAGCGCACCTTGCGCCCTTACCCATGGGAGGACAATTGTGAAATACGCACTGCTCTGTTACGAAACCGCGGACAACTTCGCCGCGCGCACGGATGCGAAGAGGAAAGATGCTTTCTGGGCTGATCTGGGTCACTACATGAAGGCACTCACGGACGCTGGTGTTATGGCAGGTGGCGCGGGGCTGCAGCCGCCGGAGACGGCAACGACCTTGAGATATCGCGGAGAGGAACGCCTCGTACAGGATGGTCCCTATCCGGAAACCAAGGAGCAACTTGGCGGCTTCTTCATAGTTGAGGTGTCGGATCTCGACGCTGCAATGGAATGGGCAGCCCGTTTCCCCCGCCTGCCCGGCCGCGTGATCGAAGTCAGGCCTGTTCTTCCCCCCTTGGAATGACGGCGGCCTTGCCGAGGAATCCAAACGCGCGTCACGCCGTCGAGGTTGTGGCGCGCGAGTCCTACGGGCGGCTCATCGCCCTGCTCTCGGCTCGATCGCACGACATCGCGGCAGCCGAAGACGCTCTTGCCGACGCCTTTTGCGCCGCAATGGAAACTTGGCCGAGAGTTGGCGTTCCCGCCAAGCCAGAGGCTTGGCTTCTGGTGGTCGCGCGTCGTCGTTTGATCGATTGGGCGCGTCACGCCAACCTGCATGCCGCTGTGGCACCCGCCCTCCTTGATGCTGTGAACGAGGCGGTCGAAATCGCCGCCGACTCCATTGCCTTCCCCGACGAACGGCTCAAACTCTTGTTCGTGTGTGCCCACCCTGCGATAGCCGCAGCGGTGCGCACGCCGCTGATGCTTCAGACAGTGCTTGGTCTGCCGGCCGTCCGAATTGCGTCGGCGTTCCTGGTGCAGCCATGCGCCATGGGCCAGCGGCTTGCTCGAGCCAAGGCGAAGATACGTGATGCGGGAATTCGCTTCGAAGTGCCTGAAGAGAGAGAGTTGCCGACACGTCTCGATGCCGTGTTAGAGGCAATCTATGCGGCATATGGCAGCGGATGGGGCGACCGCGCCGGCTCCGACCAGCGGCAGAAGTCTCTTGCCATCGAGGCCATAGAGTTGGGGCGGCTGCTCCGGCAGCTAATGCCTCGCGAACCGGAAATTCACGGATTGCTCGCCTTGATGCTCCACTGCGAAGCGCGTCGAGAGGCACGGCGGAACGAGGCTGGAGCCTACATCCCTCTCTCCGAGCAAGACGTAGCGCGCTGGGACAACTTATTGATCGAGGAAGCCGAATCGAATCTGGCCGAGGCGGAAAAAGCCAGGCGGATTGGGCGTTTTCAGCTCCTCGCAGCGATCCAGTCCCTGCATGCCCGGCGACTCTTGACCGGCACCACTGACTGGCAGGCGATTGCCTGCCTGTACGACTCGCTTGTGCGCCTTGCGCCGACGATTGGAACGCTCGTCAGTCGAGCAGCGGCCGTTGCTGAGGCGCGAGATGCGAGGTCGGGATGGACGCTCCTCGAGACAATCCCTGCGGAGTCCGTAAAAGACTATCAGCCCTACTGGGCACTCGCCGCAGACCTGCTCCGGCGGATGGGCCGGGGCAATGAGGCTGCCAGCGCCTATAGCCGCGCGATTGGATTGTGCGAAGACCCGGCCGTGCGTAAATTCCTGGCGCAGAAGGCATCATCCAGGTGATTCCGCGTCGCGAACCGTGCCGTCGACCCTGTTCGCTTCGACCGCTGAACGCCGCGCGATGAAACCGCGCAGCGCCGGTCACCTTGAACGTCGGGCGGCCGCCACCCGCAGAAAGGAGAAACGACATGACAACCAGAGACACAATCCAAGCATACTTCAACAGTCTCAAACAGAAGAAAGACTGGGAGACCTTCCTGTCAGATGACATGATCTTCACCAGCTACACCAGTCCCATCAAGCGGGTTACCGGAAAGGCGGCGTACCTCGAAGCGACGAAACGCTTCTACTCCATGATCACCGCCTTGAAGGTCAAGGACCTGGTGGTTGATGCAAACAAGGCCTGCGCCTTAACCCGATACGAACTCCAGCCGCCTCGTGGTTCGGCCTTCGAGAGTCACGTCGCCGAAGTCTTTGAAGTGCGAGAAGGCAAGATTGTCTCGTTTGACATCTATTTTGATAGTGCACCTTTTCCCAAGTAGCAGAAAGCGGAAAGTCAAATGGCAGGCGATGACAGCTTTTTGAGTCGGGTCAGGGCGGCCTTGGCACACGTCTCCGACGTCAAAGAGAAGAGGATGTTCGGGAGCACGGCGTTTATGGTTGACGGCAAGATGTGTCTCAGCGCGCGTTCTGACCGAATCATGTGCCGCATCGATCCGGTTCTGCACGATGCTGCGCTGGAACACAAAGGCAGTCGGACCGTGGTCATGAAGGGGCGAGAGTACCGGGGCTATGTGTTCGTCGATGCAGAGGCCCTCAGAACGAAGGGCGGACTTGACTACTGGGTGGGGTTGGCGCTCGACTACAACAAGAGGGCGAAGGCTTCAGGCGGGAAGAGGAAACGATAGGCAGGGGCGTGCTTCCGCCCAACGACAGCATGCAGCCGACGGCACTGTGCGCCGCCGCCGAACCGCAGTGTCGGGCGTCACAAGAGGAGTCACCGCATTGAACGCACTGATCGAAGCAATCGGATTCGTTGAGACGGTTTGCCCGCACGCGGAAGACGACTTCACGGGCGGAGAGGAAGCCCGCATCGCACTTGCCGAAGGGTTCATGCCTGAAGCGCTACGGCTGAGCAACTTCTTTTCTGTAAATCGCGGCTGAGCGATTCATCCGGAGTCGGTGGTCAGGGTTTCATGGTGAGGTAGATTTTTCCGGTCATCCACTCCTCGTCGAACTCGGTCAGCAGGGCCGAGACCAGGCGCAGGCAGGAGGCCGCGTTGGGGAACATCGAGGCCACGCGCGTGC
>JBFMFC010000038.1:0-35109 GCA_040752195.1 Pseudomonadota bacterium | reverse complement strand
CATTGCCAACATCGCTTGCGCGCATCCGTGCCCGGCCGCGATCACCGCGAAATGCCGTCCACGATCACGCTGAAACGCCGTCCGCGATCAAACTGAAACAGCCGTCCGCGATCGCTGAAATACGCAGTTAGGACTACGTGCGGCGCGCCGAAGCGCGCTTTGCGGCTGACGCGCACCCGGAGGTCGCGCAGTTGCTTGCGCTGTCCCGGGAACTGCGGGGAACTGCGGCCGCGGTTCGAGCGCACCTCGGTGCCGACTCGCGCGCCGCGATCGTGTCGCGCGCCGCTGCGTTGATGCTGATCCAACACCGCGCCGAGCGGCGCGATCCGCACGACCCGCCGGGCTGACCAGCGCTCAAAGCAGGCGTCTCAGATCGGCGACGATCGGATCGACGCCCTGCCCGTGCCTGAAAAACAGCCGCACGCGGCCTTCCTTGTCGAACACGTAACTGCCGGCGGTGTGGTCGATCGTGTACGAGGTCGCGGTCTTGCCGGGCACCTTCTGATAGAAGACCTTGAACTCCTTGGCCGCCTTCGCGATCTCCTCGGGCGTCCCGTACAGGCCGACGAAGCCGGGGTCGAAGCTCGGCACGTACTGCGCGAGCACCGCCGGGGTATCGCGCTCCGGGTCGACGGTGACGAACAGCACCTGAAGCCGCTCGCCGTCGGCGCCCAGCTTGCGCTTGACCTGCGCCAGGTCGGAAAGCGTGGTCGGACACACGTCCGGGCATTGCGTGAACCCGAAGAACACCACGACGACTTTGCCGCGATAGTCGGCCAGCGTGCGCCGGGCTCCGGTGTGGTCGGTCAACGCCAGCTCGCGCGCGTAACCGGCGCCGGTGATGTCGACGCTGTTGAACTTCGGCGCACTGTCGCAGGCGGCGAGCAGCACGGCACCAAGCAGAGCGAAGAGGATTCTCATCGGGCCCGGTTCGATCGCCTTTGCCGCGGCGCCGTTCCGTCAGGCAATGTAGTGGTCGACCAGCAGCGCCGCGAACAGCGCCGCGAGGTAGACGATCGAGTAGTTGAAGGTGGCGCGCGCCAGCGCATCGCTATAGCGGCGATACAGCCGCCAGGCGTAGAGCAGAAACACCGCGCCGAGGGCGAGCGCGGCAGCCAGATAGATCCAGCCTGCCATGCGGATCGCGTACGGCAGCAGCGTCGTCGCCACCAGAACGATCGTGTACAGCAGGATGTGCAGGCGGGTCAGTTCCGGGCCGTGCGTGATCGGCAGCATCGGCAGTCCCGACTTGCGATAGTCGTCGAGCCGGTACAGAGCGAGCGCCCAGAAGTGGGGCGGCGTCCAGACGAAGATGATCAGCGCGAGGAGCCAAGCCTCGGCCGGCGCGCTGCCGGTCACCGCCGCCCAGCCGAGCACCGGCGGCATCGCGCCGCTCATGCCGCCGATGACGATGTTCTGCGGCGTGTACGGCTTCAGCAGCACCGTGTAGACAACCGCGTAGCCGACGAAGGTCGCAAACGTCAGCCACATCGTCAGCGGATTGACGAGCGCGTACAGCACCCACATGCCCGCGCCGCCGATGATCCCGGAAAAGACCACCGCCTGCGGCAGCGTGATCTCGCCGCGCGCGAGCGGGCGCATCCGCGTGCGCGCCATCCGCGCGTCGATGTGACGCTCGATCATCGAGTTCACGGCAAACGCCGCGCCGGCGAGCAGCCAGATGCCGACCGTCGCCTTGGCCACCAGCGCCGGCGACGGCAGCTCGGTGGTCGACAGGAACATTCCGATGACCGCGCAGAACAGCGCGAGCTGGGTCACACGCGGCTTGGTCAGCAGCCAATACTGCCGCGCCAGGCGCGGCAGCAGCGTGACGTCGGTGCGGCCGGCGGGAGCGTGCATGCTGAAGCGTTCTCGGCGGGACGGATGCGGCGAAGGAGCGCGAGTTTACCCGCCCGCCCGGGCCGCGGCCGGCGCGACGCTTGGCGCGGTGACCGCGCGCACCGCTGCGCGATGCACGCGGTAGTTGAGCGTCACCAGCACGCCGACCAGGGCCGCCGCGCCGCCGTTGTGCAGCACCGCCAGCAGCAGCGGCCACTGCAGGACGACGTTCGACAGGCCGGTCACGAACTGCAACGCAAGCAGCGCCGCGAGCAGGCGAGCGAGCTGCGACACACCCCCCAGCCGCCAGGCGCGCCAGGCGAGCCAGCCTACCAGCGCGAAAACCAGATACGCGAACGTCCGGTGCGCCCAATGCACGCCGACGAGCGCCTGGAACGGGATCAGCTCGCCACCGCCGGTGCGGCCCAGATCGCGCCACACGGTGAAGCCGTGCCGCAGGTCCATGTCCGGTATCCAGCGCCCCTGGCAAAGGGGAAAGTCCGGACACGCCATGACCGCGTAATTCGTGCTGACCCACCCGCCGAGCGCGATCTGGATGGCCAGAACGGCGAGCGCGAGGGCGGCCGGCCAGCGCAGCGCCGCGGCCGCCGGCGCAGTGGGGCGGTCCGCCCCCTCGCGCAACGCAAGCCACACGAGCAGCCCGAGCAGTCCGACGCCGCCGAGCAGATGCGCAGTGACGATCGCCGGCTGCAGCTTCATCGTCACCGTCCATGCGCCGAAAGCGCCCTGCAGGCAGACCGCACCGAAGATCGCGGTCGCGAGCCACGGCGGTCGCGAGGGATCACGCCGCCAGCGCAACCAGGCCTGCACCATCAGCACGATGATCAGGATCCCGACCCCCATCGCGAAGTAGCGATGCAGCATCTCGATCCACGCTTTCGTCATCGTCACCGGCCCGGTCGGCTGCGCCGTTTCCGCGGCGCGGATCTCCTCCCCGGCCGACAGCGGGTTCGAGTGGCCGTAGCAGCCGGGCCAGTCCGGGCAGCCGAGGCCGGAGTCGGTCAGCCGCGTGAAGCCGCCGAACATGACGAGATCGAGCGTGAGGAATGCGGTGACCCAGGCCAGCTTCTGGTACCTGTTCGGATCGCGCGTCAGCAGCACATAGCCAAGCGGCAGCGCCGCTACGGCAAGCGCCTTCAGCGCGAGCCAGCCGAACGATGCGGCATCCATCGTCGTCCGTCAGCCGATGCGCGAAGCGCGCAGCAGCTTGGTCAGGTCCTTCTTCATGCCGTTGGGATCCTCGTTCTTCGGCCAGCGCAGCATCAGGTTGCCGAGCGGATCGACGAGCCAGATGTAGTCCGTGAGCCGCGAGCCCGGCTCGGCCGGCAATGCGAGGAATGCATCGAGCTCGGCGCGGTTCGCCCGCAGGAACAGCGTCCCATCGTACTCGCGCAGCAGCGTCGTCTCGAGCGGCGCCGCATCGGTGATCAGCCAGACGCGCTCGATCCGGTCTCGGTCCTTGCCCTGCGTGAGCCGTACCTGCCGCATGTTCCACAGCTTGCGCCGGCAGGCGGCGCCGCACGCGGCCTCATCCACATGCAGCATCACCCAGCGCCCGTGCAACGCCGCCGTCTCGACACGAGTGCCGTCGAGCCGCGTGAGACCCAGCGCCGGTGTGGGGCGCTGCGGCAACACGAGATCGCCGTAGTTGGTGCGGCCCGAGGGCGGGATAAAAAAGTAAGCGAAGTACGCCGCGAGCACCGGGGCGACGCAGACGGCCAGCAGCAGGTACAGCGTTCCGTTGCGGCGCCAGTGCGATGCGGGCGTCGGATTCGTCGTCGCGTTCACGAAGTTGCCTTCTCCGAGTGCGTGCGCGCGCGGAAGACCGCGACCGCCGCCAGGACCGCGAGCAGCGCGGCAAGCGCGTACCACTGGAACGCGTAACCGCGATGCTTCTCGACGCCGGTCGACGGCCGCGGCCAGTGGCGGGCCAAGCCGTCGCCGCTGTCCGAAGTCTGCTGAACGACGATCCGCGCGACGCGGTACCCGCTCGCGTGTTCGAACGCGGCGTAGTCGAGATTCTGCCAAATCGCCGGCAGCGGACCCGGCGGCGGCCCGGCGCCGAGGTCGAGTAGCCGCGGCGCCTCCGCCAGCGCGATCCCTTCGACGACGACCTCGCCTTGCGGTTTGCCGATCACGGGCAGGCGCTGCCGGTCGGCCGGATCCCGCGCGACGAAGCCGCGCATGACCAGGACCGCGATCCCGGTCCCCTCGAGCCTCAGCGGGGTGACGACGAAGAAGCCGGCGCGGCCGTCCATCATCCGGTTGTCCAGCCAGACCGTCTGCTCGTGCACGAAACGCCCGCGCAGCTTCACGCGCAGCGGCGTGCGCCCCGCGAGCCCGGCGAGATCGCCCGCCGTCACCTCGGCGGCGGCGGCGCGGTCGGCCGCATCCCGCTGCGCCTGCAGCTCGAGCTTGCGCTCGGCCCGGTGCAGCTGCCAGTTGCCCAGCGAAACGGCCGCGGCAATCCCGACGCCGGCCGCGACCAGTACGACGAGCGCCCGTCGTGCGCGCTTCACGCGACCACCGTGCCGCGTCGGTGACATAATGGGCCGGTCACAGTGGCATCCGGCATGAAGGTCTTCATCGGGGTCGCGTTTCTGGGCATCCTGTCGGCGCTCGGCTCCGCACTCTTTTTCCTGTTGCGCGACAAGGGCGCGACGAACCGCACGGTCAACGCGCTGACGGTTCGCGTCGCGCTGTCGGTGACGCTGCTCGTGATCATCTGGTTCAGTTGGTGGATGGGCTGGATCGAACCCCGCCAGTCGTTGTAGGCGAGGGAGCGCGCTGTCTGCCGTGTCCGCAGCATCGCTGCCGGACGCAAACGTGTCCGCCCGCCTTCCGCGGGAAGGACTATAAGAACAATCGCCGTTCTTTTCGAAACATCCGCACGCATGGGGATGTCTTAGGGTAAGCGTGGCTCGTCGCGGCGCGCTGTCCCCCGGGTTGCGGACCCGGCGCGTTGTAGCAGACAGGCGAAAGCCTGCGCGACGACCATAGGAGGTTGCATGACAGAACGGACCGAAGTGTTTTCCGCCTTTCGCGATGGATTCGCCCAGGCGCAGGAAGAGGAGATGTCGCTGGAGGACTTCCTCAACCTGTGCCGCACCGATCGCATGGCGTATGCGTCGGCGCACGAGTGCGTGCTCGAAGCGATCGGTAAGCCGAAGCTCGTCAACACGGCCGAGGACCCGCGACTGTCGCGCATCTTCCAGAACCGCGTGATCCAGACCTGGGACACGTTCAGCGAGTTCTACGGCATGGAAGAGACGCTGATGTCCCTGTACGCGTACTTCCTGCACGCGGCGCAGGGGCTCGAGGAACGCAAGCAGGTTCTGTATCTGCTGGGCCCGGTCGGCGGCGGCAAGTCGTCTTTGGCGGAGAAGATCAAGAAGCTGTGCGAGAAGTTCCCGATCTATGCGCTGAAGGATTCGCTGTCGGGGCGGGTCTCGCCGCTGCTGGAAAACCCGCTGTGTCTGTTCGACCGCGACAAGTTCGGCTCGCAATTGGAGGATCGCTACGGGATTCCGCGCCGCGCGCTGACCGGTATCGCGAGCCCGTGGGCGCTGAAGCGGCTGCGGGAGTACAAGGGCGACGTGACCAAGTTCCGCGTCGTTCGCGTGATGCCTTCGGTGCTGAACCAGATCGGCATCGTCAAGACCGAGCCGGGCGACGAGAACACGCAGGACATCTCGGCGCTGGTCGGCAAGGTCGACCTGCGAATGCTCGAGCGCTACGCGCAGGACGACCCCGATGCGTACAGCTATTCGGGGGCGTTGTGCCTGGGGTCGCCGCGCTGCGTCGAGTTCGTCGAGATGTTCAAGGCGCCGCTGAAGGTGCTCAATCCGATCCTGACCGCGACACAGGAGGGCAACTTCAAGGGGACCGAAGCGCTGCCGGCGATGCCGTTCAACGGGTTCATCATGGCCCACTCGAACGAAGCCGAGTGGCTGAAGTTCCGCAACAACAAGGACAACGAGGCGTTCATCGACCGCGTCTACCTGGTCAAGGTGCCGTACTGCCTGCGCGTCGACGAGGAGATCCGCATCTACGAGAAGATGCTCAGGGAGTCGACGCTCGCCGCGGCGCCGTGCGCGCCGCAGACGCTGCGCTCGCTTGCCGAGTTCACGGTGCTTTCGCGTCTGACCGTTCCGGAGAACTCCTCGATCTATTCGAAGCTGCGCGCGTACAACGGCGAGAACCTGAAAGACGTCGACCCGCGCGCCAAGAGCGTCAAGGAGTACCGCGAGGACGCCGGCGCGGCCGAGGGCTTCTCCGGACTGTCGACGCGGTGGGCATTCAAGACCATCTCGTCGGCGTTCAACCGCGACCCGTCGGAGATCGCCGCCGATCCGGTCAACCTGCTCGTCGTGCTCGAGGAGCGGCTGAACAAGGAGGATCTGCCCGAGGAATACAAGCGCCGCCTGCGCTCGCACATCAAGGAATGGGTCATTCCGCGCTTCGCGGAGTTCCTCGAGAAGGAACTCCAGATGAGCTACCTCGACGCTTACGGCGAGTACGGACAGAACCTGTTCGACCGCTACGTCACGTACGCGGACAAGTGGCTGCTGGACGAGGACTACCGCGATCCGGACACCGGCATGCAGTATTCGCGCGAAGCGCTGAACGCCGAGCTGGAGAAGATCGAGAAGCCGGCCGGGATCAGCAACCCGAAGGACTTCCGCAACGAGGTCGTCAACTTCGTGTTGCGCGCGCGCGCGCACGGCCGTAACCCGCAGTGGACGAGCTACGAGAAGCTGCGCGTGGTGATCGAGAAGCGCATGTTCTCGAAGACCGAGGACATCCTACCGGTGATCTCGTTCGAGGCGAAAGGCTCGCAGGAACTCGACGAACGCCACAAGTCGTTCGTCAACCGCATGGTCGCGCGCGGCTACACCGAGAAGCAGGTGCGGCGGCTGGTCGACTGGTATCTGCACTTCAAGAAGTCGGCGCACTCGTGATGAGCTAGGGCACGACCGCCATGACCGATCGGGTCTTCCCGATGTCCGCGATGCGTATCGTCGACCGGCGCAGCGATCCGCCTGGGCGCGGCGCGGTCAACCGCGAGCGCTTCGTACGGCGCTTCAAGGACGAGATCAAGCGCGCCGCCGACGACGAGTTCCGCCGCCGCTCGATCACCGACGTCGGCAAGGGCGGCCGTATCTCGATTCCGGGCCGCGGATTGCAGGAGCCGTTCCTGCATCATGACGAGGAAACCGGCAGCCGCGACTTCGTCCTGCCGGGCAACCGGGAGTATCTGCCCGGCGACACGATCCCGCGCCCGCGGGGCGGCGGCCGCGGCGGACCCGAAGGCGACGAGCCGGGCGAAGGCGAAAGCCGCGATTCGTTCGCTTTCGTGCTGTCGCGCGAGGAGTTCCTCGCGCTGTTCTTCGACGATCTCGAGCTGCCGAACCTGGAGCGCACCCACTTCGGCGAAGTCACGCTCGAGCGCATGCGGCGCGCCGGCTACAGCCGCAGCGGCGTGCCGCAGAGCCTGGCGCCGGCGATGACGGTACGCATGTCGATCGCGCGCCGCATCGCGCTGCGCGGCGCGATCGCCGAGCAGATCGAGGAGCTCGAACGCGCGCTCGAGAACGCCGACCCGGCGGCCCGCGCGGCGATCCACGCGCGGATCGAACAGTTGCGCCGCCGCCGCGACGGGCTGCCGTTCATCGAGGACGTCGACCGCCGTTACCGCGCGCACGCACCGATGCCTTCTCCGGCCACACGCGCGGCCATGCTGTGCCTGATGGACGTCTCCGGATCGATGGACGAGCGCAAGAAGGACCTCGCGAAGCGCTTCTTCACGCTGCTGTACCTGTTCCTCGAGCGCAAGTACGGCGCGGTCGACGTGGTCTTCATCCGCCACACCGAGACCGCCGAGGAAGTCGACGAACAGACTTTCTTCCACGACACCCTGTCGGGCGGCACGCTCGTGCACCCCGCGCTCGAGCTCGCGCACCAGGTGATCGAGTCGCGCTACGCGAGCGAGAGCTGGAACGTCTACGTCGCACAGGCCTCGGACGGCGACTGCGGCGCGGACGACGGCGCGCGCAGCGCCGCGTATGTCAACGACGTGCTGCTGCCGCGGCTGCGCTACTTCGCGTACGTCGACATTCCGCACATCAACGGCCTGTTCAACCGGCCGTCGGATCTGTGGCAGTCGTACGGCGCGATCGCCAGCCCCGCGTTCGCGCGTCGCCAGGTGCACGGCCGCGGTGACATCTGGCCGGTATTCCGCGAGCTGTTCGCGCGCAAGGCGGACGCATGACGACACGCAGGAAGCCGCCCGGCGACACCGCGGAAACCCGCGAGCGGCCCTGGCCCAAGTTGCTGACGCGCCCGTCGCTGCCCTTGCCCGCCGCGCGCGACCGGCGCGCGGCCGAGCCGATCGCGACCGGCTCCGAGTGGACGACCGCGGCGCTCGAGAAGTTCGACGCCGCGCTTGCGCGCCATGCGCAGCGCCTCGGGCTGAGCATCTACCCGATCCAGTACGAGGTGATCACGGCCGACCAGATGCTCGACCTTGTCTCGACGGTCGGGATGCCCGTGCACTACCCGCACTGGGCTTTCGGCAAGCACCTGGTCGCGCAGGAGCGCACGTACCGCAAGGGGCAGTCGGGACTGGCCTACGAGATCGTCATCAACACCAACCCGGCGCTCGTGTATCTGATGGAGACCAACACGCTGGCGCTGCAGGTGCTGGTGATGGCGCATGCGGCGTATGGCCACAACGCGTTCTTCAAGAACAACTACTTGTTCCAGCAATTCACCCAGGCCGACAGCATCCTCGATTACCTGAAGTTCGCGCGCGACTATGTGATGCAGTGCGAGCAAACGTACGGCTGGCGCGAGGTCGAGAAGATCCTCGACTGCTGCCATACGCTGGCGCCGTACGGCGTGGACCGGTACCGCAGGCCGGGGCGCCTTTCGGCGCGGCGCGAACGCGAACGGCTCGCGGAGCGTCTGCGTTTTGCCGAGCGGCACTTCAATCCCGACTTCGCGCATCTGGACGCGCGCAGCGACGAGACGGACCCGCAGACGCCGGCCTTCGAGCCGCAGGAGAACATCCTGTACTTCATCGAGAAGCACGCGCCGCGGCTCGCGCCGTGGCAGCGCGAACTGGTGCGCATCGTGCGAAAGGTCTCGCAGTACTTCTATCCGCAACGGCTGACCAAGGTCGCCAACGAGGGCGCCGCGACCTTCTGGCACTACACGCTGCTGCACGAGCTGTACGACGCCGGAGAAGTCGACGACGGGTTCATGCTGGAATGGCTGTCGAACCACACCGACGTCGTGACGCAGCCGCCGTTCGACTCGAAGGCGTATCGCGGCATCAATCCGTACGCGCTCGGGTTCGCCATCTACCGCGACATCCGGCGCATCTGCGAGGCGCCGACCGACGAGGATCGGGCGTGGTTCCCCGAGGTCGCCGGCCGCCCGTGGCCCGAGACGATCCACTTCGCGATGGCCAACTTCAAGGACGAGAGCCTGATCGAACAGTACCTGTCGCCGAAAGTGATGCGCGACATGCGGCTGTTCCTGCTGCACGACGGCCCCGACGACAAGGACAGCTACGAAGTCCGGGCGATCCACAACGAGCAGGGCTATCTGCGGCTGCGCCAGGCGCTCGCCGCGCAATACCGCGCCGAGACGCACGTGCCGCAGATCGAGGTGGCACGCGCCGGCGACGACACCGAACGCGCCTTGTTGCTGCACCATCGCGTGCTCGACGGACGATTGCTCGACAGCGACGGCGTCGACGCGGTCCTGGCGCACGTCAAGGAGCTGTGGGGCTTCGATGTCGTCCTGGAGGAAGTCGACGCGTCCGGCAGCCGCCTGAAAGTCCACCGGGTCTGAAAGCGGCGACGGCGCCCGCAGGCGCCGTCGCAGTCGTCCGCGCCGGGCTCAGAGCCAGTACACGACGATGTACAGGCCGATCCAGACCACGTCGACGAAGTGCCAGTACCAAGCGGCCGCCTCGAAGGCGAAGTGCTGATCCGGCTTGAAGTGCCCCTTTAACACGCGGATCAGCACGACGGTCAGCATGATCGCGCCGACCAGCACGTGGAATCCGTGGAAGCCCGTCAGCATGAAGAACGTCGAGCCGAAGATGCCCGACGACAGCCGCAGATTCAGGTCCGAATACGCGTGCGCGTACTCGTACGCCTGGATCGCGACGAAGGCGAAGCCGAACGCAAGCGTCATGAACAGCCAGAACGCGGCCTTATCGCGCTTGTTCTCGCGCAGCGCGTGGTGCGCGATCGTCAGCCAGACGCCGGAGCTCACCAGCAGGATCGTGTTGACGGTCGGCAGCGGCCACGCGGGGATCTTGGTGAACGGCTCGACGATGCCGGCCGGGCCGGTGTTCGGCCAAGTCGCCGTGAAGTCGGGCCACAGCAGCTTGTGGTCGAAGTCGCCGAGAGACGGCATCGTGATCGCGCGCGCGTAGAACAGCGCACCGAAGAACGACGCGAAGAACATCACCTCGGAGAAGATGAACCAGCTCATCCCCCAGCGGAACGACACGTCGACCTTGCGGTTGTAAGCGCCGGTTTCCGACTCGGAGACGACGGCGCCGAACCAGCCGAGCATCATGTAGACGAGCAGCACGAAACCGATCGCCAGCGGCAGATAGCCGAGCGAAACCCGGTTGACGACCATCGCCGCACCGAAGGTCGTGAAGATCATCGAGATCATCCCGACCATCGGCCAGTTCGACGGCGCAGGTACGAAGTAGTGCGACGCCGTTGCGCCTTGCGTGGATCCCATCGTCTTGCCTCCTCCTGAATCGCGTTGTCGCCGCGCGCCGCTAGCGCAGCACGACGAACTTGATGATCGCAAGCAGCGCGGCGATGAACAGCGCCGCGCCCAAGATGCCCATGACGATCACGTGCACCGGATTGAGCTGTGCCGCGTCCTGCTCGTAGTGTGCGCGCTTGCGCACGCCGAAGAACGACCAGAACACGGCGCGCGCGGTCTGCGCGAACGACGCGCGGCGACGCGCGACGTGTTTCATCGGCTCGCGCCCGCTCATCTCAACTGCGCCCCGCGGCGGCGGCCTGCGCCTTCGGCGCCGCGCCCGGTACCTCGAAGAACGTGTACGACAGCGTGATCTGCGTCACGTCGCGCGGCAGCTCGGGGTCGATGAAGAATACGACCGGGAACCTGCGGGTTTCGCCGGCCGCGAGCGTCTGCTGCTCGAAGCAGAAGCATTCGAGCTTCTGGAAGTAGCGCGCCGACTGCATCGGCGCGTAGCTCGGGATCGCCTGCCCGGCCATCGCTCGCGCCTCGAGGTTGACCAGATCGTATTCGACGTGCACCAGCTCGCCGGGATGCACTTCGACGTAGCGCTTCTCCGGTTTGAACCGCCACGGCCCCTGCCGGTTGGCGTCGAACTCGACGACGACCTTGCGGCTCGTGTCGACCTGCGTGTTACGCGCACGCCGCTCCACGCCCGCATCACGGGTCGTCAGCAGGTTGACGCCGGTGACTTCGCAGATCTTGCGATACAGCGGCACGAGCGCCCAGCCGAAGCCGAACATCAGCACCGCGACCACGACGAGCTTGCGCACCATCGTGCGGTTGCTTCGGACGGTCGCTGCCGCGTGCGGCGTCCCGCTCATCGCGCTCACCCGAGCAGCCAGCGCCGCACGATGACGCCGGCGAAGAAGACGAGCGCGATCGACAGCAGGATCAGCGCGGTGCGCGTGTTGTGCCGCCGCTCGTCGGTGCTGTGCCGCGCCATCGCGTCACCTTACTTGACCACCGGCGGGGTCTCGAAGGTGTGGAACGGCGCCGGCGACGGCACCGTCCATTCGAGCCCGCCGTCCTTCGCATCGAAGTAGTTCGATGCCGCTTTTGGACCGCCCTTGATCGTCTTGACCACGACGTACAGGAACAGCAGCTGCGACAAGCCGAAGCCGAACGCGCCGATCGACACGATCATGTTGAAGTCGGCGAACTGCATCGGGTAGTCGGCATAGCGGCGCGGCATGCCGGCCAGCCCGAGGAAGTGCATCGGGAAGAAGGTGATGTTGAAAAAGATCATCGACAGCCAGAAGTGCAGCTTGCCGAGCTTCTCGTCGTACATGTGGCCGGTCCACTTCGGCAGCCAGAAGTAGGTGCCGCCGAACAGCGCGAACAGCGAGCCCGCCACCAGCACGTAGTGGAAGTGGGCGACGACGTAGTAGGTGTCCTGCACCTGGATGTCGATCGGCGCCATCGCCAGAATCAGCCCGGTGAAGCCACCCATCGTGAACACGAAGATGAAGCCGACCGCGAACAGCATCGGCGTCTCGAAGGTCATGCTGCCCTTCCACATCGTCGCCAGCCAGTTGAAAATCTTCACGCCCGTGGGCACCGCGATCAGCATCGTCGCGTACATGAAGAAAAGCTGGCCGGTGACCGGCATGCCGGTCGTGAACATGTGGTGTGCCCAGACGATGAACGACAGGATCGCGATCGACGCCGTGGCGTACACCATCGACGCGTAGCCGAACAGCGGCTTGCGGGCGAATACCGGCACGATCTGGCTGATGATGCCGAACGCCGGCAGGATCATGATGTACACCTCGGGGTGCCCGAAGAACCAGAAGATGTGCTGGTACATCACCGGGTCGCCGCCGCCGGCCGCGTTGAAGAACGACGTGCCGAAGTGGCGGTCGGTCAGCGTCATCGTGATCGCCCCGGCCAGCACCGGCATCACCGCCAGCAGCAGGTACGCGGTGATCAGCCACGTCCAGCAGAACATCGGCATTTTCATCAGCGTCATGCCGGGCGCACGCATGTTCAGGATCGTCGTGATGATGTTGATCGACCCCATGATCGAGCTCGCGCCCATGATGTGCAGCGCGAAGATCGCCAGATCCATGCCCGGGCCCATCTGCACGGTCAGCGGCGCATAGAGCGTCCAACCGGCCGCCGTGGCGCCGCCCGGAACGAAGAACGACGCGACGATCAGCAGCGCCGCCGGCGGCAGCAGCCAGAAGCTGAAGTTGTTCATCCGCGCGAACGCCATGTCGGGCGCGCCGATCTGCAGCGGGATCATCCAGTTCGCGAAGCCGACGAACGCCGGCATGATCGCGCCGAACACCATGATCACGCCGTGCATCGTCGTGAGCTGATTGAAGAACTCCGGCGCGAAGACCTGCAGCCCGGGCTGGAACAGCTCGGTGCGGATGCCCAGTGCGAGCACGCCGCCGACCAGGAACATCGTGAAGGAAAACCACAGGTACATCGTTCCGATGTCCTTGTGATTCGTCGCGTACAGCCAGCGCCGCCAGCCGTGCGGGTGGTCGTGGGCGTGCTCGTCGTGCGCGTGGCCGGCGATCTTGTCGGGGGTGACTGCGCTCATGCGGACTCCTCGATGGCCTGATTCCTGATTCGTGTGCGATCGCCCGGCCGCCTACTTGCGGGCGGACCTGAACTCTGCGGGCTGAACGACGGCACCCGATTTGTTGCCCCAAGCGTTCTTCGCGTACGTCGCGACCGCCGCCAGCTCGACGTCGGACAGCCCCTTCCACGAAGGCATCGCGCCCTTGCCGTTGAGCATGATCGCGATCTGCTGCGGCGTGTTCATCACGACCGCGCTGCCGTCCAGTGGCGGAAACGCGCCCTTGACGCCCTGACCGTTGGCCTGGTGGCAGGCCTGGCAATTGGCCGCGTACACCTTGGCGCCGCGCTCCTGCAGCTCGGCGAGCGTCCATGTCTTGTTCGGATCGTCGGCGGCGGCCGCCATCGCCGCTTTCTTCTCGGCGACCCACTTCGAATAGTCCTCCTGCGAGACCACCCGCACGACGATCGGCATGAACGCGTGGTCGCGCCCGCACAGTTCGGCGCACTGGCCGCGGTACGTGCCGATCTTTTCCGCGCGGAACCAAGTGTCGCGAACGAAGCCCGGGATCGCGTCCTGCTTGACGCCGAACGCCGGGACGTACCACGCGTGGATCACGTCGTTGGCGGTCGTGATCACGCGCACCTTCTTGCCGACGGGAACGACGAGTTCGTTGTCGACCTCGATCAGGTAGGTGTTCGACTTCGGCGCCTTGCCTTCGATCTGCTCGCGCGGCGTGGCGAGCGTCGACAGGAAGGAAATGCCCTCGCCTTCGCCTTTCAGGTAGTCGTAACCCCACTTCCACTGGTAGCCGGTGACCTTGATCGTCAGGTCGGCGTTGGTCGTGTCCTTCATTGCGACGACGGTCTTCGTCGCCGGCAGCGCCATGCCGATGACGATCAGGAAGGGGATCACCGTCCACACCACTTCGACCTTCGTGCTCTCGTGGAAGTCGGCGGGTTGCGCGCCTTTCGACTTACGGTGCGCCCAGATCGAGTAGAACATGACGCCGAACACCGCGACGAAGATCACGCCGCAGATGATCAGCATCATCCAGTGCAGCCAGTGGATGTCGCGCGCGATCGCCGTGACCGGCGGCGCCAGGTTGTACTTGCTCTGGATCGCACCGGCGCTACCGGCGGCCGCCAGCGCGATCGCGGCGAACGCCGCCCGGAGCATCGTCGACTTGCAGTGGCTGGTCCCTGTCATGGCGTTTTCTGCACCGGCTTGCGCCGCGTGTCGTCTCCCGTTCTCAAACCCCCGACGCCGCGGTCGCCCGCAGCGTCTGCCTCAACTCCTGCGCAAGCGCCGCCCGCCGCTGCTGCGTCAGGTGGCGCCCGACCTCGATGCGCGCGCCGTGCGCCACCAGGTACACGCGCCCTGCCTCCGACTCGACGCGCGTCCAGGCCGACCGCGCGCCCCACTCGCTCGAGCGCGTTCCCTCAACGCGCCTTACGGTCAGCACGCCATCGCGCAGCTCGATGCGCTCGTAGTCGGCCGCGTGCCGGCCATAGACCAGGAACGCCGCCGCCACCGCCAGGACTTCGAGCCCCACGAAAGGCAGCACGAGCCAGAGCCCCCATGCTGCAAAAGCAGCACCGAACGCGAACGACACCGCAACGATCGACGCAAAGACCAGCGCGAGCTGCCGCGGGCTTGCCGAGCAATTCCGCTTGATGGTCCAGCCAACGGCGTGGTCGTTCATCGACGGGGCTCTCAAGATCGTCTCTGCGCGCTGTCAGGCACTGCACCGAGGCCCCGACGAAAGACGGGGTCGCGATCAGCGACCCCGGCGCGAATCGCGGCGGATTATAGGGGCGGCGGAAAAGTCCGAGCAAGCAACGGTCGACGATCCGCAGGACGGCGCGCGCTGCAACCGCACAAATCGGTGCACAGGTCCGATCGACGCGTCAGCGCCTGACGGGCGCGCCATGCGGCTCTGTGTCGAAGATCACAGTTCAGGGCCGCGATGAACTCAACGCTTGCGCGCGGCGAGGTCAGCCCGCAGGCGATCGACCGAGATGCTCGTCGTGCCCGCGGTCCGCGGCTGCGGCTTCCTCGCGCGGCCGTAAGCGACCTCGAAGGTCAGCGAGATCCGCCCCGCCGCGTCGCGCTGGCCTTCCAGCGCGGCGATCAGCGCGTGCGCCTGCCGCGTCGACACGAGGCTCGCGCGCCGGTCGTCGCGCGGGTTGCCGCCGAGCGCGGCGACCTCGCGCAGCAGTGCGCGCGGCGAATCGAACGTCAGCGTCAGCACGTCGACGTCCATCACCGGCGCGGCGAACCCCGCGCCGACGAGCATGTCGCCGTAGTCGTGCATGTCGACGAATGGAAAAGGCCGCGCGTCGGGCAGCGCCGCCGCGCAGGCCGCGCGAAGCTGCTTGCCGGTGTCCGGGCCGAAGCAACTGAACAAGAGCAGGCCGTCGCTGCGCAGCACGCGCTTGCACTCGGCAAACACCGTGTGCGGTGCCGGGTGCCAGTGCAGCATCAGGTTGGAAAACGCCAGGTCGATCGTCGCGTCGGCAAACGGCAGCGCGCCGGCGTCTGCGCAGACGCGCAACGCGCGCGGCCGTCGCAGCCATCGCGCGAGCCTTCCGCCGGGGGGCGCCGCCGCGCGCAGCATCGGCAGCGACAGATCGACGCCGATCCATTCCGCGCCGGGATAGCGTGCGAGCAGCGCATCGCGCGCGCCGTCGCTGCCGCAGCCGATGTCGGCGATGCGCTCCGGCGCGAGCTTCACGTCGTCGAGACGCTCGATCAGCCGGCGGCGCACCTCGCGCGCGAGCGCGTCGTGCGCGCGGAAGCTCGCAACGCGCCGATCGAACTGCCGCCGCACGGTCTCGACGCGCGCCGGCACGAGCGGCGGATCGACGAGCGTGGGCGTGAGTTCGGACGTTCCGGGTTCGAGCGACATGGCGCGATGATGCCAGCGCACCCGCACCGCAAGGCACCCCGATAAGCTGCGCACCTTGCCCGGGAACGCCCGCCGTGTTTCGCGCCATCGGTCCGACGCTGCGCCGCTGGTTCGCGCACCGCTGCGCGGTGTGCGGCATCGTCCCCGGCGCGCCGGTGTGCGCCGGCTGCGCGGCGGACTTCTTCCCGACCGACGTGCCCCGCTGCGCGCAGTGCGCGCTGCGCCTGGCGCAGTCGGGCGAGGCGCTCGTCTGCGGACGCTGCCTGCGCGAGCCGCCGCGGTACGACGCCACACTCGCGCTCGCCGACTACGCACCGCCGGTCGACGGCATGGTCATCGCGCTGAAGTTCGGCCACCGGCTGGAGCTCGCGCGCGCGTTCGGCGAGCTGCTCGCCGAGCGGGTTGGCGAGCGCCTGCCGCGCGACGCGCTGCTGGCGCCGGTGCCGCTCGCCTTCGAGCGGCACGCCGAACGCGGTTTCAACCAGGCGCGCGAGATCGCACACGCCGTCGCGCGCGGGCTCGCGCTGCCGCTCGCGGCCGACGCGCTGCTGCGGGCGAGGCACGGCGCGCCGCAGGAGAAGCTCACGCTCGCCGAACGCCGCCGCAACGTGCGCGGCGCTTTCGCCGTTCGCGCCGACGTGCGCGGCCGCACGGTGGCGGTCGTCGACGATGTGATGACCAGCGGCGCCACGCTCGACGAAGTCGCTGCGGTGCTCAAGCGCGCCGGTGCGGCGCGCGTGCTCAACCTCGTCGTCGCCCGCACACCCTGAGCGCGGCTAGCATGGCGCGATGTTCAACGTCGTGCTCGTCGAACCCGAGATCCCGCCGAACACGGGCAACGCGATCCGGCTGTGCGCCAACACGGGCGCACAGCTTCACCTGGTGCGACCGCTCGGCTTCGATCTCGACGACAAACAGCTTCGCCGCGCAGGGCTCGACTATCACGAGTACGCGAGCGTCAAGGTACACGCGAGCTTCGACGCGCTGCTCGCTGCAGAGCAGCCCGATTGCGCGCGGATGTTCGCGCTGACGACGAAGGCGTCGCGCTGCTTCGCGGACGTCGGGTTCCGGCCCGGCGACTGGTTCGTTTTCGGCTCGGAAACGCGCGGCCTGGCGCCGGCATTGCGCGATCGCTTCGCGCCCGGGCAGCGGCTGCGCCTGCCGATGCGCCCCGGCAATCGCAGCGTGAACCTGTCGAACGCGGTGGCGGTCGTCGTCTACGAGGCGTGGCGCCAGTGCGGCTACGCCGGCGGCGGATAGGCCGGGATCACGTCCGCTCGAGGTCTGCGGCCGCGCCGCCGACCAGAGCGCGCCGGGCGATCCCGTCGAGCAGCCTTTCGACGGAGTCGTCGACCAGCAGCAGGTCGCGATGTTCGGCGCGGATGAATCCTTCGGCTGCGCCGTGCCGCAGGAACGCGAGCAGGTGATCGAAGTAGCCTTCGACGTTGAGCATCCCTACCGGCTTGGCCTGCAGCCTGAGCTGCAGCCAGGTCACCATTTCGAACATCTCCTCGAAGGTGCCGTAGCCGCCCGGCAGCACGATGAACGCGTCGGCGCGTTCGGCCATCGTCCGCTTGCGCTCGTGCATCGAGCCGACGACCAGCAGCTCGTCGAGGTTCTGATGGGCGACCTCGGGCCGCATCAGGTGCTCGGGAATCACGCCGATCACGCGCCCGCCGGCGCCGAGCGCCGCATCGGCGAGCGCGCCCATCATGCCGACATGGCCGCCGCCGTAGATCGTCGCAATCCCCTTGCGCGCGAGCACCTCGCCCACCGCGCGCGCCGCCGCGACGTACGCGGCGCGCGCGCCCGGCTGCGAACCGCAGAACACGCAGACCGAACGCAGAGGCTTCATCGCGTGTCTTCGCGCTTGGGATCGCGCGCGAGCAGCTCGCCGAGCGCGGCGCGCGGCGCAAGCCGCCCTTCGAGCACCGCGCAGACCGCCTGCGTCAGCGGCATCTGCACGCCCGCCTGCGCAGCGCGCGCCGCCACCGCCGGCGCCGACCACACGCCTTCGGCGACATGTCCCAGGTCGGCGAGCGCCTGCGCGAGCGGCAGTCCGCGGCCCAGCATCAGACCCACCCTTCGGTTGCGCGACAGCTCGCCCGTGCAGGTGAGGATCAGATCGCCGACGCCCGTGAGCCCCATGAACGTCTCGGCGCGCGCGCCGAGCGCCACCCCGAGCCGCGTGATCTCGGCGAGCCCGCGCGTGATCAGCGCCGCGCGCGCGTTGTTGCCGAGGCCGAGCGCGTCGGCGATGCCGGTGGCGATCGCCATCACGTTCTTCACCGCACCGCCGACCTCCACGCCGATCACGTCGTCGGTCGAGTAGATGCGCAGCGCGCCGCCGTGGAAGATGCCCGTGACCGTCTCGCAGAACGCCGCCGCGCCGGCCACCGTCAGCGCGGTCGGCAGCCCGCGCGCGACCTCCTCCGCGAAGCTGGGTCCCGACAGCGGGCCGGCGGCGTCGCGCACGCGCGCCGCACCGAGCTCCTCGGCGACGACCTGGTGCGCGAGCTTGCCGCTGTCGCGCTCGAAGCCCTTGCACAGCCAGACGATCTGGGCGCGCGGCGCGAGCGCAGCGAGCGCGCGCACGGTCTGGCGCAAGGCGTCGGTCGGCGTGGCGATCACGAGCACGTCGTCGCCGGCGAACCGCGCTGCGCGCACAAGCTCGCACTCGATCGCGAGCGAGTCGGGCAGCGTGATACCCGGCAGATAGCGCGTGTTCCGGCGTTCGGCGCGCAGCGCTGCCGCCTGTGCGGCATCGCGCGCCCACAGCATCACCGCATGGCGCGGCGCGAGTGCGCAGGCGATCGCGGTACCCCAGGCGCCCGCGCCGAGCACCGCGACCTTCGCCATGGGACTACTGCTTGGTCGCCGTACCGGGTGGCACGATCAGGCCTTCGCGTTGCTGCGCGACGCGCTGCTGGTACATCGCCTCGAAGTTGATCTCGGCGAGATGGATCGGCGGCAGCCCGGTGCGGTTGATCAGATCGGCGATGTTGGCGCGCAGGTACGGATACACGATCCCCGGGCAGACGATGCCGACGATCGCGTCGAACTGCTCGTTCGGGATACCGCGCATCTCGAAGATGCCGCCCTGCTTGGCCTCGACCAGGAACAGCACCTTGTCCTTGATCTTCGCGGTCGTGGTCACTCGGACGACCACTTCGTAGATGCCGTCGAGCACCTTGTCGTGCGTGACCTCGAGCTGGACGTCGACTTGCGGCGCCTCCTGCTCGAGGAAGATCTGCGGCGCGTGCGGCAGCTCGAGCGACGCGTCCTTCAGATAGACGCGCTGAAGCTGGAAGACGGGCGTCTGCGCGCTGGCGGCGCCGGCGGCGTTGGTGTTGTCGGCCATGAGGATCCTTTGATAAAGCGCCGGTCGCCGACGCGGCCGGCGGCGGGTGGGCGGGTATCAGGCGACGAGCAGCGCGGCGAGCCGCCCCTCGCGGTCGAGCGCGGACAGGTCGTCGAAGCCGCCGACATGCGTTTCGCCGATGTAGATCTGTGGCACCGTGCGGCGGCCGGTTTTCCGGATCATTTCGTCGCGGCGCGCGGGGTCGAGATCGACGCGGATCTTCTCGATCACGCTGACGCCGCGCGCCTTCAGCAGCGCTTCGGCGCGTTCGCAGTACGGGCACACACCCGTGCTGTACATCACTACCTTGGCGGTCATGCGTTGTTCCTTTCGTCGCGACGTGCCGTGCGAATACTCAGCTTCTGACCGGCAGCCCGGCTTCTTTCCACGCGGCGATCCCGCCGCCGAGCACGTAGACCTCGGCGAAGCCCGCGGACCTCAGCGCCGCGGCGGCGCGCGTCGCCGACGTGCCGGTGTTGCACACGAGGATCACGGGCCTGTCCTTCTTCAGTTCGCCGGCGCGCTCGCCCACCGTCGCGAGCGGGATGTTCTTCGCGTTCGGCAGGCTGCCCTTGCCGAACTCCTCCGGCGATCGCGTATCGACGATCTGCGCGTTCTTGCGGTTGATCAGCTGGATCGCCTGCAGTGTCGTCACCGAGGGACCGCCGGCGCGGTTGCGCACCAGAGGCCAGACGAGCATCGCGCCGCTGACGAAAGCGATCGCGATCAGAAAGATGTTGTCGATGAGAAACTGCACGAAGGGATCCGGCACGGCTGAAAGAACCCGGATTATAAAATGCCGCGCATCGCCGCCCGTTCGAAGCGCGTTCGCCCATGCACAAGCTCGTCCTGCTGCGCCACGGAGAAAGCCAGTGGAACCTCGAGAACCGCTTCACCGGCTGGACCGACGTCGACCTGACCGACACCGGCCGGCGCGAGGCGCAGGCCGCGGGCGAGCTGCTCAAGCGCGAGGGCTATGCGTTCGACATCGCCTACACCTCCGTGCTCAAGCGCGCGATCCGCACGCTCTGGATCGCGCTCGACGCGATGGATCTGATGTGGCTGCCGGTCGTCCATAGCTGGCGGCTGAACGAGCGGCACTACGGCGCACTGCAGGGGCTGAACAAGTCCGAGACCGCCGCCAAGTTCGGCGAACGGCAGGTGCTGCTGTGGCGACGCGCCTACGACGTCGCGCCGGCGCCGCTCGCGCCCGACGATCCGCGCTGGGCCGGGCGGGACCCGCGGTATCGCCATCTGAAGCCCGAGGAGATCCCCGCGACCGAATCCCTGAAGGACACGGTCGCGCGCGTCGTGCCCTTCTGGAAGGACTCGATCGCGCCGGCCGTCGCGCGCGGCCGGCGCGTGCTGGTGACTGCGCACGGCAACTCGCTGCGCGCACTGGTCAAACACCTCGACGGCATTTCGGACGAAGACATCGTCGGTCTGAACATCCCGACAGCGCGGCCGCTCGTCTACGAGCTGGATGCGGCGCTGAAGCCGATCCGCCATTACTACCTCGGCGATCCGGAAGAAATCGCTCGGGCTGCGGCCGCGGTCGCGGCGCAGGGCAAGGCAGCGGCTTCGCCGCCGCAAGGTTGAGACGCAAAGGGACTGCGCCCCCCTTCGGAACCCCCTTTGGCGCGACGAACCTCGAAGTCGAGTTTGCAGCGCACGCTGATCGCCGGCCTGGCCGCGCTGCTGGCGGGAGCGGGCCTGCACGCAACCCACGCGCAAAGCCGTTCGGCCGAGGCAAAGAAGCCCGCCGCGGCGGCGCAGACGGCACCGGCGCGCAAGGCCGCGCCGCCGCCGACCACACCGCAGGCGCAACGCCGGCTCCAGGCCGAGCAGCGCGAGCTGCAGGCCCGGCTGGCGAAGCTGAAGCGGCAGCTTGCGCAGGCCGAAGCCACCCGCTCGGAGGCGGCCGATGCGTTGGCCGAGTCCGAGCGGGCGATCTCGGCGGCCAATCGCCGGTTACGCGAGCTAGCCGCATCCCGGCAGCAGATCGAGCGGCAGATCGCCACGCTCCGGGACCGCAGCCGTGCAGTCAACGCGCGCCAGAGCGAGCAGGAACGGCAGCTCGCGCTCGTGTTGAGAAACCAGTTCGCACTGGCGCAGCGCAGCCCCTGGCAGAGCCTGATCGACGGAGAAAGTCCGGACCGCGTTCGCCGCGACCTCGGCTATCTCGACTACGTCGTACGCGCCCAGGCCCAGCTGATCGAACAGCTCGGCGAACGGCGGCGGGAGCTTGCCGAGCTCGAAGCGCAGTCCCGCGCCAAACAGGCCGAGCTTGCGGCGATTGCCGAAGACGAGCGCACGAACCGCGCGCAACTGGTCCGCCAGCAGGCCGCCCGCAAGCAGACGCTGGCCAAGCTGGCGCGCCAGATCGCCAGCCAGCGGCAGTCGATCGCCACGCTCGAGCGCGACGACCAGCGGCTCGCCGGCCTGATCGAGAACATCGGCAAGATCCTCGCGGAACAGGCGCGCCGGTCCGCGCAACGGACGCGCCCGCAGGCGGCTGCGCCCGCCGCGGGGCCGCGCGGCGCGACTGGCGAGCCGGAGCCGCAGCCCGGGACCCGTTTCGCCGGTTTGCGCGGCAGGCTGGTGCGTCCGGTCGAAGGCGACGTCATCGCGCGCTTCGGCAGCCCGCGACGAACCGAGGCCGGGGTCGACGGTCCGACGTGGAAGGGCGTGTTCATCCGTGCGGCCGAAGGGGCCGAGGTCCACGCGGCGGCCGCCGGTCGGGTGGTGTTCGCCGACTGGCTGCGCGGCTTCGGCAATCTGCTGATCCTCGATCACGGCGAGAGCGCGATGACCGTCTACGGCAACAACGAAACGCTGCTTGCGAGCGTCGGCGACCGCGTCGAGGCAGGCGCGGTCATCGCCCAGGTAGGCAATACGGGGGGTAGCGCGGATGCAGGCCTATACTTTGAAATACGTATCGAGGGCCGGCCAGTCGACCCTCTCAAGTGGATTGCGGCGCGCTAGGCTTCACCCCGTCACGAGCCGCATCCCTCACCATCCGGAGGCCGCATGAGCGGACGCTTGCGCAACTTTGGTCTGATCGGCGTCGGAGCGATCGCCGGGGTCGCCATCAGCCTGGCGATTTCCGCGTACGCGTTCCGCGACGCGCGCGGCCCGATCCCGCTCGAGGAGATCCGCCAGTTCACGGACGTGTTTGGCGCGATCAAGGCCAACTACGTCGAGCCGGTCGACGACAAGAAGCTGATCCAGGAAGCGATCTCCGGCATGCTGACGGGGCTGGATCCGCACTCGGCGTTCCTCGATGCGGAGGCGTTCAAGGATCTGCAGGTCGGCACGCAGGGGGAGTTCGGCGGGCTGGGCATCGAAGTCGGCGCCGAAGACGGCGCGGTGCGCGTGATCGCGCCGATCGACGATACGCCGGCGGCGCGTGCCGGCATCAAGAGCGGCGATTTGATCATCAAGATCGACGACAAGCTGACGCGCGGCATGACGCTCGCCGAGGCGGTCAAGCTAATGCGCGGCAAAAAGGGCACGACGATCGTGCTGACGATCGCGCGCAAGGGCGAAACGAAGCCGCTCGAGTTCAAGCTCGTGCGCGACGTGATCCGCGTGCAGTCGGTCCGCTCGCGCGTGATCGAACCGGGCTACGGCTTCATCCGGATCTCGCAGTTTCAGGAGCGCACGGTCGAGGACCTGGTCAAGCACGTCAACGATCTGTACAAGCAAGGGCCGCTGAAAGGCCTGGTCCTGGATCTGCGCAACGACCCGGGCGGGCTGCTGCACGCGGCGGTCGGCGTATCGGCCGCCTTCCTGCCGCCGAAATCGCTGGTCGTCTCGACCGACGGCCGCACCGACGACGCGCGCCGCCGCTTCGTTGCCTCGCCCGAGGACTACCTGCGGGCGCGCGGCGAAGACGTCATCGCCAAGCTGCCGCGCGAGATCAAGAGCGCGCCGATGGTGGTCCTCGTCAACAATGCGAGTGCGTCGGCCTCCGAGATCGTCGCCGGCGCGCTGCAGGACCACAAGCGCGCGACGGTCATCGGCACGCAGACCTTCGGCAAGGGCTCGGTGCAGACGATCATCCCGATCCGCATCGACGGCGACAACCCGGCCGCGATCAAGCTCACCACCGCGCGCTACTACACGCCGAGCGGCCGTTCGATCCAGGCCAAAGGCATCGTGCCCGATCTGCTGGTCGAAGACACGCCCGAGGGCAATTTCGCCGGCCTGTCGGTGCGAGAAGCCGACCTCGTTCGGCATCTCGAGGACAAGGCCGACGCGGACAAGCCCGTCAAACCCGCACACGCCGCGCCGGGCGTATCCCCTGCGCCGCACGGCGCGTCGGGCGAGGCGCCTGCGCGCCGCTACGAGTTCGGCAGCGCCGACGACTTCCAGCTCAAACAGGCGATGAACCACCTGAAAGGCCTGCCGGTGGAGGTCGCCAAGTCGCGCGAAAGCGTCGCCGCCGCAAAGGACTCCGCGCCGAAGAAGTAGGCGCCATCGCCCTGCCGACGCCGCGAACGGGCCGCATAATGCGGCCCGTTTCTCTTATCGGCGCCCGGTATGGACGACCGCCAGCTTCTGCGCTACTCGCGTCACATCCTGCTCGACGAGATCGGCGTCGAGGGTCAGGAGCGCATCCGTGCGGCCTCGATGCTCGTGATCGGTGCGGGTGGACTCGGTTCGCCTGCCGCGTACTACCTCGCGTCCGCCGGCGTGGCGAGGATCACGCTGGTTGACGGCGATACGGTCGATCTCACCAACCTGCAGCGGCAGATCCTTCACACCACCGAGCGCATCGGCGCACCCAAGGCCGAGTCGGGTCGCGCCACGCTGGCGGCGATCAATCCCGAGGTCGAGGTCGTTCCGGTCGCGCGCCGCGTCGACGCCGACGCGCTCGACGCACTCGCGCGCGACGCGACGATCGTGCTCGACTGCACCGACAACTTCGCGACGCGCCACGCGGTCAACCGCGCGTGCGTGATGCATCGAAAGCCGCTCGTGTCCGGCGCGGCGATCCGCTTCGACGGCCAGCTCGCCGTGTTCGACCTGCGCCGCGACGACGCGCCTTGCTACGCGTGCCTGTTCCCCGAGGGCGAGGGCGAGGGCGAAGACGAGCTGTGCGCGATCATGGGCGTGTTCGCTCCGCTGACGGGAATCATCGGCACGCTGCAGGCCGCCGAGGCGCTGAAGCTCGCCGCCGGCATCGGCGAGTCGCTGAGCGGAAGGCTCCTGATGCTCGATGCGCGCGACATGCAGTTCCGCACCGTCCGGGTGCCGCGCGATCCCGCGTGCGCAGTGTGCGGCACGCGCCGGGACGCACACTGCCCGTCGGAACGAAAAAGGGCCCCGTAGGGCCCCCGCGAAAGCGAAGTTCGCTCAGCACGTCGCGCTGTAAGCAGCGGACCGGCGGCGTCCGCGCACGCGCAGCGCGCCGAGCATCAGCAAGCCGGCGCCGAGCAGCGCAATCGAGCTCGGTTCGGGAATCTCCGCCGTAATGCGGATCCAGTCGAGGTAAGAGTGCAGCAGGATGCCGCCGCCCGCATCGCCGAAGTCGCCGCTGCGGCAGCGCCCTTGGGCGTTGCGCGGATCGTCGCCGTAGCAGAAATTGATTCCGAACGTGTTGTTGGCGACGAGGAAGTATTCGCCCGTCCACGACTGGATGAACGAAGGTCCGCCCGAATCGCCACCGCCGAGATGCGTTTCGACGTCGTTGCCGAGATACCCTGAGCAGGCCAGCCCCAGAAGGCAGAACGTGTCGCGGAAAACGCCGCCGCGGGTGCCGTCGAAGTCGTAGTACCAGACCTCACGCGGCGTTGTCGGATTGAAGCTCGCTTCGTCGTCGTTGTCGAACAGGTCGTAGATGTTGGCGCCGACCCGCTTGACGAAAAAGCTCGGGGCGACCGTGTAGCCGTTGAGGCCGTCGCCGCTCGTACCGTAGCCGACCATCGTGAACTCGGTGCCCGGTGCCATCTCCTCGTCGGCAAGGCGATACGTCCGCACCGTATTCGGCAAAGCCTGAGACAGTCGAACGATCGCGAGATCGTCGTTGACGCAGCCGAACGTGCCGTCGGGGCAGATCCCGAACCCCTGATAGTCCGGATGGATCGTCACCTGGCTGGCGGTGATCAGGTCGGTCGCCGGGTTGAAGAGACCGTCGTCGTTGACGACGACGCGGACATCGTTGCCCATCTGCGTGATGTCGATGACCTGGCCGTTGTCGAGCGGATCGACGCAGTGCGCCGCGGTCAGCACCATGAACGGCGAGATCGCCGTGCCACTGCAGATGAAACTCTGTTGAATGCCGCCGGGCGGCGTATACCGGATGTTGATGCTGACCACGCCGGTGAAGGGCGAGGTCGTGACGTTGGGATCGACGCGCGCCGCCGGGCTGTCGGGCGGCGCACCCGCCTGGATCATCGGCAGCACTTCCGCCTGCCCCGCGCCTTGCAGCGTCTGAATGACGGTCGCCGACGTCCACGTCGGCACACTGAACGCAAGCGCTGCAATCCACCCCGTGAATCGGTTCATTTCTGCTCCCCCGGCGGAAGTTCGGATCGGTACAGGCCTGTAAGCAAAGCGCATTCCTGCCCTGCTCGACGCGGGTAAGTCATTGGGCGGACGAGAATCAGCTCGAAAGGGACCGAGCGCCTTTCGAAAAGGTGTAAAGCGGAGTGACAGTCCGGTCTAACGCGCGTCGCGCGTTGACGTCAGCCGCTGACCTGTGGGCAGGTCGCGCTCAGGCCAACAGCGCCGGCAGTTGCGCTTCGAGGCCTTCGGTCGGCGGCTTCTTGAAGCCGCTCTTGGCAAAGCGGTGCCAGCGGCCGATCACGTACGCGACGACGAGGTTCGCGCGCGCGGCGGCGTCGAAGTTCTCGGGCAGTTCCTTTTCGGTCATCGCCAGACGGAAGCTCTGCTTCAGCGACGCCTCGATCCGCTCCACGAGCTGGTTCATGCGCTCCTGCAGCCGCTCGTTCTCGTTGACCAGCGCATCGCCGATCAGCACGCGCGTCATTCCGCGGTTGGTCTGCGCGAAGTCGAGCAGCATGACGACGATCTGCCGCACCTGCTTCAGTCCGGACGGCTCCTTCGCCGAGATCTCGTTGATCAAACCGAAGATCGTCGTTTCGATGAACTCGATCAGCCCCTCGAACATCTGCGCCTTGCTGGCGAAGTGGCGGTACAGCGCCGCCTCCGACACATCGAGCTTGGCCGCCAGCGCCGCGGTCGTAACCTTCTCGCCTTTCGGGTCTTCCAGCATCGCCGCCAGCGTCTGCAGGATCTGGAGCTTGCGGGCGCCGGGTTTGCGCTTGCCGGACCCGGCCGGCGGCTTGTCGGAGGAACTGGCGGTGTCCATGGCCTGCTTCCGTGGGGACGGAAAATCTACCGGAAACTCGCGCGACGTGGGGGATTACTTCCGCAGAAAAGCAAGCCTTTTCGGAAGGTCCAGGACGGAGCGCACGCGCAGCCCGATGTAAGCGGCCCGCCCGCCCCTGGGCGCACCGACGGCCGGTGGACGCCGCGCGACCAGCACGGTGCGAAGGCCGACCGCGCGCGCGGCCTTCAGGTTCGATGCGCTGTCGTCGACGAGCACCGCGCGGTACGCCGGAATGCGCTCGCGTGCCAGGATGTGCCGCAGCATCGCGCGCGACGGCTTGGGACGGAAGTCGCCGTGCACGCGCATCCGCTCGATCGTGTAGCGCGCACCGATGTGCGGGTGGAGGGCAAGTTCACGCAGCACCGCATGCGCGTAGCGGTCCGGCGCGTTGGTCAGCAGCAGCTTGCGGCCGGGCAGCCGCGCGAGGAGCCGCGCCAGCCCGCGCTCGGCGCGCAGCAGCGTCGCGACGTCGAAGTCGTGCGTCGCGCGCAGGAAGTGGTGCGGATCGACCGCGTGATGCCGCGCGAGGCCGAGCATCGTCGCGCCGTAGCGGCGCCAGTAGGTGACCCGCAGCCGGTCGGCGTCGCGCTCGTCGACGTTCAGGTGCCGGGCGACATACTCGGTCATGCGCCGGTCGATCGCGCCGAAGATCGCATGCGACGCGTCGTGCAGCGTGTCGTCGAGGTCGAAGAACCACACGAGCCGCGCACCCGCTCGTTGCATGGCGGCGCGACCGGATCAGTGGCTGCGAATCATCGTGCCGACGCCGGCGTCGGTCAGGATCTCGAGCAGCAGACAGTGATCGACGCGACCGTCGATGATGTGCACGGCGTTGACGCCGCCCTTGGCGGCGTCGAGTGCCGACGCGATCTTGGGCAGCATCCCGCCGGAGATCGTGCCGTCGGCGAACAGCTCGTCGATCTGCCGCGCGGTAAGCCCCGTCAGCAGCCTGCCGCTCTTGTCGAGCACGCCCGGCGTGTTGGTCAGCATCACCAGCTTTTCGGCGCGCAGGACTTCGGCGATCTTGCCGGCGACCACGTCGGCGTTGATGTTGTACGTCGCCCCCTCGTCGTCGAAGCCGATCGGCGAGATCACCGGGATGAAGGCGTCTTCCTCGAGCGCCTTGACCACCGCCGGGTTGATCGTGTCGATCTCGCCGACCTGCCCGATGTCGTGCAGCTTGGTCGGGTCGTCGCGGTCGGGGATGCGCAGCTTGCGCGCGCGGATCAGCCCGCCGTCCTTGCCCGTCAGCCCCACAGCCTGGCCGCCGAAACGGTTGATCAGCGTGACCAGCTCGCCCTGCACCTCGCCGGCGAGCACCCACTCGACGACTTCCATCGTCTCGGCGTCGGTCACGCGCATGCCCTGGACGAAGGTCGATTTTTTGCCGACGCGCTCGAGCGCCTCGTCGATCTGCGGACCGCCGCCGTGCACGACCACCGGATTCATGCCCACGAGCTTCAACAGCACCACGTCGTGCGCGAAGCTCTCCTTCAGCCGCTGGTCGATCATCGCGTTGCCGCCGTACTTGACGACGATCGTCTTGCCGTGGAAGCGGCGGATGTAGGGCAGCGCCTCGGAAAGGATTTCGGCCTTCAGCTCGGGCGCGATCTGGGCGCGGTCCATGTCGATCTTCACAGGCGATGCGGTGACGGCGCACAGTGTATCGGACCACCTCGCGCCAGCGGCCGCCGCGCATTCGGGTGCAAAATTCGGGTGCGGGCCGGCTGCCAGCCGGCCCGCCGCGACCAGGAGCTGGACCATGCAACAGGAATTCGAAATCACCGGAATGCACTGCGGCGGCTGCGTGAACCGCGTCACCAAAGCGCTGAAAGCAGTCGCCGACGACGTCACCGTGACGCTCGATCCGCCGCGCGCGGTCTTCGGCGAACCGGTCGATCCGGAAGCCGTCCGCGCCGCCGTCGCCAAAGCCGGCGACTACGTGGTACGCCCGCTGGGCTGAACCCCTCAGTGCCGGATGCCCGGCACGCTCATCGGCTTGCCGCGATCGAACGAGGCGAGATAGAGCTCCATCTCGGCGTACTCCACCGCGTCGGCCGGCAGGTAGTTCATCCCGAGCGGCAGCAGGCACCACTGCATCCGCTTGCGGATGTCCCAGACGATGCCGAAATTCGTGCGGAACGTCGGGAAGTGCCGTGTCAGCCCGGAATCGGTCGTCGCTAACAGACGCCCGCCGAGGAATTTGTCGCCGCCGCGCGCCGGATCGTGGCAATCGGCGCACGCGTGATTGCGCTGGCCGACGCGCTGGTAGAAGCGATCGCGGCCGCGCTCGAACGCACGCCTGGCTTCGGCGCTCGTCACGTCCACGTCGACGGGCAGGCCGTTGGACTGCATGCGGATCAGCATGCTGAGGTTGACGTTTTCGGCGCTTTGCGCGCGCAGCGCAAGCCCGGTCGCATCCGCACCGTGCCAGGCGATCACGTCTTCGATCGACATGATGCGGCCGTACTGCGGCCAGTGCTTGGGATACTTGGTCGCCACGCCCTTCATCCGCTGGACCTCGCCGTGGCAATCGACGCAGGCCTTGCCGGCAGGACCGCGCTGACGCCAGGTCTTTATCGCGTCTTCGGCCAGGATCACTGCCGGGTTGTTGGTCGGATCCAGGTTGTCGCCGAAGTAGGGCGCCGGCCGCGGGCGCGTGTTCGGATTGCGCGCCGGATCGGTTTCGGACGGCAAGGGTCCCTTCTGTGTCTTCAGGAATGCGACGAGATGCGCGATCTCCTGCGGCGTCAGCAGGCCGGCAGCACCCCACGGCGGCATCAGGCTCGCCGGATTGAAGACGCGCGGATCGTAGATGTACTGGTACAGCACCGCTTCGGCGTTCGCGTAACGCTCGCCGGCGAGCGAAAGGTCGGTGCCAACGTTGCCCGCGGGCCACACGTCGGCCCCCTGAACGAGATGGCAGCCGGTGCACGGCCCCTTGCTGCGGTCGAGGAAGATCTTGCGCCCCTGTGCCGGATCGCCCTTCAGCTCAGCCGGCAACGCCACCTTTTGCGGCGGCGGGAAACGCAGGCCGTTCGCGTAGCTCGGCCAGCGCGAAAAGTCTTCCTTGACGCCGGAGAACGGTGCCTCGGGGTAGCGGATTTGGCGCGCGCCGTCCATTCGACCCTGAGCCTCGGGTGTCGCCCTGCTCAGGAAGCCGGTCGGGGGTGTAACGCAACCGACTGCCACCATCGACGCGCCGAGCCAGAACAAACGCATCCGCCTGCCGATCGCCGTGACCATGGTCTCCTCCGCGAGCGCCCGCGTCCGGGCGCGCTGAGCCAGCCTGTGATGAGGTTATAGAAGAGCGCGCGACCCGCTGCCAAGCCCTGTCGCGACTTCCGCCGTGGGAACACCTCTTCGCGCGGCCATGCCTGCGCTTGATCTGCGGCACCGCCCGGCCGTGCACCGGTGCTATCTTGTTGCTCTGCAAGACGACGTGGGGCCGCGGTGTCGCTTCCGGTTCCATCTTGGGCACACTTTGCGCACGGCGCCGACATCGGTGTGCGCGGTGTCGGCCGCACACCCGCACAGGCGTTCGAGCAGGCCGCGCTCGCGCTGACCGCCGTGATCACCGATCCGGCGACCGTCGCCGCCCACACTCCGGTCGATGTCGCGTGCGAGGCACCCGACATGGAACTGCTGCTCGCCGACTGGCTCAATGCGCTCGTCTACGAGATGCAGGTGAGGAAGATGCTGTTCGGCCGCTTCGAGGTGTCGATCGACGGTACGCGGCTCACTGCGCGGGCGTGGGGCGAGCCGGTCGACGTCGCGCGGCACCGTCCGGCGGTCGAAGTCAAGGGCGCGACGTACACGCAGCTCGCCGTGCGGCAACTCGACGACGGGAGCTGGCTCGCACAGTGCGTCGTCGACGTGTGACGAGGAGATCGCGATGGACACCAGCAAGCTCGTCCGCCGCTCCGACAACGAGTGGGTGATCGAACCGGACTCCGACCCGCGCGCCCAGGGCATGCGCGTCCCGGGCGTGATCTACGCGACCGAAGCGCTCGTTCGCGAGATGGACGAAAAGGTCTACGAGCAGGTCGCCAACGTCGCCAAACTGCCAGGCATCGTCGCCGCTTCGTACGCGATGCCGGACGCGCACTGGGGTTACGGTTTTCCGATCGGCGGGGTGGCGGCCTTCGATCCCGACGAAGGCGGCGTCGTCTCGGCGGGCGGGGTCGGATTCGACATCTCGTGCGGGGTGCGCTGCCTGCACACCGGGCTGAAGTCCGCCGACGTCGAAGCCTGCAAGACGCTGCTCGCCGACGCGCTTTACGCGCGCATCCCCGCCGGTGTGGGCTCGACCGGCGCGATCCGACTTTCGCCCAGCGAGATGGACAGCATGCTCGCCGGCGGCGCCCGCTGGGCCGTCGAGCGCGGCTACGGCAGCGCTGAGGATCTCGAAAGGATCGAAGAGCGCGGCTGCATGCGAGGCGCGCAACCCGAGGCCGTCTCCGAACACGCGAAGAAACGCCAGCGCGACGAGATGGGCACGCTCGGCTCGGGCAACCACTATCTCGAAGTGCAGCGCGTCGCGCAGGTTTTCGACGAGCGGATCGCCCGCGCCTTCGGGCTCGCCGTCGACGATGTCGTGGTCAGCATCCATTGCGGCTCGCGCGGGCTCGGCCACCAGATCGGCACCGAGTTCCTGAAGTCGATGGCGGTCGAGGCCAAGCAGCACGGCATCGAGCTGCCCGATCGCGAACTGGCGTGCGCGCCGCTCGCCTCGACGACCGGACAGCGCTATCTCGGCGCGATGCGCGCCGCGATCAACTGCGCGCTCGCCAACCGGCAGATCCTCACGCACCTGACACGCGCCGTCTTCGCCGATATCCTGCCGGCCGCTCGGCTGCCGCTGCTGTACGACGTGTCGCACAACACCTGCAAGCTCGAGGAGCACGTCGTCGACGGCCGCCCGCGCAAGTTGTACGTGCACCGCAAGGGCGCCACCCGCGCATTCGGCCCCGGCCATCCGGACCTGCCGGCCGCGCTGCGCGAAGTCGGGCAGCCGGTGCTGATCGGCGGCAGCATGGGCACCTGCTCGTACGTGTTGGTCGGCGTCGATGCGCCGGTCGAACGCGCGTTCGCTTCCGCCTGCCACGGAGCAGGACGAAGCATGAGCCGGCACGAGGCGACGCGCCGCTGGCACGGCCGACAGGTCGTCGACGAACTCGCCGGCCGCGGGGTGCTGGTCCGCAGCCCGTCGATGCGCGGCGTGGCCGAAGAAGCGCCCGGCGCGTACAAGGACGTGACCGCCGTGGTCGACGCCGCCGACGCCGCCGGGCTGGCGCGCAAGGTCGCGCGGCTCGACCCGATCATCTGCATCAAGGGTTGAAATGAAGGCGTCCGTTGCAGTCCGCGTCGTTGCCCCGTTGCTAAAGGGGGAAGCGGACGCTCGCACCATCAGTGCATTCGGAGCGTGCCGCCGGCTCGGCGCGGGCTGAGACGCCGGTCAAGTCCCGTTCTTGCTGGAGATTTGTGAGCGGGATGCGGACGCGCTCTTCACGGCGGGCGCGGTACGTTCGACGTGACGCCGGTTCAGGTGGCTGCAGAGTTGCTCAAGCTGCCCGAGCTCGATCTGCGTGATCGCAATGTTCTTCCCAGTCTTGCTTGCGCGGATGCTGCGCGGGTTCGGCAGCTCCGGAGCAAGAGTTGACGCGGTAGCCTTGTCGGGCGTTGTCTGACCCTGATGCCTAACGCTCGACATGAGCGGCATGACCCGGCTTGCCGGGGCATGTCCGCTCGATCGATGGGTTAGGCTGCACCGCTACTTTGCTTCGCGACACGGTTGAGCCAATGAACTGGTGAGCAGCGCTCCCGCCTCAAAGAGAAGAGTGAGCGGAGGCATGCCCGGATACCCGGAGAGGGCTTCTCCAACTGCTGGGTACTCGAACACTTTTCCAGCGTAGTAGGTCTCGGCGCCCTTGATGGCTTCTCGATGCGCAGCGGTCAGCGGGACTACCTCCAGGAGACCTGCTGACTCTGCTTCACTCAGGATAGCGCTCAGCTTGTGGCCGAACTGACCTTCAGCCAGGTTCACCATCTGGTGGCCCTTCAGCGACAGGAAGGCCTTGAGCCCGAGTTCAATTGCATGACAGACCAGATATGGTCGAACTGGCTCGAACGGAACGTCCGGTGTGGGCAACGCCTTCGCGGCTGCAAAGTACATCTCGGCATAGAACTGCAGGCCGAGCGGCCCCATTCGTTCCGTGATACCAAGTATTGAGATCTGCTCGACTTCTGCGAATCGCTTCGCAAGCGATGGTCTTCGAGCTGGCTTCACAGTTGGCATTGGCATAGGGGCGGGGCTGTGCGGCCTAACGATGCGCGCGAGCGGCGAGCGGAGGCGGCGCGAAGCGCCGACGTAGCGAGTCAGACTCCACGCGCTTGTTAGAGGTCATTTTTCTCTACTTCCCATTGAGCGCCTGAATTGGCGCCCAGTTGTTTAGGTATGCCGAGAAGTCTCGCTCGCCATTTGAATACTGGCCTTGAGCAATTGCCAGCTGTTCTTGGCGCTTCAAGCCGCGGGTTTCCCAACAACGATTTTTCTCCGTTACCCAAAGGTAACTCTGAATGGTTTTGCCTTTCTTGTGAATTGCACTGAGCCGGTTGAGCAGTTCTGATGGTTCGATAATTACGAAATCCGTACTTCGGTGCTCGAAGCCGACCAACACGAAAACCCAATAGTCTGCTTTTGATTTCGCGATTTTGTCGCGATTCAGGGACCACCAGCCGCAAGCTCTTAACGGCTTTTGAAAAATGGAAGGCATATGAGTGGCCAGGAAATCTCGCGAGAACTTGACCTGAAGCGACACTGTTTTTTCATTCTTTGAATCTGTAACCAAGAGATCGGTGCCTGTATCGCGAGACGGCACCCAGAGATTTACACGCCGGAACTTTTGCTCGATGTGGTCACCGACCACGAACTCCCCGGCGTGAATTGTGAACAGTGGCCTCACTTAATGACCTCTAACGTAGAGCTGAGCGGCGCGCAGCGGAATAGCGCCCTGGCCGCGAGATGCATGATGAACCAAGGCGTCTCGCGGCCAGGGTGACATGCCGTTGCGTGTCCGCTCGAGTGATGGGATGGACTCCCTCCGATTTTGTACCGGCATCATCGTGCCAGCTGTCCTCATGGGGTGTGGGCGACAGCGCAACCGAGCGGGAGTCCGAGATGAATGCTACTGCTGCGCTGCCCGTGGTGGGCATCGATCTGGCCAAGAACGTGTTCGAGGTTGCGGTCGCCGATCGCGACTGGCGCGTCGTCGAGCGTGCCCGCCTGAGCCGGGCGCAGTTCGAGCGCTGGTTCGCCAACCGCGTCGTCGGCCAGGTGGTCATGGAAGCCTGCGGCTCGGCGCATCACTGGGGCCGCTGGTTCGAGGCACAGGGCATAGCGCCGACGCTGCTGCCGGCCAGGTATGTGCGCGCCGACGTCAAGCGCAACAAGACCGATGCGGCCGACGCCGCGGCGCTGCTCGAAGCCTCCCGCGCCAGCGACATCGTGCCGGTGCGCGTGAAGAGCGTCGAGCAGCAGGCACTGCAGGCGTTGCACCGCACCCGCTCGCTGTGGATGGGCACACGGAGCAGCCGCATCAACGCCCTGCGCTGCTTCTGCCGCGAGTTCGGCCTCGACATCCGCCAGGGCAGCCGCATCGGCATCGAGCAGATCGGCCGCGTGCTGGCCGATCCGCGCACCGCGATTCCCGAACTGCTGCGCTCGACGATGCAGGAACTGCTCGAGGAGATCCGGTTGCTGCAGGCTCGCATCGGCCAGTTGGAACGCGAACTGGCCCAGTTGGCGCGGCAGTCGGCGGCGTGCACGCGGTTGCTCACCGTCCCCGGGATCGGCTTGCTGACTGCAACGGCGATGGTGGCCGCCACCGGCGGCACCGTGCAGCACTTCCGTGATGCGCGTCACTTCGCTTCTTGGTTCGGCCTGACGCCAAAGGAACCCTCGTCCGGGTCGACGCGACGGATCGGGCGGATCAGCAAATGGGGCGATCGCTATTTGCGCATGCTGCTCACCCACGGCGCCCGCAGCGTGTTGCGCGCGGCCACCGTCGCCGACCGCGCCGGTCGCCCGCTCGACGCGTTGCGCTACTGGGCACTGAACATCCAGGGCCGCACTCACCACAACAAAGCCACCTGCGCCCTGGCCAACAAGCTGGCCCGGATCTGCTTTGCCGTGCTGCGCGACGGCGCCGACTACGGCGCGGCACGTGTGAAGCGGAAACTGGCGCGCGAAACCTATGCGCTGCCAGCCTGAAAGAGCACTG
>JBFMFC010000037.1:0-36350 GCA_040752195.1 Pseudomonadota bacterium | reverse complement strand
CGCGCCCGGCGCCGGCGCGGCCGTGGCTGCAGGATCGGGTGTACCTTGAGCCGGCGCCGGCGCGCGCGGCGCGGCGGGTTCGCCGGCCGCATCGGGCGCGGTCGGTGCCGCGCGCTGCCCGCCGGGCGGCACGAACGGCACGCTGCCCGCCGATCCGGACACCGAGCCCACCGGATCGAGCCGCAGCGGCGTTTCGCGCACGGCCGCCTCGGTGCCCGAGTACACGTCGCGCAGGTTCGCGTCCGCGGCGGCGGCGCTGCGAACGATGCGAGGCGTGATCGACAGCACGATCTCGCTCTTGGTGTGCGTGCCGTTGTCGCTCGAGAACAGCCGGCCGAGGATCGGAAGCTGGCCGATGCCGGGCACCTTGGACGCCGTGTTGCGGTCCTGATCGCTGATCAGTCCGCCGAGGATCTGCGTTTCGCCGTCGCGCAGCCGCAGGTTGGTCGTCGCGTTGCGGGTGCCGATCTGGTAGGCGAGCGAACCCTGCGGGCCAGCGATCTCGCGCACGATGTTGCTGACTTCGAGGTTGAGCTTGATGCCGACATCGCCCTCGGCGTAGATGTGCGGCTCGACCTCGAGCTTGATGCCGACGTCGAGGTACTGCACCGAGCCGGTGACGACCGAGCCGCCGGTGCCGAGCGGTGTGGCGGTGTTGGTGATCACCGGTACCTTGTCGCCGATCAGGATGCGCGCCTTCTCGCGATGGCGCGCGCGGATGCGCGGGCTGGCGAGCAGGTTGGCGTCGGTGTCCTGCAGCTTCAGGTTGACGCCGACCGACAGCGGTGTGATCAGAAGCTGGTCGCGCGTGAGCCCGCGCAGCTCGCCGAGGGTCAGCCCGCCGGCCGCGTTGGTGGGGGTTGAGATCGTCGCCGACTCGGGCCACTTGATGCCGAGGTTGCTCAGACGGTCGCGCGAAACCTCGAGCACCTCGACTTCGAGCATGACCTCGGGATCGGCGAAGTCGTGCGCGGCGATGATGCGCTCGGCCACCGCGACGGTGTCGGGCGTGTCGCGGATCACCAGCGTGTTGCTGCGTTCGTCGAGCGCGATGTCCTTGACCTTGAGCACGGTCTTCAGCACGTTCTGCAGGTGCTTGGCGTCGGCGTTCGAGATCTGGAAGGTCCGCACCTTCAGGTCCTGGTACTCCTTCTGCTTGGCGCTGGTCGCCGGATAGATCAGCATCGTGTTGGCGTTCAGCACCTTCTTTTCGAGCTGGTTCTGCAGCAGGATCAGATCGACGGTGTCGCCGACCGAGGCGTCGCGCACGAAGATCGTCGTCTTCAGGTCAGGCCGCACGTCGCGGTCGAAGATGACGTTCAGCCCCGTCGTGCGCGACAGCGCCTCGAACACCATGCGCAAATTGGCGTCGCGGAACTGCAGCGTGACCGGCTTCTTCAGCACGGAGGTCGCTGCGATCTGCGCGCGGCGCGCCTCCTCGGCGCGTTCGATCTCGCCGTTGACGCGCGCCAATTCCCTCTGTGCGCCGGCATTGGCCGGATTCTCCAGCAGCACCAGCCGCAGCTTGGCGCGCGCGCCGGCGAGGTCGCCGGACTTCGCCAGCTTGCCGGCGTCGGCGACCATCGCGGCGTGCCGCTCGTCCATGTCGACCGCTTTGAGCCCGAGGCGCGCGCGGTCGCTGCCGGGGTCGACCCGCAGCGTGGCCAGATACAGCTCGCGCGACTCGGCGGTCTTGCCCGCCGCGCGCGCGTCGTCGGCGCGCGCGAGCAGCTCGCGCACGGCGAGCGCCTGCTGCGTCAGGTAGTCGAGCCGGTAGCGCGAGTTGGTCGGCTCGAGCTGGCTCGCCTGCGCGAGCAGCGCGAGCCCCTGCTCGCGCTGGCCGCTCGCGACGAGCTTCATGCCCTCGGTGTTGTAGCGCTGGGCGGCGCAGCCGGCGAGCAGCGCCAGCGCTGCGGCCGCGACCAGCAGGCGCAGGCGTTGCTTCATGGTTGGCCTCCGGCAGGGGCGAGGGTCTGCCGCTGGTTCAGCGGCAGGTAGGTGACGACGATCTGGGTCGGTGACAGCGACTCGACGCGGTAGGTGCCGTCGATCACGTCGCCCACCGCGACGATGTGCAGCGCCTCGCCCTTGGCGAGAAAGGCGGTCGGCCGCGCCGACTTCTGCTCGAGCAGTCCGACGAAGGAAAACGGCAGCGGCGGCGCCGCCGGCGGCGGCGGAGGCGGCGCGGGCTTCGGCGGCGGTGCGGGTGGCGGCGCGGGCGGGGGCGGCGGCGGGCTGCCGACGAACGGGTCGGCGCGCACCTGCACGTCGAGCGGCGCCCGCTCGGGCAGCGCGGCGCGCGGCGGCGGATCGGCGAGCGCGACCTCGGTGCGTTGCGGCGCGCGCGGCGCAGCGGCGGCGACGATCTCGGCGCCGCGGTCGGGCGCACCGAAGCGCGCCGCGAGCGCGAACGCGCCGACCCCGGCCGCGGCGAGCGCGATCGCGTTCAACGGCGTCAGTCGCAGCGGCATTTCACGGTTCCCGGTAGAAGAGGGTGAGCTTCACGCGTGCTTCGAGCGGGGCGGCGCCGACGGCGCCACCGCCGTTGCGTTCGATCCGCAACTCCGAGACGCTCGCGTGCGGCAGCGCGTTGAGCACCTCGCCGACGAAGGCCTTGATCGCGCCGTACCGCTCCTTGACCGGCAGGACGATTTCGTGCCGCGCGAGTCGGCCGGTGTCGTCGTCGCGCGCGACCGCGTACTCGCCGCGCGGCAGCTCGACGCCGTGCTTGGCGGCGGCTGCGAACAGCACGCGCAGATCGGCGGTCGCGCGATCGCTCGTCGGGAACCATTCGCGGAAGCGGGCGAGCTGTTGCGCCGAGTCGGGCTGGCGCACCAGGTCGCGGCCGAGCCGAAGGAGTTGCGCGCGCGTGTGGTCGACCTGCTCCTGCAGCGCTTCGGCCTCGCGCTGCAAGCGCGGCGCGTACGCAAACGCGGCCACCGCAGCGGCAAGCAGCACGGCGCCGGCGAGCCCCGCGGTGCCGAGCCGTGCGTGCACGGCGCGCGCGCTCCGGCGCGCGATGCGCAACGCGTCGTCGAGCGGACGCAGCGCGGTGTTCATCGCGTCCCCCAGCGCGCCTGCGCCTGGAAGCGCAGCGGTGCGCCCGGCGCCTGCGCCTGCACCTGGTGCGACACCAGTGCGACGTCGGCGAGCCCCTGCGCGCGCAGCGCGTCGAGGTAGTCGAGCATCGCGCCGCTGGAGCGCGCTTCGGCGGTGATTCGAACGGTCTGCCGCGCGGCCGACGGCTCGACGACGAGCAGCGCGACGTCGCGCCCGGCAACCGCTTCGAGCGAGCCGAGCAGCGTCGCCCACGGCACCTGCAGCTCGCGCGCGACCGCAGCGGCGGCCTGCGCGCGGCGCGCGTCGCGCGGGTCGGTGCGTTGCGCGCGACCGCCGCCCGCGCGCTGTTCGTGCAACTGTTCGCTCAGCTCGGTCAGCGCGCCCGCCTCGCGCGAGCGCGCCGCGTGCGCGAGCTGGAACTGCAGCGCGGCGACGATCGCGGCGACGCTGCCCGCGCCGAGCAGCACCCAGCCGAGCGCCGGTGCGCGCCGCGCCGCCGGCGCAAAATCGAGCTTCAGCGGTTGCGCACGACTCGGGAAAAGCATCGACCGTCGCATCGTTCGCTCCTTCAACCACCCGCGCCCAACGACGTCCAGCCGGCCGGCAGGGTGAAGCCGACCGCGCCCGCGGCGTAGCAGCGGATCGACTCGCCGTCGATGCCCGCGCGCCGCAGCAGCGCGCGGCTGCAACGCTGCAGCGCCGCGGCGTCGCTCGCTGCCGGCTCGAAGCTCGCGGCGGCCAGCGCGCCGGCGCGCCACAGCCCGAACTGCACACCGGCCGGGCGAACGACCGCGAGCAGCGCATCCGCGGCGCTCGCAATGCGCGCGCGTTGCGCGTTGAAGACCGCGACCAGCTCGCCGGTGGCACTGCGCAGCCGCAGCCGGTGCTTGGCGCAGACCCGAACGAGCGAACTCGCGGCCGACGACGGCAGCGCGCACGCGGCGTACCGGCCGCCCTCCTGCTGCCAGCGAACGTCGAGCGCGGCGGGCGCCACGCCGGCGATATCGGCCAGCGCGGCGCGGATCGTTTCGTCGGCCACCCGCGCGGGCGCGTCGCGCAGATCGGCCTCGATCACGTCGTACAGCAGCCAGGCGTCGGCGAGCACGATCTCGCACGGCGCGCCGTCGAGCCGGGCACCGCGCTCGGCCAGCCGTGCGAATGCGGCGTCGAGCCTCTCGATCGCGGCGTCGAGGTCCGTCGAGCGGTCGCCCGGCAGCTCGACCGACTGCGCGCGGACGCGCTTGCGCCAGCCGCGGTAACAGTCGACACGCACGACGTCGGCGCCGACGTACGCGCGCACGCGGCTATTCCACCGGGGTAACACGATTGATCTCCTCGATCGTCGTCGCGCCGGCGAGCGCCGCGGCGACGGCAGCTTCGCGCAGCGAGCGATAGCCGGCCGACTGCGCGGCGGCCTTGATGCGCGACAGCGGCGCACGCTCGGCGAGCAGGTCGCGCAGCTCGTCGTTGAGCACGAGGGTCTCGGCGATCGCGCGCCGCCCCTTGTAGCCGGTGCCGCGGCAGTGCGCGCAGCCGAGCCCGCGCCGGAAGCCCGCGCCCTTGAGCTTCGCCACCTGGATGCGCGACGCGGCGAGCACGTCGTACTTGGGGTTGACCGGCTTGGCGCAGCGCGGGCAGACCAGCCGCACGAGCCGCTGCGCGAGGATGCCGTTCAACGCCGACACGAAGCTGTAGGTGTCGACACCCATGTTCGTAAAACGGCCGATCACGTCGAACACGTTGTTGGCGTGCACGGTCGTGAACACCTGGTGGCCGGTGAGCGCGGCCTGCACCGCGATCTGCGCGGTCTCGGGGTCGCGGATCTCGCCGACCATGATCTTGTCCGGATCGTGGCGCAGGATCGAGCGCAGACCGCGCGCGAAGGTCAGCCCCTTTTTCTCGTTGACGGGGATCTGCAGCACGTCGGCGACCTGGTATTCGACCGGGTCCTCGATCGTGACGATCTTGTCCAGCCCTGTGTTGATCTCCGAAAGCGCCGCGTACAGCGTCGTCGTCTTGCCGCTGCCGGTCGGTCCGGTGACGAGCAGCAGGCCGTAAGGCAGCGCCGCCATGTGGCGGATGAAGTCGCGCGCGGCCGGCTCGAAGCCGAGGTTGTCGAGCCGGATCTGGCGCGCCTCGCCGGACAGGTGCTGGCGGTCGAGAATGCGCAGCACCGCATCCTCGCCGAACAGGTTCGGCATGATCGACACGCGCAGGTCGATCTCGCGGCCGTCGACGGCGACCTTGAAGCGGCCGTCCTGCGGCACGCGGCGCTCGGCGATGTCGAGTTCCGCGATCACTTTCACGCGCGACAGCACCTGATGCGCGGCGTCCAGCCCGTCGACGCGCTTGACCACGCCCAGCACGCCGTCGATGCGGTACTTGATGACGAGGCCCGTGCGCTGCGTCTCCAGGTGGATGTCGCTTGCCTCCGACTTCAGCGCGTCGTGGATCGTCGAGTCGACCAGCCGCACGATCGGGCTTTCCGAGGCGCTGATGTCGGCGATCGACAGCGACAGCGCCGACGACTCGTTGGCGGCTTCGCCGGCGGCGGCCATGCCGACCGCGTCCATCGCGCGCAGCGACTTCTCGGCGAGCGCGAGCCAGGCGCGCAGGTCGTCGGTCGCCGCGAGCGCCCAGTGCGCCTCGACGCGCCGCGCGCGCAGCCGTTGCGCCACCCACGCCCGCGTGCGCGCATCGAGCGGATCGGTCAGCACGGCGAGCTTGCGGCCGTCGGCCGCAGTGACCGTCGCGCACAGCCTCTGCGCCGCCTCGACGAAGCTCACGACGCCGAAGTCGGCCGCGCTGGCGCGCAACTGCGCCATCGACAGCGGCTCGAGCTCGAAGTACTCGGCGGCGAGGGCGACGAAGTGCTCGGGCGGCAGCGCGAGCGCGGCGGCGAGCCGGTCGACCGGCCGCTCGGCGCCCGCCGACGCGAGCGCGCTGCGCACCAGTTCGGCGTCGATCGCGACGGCGTGGGTTGCGGCGGCGGTCGTCATCGTCGTCTACTGGATGCTGGAGGCCAGATCGAAGATCGGCAGGTACATCAACACGACGATGCCGCCGATCACCAGGCCGATCAGGATCATCAACGCCGGCTCGATCAGCCGCGAAGCGACGTCGATCGCGCGCGCGAGCTGCGCCTCCTGGAACTGCGCGATGCGCGCGAGCACGTCGGCGAGCTGTCCGGTGCGCTGCGCGACTTCGAGCATGCGCAGCGCGACCGGATCGGCGATGCCGGCGCGGTGCAACGCCGGTCCGATCGGCTGGCCGGCCGCGATCGCCTGCATCGCCGCGTCGAGGCCGCCGCGATCTTCGGGCGCGAGCAGCGAGCGGCACATGCCGAACGCGCGCAGCGCCGGAATGCCGCCGCGCGCGAGCATCGCGTTGGTGCGGAAGAACTGGGCGTGGCGGAACAGCCTGACCAGCGGGCCGATCACCCACACGCGCTGCAGCCCGGCGATCTGCCAGCCGCTGCGCAGCGCGCGCGCGAGCGCAGCCGCGGCGAGCGCGATCACCGCCGCTGCGGCGGCGCCGAACGCGGCCGGATGCGCGGCGATCGCCTTGCCCCATGCGAGCAGCACGCTCGAAGCGAAGGGCAGGTCGCGCTGCGCGCCTTCGAGCAGCACCGCGAAGCGCGGGACGACCACGCCGAGCAGGAACAGCACGACCAGCGAGCCGATGCCCAGAAGCAGCGCCGGGTAGATCGCCGCGCCGATCACCTTGCCGCGCAGCGCGCGCAGCGATTCGAGGTGCGCGGCGTAGCGGCGCAGCGCGGACACGAGATCGCCGGTCTGCTCGCTCGCCGCAACGGTGGCGACCAGCAGCGCGGGGAACTCCGCTTGCCGGCGCGCGAGCGCGGCCGACAACGGCAACCCCTCGACCAGCGCGTCGGTCACCGCCTGCAGCGTTGCGCGTGCGGAGGCGCTGCGCTCCTTCTGCGCGAGCGTGCGCAGCGCGTCGACCATGCCGAGCCCGGCGTCGAGCAGGGCCGCCAGCTCCTCGGCCAGCAGCGCGACGTCGAGCCTTGCTGCGCGCCGCAGCCGGGGCAGCGCGAAACGCTGCACCGGCGCCGGCCGGCACGACAGCACGCGCAGGCCGTCGAGCTGCGCCTTCTGCGCCGCCTGCTGCGCGTCGGCGGCGTGTACGCGCGCCACGCGTACCCCGCCGTGCGCGGCGACGGCGACGACATCGAACGCGAGCGGCGCGGCCTCGCTCATCGCGCCGCTCCGACGACCTGCGGATCCCACGACAGCACGTCGCTCGCTTCGCCGCTGCCGCCGGGCTTGCCGTCGGCGCCGTACGAGACGAGGTCGTAGTCGCCGTGCTCGCCGGGCGACTTGTAGCTGTACGGCCGGCCCCACGGATCGGGAGGCGCCGGCTTCTTCAGGTACGGCCCCTGCCAGCGTTCGACGTTGTTCGGTTTCACATACAGCGCCTGCAGCCCCTGTTCGCTCGTCGGGTAGCTGCCGACGTCGAGCCGATACTGGTCGAGCGCCTTTTCGAGCGCGTCGATCTGCGCGCGCGCGATCTTCGTGTTCGACTTGCCGAGCTGGTCGAAGTAGCGCGGGCCGACGAGGCCCGCCAGCAGGCCGATGATGACGATCACGACCAGCAGCTCGAGCAGCGTGAAGCCGCGCGCTCGGCGCGCGCGCGCGCGTCGTGCCGGCGAAACCTCGATCCGATTCATCGACTCCTCCCGCGCGACGCCGAGCGTCGCGGCAGTCGTTGGAACGGCTCGGGGTTCTTGGGCGGTGCGCCCGAACGTCGGTCCGCGCAGGGCGGTACCGAGCAACCCGTGGGAGGGTGAACCCGCGTCCCGTAGACGCGGTATTTATCGTCCCTGCGTCTTAAGGCGCCCTTAACGGGTCGCCGAGGGCGGGTGGGGTGTTCCCTACTTCTGGCGCGGGTGACAGCGGCAGGCGGGCCGGTGCGGGGAACGTCACGACGGCCCGCAGGCCGCCGAGCGAGGACTCGTCGAGCGTGACCCGCGCGCGATGCACGTTCGCGACGGTGCGGACGATCGACAGGCCGATTCCGCAGCCGTCGACGTTGTTCGACGGCAACCGGTAGAAGCGCTCGAAGACGCGCTTGCGCTCCTGCGGGGGGATTCCCGGCCCCGAGTCCTCGACGTCGGCGTAGGCATGCTCCCCCTGCTGCCCAGTCGTCACCCGCAGCGTGCCGCCGTGCGGGGTATAGCGCACGGCGTTGTCGATCAGATTGCGGATCAGTACGGCGACGCCGAACTCCATTCCCTCGATCGTCGCCGGCGCAAGCGACTTGACGAGCTGCAGACGATGTTGCTCGATCAGCGGGGCGAGCTCGTCGATCACCTGTGCGGCGATCTGATCGAGCCGCAGCGTCGTGTGTAGCGCGGTGGAAGCCGACAGCGAGTCGAGCCGTGCCAGCGTCAGCAGCTGGTCGACCATGCGCGCCGCCCGGTCGATACAGGTCGTGAGGTTGCCCAGCGCGTGTGCCGCCTCTTCCCGGTTGCGCGCGCGCGCGGCCACCTGCGCCTGCACCTTGACCGCGGCCAGCGGCGTTCGCAGCTCGTGCGCGGCCGCCGAGGTCAACCGCTGCTCGGCCGCGAGCGCGTTGTCAAAGCGCCGGAACAACGAGTTCATCGAGTTGATCAACGGCTCCAGCTCGCGCGGCGGCGACTCGACGACGATCGGCCGCAGGTCGCGCGGAGAACGGTCGACCAGCTGCCGGGCCGACTCGTCGAGCGAGCGCGTCGCGCCGCGGAACATCCACCAGTTGAACCCGAGCAGCAACGGCAGCGATGCGGCGAACATCGCGAGCAGGTAGCCATGCATGCCGCCGATGTAGCTCTCGCGCGCCGAAAGCGGCTCAGCGACGATCACGGCCATGTCGCGCGCGTCGTTCCACATCACGCAGGTGCGCAGCGGCACGCCGCCGATCTCGCGTGTGACGTAGCCGGTCTGGTCGAGCGGGGCGAAGGGCGTGCGCGGCGCGTCGTGGCTGAGCAGCAGCGGCTCCCCGGTCGGTGAGAAGATCTGGTACTTGTAGCGCGCGCCGAGCGTCTGCGCGGTCTCGACGTGGACGATGTCGCGGCCCTCGCTGCGGATCTCCTCGATCTCGTGCCCGGAGAAAGACAGCACCGCGCGGCCGATGTCTTCCATCTGCTCGTCGAACAGGCGCTCGCTTTCCTCGGCGCCGACCAGGTAGACGGTGACACCGCCGGCGATCCAGGCGGTCACCGTCGCGACCGTGGCCAGCACGAACAGCCGGTTGCGCAGCGACCAGCCGCGGGCGCGCGCTTCAGCGGGCGGCGAAGTCATGGTTGATGCTGTAGCCGGCGCCGCGCACGGTCATGATCAGCTCACGCGCGATCTTGCGCCGCAGGTGGTGGACGTGAACCTCGATGGCGTTGCTCTCGACTTCGTCGCCCCAGCCGTACAGCGCGTCCTCGAGCTGGCGGCGCGTCAGGATCCGGCTCTTGTTGCGAACCAGCGCTTCGAGCAGCCAGAACTCCTTGCTCGTCACCTCGACCCGCTGGCCCCGCCACAACACGGTCTGCGACTCCGGGTAGAGCTTGAGCGCGCCGCACTCGAGCACCTCGCTGCTCTGACCGGCGGTGCGGCGAACGACCGCGCGGATGCGCGCGCACAGCTCCAGCAGGTCGAACGGCTTGACGAGGTAGTCGTCCGCGCCGAGGTTCAGCAGCCGGACGCGGTCGAGCACGAATCCACGCGCGGTCAGCACGACCACGGGGGTGCGGTCGTCGCGCCCGCGCCACGAGCGCAGCAGACGCTCGCCCTCGACGTCCGGCAGCCCGAGGTCGAGCACGACGGCATCGTAGCGATGCGACGTGAGGGCGCGGTCCGCGCCCGCGCCGTCGGTCGCCCAGTCGACGGCGAAACCGTCCTGTTCGAGGCCGAGCTTCGCCGACGCGCCGAGCAGGGCATCGTCTTCGACGAACAGGACGCGCAAGCGAACAGCTCCTTCGACGGGCCGGGGCCGGCAGATTGCGCCACCCGCCGCCGAGCGTCAATCGGTACCGGTTACGCATGCGCCGAGCCCCGACGGCCGGCGGGGACAGTGCCCGGGCACCGGCGGCACGCCCGGCGACCTCAAGCGCGAGTGACTCGCCGGCCCACGGTGCACGGCTCCGCCAGTCCGCGCGGGCTGCCCGTGCGGTCACCGGCCTGTCGCCGCAAATCGTCTCGAAGCGCCCGAGCGCGGGCTCTAGACTTCTTCCCACCCCCTCCGCCGTTTCGCGGGGCGCGGGCCGGATCCGGAGGTGCGCGATGCAGATCACCGCAGGCTTTGCCGGCACCGTCGGCAACACGCCGCTGATACGGCTGGAGAAGTTGAGCCGTGAGACCGGCTGCGAGATCCTCGGCAAGGCCGAGTTCCTCAATCCCGGCGGCTCGGTCAAGGATCGCGCGGCGCTGTACATCATCGAAGATGCCGAGCGGCGCGGGACGTTGCGACCCGGCGGCGTGGTCGTCGAAGGCACCGCCGGCAACACCGGCATCGGGCTCGCGCATCTGTGCGCCGCGCGTGGCTATCGCTGCGTGATCGTGATTCCGGACAACCAGTCGCCGGAGAAAATGGAGCTGCTGCGCGTGCTCGGCGCCGACGTGCGGCCGGTGCCGCCGAAGCCGTATGTCGATCCGAACAACTACCAGAAGATCGCGGGGCGGCTGGCGGCGGAAACGCCGAACGCGATCTGGGCCAACCAGTTCGACAACGTCGCCAACCGGCAGGCGCACTACGAAACCACCGGCCCCGAGATCTGGCGTGCCACCGACGGTCGCGTCGACGCGTTCGTCGCCGCCGTCGGCACCGGCGGCACGCTCGCCGGCGTGGCGCGCTATCTGAAGGAGCGCAAGCCTGCGGTGCGCATCGTGCTGGCCGACCCGCAGGGCAGCGCGCTCTACAGTTGGGTGAAGACCGGGGAGCTGAAGGCCGAGGGCAGTTCGATCACGGAGGGTATCGGTACCACGCGCGTGACCGCCAACCTCGAAGGCACGCCGATCGACGACGCAGTGCGCATCGACGATCCGACCTGCGTGAAGACGGTGTACCGGCTGCTGCGCGAGGAGGGGCTGTTCCTCGGTGGCTCCACCGGCATCAACGTCGCCGCCGCCGTGCAGGTGGCGCGGCAGCTCGGCCCCGGCCACACGATCGTCACCGTGCTGTGCGACAGCGGTCGGCTGTACTTCAAGCGGCTGTTCAATCCGGACTGGTTGCGCGAGCGGGGCCTGCCGGTCGGCTGAGCGGCCGCCGGGAGTCGGGTTCGAGCAGCGCCGCGCGATGAGCACGAGCCGGGCGCGCGCCTGCGTCAGCCGGTGCGCGCGTGAAGCCGGCAGCGGTGGCTTCAAAGCGGCGCGAGCCGCGTCGGGTCGGGCCGTTCGAGCCAGGCCATCACTTCGTCGGCAAAGCGCTCGCATTCGCCGATCGCGCGCCGCCATGCGCGTATGCGCGCCGCATGGTCGAGGCCGTAGCGATGGAAATCCTGTCGCTCGGGCAGTCGTCCGCCCGGCAACCGCGCGAGGAACTCGCGCGACGGCGCGATGAGCAGCACGTTGTCGAGCCAGGGATGCGCGCGCGCACGCTTGCGCCAGGGCAGGAACTTGTCGAGCCAGCCCGGCGTGACGTACGGAACGAAGTGCGGATACAGCACGACGCCGCCGAGCGTGTGATACGGCAGGACGAGGTGATAGTCGATCAGCCCGCCGTCCCAGTAGTCGCCGCGCGCGGCGCCGGCCGGGTCGCGCACGGGCTCGCACACGAGCGGGATCGAACCGGAGGCGAGCAGCGCGTCCTCGCAGTTGCCCGGCGCGAGCCGCACGCGTTCGAGGCCGAAGGCGTCGAAGCGATGCGCGGGAAACCGGGCGTCGCCCGCGTCGAAGAGTACGCGCTGCATGTGCGCGGCAAGCCGCACGCGCGAGCGCGCGTTGGCGAGCGCGGCCCGGGCGAATGCCGCGCGCGAGCCGTTGCGGTCGAGCACGCCGCGCGCGCGCGTCGTGATGAGGCTCAAGCCGACGTTGTCGCGAAATCGCGGCATGCGTTCGCCGCAGAGCACCGCTCGCGCGAGTTTGCGGCACTCGGCGCTGACGTCGCCCGGCGTCGGATCGCGCGGATAGCGCTGTTCGATGTAGCTCTCGGCGAGCCGCGCCAGCGCCGCCACCGGGTCGACCTGCGCGGCGGCGAACATCCGCCAGGCACCGATCGACGCGCCGATCAGCTCCACGTGCGGCGCATCGCGCAGCCAGCTGCCGAACAGGTGCGTGTCGAGCGGGATCAGCGCGAGCCCTTTCGGCCCGCCGGCGGCTGCGGGGATGCAGGCGATGTCCGCGGGCCGCAGCCCCTGTTCGCGCACGTGCCTGGCGGCGCGCGCGCCGGCGAGCGCGGTGAAGCTCGCGCTCATGGTTTGGGCGGCGGGGCCCCGGGTGCGACCGGCGCGCGGTGCAGTTTCATCATCGCGCGCTCGAACTGGCCTTCGACGAGTTGCGGAACGATCTCGAGCGCGCGTTCGATCGCTTCGTCGATCGCCCGCTGCTGCTCGCGGCTCGGCGGATGCAGCACGAAGTCGGCGACCTCCTGATTCAACGCGAGCGTGCGCGGGTGGCCGACGCCGAGCCGCAGCCGCCAGAAGTCCGGCGTCGACAGCTTGGCCTGGATGTCTTTGAGTCCGTTGTGTCCGGCGGTGCCGCCGCCGCGTTTCAGCTTCACCGCGCCGGCAGGCAGGTCGACCTCGTCGTGCGCGACCAGGATCTGCGTCGGAAGGATCTTGTAGTACAGCGCGAGCGCGACGACCGCCTGGCCCGAACGGTTCATGAACGTGCCGGGCTTCAGCAGCCACAGTTCGCGGCCGTGATCCCTGATCCGCGCGACCTCGCCGTGGAACTTGCGCTCGCTCGCGAACGCCGCCCCCGCCTTGCGCGCGACCGCGTCGACGAACCAGAAGCCCGCGTTGTGGCGAGTCGCCTCGTACTCGGCGCCGACGTTGCCGAGGCCGACGATCAGGCGGATGGCGGACGTGGTGTCAATGGTCATCGCGATAAAAAAGCCCGCGCGTGTCGCCACGCGCGGGCCGGATTGTGCAACAGGCGGCGGTTACTTCTTCTTGTCGCCGCCCTTTTTCTCGGGCGCGGCCGGTGCCGCGGCGGGTGGAGCCTTCTGCGCCGTCGCGGGCACCTCGGCCGCCGGAACGGCTGCGGCGACTTCCTCCTCGACGACTTCCTCGCCCTTCGTCGACACCGACACGACGACCGGATTCTCCTTGCCCCTGAGCACCGGCGTGACGCCCGGCGGCAGCACGAGATCGCGCACGCGGATCGTCTGGTTCGCGCGCAAGCCCGACAGGTCGACCTCAATGAACTCGGGAAGGTCCTTCGGCAAGCACGCGATATCGACTTCGGACAGCACGTGGCTGACGAGCCCGCCGGCGTCCTTGACCGCGGGCGAGTTTTCCTGGCCGACGAAGTGCAGCGGCACTCGCATGTGGATCTTCTGGTCCTCGGACACGCGCTGGAAGTCGATGTGCAGCACCTGCGGCTTGTACGGGTGCATCTGGAAGTCGCGCAGCAGGACCCTTTCGTGCTTGCCGTCCAGTTCCATGTCGAGGATCGACGCGTGGAACTTCTCCTTGCGCAGCGCGTGGAACAGCGGGTTGTGATCGACCTCGATCAGGACCGGCTTGCCGCCGCCTCCGTAGAGGATTCCGGGCACCTTGTCGGCGCGGCGCAGGCGGCGGCTCGCACCCGTGCCTTGCGCGGTACGTGAATTTGCAACGACTTTCATCATTCGCTCCGGTTCTTCGCCGCGGGCCGCGACCAGCCACGACGGCTTTCGGTTGTCATTCGATGAACAGGCTGCTCACCGAGTCTTCGCGCGAAATGCGCGAAATCGTTTCGCCCAGCAGCGCCGCGCACGAGAGCTGCCGGATCTTGCGGCACGCCGAGGCTTCCTCCGACAAGGGAATCGAGTCGGTGACGACGACCTCGTCGAGCACCGAGTTCGCGATCCGCTCGACGGCCTTGCCCGACAGCACCGGGTGCGTGCAGTACGCCATCACGCGCAGCGCGCCCGCATCGCGCAGCGCGGCCGCCGCCTGGCACAGCGTGTTCGCGGTGTCGACCATGTCGTCCATGATCACGCAGTTGCGGCCCTCGACCTCGCCGATGATGTGCATCACCTCGGCGACGTTGGCGCGCGGGCGGCGCTTGTCGATGATCGCCAGATCCGCGTCCATGCGCTTGGCCAGCGCGCGGGCGCGCACGACGCCGCCCACGTCGGGAGAGACGACCACGAGGTTGTCGTAGTTGTGCTTCCACAGGTCGCCGAGCAGGATCGGGCTCGCATAGATGTTGTCGACCGGGATGTCGAAGAAGCCCTGGATCTGGTCGGCGTGCAGGTCCATCGTCAGCACGCGGTGCACGCCGACCGCCTGCAGCATGTTGGCGACGACTTTGGCGCTGATCGCAACGCGCGCCGAACGCGGCCGCCGGTCCTGCCGCGCGTAGCCGAAGTACGGAATCGCGGCGGTGATGCGCCCGGCCGACGCGCGCTTCAGCGCGTCGACCATGATCATCAGCTCCATCAGGTTGTCGTTGGTCGGCGCGCAGGTCGACTGCAGCACGAAGCAGTCCTTGCCGCGGACGTTCTCGTTGATCTCCACCATCACCTCGCCGTCGGAGAAGCGCGCGACGGTTGCGCGCCCGAGGCGGATGTTCAGGTGTTGTACGACGGCGTGGGCGAGCTTCGGGTTGGCATTACCCGAGAACACCATCAGGTTGTCCGGCACCATCGCTCGCACTCGTCGGGCTTAGGCCCTGCGCCGCTGCCGTCAAACAAAACCGCCGAAGCGCCAGCGGGCGGGCGCGCTTCGGCGGCGATCGGGTGGCTGGGGAGGAAGGATTCGAACCCTCGAATGGCGGAATCAAAATCCGCTGCCTTAACCAGCTTGGCGACTCCCCAGCGCGAAACCTTCGATTCCACGCCGTCTTCCGGCCCCGGTGGTGGCTGGTCACCACGCGGCGAGCGGATGCTCCGGCAGACTGCACACGGCCCAGCCCGACCAGCCGTCCGGCAGATCTGCGATCGCCGCGCGCGCCTGTTCTTCGGTTTCGACGGGCACGAACACCGCCGAACCGGACCCCGTCATTCGCGCCGGCCCGTAGCGCGCGAGGCGCCGAAGGGCCGCGTCGACCGCCGGAACCCGGCGCCGGACGACCGCTTCGAGATCGTTGACGCCGAACAGCGTGCGCGGAAAGGCATGCCGCTGCGCGGAAAAGGCCGGCATTGTCGTGAGTTTCGCGTGCGGTGTCAAACCGGGATCGGCAAAGATTTCCGCAGTCGAAACAGCGACTTGCGGATGAACAACGGCGAAGTGCGAGCGTGGCCAGTCGATCGGCGCGAGCCGCTCGCCCACGCCTTCGACGAAAGCCGGTCCCGGGCCGAGAAAGAACGGCACATCCGCGCCGAGCCGCGATGCGAGCGCGGCGAGCTTCTCGCGCGGCCAATGCAGACTCCACAATCGGTTCAGCGCGATCAGCGTCGTCGCCGCATCCGACGAGCCGCCGCCCATGCCGCTGCCGGCGGGGATGCGCTTTTCGACGTGGATCGAGACGCCGAACGCGGTCGCCGACTCGGCCTGCAGCAGTCGCGCGGCGCGCACCGCGAGATCGCGCTCGACGTCGCCGATCACGTCGCCGGTGCGGTCGATCGCGCCGTCGTCGCGGCTTTCGAAGTCCAGCGTGTCGGCGAGATCGATCGGAACGAAGACGCTCTGCAACTCGTGATAACCGTCGGCACGCCGCCCGACGACGTGCAGGAACAGATTGAGCTTGGCCGGTGCAGGCAGGCCGAGGAAAAGGCGCGGCACGGCAGCGCTCAGCGTCGTTGCGCGACGGTCCGTGGAAGGACGCGGTTGCGGCCGGCGTCGAACGCGAACACGTCGCCGACCTCAAAGCACGCCGAGCGCCGCGTGCCGGCCCGCGTCATGCCGGCACGCGCATTGGCGGACGCCGTGTCGGTCGCAAACAGCGCGGCAACGGACCGCAGGTGACTGCGTTCGGTCCGCGCGGTTTCGGGTCGAGCGAACGGACACATCGGGTCAGCCCGCGGGGTCGTCGAGCACGAGTTGCAGGCGGATCGCCGGCGAAGCCCCGTGCGCGGGCCGCTCGAACGCCAGGCGGCGCGGCAGACCGTTCGCGGCGAAGCGCTCGAGTACGCGAATCGTCCAGCCGTCCTGCTCGATCGCGCCGATGCGCCCATCCTCCAGCGTGGTGCTCGCCGCGCGCTGCGCGACGGGGCGCCCGACGATCCAGTCGCCGATTCCGGAGGCAGGCAGCGCGAATCCCAGGGCCTGTTCGGCGAGCGCTTCGGCGCTTGCGCCGCGCAACTCGCGCGGCGGCGATCCGGGCTCGATCAGCCGCGCTCCGTCGGGCCCGGTCTCGACCCGCGCGAGCGTCGTGCCGAGCGGCGACGCGAGATCGAGCGTCAGCGACTGCCCGCGCACCGACAGCACGAAGCGCCCGGTCATGTTTTCCCGACGATCGTCGAGCTGCGCGATCGCCGAGAAGCGGCCCGTGTGCACGCGTTCGGCCGGGGCCTGCGGCGGCAGGCTCGCGCAGGCGACGAGTCCGCCCGACAGGACCAGCGCGCCCAGCCGCGCGCGCGCCGACCGCAAGCGCAGCGCAGGCAGGCGGCGCAGCATCGAAAGCGACACGTCCTACAACCTGACTTTGAGCCGGGCGAGCGTGGCCTTCAACGTCTCGTTGTCCGGCTCCTTCTTCCAGTACTCGCGCCACAGCCGGCGCGCCGCGTCGCGTTCGCCCTGCACCCACATCACCTCGCCCAGGTGCGCCGCGACCTCCGCCTCGGGCTTGAGCCGGTATGCGCGCTCCAGGTACTCGCGCGCGCGGGCAAGGTCGCCGAGCCGGAAGTGGACCCATCCCATCGAGTCCAGGATGTAGCCGTCGTCGGGGGCCAGCTGAAGCGCCTTTTCGATCAGCTCGCGCGCCTCGGGCAGCCGGATGTTGCGATCGGCGAACGTGTAGCCGAGCGCGTTGTACGCGTGCGCGTTGTCGGGCCGCAGCTTGATCAGTTGCCGCAGATGGCTTTCCATCACGTCGAGCTTGTCGAGCCGCTCGGCCGCCATCGCCGCGTCGTACAGCAGCCCCGCATCGTCGGGCGCGCGCGCCAGCCCCTGCGTGAGCACGTCGAACGCATCGCGATAGCGCCTGGCATCGCGCAGAAGCTGCGCCTCGGCGAGAACGATCTGCGTGCGTTCTTCGTTGCTCGCCACCGGCGTCTCGGCGAGCACCTTGCGGCCTTCTTCGACGCGCTTCATCTTGCCCAGCACGAGCGCGCGCCGCACGCGTGCATTGACGTACTGCTCGCCGCCGCCGATGCGGTCGAGCCAGCGCAGCGCGTCGGCGTAGCGCTTTTCCTCCTCGGCGATGCGCGCGAGGTTCAAGTAGGCAGGGTCGGGGTCGCGCTCGGCCCCGGGGGTTTCCTCGAGCAGCTTCAGGTAGCGCTCGAACAGCACGCGCGCGTCGGCGCGCAGCGCCGGCGTCTCGAGCGAGAGCACGGCGAGCGCATACAGCGCGTCGAGATTGCGCTCGTCGGCGCCGACCACCTGCGCGAACTGCGCGCGCGCTTCGTCGTACTTCGCGTCGGCCACCAGCAGCCGCGCGTAGCCCATGCGAGCGTCGATCGCTTTCGGGTTGCGCGCGAGAAAGTCGCGCAGAAGCTGCAGCGCGCGCGCGCGTCCGGCCGCGTCGTCCTTGCCGTCGGCCCGCGCCATCAATTGCGCGGCGGTCAGCGCCGCGCGTTCGAAGTCCGGACGCAGCGCCAGCGCGGACTGCGCCAGCTCGATCGCGCGCGGCGTGAGTCCCGCCGCGTGCGCACCGCCGGCGAGGGTGAGCCGCACGTCGGCACCGACCTGCGGATCGTCGCGATAGGGCTGCGCGAGCTTTTCAAGCAGCGCGAATCCCGCCGCGCGATCGGGCGCGCGCGCGAGTGAGCGCTGGATGCGTCCGAGCTCCGCGACGGGGTCGGCTGCGGCCTTGATCTGCGCCGCGAGCGCGGTCGCCGCCTCGTCGTACTTGCCGTTCGCCACCAGCAGCGCCGCCACTGCGTGCGCCGCATCGGCCGATGCCGGATCGAGGTCGCGCCAGAGCTGCGCCGCTTCGAGCGCCTGCGGTGCCGCGCGGCCGCCGACCGCGATTTCGGTCGCGCGCCGCGCGAGCCGCGCGTCGCGTGTGGCGCGCGCGACGCTCAGATACGTGGCGAAGGCCGAGGCCGCGTCGCCGCGCTGCAGTGCGACCTCGGCCGCCATGATCTGGAACAGCAGCGGCCCGGTGAGGTTCACGTCCGGCGGGCTGCCTGCCGGTCTGGGCGGGGCCTGTTCGGCGACCTGCGCAGCGTCCGGCTGAGCCACGCCGGGCTTGGCGGGCCCGGTCGCGGCCGGGCCGGGCAGGCTCGCGCAACCTACAATCGCCGCTGCCGAGGCCAGGGCCGCAAGCGCGGAGAGAACTCGGGACCAAGCCATCGCGTGAGCCATCGTGCGAACACCGGAAAGAGCGCCAGACGCCGCAGGCGGCGCCGGTCGGCGCGAGACGATCGTGCCGCAGTTTAGCCGTGCCGCGGTGTCGGCACGAGCGCGCGAAAAGCATCGTCTGTCGAGCGTTTTGTCGATGACCGTCGAATCGACCTTCATCGTCCGCCCGGCCGATCGGGCGGGCGGGCGCCGCGCGACGGCGGCCGACGGCGGCCAGCGCGATGCCTGAACTGCCCGAAGTCGAGGTCACGCGCCGCGCGCTGGCGCCGCACGTCGAAGGGCGTACGGTGCGGCGGCTCATCGTGCGCGAACGCCGGCTGCGCTGGCCGGTGCCGCCGCAGCTTGCGCGCGCGCTCGCGGCGCAGACCGTCGTCGCGCTCGACCGGCGCGGCAAGTATCTGCTGTGGCGCTTCGCGCACGGCACGCTGATCTCGCACCTCGGCATGTCCGGGTCGTGGCGCGTGCACCTGGGTGAAGCGCCCGCGCCGGGCGCGCACGACCACGTCGATATCGTCTTCGAAGGATCGGCGCCGCGGCTGGCTCGTCTGACCGATCCGCGCCGCTTCGGCGCGCTGCTGTGGCACGCGGCGCGTGCCGGCGACGTCGAGCGGCATCCGCTGCTCGCCGGGCTCGGCATCGAGCCGTTCGATCCGCGCTTTACCGGGCGATGGCTGCACGCCGGTACGCGCGGCCGCAGCGCTTCGATCAAACAGGTGCTGCTGGCCGGCGACGTGGTGGTCGGCGTCGGCAACATCTACGCGTCCGAAAGCCTGTTCCGCGCGGGCATCCATCCCGCGCTGCCGGCGCAGCGGCTCGGCCCCGCGCGTTGCGCGCGGCTCGCCGAGGCGATCCGCGCGGTGCTCGCCGAGGCGATCCGCGTCGGCGGCAGCACGCTGCAGTTCTTCGCCTCTGCCAACGGCGAACGGGGGTACTTCATGCTCGACGCCTTTGTCTATGACCGCGCGGGGCTGCCGTGCAAGGTTTGCGCAACGCCGATCCGCCGCATCGTGCAGGGCCAGCGTGCGACCTTTTTCTGTCCGCGCTGCCAGCGCCGCTGAGTGCGCCGCCTGAGCGCGTGCCGGTTCGAACGAACAGAAGGCGCTTGATCAGCCATTTCTCGCTATCGCGCGACTGTGCGCCTGCGGGGGTGCGTGTTAGAGTCGTCCGCGCCTCTTGGACGTGGCTTGGCCGATGGCTCAACTCGCGACGAGTTTTCAGGAGTACGGCGCCTGGCGCGATTCGCTCGCGGGTGCGATCGGCCAACTGCGCCGCTGGCTCGAGCAGTCGCAGCTTCTCGAAGCCGACGCCGCGCGCCGGCTCGACGTCGCGCTCGACCGGCTCGGCGAGGACAAGCTCGTCATCGCCTTCGTCGCCGAGTTTTCGCGCGGCAAGTCGGAACTGATCAACGCGATCTTTTTCGCCGACTACGGCCGGCGCATCCTGCCGTCGTCGGCCGGGCGCACGACGATGTGCCCGACCGAGCTGCTGTACGACGAGTCGCTGCCGCCGTGCATCCGCGCGCTGCCGATCGAGACGCGCGCGCGGCTCGGCACGACGACCGACTTCAAGAAGGCGAGCGCCGAGTGGCGCGTCTTTCCGGTCAACACGTCGTCGCCCGACGGCATGCTGCACGCGTTCAGGCTGGTCGCGGAGACGGTCAAGGTGTCGGTCGACGAGGCGCGCATGTACGGGCTGTTCGACCCCGACGATCCGGACCAGGCGCTCGCGATCGACAAGCACGGAATGGTCGAGATCTCGCGCTGGCGCCACGCGGTGATCAACTTTCCGCACCCGCTGCTCAAGCAGGGGCTGGTGATCCTCGACACGCCGGGGCTCAATGCGATCGGCACCGAGCCCGAGCTGACGCTTTCGCTGGTGCCGAGCGCACACGCGGTGCTGTTCGTGCTCGCTGCCGACACCGGCGTCACGAAGAGCGACCTCGACGTCTGGCGGCACATCGTCGGCGACTCCGGGAGCGCGCACAACCACATCGCGGTACTGAACAAGATCGACGGTCTGTGGGATGCGCTGAAGAGCGAGGCAGAGGTCGACGCCGAGGTGCAGCGACAGGTCGCGAGCGTCAGCCGCACGCTCGACCTCGCGCCGGAGCGCGTGTTTCCGGTGTCGGCGCAGAAGGGGCTGGTCGCCAAGGTCACCGACGACACGCGGCTGCTGCAGTTGAGCCGCCTGCCGGCGCTCGAGGGCGCGCTCGTGGACCTGCTGGTGCCGGCCAAGCAGCGCATCGTGCGCGACCAGGCGATCGCCGTCGTCGAGCGCGTCAACACCGAGGTGCGCCAGACGCTCGCCGCGCGCGAGCGCAACCTGATCGAGCAGCTCTACGAGCTGCGCGCACTGCAGGGCAAGAACCAGAGTTCGATCGAGCGCATGCTGATCCGGGCGCAGGGCGAGCAGCGCGAGTTCGAGGACAACGTGCGCAAGATCGTCGCCGCGCGCGTCGTGCTGTCGAAGCTGTCGGAGCAGGCGTACGCACCGTTGCGGCTCGAGTCGCTGCGCGGGCGCGTGCTCGAGGCGCGCGAACGCATGCGCAAGAGCAGGCTCACGCCGCAGTTCCTGGCGGCGGTCAAGGACTATTTCGCGCAGCTGCGCGAGCTGCTGCGCGCGTCCAGCGCCAAGCTGCTCGAGATCGAGCAGATGGTGCTCGGCGTGCAGCGCCGCTTCGCCGAGGAACTCGGCTGGAGCACGCCGCCGCCGATGCCGTTCTCGCTCGACACGTACATGGCCGAGCTCGAGCGCGCGGAAGCGGCGTATCGGAACCACTTCGGCGCGCTCGCGGTGCTGACGCGCGACAAGTGGTCGCTGATCGAACGCTTCTTCGACACGGTGGTGTCGAAGTCGCGCGAAGTCTTCGCCGCGGCCGAGCGCGACGCCGAGGCGTGGGTGCGCTCGCTGCTGCCGCCGCTGGAGGTACAGGTGCGCGAGCAGCGCGCCCAGCTCAAGAAGCGCGCCGAATCGGTCGCGCGCATCCGCGACGCGCAGGAGTCGCTCGACGAGCGCATCGGCCAGCTCGAAGAGGCGCTCGAGGACGTGCAGTCCAAACTCGACGAGCTGAAGCAGCTCGGCAGCCGCGCCCGGCAGATCGCCGAACGCGAGCCGGCGCCGGCGCCGCTGCGGGCGGCCAACGACGCCGAAACGCCGGCGTACCTGCGCGTCGAGATCTGAAGACGCGCCGCGCGGGGCGCCGTGTATCGTGGCGCCAATTCGATTCAACCGCGCTCCCGATCGACCGATGAGCGAGTTCGCCGAACGCGTCGTCGCGTGGCAGGCGGCGCACGGACGTCGTGACCTGCCGTGGCAGGGCACGCGCGATCCGTACCGCGTCTGGCTGTCGGAGATCATGCTGCAGCAGACGCAGGTCGCGACCGTCGTCGACTACTACGCGCGCTTCCTGCAGCGCTTTCCCGACGTGGCGAGCCTGGCCGCCGCACCGCTGGCGGACGTGATGCGGCTGTGGGCCGGGCTCGGCTACTACAGCCGCGCGCGCAACCTCCACGCGTGCGCGCGTCGCGTCGCGACCGAGTTCGGCGGCGAGTTTCCGCGCGATGCGCGCGCACTCGCGCTACTGCCCGGCATCGGCCGCTCGACCGCAGCGGCGATCGCGGCGTTCTGCTTCGGCGAGCGTGCCGCGATCCTCGACGGCAACGTCAGGCGCGTGCTCGCGCGCCACTTCGGCATCGAGGGTTTCCCGGGTGCGGCCGCGGTCGAGCGCCGCCTTTGGTCGCTTGCGGTCGGGCTTCTGCCGCAGCGGCGCTCGATGCCCGCTTACACGCAGGGCCTGATGGACCTGGGCGCAACAGTCTGCACGCGCGCGCGGCCTCGCTGCGAGTCGTGCCCGCTGTCATCCACCTGCGTGGCACGACGCGACGGACGCGTGGCCGAGCTGCCCGCGCCGCGGCCGCGCAAGCCGGTGCCGACGCGGCGCGCGCAGCTGCTGGTGGCCGTTCACAACGGCGCGGTTCTCGTCGAGGAACGCCCGGCTGCGGGTGTGTGGGGCGGGCTGCTCGCGCTGCCGCAGTTCGACACCGTCGCGCAGTTGCGCGCGGCGGCGCGCGCGCTCGGCGACGGCGCACGCGCGCGGCGGCTGCCGACGCGCCGTCACGCTTTCACGCACTTCACGCTGGCGTTCACGCCGCGCGTCGTTCGCCTGGCGCGAATCGCGCCGCGCGCGGCCGAGCCCGGCGCGGTCTGGCTGCCGCTCGCGGAGGTCGAGACCGCGGCGCTGCCGACGCCGATCCGTTCGCTGCTGCGCGACGTGCGCGCCGCGCTCGCCGCACCGCGGCCGTTGCACCGGCGGCATACTGTAGCCAGCGCGCCGCACGAGCGCGAGCAACGACACGCCACGGAGACTCGCCGATGAACGCTTTCCGCCGCTCGATCCCGGCCGCCTGTGCCGCCGCATTGCTCGGCTGCGGGCTGCCTGCGCTGGCCCAAACCGGTTCGACCGCGGCGGCGCCCGCCTGGCCGACCAAGCCGGTTCGAATGGTGGCGGTGTTTCCGCCCGGCGGATCGGTCGATCAGGTCGCTCGCGTGCTGTCGGCGCAGTTGGCGCAACAGCTCGGCCAGCAGTTCGTCGTCGAGAACAAGGGCGGCGCGTCGGGTTCGATCGGGACCGCCGAAGTCGCTCGCGCGGCGCCCGATGGCCACACCTTCGCGGTCGTCTTCGACACGCACGCGGTCAACCCTTCGTTGATCCCGAACCTGCCGTTCGACACCGTCAAGGATCTTGCGCCGGTGACGCTGATCGGCACGTCGGCGATGGCGATCGTCGCGCACGCGAGCCAGCCGTACAAGGACTTCCGCGACGTGATCGCCGCGGCGAAGGCCAAGCCGGGCAGCGTGTCGTTCGGTTCGATCGGAACGGGCAGCCTGGGTCACCTCGCGATGGCGCAGATCGGCAACCAGCTTGGCATCGAGTGGACTCACGTGCCCTACCGCGGCGGCGGCCCGCTGATGAACGACGCGGTCGCCGGGCAGGTGCCGCTCGCGATCGGCACGGTGTTCCTGGTCAATCCGCACGTGAAAAGCGGCAAGCTCAGGGCGCTGGCCGTGACGTCGCGCAGGGCCGATCCTTCGCTGCCAGGTGCAGCACCGCTCGTCGATCAGGGCGTTCCGGGATTCGAGGCGCTGGCGTGGTGGGGCGTGTTCGCGCCGGCGGGAACGCCGCAGCCGATCGTGCGCCGGATGCACGAGGAGCTGGCGAAGGCGCTCAAGGTGCCCGCGGTGGCCGAACGCCTGACGGGCCAGGGCATGGAGATCGTCGGTGCCGGGCCCGAGCAGCTCGATCGCTTCGTTCGCGCGGAGATCGATCGCTGGGCGAAGGTCGTCCGCGACAACAAGATCAAGGCCGGCGACTGATCACTCCGGCTCGACGCCGAGCGCGACGAGGAAGCGCGACACCATGTTGTAGGTCGCGATCGTTCCGACGAGCTCGACGGTGCAGCGATCGCCGAGCGCGCGCCGCACCGCTGCGAAGGTCGCGTCGCTGACGGCGACGCTGCGCGTCATCTCGATCGTCAGCGCAAGCGCGGCGCGTTCGACCGGGTCGAACAGCGCGGCGTCGGCGCGTGCAGCGGCGGGATCGCGCAGCGCTTCGACTTGCGCCGCGCTGCCGCCGGCTCTGACGAACTCCGGCGCGTGATGCCTGAACTCGTACTCGGCGCCGTTGAGCGCCGCGACCCCGCAGATCGCCAGCTCGCGCAGCTTCGCGTCGAGCGCGAGCTCGGTGCGCACCGCGCGCAGATGCGCGTTCCAGCCCGCGGCGAACGGCGGGCTGTGCAGCAGCATGCGGTCGAGATTCAGCAGGCGGCCGCCACGCCGCGCGCGGATCGCCGCGACGAGTTCGGCCGGCTCCGTCAGATCGGCGGGCTGGTAAGGAATGCGAGGCATGGTCCCACCTACTTCAGCACCGCATGCTGCCGCAGGTACTGCGACACGATTTCCAGCCGGGTGTGCGCATCGTCCAGCTCCATCAGCTTCTGCTTCGCCTTCAGCGGTACCGGCAGCACTTCGCACAGACGATTGCCGACCCAGACGCTCGAGTCCATGCGGAACGGCGTGTCGAAGGGCATGCCGCCGAGCACATCGTCGTCCTCGCCCGCGGTGCGGCGCTTCTCCGCGACCTGCACGCCGAGGTCGTCGATGATGCGCGCGAGCAGATCGGCGCAGGGCTTGTGTTCGGGTTCGATCGGCAGGTCCTCGTCGGGGTCGATCAGGTCGACTTCGCCGAGCACGAGTCCATTGGCCTGCGCGTGCGAGCGCTGGATGCGGAAGCGCTGCGTGCCCACGGTGCGCAAGTGCAGAAGCCCGAGCTGCTTCATGTCCCACGCGCGAATCGACGCGAGGCAGCCGATCGCTTCGGTGTGCGCGAACCCGCCGACTTCGGCGCCCTTGGTGATCAGGCAGACGCCGAACGGCGCTTCGTCCTGCATGCAGTCGCGCACCATGTCCATGTAGCGTGCCTCGAAGATTCGCAGCGGAAGCACGCCGCCCGGGAACAGCACCGTGTTCAACGGAAAGAGGGGGATCTGCATCACAGCCTGTCGATGACCCGGTGGCGCACCAGCACGTGGTCGCGCGCGGCGAACCGGCGCGCGAGCTGCTCGACCACGTACGGCGATCGATGCTGGCCTCCGGTGCAGCCGACCGCGACGGTCAGATAGTGGCGATTGTCGGCCGTGTAGCTCGGCAGCCAGCGTTCGATGAACGACGCGATGTCGTCGATCATCTGGCGAACGTCGGGCGAGCCCGCGAGGTACTCGGCCACCGGCGCATCGAGGCCGGTCAGCGGACGCAGTTGCGGGTCGTAGTATGGGTTCGGCAGGTTGCGTACGTCGAACACGAAGTCCGCCGCGACGGGGACGCCGTGCTTGAAGGCGAACGACTCGAACGCGAGCGTCAGCTGCGTCGGCGGGCTGTCGACGAAATTGCGCACCCACACGCGCAGCGTCGTGGGCTGCAGCCCGCCGGTATCGATGATGTGACCGACCGTCTCGAGCGGTGCGAGCAGCTCGCGCTCGGCGTCGATGCATTCGGTCAGCGTCGGTTCGCGGTCGTCCTTCTTGAGCCGCTGCGACAGCGGGTGGCGGCGCCTGGTCTCGGAGTAGCGCTGCACCAGCGCCTGCGTCGACGCCGTCAGGAACAGCACCTTGACGTCGTGGCGCGCGGCGCGCAGCGCGTCGACCATCCGGGGCAGGTCGGCGAGCGAGGCCTCGGAGCGCGCATCGATCGACACCGCGAGATCGCGGTGGCCGGCTGCGGAAAGGTAGCTGCAGACGTCCTCGAGGAATCGCAGCGGCAGGTTGTCGACGCAGTAGTAGCCGATGTCCTCCAGCAGCCGGATCGCGACCGACTTGCCGGAGCCGGACATGCCGGTGACCAGGACCACGCGCATGACCGCGATTCTTGCACGGCTGCGGCTCGCGGCGGCGCGTGCGCTCCCGAAACGAAAAGGGGCGCGGAAGTCCCGCGCCCTCGACTGGTCGCACGCAGCGTTCAGCCGCGCAGGCACTCGGACATGAACTTCTTGCGCTCGTCGCCCTTGAGGCTCTTCTCGCCGGCCTGCTTGTTGCACGCCGCCATTTTTTCCTGCTGTGTCTTCTTCGCGGCCGACAGGCACTCGGACATGAACTTCTTGCGCTCGTCGCCCTTGAGGTTCTTTTCGCCCGCCTGCTTGTTGCAGGCGGCCATCTTCTCCTGCTGGGGCGTTGGTTGTTTCTTTTCCTCGGCCGCGTGCGCCATCAGCGGAAGGGCGAGCAAAGCGGCAAGCACAACGTTCTTGATCATCGTGTTCTCCTCCGTGAGAAAGGGATGCCGGCAGTGTGCGCGATCCGTCCGCTGCCGGCTGCCTCGTAACGCCACGGCGGACGGCAGGGTTGACGCGACCGCCGTCAGCCTCCTTCCATGGCCTGTCGCTGGCGCGCCTGGAATTCGGCCATCGTGTCGATGCCGCGCAGCTTGAGTATCGTATTGCGCACGGCCGCTTCGAGCAGCACCGCGAGGTTGCGCCCGGCAGCGACCGGGATCACGACCTTGTGGATCGGCAGCCCCAGCACCTGTTCGGTCGTTCCCGCGAGCGGCAGCCGCTCCATCATCTCGGCGGCGCCGCGGCGGCGCAGTTCGACGATCAGCCGCAGCTTCATCTTTCGGCGCACAGCGGTTTCGCCGAAGATCGCCCGGATGTCGAGCAGGCCCAATCCGCGCACCTCGAGCAGATTGGCGAGCAGCGGCGGGCAGCGGCCTTCGATCGTGTCGGGCGCGACGCGTGCGAAATCGACCACGTCGTCGGCGACCAGTCCATGGCCGCGGCTGATCAGCTCGAGGCCGAGCTCGCTCTTGCCCACGCCCGATTCGCCCGAAATCAGCACGCCCATGCCGAGCACGTCCATGAACACGCCGTGCATCGTGCAGTGCGCCGCGAGGACCTTCGCGAGGTAGATGCGCAGCACATCGATGACCTGCGAGGCGGGCACGTTCGTCGCGAGCACCGGCAGCCCGGCGCGTTCGGCGGCGGCGAGCAGCCCGGGTGGCACCGCGAGTCCTTCGGCGACGATCAGTCCGAGCGGACCGCCCGCGATCAGCTCGTTCGAGTAGTGCTCGATGCGCGCCGCGTCCATCCGCGCGATGTACCGGACCTCAGGCGCGCCGAGGACGTGCAGCCGGTTCGGATGGATCAGGTTCAGGTGGCCGACCAGGTCGGACGTCGCGACGTTGGCGGCTCCGGTTTCGGGCAGCGCCTGGCTCGCGCGCGCGCGGCCGGCGAGCCACTGCAGGGCGAGCGAGTCGCGGTTGTCTTCGACGAGGTTTTCGAACGTGACCATGCCGCGAGGATAGCGGCTCGCGGGCCCGGCGCGCTGCGCGGCTTACGCGGCCGGCCGGACCGGCTCCCAGCTGGCGAGCAGCGCGTGCACCGCCGCCGGGTCGGAGACCGTCAGCAGGCGCTCGCGAAAGGGTTTGTCGGAAAGCATCTGCGCCAGCTCCGACAGGATGTCCAGGTGCTGCTGCGTGGCCTGCTCCGGGACGAGCAGGAAGATCAGCAGTTGCACCGGGCGTCCGTCGGGCGCGTCGAAAGGCACCGGCTCGGCGAGCCGGATGAACGCGGCAACCGCTTCCTTCAGCCCCTTGATCCGGCCGTGCGGAATCGCCACACCCTGTCCGAGTGCCGTCGAGCCGAGCCGCTCGCGCGCGAACAGGCTGTCGAAGACCGTCGCGCGCGCGATGCCCTGGTTGTTCTCGAATAGGAGGCCGGCCTGCTCGAAGACCCGCTTCTTGCTGGACGCATGCAGGTCGAGCAGCACGTTTGAAACGGGCAACAGTCGCGAGATCAGATTCATCGGAACGCGAGTGCGAAGCGGGCAACGGCGGCGCGCAGCCGGGTCAGGCCGTCACGCTAGACGCGAAGGGTCGTGGCGATGCCGCAGGAAAACGTCCAATTCAGTCTCAATTCGGCGCAGCCTTGCGCGAATCCGATCCGGTCGTTTCTGCTCTCAAGGCCCGTGTTCCGACGGGTTCAGCGCGCGGCGAGCGGGGCAGGCCGACCGAAAAGAAGGCGCGCAGTATACGCGCGGCTGGCCGCTGGCATCGCGGTCGCCGCCGGGGGCGACCGGTCGGTCGCCGGGCTGTTGCCCAGGGACAACACTGCGACGTGCAGGCAAACGTTCGACGCGGTCTGCCGCAAACGCCCGTGCCGGCTCGTCGCGCGCCGACCGCGCGCGACGAGCAAGTGCGCCTGGCCGCACCGGGCAGGCGCCTGCGATCGCGATGCGGCGCTCGGGCCGATGCGATCGAAACGAGAAGTGCCCGTCGGCGCGGGCGCTCGATGCCGAAGCTGTCGCGCTACTGCGGGCTCTGCACCGGCTGGTGCTTGACCGGCTCGCGTGCGTGGTCCTTGACGCGGTCCTTGTGGCGCAGCACCTGACGGTCGAGCTTGTCGATCAAGTTGTCGATGGCGGCGTACATGTCCCCGTCGATCGCCTCGGCATGCATGCTGTTGCCACGCACGCGCAGCGTCACTTCGGCCCGGTGTTGCAGCTTGTCCACCGACAGCAGCACGTCAGCCTCGATCACATGGTCGAAGTGCCGACGGACCCGTTCCAGCTTGCCGCCCACGTAGTCGCGCAGTGCCGGAGTCACCTCGAGATGATGACCTTGGATGATGAGGTTCATGCCGCAACCCTCCTTCGACTGGATTTCGATTCGCAAGCGGCGCGCCGACGGTGTCGGCGGGCAACCGCTACAACGCCTTGCGCATCGCCACCGGCGCGATCTTCAGCGCTTCGCGGTACTTCGCCACGGTTCGGCGCGCGACCACGATGCCCTGTTCGCCCAGCAGCTCGGCAAGCCTGCTATCGGACAATGGGTTCTTGGGGTCTTCCGCTCCTATCAGTTGCTTGATCAAGGCGCGAATCGCCGTCGAAGACGCCGCGCCGCCCGTTTCGGTCGCCACGTGGCTGCCGAAGAAGTACTTCAGCTCGAACACGCCGAGTGGCGTGGCCATGTATTTGTTGGAGGTCACGCGCGAGATCGTCGACTCGTGCAGTCCGACGGCGTCGGCGATTTCGCGCAGAACCAGGGGCCGCATCGCGATCTCGCCGTGCGTGAAGAAATTGTGCTGGCGGTCGACGATCGCCTGTGCGACGCGCACGATGGTCTCGAATCGCTGCTGAATGTTGCGGATCAGCCAGCGCGCTTCCTGCAGCCGGGCGGACCAAGACGTCTGTCCTTCCTTGCCCTTTTCGCGTTTGACGATCGCCGCGTAGGACTGGTTCACACGCAACCGCGGCATCACGTCGGGATTGAGTTGCGCCACCCACCGGTTTCGGATCCGCCGGACATAGACGTCGGGAACGACGTAGTCCGGCCGCGTTGTGGCAAAGCCTACCGCCGGATGCGGATTCAGTCTACGGATCAGCGCATGCGCCGCGCGCAGCGCGTCGTCATCGGTGTCGAGCAGCTTGCGCAGTTTCCCGTAGTCCCGCGCTGCGAGTAGCGGCAAGTGCTCGCTAACGATCCGCTTCGCGAGCGCGAGCACGGCGTCCGTCATGGGTGGGGCCAACTGTCCGCGCAGCGCATCGAGCTGGATTGCCAGGCATTCGGCGGCGTTGCGCGCGCCGACCCCGGGCGGATCGAAGCTTTGCAACAGCGCCAGCGCCGTGGTCAGTTCGTCGAGCTCGACCCCCGCTTCGGGCGGACACAGCGCGAGCAGTTCGTCGAGCGGTGTGGCCAGGTAGCCGTCGTCGTCGAGCGCCTCGATCAGCAGCGCGACGAGCGCGCGGTCTCGCGCCGAAGCGGTCGTCACCGCGAGCTGCGTGCGCAGGTGCTCGGCCAGCGTGGGGTGCGTGCAGGCCCACGACAGCGGGCCTTCGTCGTCGTCATCGTCGCGATCGGCGCGGCCGCCGCCGCTGCCCCAGTCGAGCAAGCTGCCGTCGCTGTCCGCGCCGTTGCGCGGTTCGCCGTCGCCTTCGGGCGTCGCGGCGTCGCCGGGTTCGCCCGGCGTTTCAGCATCCCGGGTCGCCGCCGCGCCGAACGTGATCGCGCCGTCGGCGGCAACCCGCAGCGGCGTGGCGAGCGGATCGTCGTCGCGCTCGAGCAGCGGGTTGTCGGCGAGCGCCTGTTCGATCTCCTGGTTCAGCTCGAGTGTGGAAAGCTGGAGCAGCCGGATCGACTGCTGCAGTTGCGGCGTCAGCGCCAGATGCTGCGAAAGCCTGAGCTGCAAGGCGTTCTTCATGGCAACTGAATCGGTACGGCCACTACATTCTGAAGTGCTCACCGAGGTAGACGCGCCGCACGCTTTCGTTCTCGACGATCTCCTCGGGGCGGCCGGCGGCGAGCACTTCGCCCTCGTTGATGATGTATGCGTGGTCGCAGATGCCGAGCGTCTCGCGCACGTTGTGATCGGTGATCAGCACGCCGATTCCGCGCTCCTTGAGGAAGCGCACGATGCGCTGGATCTCGATGACCGCGATCGGGTCGACGCCGGCAAACGGTTCGTCGAGCAGGATGAAACGCGGCCGCGCCGCGAGCGCGCGCGCGATCTCGACGCGACGCCGCTCGCCGCCCGACAGGCTCTGCGCGGGGTTCGTTCGCAGGTGCGTGATCTGCAGATCGGTGAGCAGCTCGTCGAGCCGGGCGTCGACGACCTCGGGCGCGAGCGGCCGGCCGCGCTCGTCGAGCTGCAGCTCGAGCACCGCGCGGATGTTCTCCTCGACCGTCAGACGCCGGAACACCGATGCTTCCTGCGGAAGGTACGAAAGCCCCATGCGCGCGCGCCGATGGATCGGCAGGTGCGCGATCGACCGGCCGTCGAGGGTGATTCGCCCGCCGTCCATCGGAACGAGGCCGACGATCATGTAGAAGCACGTCGTCTTGCCCGCGCCGTTGGGCCCGAGCAGTCCGACGACTTCCCCCGCTTCGACCGCCAGCGAGACATCCTTGACGACGACGCGGCTGCCGTAGCGCTTGTGCAGGTTCTCGATCAGCAGGCGGCTGCGCGCGGGCGCGCCGGCGAGTTTGACGCCGGGTACCACGGCTGCGCCGGTCGCGACGTCGTTCATCGGGCGGGTGCCGGTGCAACCGGCGCGGGTTTCAGGTCTGCCGGCGGCGCGGCGTGCGGGGCTTCGCCGCGCGGCGCGATGATCGTTCGCACGCGGCCGTCGCCCTGCGCGGAGTCGACCGCGCCTTCGGCCCAGTACTTCGAGTTGCGGCTGTCGTAGACGATCAGGTTGCCGCTCAACTCGTCGCGTGGCTGCCCGTTCTCGAGGCGCCGCCACTGCGCGCGGCCGATGAACTTCACCGTCTCGGCGCGCTCGTCGTATTCGATGCGCTCCGCGTAGCCTTCGACGTATTCGTCGACGCCGGGGGTGGTCGCGTCGCGCCGCTGGCGAAAGCTGGCGAGCTTGCCCGGCGCGGCGGTCACGACCGCGTACCGGTAGCGCTCGGGATCCTCGCGCAGTTCCATCCGCTCGCCGGTGATTCGCAGCGTGCCGCGCGTCAGCACCACGTTGCCCGAATACACGACCGTCTGCTTCAGATCGTCGCCGACGAAGCGGTCGGCGACGATCTGCGTGGGTTTGTCGCGGTCCGCGCGTTCGGCGTGCGCGACCGCCAGCGGTGCCAGCAGCAGCACGGTCACGCACGGCGCGAGGAACGTTCGCATCTGGGGCTCCTCAGCGCTGCGCCGGCGGCGCCAGCTCGGTTCGCACGTTGCCGGCGAGCCGCGTCGTGCGCGCGATGTTGTCCAGCTCGAGGCGGTCGGCACGCATGCGGTCGGGACCGCGTTCGACTTCGACCGGCTGGTCCGTCGAATAGCGGTCCTCGTCGGGCAGCGCGAGCAGGTACTCGGTCGCCAGCCGCAGCGGCGGTCCGCCGTCGGCTGCGCGCGTCAGCAGCACCGAACCGCGCAGGTGCACGCGCTCGCCGGCGTTTTCCACGCGCGCGCGTTGCGCGCGCGCCTCGATCTGCGGGCGGTCCGGCCGCAAGCTGACCAAGCGCGGGCTGGCCAGCTCGATGTCGTCGTCTTCCGCAAAGTGCGTGAGCCGTTCGGCGAACAGCTTGTGCTTGGCGCGGCCCGCTTCGTCGAACTGCGTCAGAACGAGCCGGTCGACGACGAAGTCCGGCGTGCCGGGTGCGGCCCGCTCGGCGGCGGGCGGGCGCCGCAGCATGCGCGAGTACCAGAAGCTCGTCGCGGTGACCGCGGCGAGCAACACGATCGCGATCAACATCGTCAAACGATCACGCACGCACGACCCCGGCGCGATGTTGCGCAAGCAGCTCGTCGAACTTGCCCTGCGCGCGAACGATGAACTCGGCGAGCGCGCGCACCGCGCCGCGCCCGCCCGGCTGCGGCGCGATCCAGTGCGCGATCGCCTTGACCTCGTCGGCCGCGTCGGCCACCGTCGCCGCGAAGCCGGCGCGCGCCAGCACCGGCAGATCGGGCCAGTCGTCGCCCATGTAGCCGCAGCGGTCGGCCGGCACCGTTGTGGCGGCGAGCAACTGCTCGAAACCGGCGAGCTTGTCGGAGGCGCCCTGCAGCACGCGTTCGACGCCGAGCTCGCGCGCGCGCACGGCGACGATCTCGGACCTGCGCGCGGTCAGGATCGCGACCTCCACGCCCGCGTCGCGCAGCAGCTTGATGCCGTGGCCGTCGCGCACGTTGAAGTTCTTCAGCACTTCGCCGTGGCCGCCGTAGCAGAGCTGTCCGTCGGTCAGCACGCCGTCGACGTCCAGGATCATCAGCCGCACGCGCGCGGCGCGCGCGGCAGCGGTGTTCGTGACGGGGGCCGGCATCGCCTCAGAGCACCTTCGCCGCGGTCAGATCGTGCATGTGCAGCGCGCCGACGAGCCTGCCGTCCTCGACGACCAGCAGCTGGTTGCGCAGCGTGCGGTCGAGCAGTTCGGCCGCTTCCGCCGCGAGCTGGCCGGGACGAACGGTCAGCGGATCGCGCGTCATCACGTCGGCGATGCGCAGCGCGCGCACGTCACCGGCCTTTTCGAGCAGCCGCCGCAGGTCGCCTTCGGTGAAGATGCCCGCGACGCGGCCGTCGCCGTCGACGATCGCGGTCATGCCGATTTTCTTGCGCGTGATCTCGCGCACGGCGTCCATGACGCTCGCGTCGATCGGCACGCTCGGCACCGCATCGCCCGTGCGCATGATGTCGGCCACGCGCGTGAGCAGCCTGCGGCCGAGCGCGCCGCCCGGATGCGAGCGCGCGAAGTCTTCCGGGCCGAAGCCGCGCGCGTCCAGGCAGGCGATCGCGAGCGCGTCGCCGAGCGCGAGCATCGCGGCGGTCGACGAAGTCGGCGCCAGGTTCAGCGGGCACGCCTCCTTGTCGACGCGGCAGTCCAGGTGCACGTCGGCGTGGCGCGCGAGCGACGAACCGGCACGGCCGGTCATCGCGATCATCGGCGTGCCCTCGCGCTTGACGATCGGCACCACGGTCAGCAGTTCGGCCGACTCGCCCGAGTACGACAGCGCGACGAACACGTCGCCGCGCGCAACCATGCCGAGGTCGCCGTGCGCCGCCTCGGCGGCGTGTACGAACAGCGCGGGCGTGCCGGTCGACGCGAAGGTCGCCGCGATCTTGCGCGCGATGTGCCCGCTCTTGCCGATGCCGCTGACCACCACGCGCCCGCGGCAGCCGAGCAGCAGGTCGACCGCGCGCATGAAAGTGCCGTCGATGCGGTCGGCAAGCGCGGCGACGGCCTGCGCCTCGATCGCGATCACCTGCCGCGCGAGCTGCAGCGCGGAATCGCGGGCTTTCGTGCGGTTCGGCAGGGGCGCGGCGCGCTCCATGGTGAATGCGGATCGCAGAGACCGAAAAAGACGAGGTGTTCGGGGCAAGCGCGCCCGATGATACTCTTGCCGCCGATCGCTGGCATGGCTCTTGCTGTGATCCGGCGCCTTCCATCGCACGATGCTCTCCGTCCTCGAACTGACGCTGCTGCTGCTCGCGGCCTCCGTGCTCGGCGTCGTCGTCTTCCGGCTCGCCAACCTGCCGCCGATGCTCGGCTACCTCGCCGTCGGCATCCTGATCGGACCGCACGCGCTCGGCGTCGTGCCGGACCTCGAGCAGACCCGCTATCTGGCCGAGTTCGGCGTCGTGTTCCTGATGTTCTCGATCGGCCTCGAGTTCTCGCTGCCAAAGCTGCGCGCGATGCGGCGCATCGTCTTCGGGCTCGGGCTCACGCAGGTCGCGGCGACCGTCGCCGCCGTGATGGTCGTGGGCCTCGTGGCGCACCGCTTCTTCGCGCACGTGTTCGACATCAGCCTGGCGGGCGCATTCGCGCTCGGCGGCGCGCTGGCGATGTCGTCGACCGCGATCGTGATGAAGCTGCTGGCAGAGCGGCTCGAACTCGAAACGGAGCACGGGCGCCGCGTCGTCGGCGTGCTGCTGTTCCAGGATCTCGCCGTCGTGCCGCTGCTGGTGATCGTTCCTGCGCTGGCGCGCCAGCCCGAGAGCCTCGCGCCCGCGCTCGGCTTCGCGCTGCTGAAGGCCGCAGCGCTGCTCACGGTGCTGCTGGTCGGCGGGCAATGGGTGATCCGCAAGTGGTTCCACGTCGTCGCCAAGCGGCGTTCGCGCGAGCTGTTCACGCTGAACCTGCTGCTGGTAACGCTCGGGCTGGCGTGGCTGACCGAGCTCGCGGGGCTGTCGCTCGCGCTCGGCGCGTTCATCGCCGGCATGCTGATCGCGGAGACCGAATACCGCCACCAGGTCGAGGAGGACATCAAGCCCTTCCGCGACGTGCTGCTGGGGCTTTTCTTCGTGACGATCGGCATGCTGCTGAACGTCGGCGTGGTGGTCACGCAACTCGGCTGGGTGTTGCTCGCGCTGCTGATCCCGACCTCGTTCAAGTTCGCGCTCATCGTGGGGCTTGCGCGCGCGTTCGGCGCGACGGCGGGTACGGCGATCCGCACGGCGTTGCCGCTGGCGACCGCGGGCGAGTTCGGCTTCGTCGTGTTGAGCCAGGCGGGCGGCCTGCGGCTTCTGCCGCCGGACGTGATGCAGGTCGTGCTTGCCGCGATGCTGCTGTCGATGCTGGCCACGCCTTTCCTGATGCAGTACAGCGGCCGCCTCGCGATGCGATTCGTCGCGTCCGAGTGGATGCAACGCGCGCTCGAGCTGCACCGGGTCGCGACGCGCTCGATGGCCACCGAAAGGCACGTCGTGATCTGCGGCTTCGGGCGCACCGGCCAGCACCTCGCGAAGATGCTCGACCAAGAGAACATTCCCTACGTCGCGCTCGACCTCGACCCCGACCGCGTGCGCGAGGCGGCGGCCGCCGGCGAGTCGGTCGTCTACGGCGACGCCGCGCGCCGCGAGACGCTGGTCGCCGCCGGCGTGGCGCGCGCGGCGGCGCTGGTCGTGACCTACGCCGACACGCGCTCGGCGCTGAAGGTGATCCACTTCGCGCACGAGATCAATCCGCGGTTGCCGATCATCGTGCGCACCGCCGACGACGCCGATCTGGACAAGCTGCTGGCCGCCGGCGCGACCGAGGTCGTTCCCGAGATCTTCGAAGGCAGCCTGATGCTCGGCTCGCACGCGCTCGTGCTGCTCGGCGTGCCGCTGCAGCGGGTCGTGCGGCGCGTGCGCGAGGCGCGCGACTCGCGCTACCGGCTGCTGCGCGGCTACTTCCACGGCGCCGACGAGCGCGACGAGTTCGATGAGCAGGCGCACGTGCAGCTGCACTCGGTGCCGATCGAGGCGGGCGCGGCCGCCGTCGGCCGCTCGCTGCGCGAACTGAAGCTCGACGAGGTCGGCGCGGAAGTCACCGCAATCCGGCGGCGCGGCATCCGTGGCGAGGATCCGGCGCCCGAGACGGTGCTGCGCGACGGCGACGTCGTCGTGCTGCGCGGCGCGCCCGAGGCGATCGAACTGGCCGAAGCGCGGCTGCTGCAGAAGTAGCGCGCGGGCGGACGGGTCCGGACCCGTTACGACGCCAGCGGCAGATAGCGCAGCATGATCGTCGCCAGATCCGCGTTCGTGTACGGCTTCGACACGTGTTCGTCCATCCCGACGTCAAGACTCCGGCGTCGATCGTCGGGCAGCGCGTTGGCGGTCAGCGCGACGATCGGCACGCGCGCGCGGCCACCGTTCGCTTCTTCGGCGCGCCAGGTGCGCGTGGCCGTGTAGCCGTCCATGCGCGGCATCTGGATGTCCATCAGCACGAGGTCGAAGCCCCCGGCGCGCAGCCGGTCGAGCGCCTCGAAGCCGTCGCAGGCGACCTCGACGTCGAC
>JBFMFC010000036.1:0-37242 GCA_040752195.1 Pseudomonadota bacterium | reverse complement strand
CGCGGCCCGCATCCGCCCCGGCGGTCGCACCGACGCCAGCCGCGATCAGCGTTGCTCCCGCTTTGCCCAAGGCGGCCCCGGCACCGCTTCCGATCGACGAACTGCTCCCGGTGCTCGACCGTGCGGGGCTGATCCTGGTGCAGACCGAGCCGCTGAAGCTCGCCGAGACGCAAGCGCGCCTGGCTGCGGAGCCGCGACCGCCGCGCGTTCCGCGCGAGCGCCCGGTTCTGCCGCCGCTCGATGTCGGTCCGCTGATCCAGGTCGAGACGCGCCGCAGCGTTGGCTGATGAATGAAGTGAGAAGCTGTGAAGACCTCGTCGCGAGCGGCCCGCTGCCCCCGATCAAGTCCGGGCACGGCGCGCTGGGCCGAGGCATATCAAGCGGATAGGCGAAGCCCCAGCACCGCGCGACGACGCCAGCGGGCCGCGCAATCGAAAGATTCACAACTCCTGAGCGCGCGGCGGCGGTAACGGGTTATGCCCACGCCGCCGCCGCGGGCGTGGCGGGCCCGGCCTTGCCGGCTCCGACCGACCCGGTAACATCGCCGCGGAGACCAGCGCGATGACCGACCGCATCATCCCCTTGCTCGACGAGCGCGTAGCCGCGATCCATCCGCCGGTGCCGCACGAGACCGAGACAGCGACGGGCCGCATCGCCGACCGGCTCGGCCGACGGCTGCACGATCTGCGCATCTCGGTGACCGACCGGTGCAACTTCCGCTGCACCTACTGCATGCCGAAGGAAGTGTTCGACAAGAGCTACCGCTTCCTTCCGCACGGCGAGCTGCTGACCTTCGAGGAGATCACGCGGCTGGCGCGGCTGTTCATCGAACACGGCGTCGAGAAGATCCGGCTGACCGGGGGCGAACCGCTGCTGCGCAAGGATCTGGAAAAGCTGATCGAGATGCTCGCGCGCCTGACCACGATCACCGGCAAACCGCTCGATCTGACATTGACGACCAACGGGTCGATCCTCGCGCGCAAGGCGAAGTCGCTGGCAGCCGCCGGATTGAAGCGCGTGACCGTGTCGCTCGACGCCCTCGACGACGCGACCTTTCGCCGCATGAACGACGTCGACTTCCCGGTGCGCGACGTGCTCGCCGGCATCGACGCGGCGGAGGCCGCCGGGCTCGCACCGATCAAGGTGAACATGGTCGTCAAGCGCGGCGTCAACGACCACGAGATCGTGCCGATGGCGCGCCACTTCAGGGGCAGCGGCCGGATCCTGCGGTTCATCGAGTTCATGGACGTCGGTTCATCGAACGGGTGGCGAATGGACGACGTCGTGCCGTCGGCCGAAGTCATCCGCCGCATCGACGCCGAGATGCCGCTCGAAGCGATCGACCCCAACTACCCGGGCGAAGTCGCCGAGCGCTGGCGCTACCGCGACGGCGGCGGCGAAATCGGCGTGATCTCGAGCGTCACGCAGGCGTTCTGCCGCGACTGCACGCGCGCGCGCCTGTCGACCGAAGGCCGCCTGTATCTGTGCCTGTTCGCGCAGCGCGGCTACGACTTGCGCGCACTCGTGCGCGGCGGTGCGAGCGACGCGCAGATTTCGACCGCGATCGGTCAAGTCTGGGCGCAGCGCGCCGACCGCTACTCGGAGATCCGCACCGAAGCGACTGCGGCGCTGCCGAAGATCGAGATGTCGTACATCGGCGGCTAGAGCGGCGACCTTGGCGATTCCCGCGCGCGAAGACATCACCGGCGTCGTGCTCGCCGGTGGCCGAGGCACCCGCATGGGCGGCCTCGACAAGGGGCTCGTCGAATTCGAGGGCGAGCCGCTCGCCGCGCGTGTGCTTGCGCGGCTCGCGCCGCAGGTGGGTTCGCTGCTGATCAGCGCCAATCGCAACCTTGACCGCTACGCCGCGTTCGGCGCGACGGTCGTGACCGATGCGCCCGAGCACGGGCCGTTCGCGGGCCCCTTGGCCGGCATCCGCGCCGCGCTCGCCGCGGCGCGCACGCCGTGGCTCGCGGTCGTCCCCTGCGATACGCCGCACGTTCCGCTCGACCTGGTCGAGCGCTTGGCCTCAGGGCTCGACGGTGCGCGGGCCAGCGTGGCCGTCGCCGGCGGCCGCGTGCACGGCTTGTGCTGCCTGATGCACTCCGCGCTGCGCGCGCCGCTCGACGACGCGCTCGCGCGAGGCGAGCGCCGCGTGGCCGCATGGCTTGAAAGCGTCGGCGCACGGACGGTCGAGTTTGGCGACGCGTCCGCCTTTTCCAATCTCAACGCATCGGCCGATCTGCACGCGGCCGTGCTGCGCGCCACGCCATGACGGCCGAAGAACGCTCGGTCGACGAGGCCATTGCCGAGCTGATCGCAACGCTTGCGCCGATCGAAGGCATCGAGCGCGTTCCGACGCCGGCGGCGCTGGCGCGCATCCTTGCCGAAGACATCGCCTCACCGCTCGATCTGCCCGCTTTCGACAATGCCGCGATGGACGGCTACGCGCTGCGCTGCGCCGATCTCGGGCGACCCGCGCTGCGCGAGGTCGGCACGGCGCTGGCGGGCCACGCGTTTTCGGGCAGTGTCGAACCGGGTTGCTGCGTGCGAATCATGACCGGCGCGCCGCTACCGCCCGGAGCGGACACGGTCGTGATGCTGGAAGACACGGTTCGCGAAGACGGCCAGGTGCGCATCGTTCATGCGCCCGCCGCAGGCGCCAACGTGCGCCGCCGTGGCGAACACGTCGCACGCGGCGACATCGTCCTCGCTTCACAGCGGCAGTTGCGCGCCGCCGACCTGGGGCTCGCCGCTGCGATCGGCCGTACCGAGCTGCCGGTGATGCGCCGGTTGCGCGTGGGACTGCTTTCGACCGGCGACGAACTTGCCGATCCGCCGGCCCCGCTCGCAGCGGGCGCCGCCTACGATGCGAACCGACCTTTTCTGCGCGCCGCCATCGAGCGCTCGGGCTTCGAGGCGACCGACCTGGGGATCTGCCCGGATCGCGTTGCGGACTTGGAGCGCACCCTTGCCCGCGCGCTCGCCGACCGGCTCGACGCGGTCGTGATCAGCGGCGGTGCCGCGCAGGGCGATGCGGACATCGTGCGGCGAGCGGGCGGCGTGCGCTTCGTCGCGTTGAACATCCGCCCCGGCCGCGGCATTGCGGTCGCCCGCTTGACGCAGTCCGACCATGCGATGGCGCTGCTGGGGCTGCCCGGCAACGCCGTCGCCGCGTTCGTGATGTTCCATCTCGTCGCACGACCTGTCCTGACGCACCTCGGCGGGGGTATTGCCACGGTCCCGCCTTCGATTCCGGTGCCACTCGCTGCGCCGGTGCATGTGCGCGGCGGCCGCATCGACTACCGGCGCGCCTGTTTTGTGCGCGATGCGCGCGGCATGCTCTCGGTCGCACCGCTGAAGGATCAGGGCTCGGCGATGCTGCGGACCATCACCGAGGCAGACGCGTTGATCGCGGTGGGACCCCAGGCCGACTACACGGCCGGAGAACCCGTTGCGACGATCCCGCTGGGCCTGCTCGAGTGAACGCGCGCTAGAAGCGCTTCATCAACCGCAGCAGCATCTCGACGTGCCTGCCGTAAGGCGGCATGAACAATCCCATGCCGTTCAGCCGCGACTGGCGGAAGACGGGCTTCAACTTGCTGAAGGTCTCGAAGCCCCAGCGCCCGTGATAGTGCCCCATGCCCGACGGCCCGATGCCGCCGAACGGCAGCTCCTCCTGCGCGACGTGCACCAGCGTTTCGTTGACGCAGACGCCGCCCGAATGCGTGCGGCGCAACGCGCGCTCGGTGCGCTCGCGATCGTCGTCGAACCAGTACAGCGCGAGCGGGCGCGGTCGTGCGTCGATGAACTCGATCGCGTCCTGAACGCGGTCGTACGCGACCAAGGGCAGCAGCGGACCGAAAATCTCCTCGCGCATCACGGCGGCTGTGGACGGCGGCTCGATCAGCAGCGCGGGCGCGAGACGATGCGCGGGGCCGTCGCGCTGCACACCGTCGAACAACGGCTCGACGCGCACGCCGAGCGCGCTCGCTTCGTCGAGATAGCCGAGAAGGCGCTCGTACTGCCGCGCGTTGATGATGCTCGTGTACTCGTCGCTCGCGAGTCCGCTGGGATACATGCGGCGCGCCTGGGCGCGCGCCGCGACGACGAAGTCCTCGACCTTCTCGCGCGGCAGCAGCACGTAGTCGGGCGCGATGCAGGTCTGCCCGGCGTTGAGCAGCTTGCCCGCGAGGATGCGCGTGGCAGCGCGCTCGATCGAATACCCGGGAGCCACCACCGTCGGCGACTTGCCGCCGAGCTCGAGCGTGACCGGCGTCAGGTTCTCCGCCGCAGCGGCCATCACCTTGCGTCCGACCGCCGTCGAGCCGGTGAACAGCAGGTGGTCGAAGGGCAAGGCGCTGAAAGCGGCGGCGACGTCGGGTCCGCCGAGGACGACGCTCACTTCGTCGGGGCGGAAGGTCTGCGCAACGAGCCGCTGGAACAGCTCGCCGAAAGCCGGCGTGTACTCGGATAGCTTGACCATCACGCGATTGCCCGCGACGAGCGCACCGACCATCGGGGCGATCGACAGGTACACGGGATAGTTCCACGGCACGATGATCCCAACCACGCCGACCGGCTGCGGCAGGATCTCCGTCCGCGCCGGCAAGAACCACTTGGACACCGACACCCCGCGCGGCTTCATCCACTGCCTGCCATGGCGGAGTGCACCTTTGATCTCGGCAAGCGCCGGAAAGAACTCCGCGATCTGCGTCTCCAGCCGCGGGCGGCGGCCGAAGTCGGCGGCGATCGCGACTTCGAGCGCGGGCTCGTTGTCTTCGAGCAGTCGGCGCAGCCGGCGCAGGCGGTCCCTGCGCACTTCCCAAGTCGGAAAGTCGTCGCGGTGATAGGCCTCGCGTTGCGCTTCAAAAACTGCCTGCAACCGAGCGGGCACGTCGGTCGGGTTCATCGCCACTCCTTGCGCCACCGGCGCCGTCGGACCAGTCGCAAACATCCTAGCGCGCGATCGCGCGCGCACTGTCGAGCGATCGCTCGATTCGCACTGGCCGTCCGCACGGCCGCGTGGTTCAATCGCGCTGCCCACCGGAGCCATCATGCAGACGCTGCACTGCCTGCTCGGACTGAGCGCGCTCCTTGCGATCGCGTGGCTGGGCTCGGAAGACCGCCGCCGCATTCCGTGGCGCGTGGTCGTCGCCGGCCTGGTGCTTGCTTTCGCCCTGGCCGCGCTGCTGCTGAGGGTCCCGCTCGTGGCCGACGCGTTCGCCGGGCTCAACGGCGTCGTCGAGGCGCTCGATCGCGCGACTGAGGCGGGGACCCGGTTCGTATTCGGCTTCCTCGGCGGAGGCGAACCGCCCTTTGCGCAGACAAGGCCCGGCGCGAGCTTCGTGCTGGCCTTCCGCGCGCTTCCGCTCGTTCTACTGGTCGCCGCGCTTTCGGCGCTGCTGTTTCACTGGCGCATCCTGCCGGCGATCGTGCGCGGTATCGCGTGGCTGCTGCGCCGGAGCATGGGAATCGGCGGCGCGGTCGGGCTGTCGGCAGCGGCGAATGTCTTCGTCGGCATGGTCGAAGCGCCGCTGGTCGTGAGACCTTATCTGGCGCGGCTGTCGCGCGGCGAGCTGTTCATCGTGATGAACTGCGGGATGGCGACGATCGCCGGCACCGTGCTCGTGCTCTATGCGACCGTGTTGGCGCCGATCGTGCCGAACGCACTCGCGCATCTGCTGGTGGCATCCGTCGTCGCCACGCCGCTGGCGATCGTCGTCGCCGCGCTGATGGTGCCGCCGGAGCGCACCGCCGACGCCGACGTGCGGCTCGAACCGCAGGACCCGAGCGCGATGGCGGCGATCACGCGCGGCACGTTCGAGGGGCTGCAGCTGCTGCTGAACATCGTCGCGATGCTCGTGGTGTTCGTCGCACTGGTAGCCCTCGCCGACATGCTGCTCGGCGCGCTGCCCGACGTGGCCGGTGCGCCGCTGACGCTTGCGCGTATCTTCGGCTGGCTGTTCGCGCCGCTGGCGTGGGCGAGCGGCATCCCCTGGTCGGAGGCGAAAGTGGCGGGCTTGCTGCTCGGCAAGAAGACCGTGCTCAACGAGATGGTCGCCTACTTCGACCTCGCCGCGCTGCCGCCGGCTGCACTGTCGGAACGCAGCCGGCTGCTGATGACCTACGCGCTGTGCGGTTTCGCCAACTTCGGCAGCCTCGGCATCATGCTCGGCGGCATGGCGACGATGCTGCCCGAGGAGCGCCGCGCCGAGCTTGCGCAGCTCGGACTCAAGTCGATCGCCGGCGGACTTCTCGCGACGTGCGCAACCGCCGCACTGGTCGGCACGGTGATCTAGCCGGCGCTACTTTCTTCGGCTGCCCTTGCGCGGCGGCTTGGCGGGAGTTGCATCGGGCTTGGGTTCGGGCACAGCCTTCTGATCGCCGATCGCGGACTTGAGCGGGCACACGGAAAACGCCGGACATTTGCGGCAGCCGGCGACGACGGCGATCGGGCACAGGGTCACGGCGTTTCTCCTCGTTGGTCGATCTCACGCCGGACCCTACCCCGGATGCGGCGATCTGTGGCGACTGGCCGGCGGCGCGCGCGGCCGCAGACCTATTCAAGCTCTTCGTACAGCGGCAGCGTCAGGAACTCTGCAAACGTTTCCTGCGTGCTCATCTGCTCGAAGATCTGCGCGGCGCGATCGTAGGTGCGGGTGTCTCCGCCCACGACAGCCTTGACCTTGGCGAGCTCCTCGGGGATCAGCGACCTGACCAGCTCGACAGTGACCTTGCGGCCGTCCTCCAGCACGCCCTTGGGCGAACGGATCCACTGCCAGACCTGCGAGCGGCTGATCTCGGCCGTGGCAGCGTCCTCCATCAGGTTGTGGATCGGCACGCATCCATTGCCGGCGAGCCACGAACCGAGGTAATGGATGCCGACGTTGATGTTCATCCGCAACCCGGCTTCGGTGATCGGCTTCTCCGGCTGGAAGTTCAGCAGGTCGGCGGCCGTCACGTTCACATCGTCGCGCTTCTTGTCTATCTGGTTGGGTTTGTCGCCGAGCACCTTGACGAACTCCTCCATCGCGACCGGAACCAATCCCGGGTGAGCGACCCAGCCCCCGTCGTAGCCGTCGGCCGCGTCGCGCGCCTTGTCTGCGCGCACGCCGGCGAGCGCTTTCTCGTTGGCGACCGGATCGTTCTTGATCGGGATCAGCGCACTCATGCCGCCGATCGCCGGCGCATTGCGCCTGTGGCACGTCTTGAGCAGCAGCAGTGCGTACGCGCGCATGAACGGCGCCGTCATCGTCACGCGTGCCCGGTCGGCGAGGCAGAAGTTGCGGTCGTTCTTGAACTTCTTGATGCACGAGAAGATGTAGTCCCAACGGCCGGCGTTCAGCCCGGCGCTGTGGTCGCGCAGCTCGTAGAGGATCTCGTCCATCTCGAACGCCGCGAGGATGGTCTCGATCAGCACGGTCGCCCTGATCGTTCCCTGCGGAATGCCCAGCTCTTTCTGCGCGGCGACGAAAATGTCGTTCCACAGCCGTGCCTCCAGATGCGATTCCATCTTCGGCAGGTAGAAGTACGGACCCGAGCCCCGCGCGATCAGCTCCTTGGCGTTGTGGAACATGAACAGCGCGAAGTCGAAGATGCCGCCTGAAACGCGCTGGCCGTCGACCAGAACGTGCTTCTCGTCGAGGTGCCAGCCGCGCGGACGCACCACAAGGGTGGCGATCTTTTCGTTGAGCTTGTACAGCTTTCCGCCCTGCTCGAACGTGATCCGCCGGCGAACGGCATCGATCAGATTGAGCTGGCCGGTGATCTGGTTGTCCCAGTTCGGTGTGTTGCTGTCTTCGAAGTCGGTCATGTACGCATCCGCGCCGGAGTTCAGCGCGTTGATGATCATCTTGCGTTCGACCGGACCGGTGATCTCGACGCGCCGGCACAGCAGATCCTTGGGAAGCGGAGCGATCTTCCAGTCGCCGTCACGGATGTGCTTCGTCTCGGCAAGGAAGTCCGGCTTCTCGCCCGCATCCAACCGTTTGGAACGCTCGGCGCGCTTGGCGAGCAGTTCGATCCTGCGCGGATTGAACGCGCGGTGCAGCCTGGCGACGAGTGCCATGGCGTCGTGCGTCAGCACGGTTTCGAAACCCGCCTTGAGCGGTGCCTTGATCGTTACGCCTTGGGGCAGATCCATGAAGTACTCCTTCGTACACATCAGTGAAGTCGGGAAAGCAGGAACGCGGCCGCATCGGCAAGCGTGCGACCCGTTGCGTGCGGCGTCGCGCCGAGGCGCTCCAGCGGTGCGCCCGCGCGGTTGACCCAAAACGTGACGTAGCCGAACCAGGTCGCGCCGATCGCGTCCCAGCCATTGCTCGAAACGAACAGCACTTCGTTCGCCGGCACGCCCAGGGCCCGCGGGCCGAGCGCATACACGGGCTCGGCAGTCTTGTAAGCCCGCACCGAATCGGCGGACAGCACATGCCCGAACAGGGGTAGCAGGCCTGCATTGTCCAGTGCGGCGCGCACCAGTGGCAGGTCGCCGTTGGTCAGCACGCCGAGCGTTACGCCGGCATCGCGCATGCGCTCGAGCGCATCGAGCGACTCCGCAAACGGCGTGAGGCGCTCGTACTGCGCGAGCAGTGCGCGCAGTTGCGCCTCCGTCGCATCGAGTCCGAGCGCCGCGACGCAGAACTCGAGCGCGTCGCGCGTCACGTGCGAAAACGGCGCGTAGCGCCCGGACAGCGTCCGCACGCGCGTGTACTCGATCTGCTTGTCGCGCCAAGTCTGCGCAAGCCGTGCGCCGTGACCGGGAAAGAGACGCTCGGCCAGCGTCTGCACTGAATACACGTCGAGCAGGGTTCCGAAGACGTCGAACAGTGCAGCGCGCATGCTTCGGCCGAAGGGAGCGATCTGCACAGTATATTTGCGAGAAGCTTGTGCATTGCAGGGCCACCGGCACAGCTTCTTTGCGTTGCACTCAACAATGGACCACTTCAAGCAACTCGCGACCTTCGTCAGCGTCGCCCAGCGCGGCAGCCTGTCGGCCGCTGCTCGTCACGAAGGGATCGCGCCGGCGATGGTCAGCCGCCGTCTCGACGCGCTCGAGGCACGGCTTGGCGTCAAGCTGCTGCAGCGGACCACCCGGCGCGTTTCGCTGACGCCGGAAGGTGCGGCCTTCGTCGAGGACTGCCAGCGCATCCTGACCGAACTGGAAGCCGCCGAATCCGCCGTCTCCGCGCGCGGCGCCGAGGCGACGGGCCACCTGCGCGTCACCGCGCCGGCCGGGTTCGGACGAAAGTACATTGCTCCGCTGACGGCCGACTTCGCGGGCGAACATCCCCGCCTGCACGTCTCGCTCGATCTGTCGGATCGCGTCGTCGACCTGCTCGCCGAGGGGTTCGATTGCGCAGTCCGCTTCGGAGAACAGGCCGACAGCTCGCTCGTGCGGATCAAGCTGGGTGAAAGCCTGCGCGTCGTCGTCGCCGCGCCGTCATACCTGCGTCGGCACGGCCAGCCGGATCATCCCGCCGAACTCGCACATCACGTATGTCTGACACTCGGAGACGGCGCAGGCGCTGGACCGCCACCCCAGCGTGGCTGGACCTTCACGATCGACGGCGAGCCGAGCACGGTTCGCGTCGGCGGCGTGCTCGCGTGCAACGACGGCGCAGTCCTGCACGAATGGGCGCTGGCGGGGCTCGGCTTGGCGTGGCGGTCACTGTGGGAGGTCGGCGACGACATCTTGGCGGGACGGCTGATCAGCGTGCTCGACCGCTACGCAGCCCCGCCGACCAATGTGTACTGCGTCTTTCCAGCGCGAAAGCATCTGCCGCTGCGCGTGCGGCTGTTCGTCGACAAGTTGAAGTCGGCTTTCGCCGACGACGCGCTGCGACTGGCGTTGGGTGAATCGGCGACATCGAAGCGACCTCGATGACCCGAAACGCCCACGAAAAAGAAGGGCCGCTTGCGCGGCCCCAGCAGTCGAACAGTTTTCTTCAGACTTGTTGACGGCGTCTCCTACGACCTCGCCCTTGTCTCCCTCCGGCGCTTGCGCGCTGTGGCAATCGCGGCGCAGTCTAGAGTCCGCTTTCTAGCGCCTCAAGCTGCGTTGCAGCGAAAGCGTTGCCGCGCAGAGACGAATGTCCGAGCAATCTAGGCAGCTTTCCTTTCCATCTTCGTGTCGAAGAACTGCTCGTCCTCCGTCGAGCCCCTGAGCGCCGCGGTCGACGCGTCGCTTTCGATCGTCGTCGTCACGGCGTCGAAGTAGCCCGTGCCGACCTCGCGTTGATGCTTGACCGCCGTGAAGCCCTTATCGGCCGCAGCGAACTCCGCCTGTTGGAGTTCGACGAACGCGCTCATCTGGTTGCGCGCATAGCCGTACGCGAGGTTGAACATCGAGTAGTTCAGCGAGTGGAACCCGGCCAGCGTGATGAACTGGAACTTGTAGCCCATCGCGCCAAGCTCTTTCTGGAAGCGGGCGATCGTCGCATCGTCCAGGTTCTTCTTCCAGTTGAAGCTCGGCGAGCAGTTGTACGCGAGCATCTTGCCGGGAAATTGCCTGTGGATCGCCTCAGCGAAGGCCCGCGCATAAGCGAGATCCGGCTTTCCGGTCTCGCACCAGATGAGATCCGCATACGGCGCGTAGGCCAAGCCGCGCGAAACGGCTTGCTGCAACCCCGGCTGCGTGCGGAAGAAACCCTCCACGGTGCGCTCGCCTGTCAGGAAAGGCTTGTCGTTCTCGTCCACGTCCGACGTCACGAGGTCCGCGGCCTCCGCGTCGGTGCGAGCGACCAGGACGGTCGGCACGCCCATGACGTCGGCAGCAAGCCGCGCCGCGACGAGCTTGGCGACCGCCTCGCGCGTCGGCACGAGCACCTTGCCGCCCATGTGACCGCACTTCTTCACCGACGCGAGCTGGTCTTCAAAGTGCACACCGGCGGCGCCGGCATCGATCATGGCCTTCATCAGCTCGAAGGCGTTGAGCACGCCGCCGAAGCCTGCCTCCGCATCGGCGACGATCGGCGCAAGATAGTCGATGTAGCCCGGGTCGCCCGGATTCTTGCCCTCCATCCACTGGATCTGGTCACAGCGCAGGAGCGCATTGTTGATTCGGCGGACCACAGCGGGCACCGAGTCGGCCGGGTACAGCGACTGGTCCGGATACATCTCGCCAGCCAGATTGGCATCGGCCGCAACCTGCCATCCCGAAAGGTAGATCGCTTTCAGGCCGGCCTTGACCTGCTGCATCGCCTGATTGCCCGTCAACGCGCCCAGCGCGTTGACGAAAGGCTCGTCGTTGATCAGCTTCCACAGCCGCTCGGCGCCACGCTTCGCCAGCGTATGTTCAACCTGAATGGAACCCCGGAGGCGGACGACGTCGTCGGCCGTGTAGCCCCGCTTGATCCCCTTCCAGCGCGGGTTCTCGTTCCAGTCTTTCTGCAGGCGTTGCGCCTCGAGCTTGCGTGCGGTCATGCTCTCTCCCAGTCAAAAGGATCCACCAGTCGATGCGCCGAGGCCCCAGAGGTGCTTGCTCGAAAGGCTCGGCAGCCGAGGACAATCGTATGGCTGACCGAGCGACGCAGCAACACAGTTATCTTATATAAGAATCATCGTTGTTTCCTTACAAAACAATGCCTTATTGATACGGTTTCGCACTTCGGAACAACGTTGGGTAACACGAAAGGCTCGGCTTGTGCCTCGCACAAGGTCTATGCCGTCATATGAAACGAACTTCGGACCCCGAAATTGGACGCCCGGAGGGCTGCGGGACTGTCCGGTCCCACGACGCGGGAGTTTGAGGGCGCGCGACGAAGGCCAAGGACTTAGCGCCCTTACCTTCGCCGATGGCCCCTCGACCCTGAGCCGGCTTGCCAGGTGGCGCACGACGCTAAGGACCGCCGCGCCCATTGCCAGCCCAACGCCCAACTGTCTTTCCTGCAACGGCTCGGTCGCACGAAGCCTGCGCCAACGTGCACCGATGGCGAAAGCGTCCCTGCCAAACAGGCTCGCCGCGGAACGGTCGTGCGTCCGCTTCGCCGCGCCGGTCAGGCCGCTCTTCGGAACCTGCCCGCCATCGTTCAGGCCGCGTGAGCCACGCGCGCACCACGGCCGACGCGCAATGCGCTCGTCAGCGCTGCGATCTGAAGCACCGCCACGCCGACGAGCGCGCCCGAGAAACGGCCCGCGTCGAGGATCGGGCCGAAGGCCACAGGCGTCAGCGCCAAGCCGAGATCCAGCCCCGAGTACACGAATCCGTAAACGCGCCCGTACGAGGCCCTACCGAACTGCGCCGTCGCAGCCCTGCGAACGAGCAGATCGCGGTTCGGCCCGGCAACGCCCACACCGAACCCCATCAGCGCCATCAGCGCAATCACGCTCCAGGCAGGCACTGCCGCGCTCGCCAGAAGCAGCGCCACGATCGCCGCGAGCCCAAGCGCGAAGGCGATCACGACATCGCTGTTTTGCTGGCGTGCGGCGGCGAACCCGCCGACCACCATGCCGGCCGCACTGCCGAGCAGATACGAAGTCAGCCCCGCCGTGGCCAACGCCAGCGGCAGTTGATAAACGTGCCCGAGAATCGCGGGAGCGTAGTTCTGGAGAATCCCGAACGCGCCCGTCGCCAGAAAGAAGAACACGAAGCACATCCAGACGGCGCCAGAACGCAGAAAGCCCAAGTCGCCGCCGGACGCAACGACCGCGCTGGTCGTCGCTCTCGCGGCGACCAGCGCTTCCGCGACGTGGTCGTCGAGCGTGCGCGCCCTCACGACGAGGGTCGCGAGCACCACGAAGCCGTAGGCGGACGCCGCGAACGCAGCGACGTGCCAGTTGCTGAGGCTCGCGATCCCGGCCATGAACACCGGGGCAGCGGCCCAGCCGAGGTTGCCCGACAGTCCATGCACCGAAAACGCGTGCCCCAGCCGGGACGGCGAGACACGGCGGTTCAATACCGTGAAGTCGGCCGGATGGAAGATCGAGTTGCCGATGCCGGCGACGGCGGCGGCAGCGATGAGCATCGGATAGCTGTCAGCCAGCCCAAGCACGAGCCCCGAAGTCGCGAGCGTGCCGACGCCGAAGAAAAGCACGGGACGTGCACCGACGCGATCGACGACGAAACCCGCGAGCGCCTGCCCCACGCCGCTGATCACGAAGAAGACGGTCATCAGGAAGCCCGCCTGGGTAAACGACAGCGAGAACTCCCTCATCAACCACGGAAACAGCGGAGGCAGCATCAAGTGGAAAAAATGCGACGTGCCGTGCGCAAGGCCGACCAGGCCGATGACCTCGGCATCGCTCCTGAGATTGGTCGGCATCGCGGCCGTGTTCATGCGGCGAAGATAGCAGAGCACCCGGAGGCAGCGCGACGCATCGATAATCGCGCCAGGAGGCTCCCGATGCGGTTCGTCCCCGCCGTCTGCAAACTGCTCGCCGCAGCCGCACTCGCCGTCGCTCTGACACCGGCGCGGCCGACCGAGCCGGCGCGAATACGCCTGATCGCGGTCAACGACTTTCATGGCCATCTGCTGCCCGGCGACCTGACCATCGCCGTGCCGCATCCGAGCATCGCGGGTCGCACGCTTGCCGTACGCAGCGGCGGCGCCGCCTTTCTGGCGGCACGTATCGCCGAACTGCGGCGTGAACAGCCCGCCAGCGTGGTGATCTCGAGCGGCGACCTCGTCGGCGCATCGCCGCTTGTCTCGGCGCTGTTCCGTGACGAGCCGACGATCGAAGCGATGAACCAGATCGGCGTGGACGCGCATGTCGTCGGCAACCACGAGTTCGATCAGGGCGTGACCGAACTGCGTCGCCTCGCAGGCGGCGGCTGTGCGACCACGCCGCGCGGCGATCTGCAGACCTGCGCGCACCCCGCGGGCCGCTACGAAGGAGCGCGCTTCGCGTTTCTGGCCGCCAACGTCGTCGATCGCGAAGACCGTACGCTGTTCGCACCCTACGTCGTCAGGACCATAGACGGCGTGCGAATCGGCTTCATCGGCGCCGTCACGCGCACGACGCCGGGCATCGTGATGCCGCGCGGCATCGCCGGCTGGCGCTTTCGCCGCGAAGCGGCTGCGCTGAACCGTTACGCGCGCGAACTGCGGGCGCAAGGGGTGCAGGCGATCGTCGCCGTCGTCCACGAAGGCGGCGAGACCGACGGCGGCATCAACGAGTGTGTCAACCCGCGCGGCGAGGTCTTCGACATCGTTCGACAGCTCGACCAGGCAGTCGACGTCGTGCTGACCGCGCACACACACCGCGCCTACAACTGCGCGATCGACGGGCGCATCGTGATCCAGGGCGCATCGTTCGGGCGCCTGGTTTCGGTCGTCGATCTCGAGGTCGACCGCGCCAGCGGCGAGGTCGTCCGTTCGACCGCGCGCAATCTGCCGGTACCCAACGACCGCAACGACGACCCTGACGTGGTCGCCGCCTTTCCGCCGCTTCAGCCTGTTCCGCAGGTCGCCGCGCTGGTCGCGCACTACGCGGAGCGCGCCGCTCCGCTCGCGCAGCGGCCGGTGGGTCGCATTGCCGGCCGTTTCGCTCGCCATGACGCCGAGGGCGGCGACCACGCCGCGGGCCGCCTGATCGCCGACGCGCACCTCGCGGCGACCCGGATCCACGGGGCACGGATCGCCTTCACCAATCCGGGCGGGATCCGAACCGATCTCGTGCCGCGCGAACCCGACGGCACGGTGACGTACGGCGACCTGTTCGCGATGCAGCCCTTCGGCAATACCCTGGTCACGATGACGCTCACCGGCGCGCAGATCGCGGGCATCCTTGAAGCGCAGTGGCGCCGCGACGGCAAGCGCGTGCTGTTCCTGCAGCCGTCGAAAGGGTTTACCTACGCGTGGCGAGCCGACGGCACGCGCGGAGCCCGCATCCTGCCCGGATCGATGCAGCTCGACGGCCGCCCGCTTCGCCCGGACGAACGCTACCGTGTCACCGTCAACAGCTTCCTCGCGGCGGGCGGCGATGGCTTTCGCCTCTTTCGCGAAGGACGCGACCGGGTCGGCGGGCCGCTCGACATCGACGCGTTGGCGGACTTCATCCGCGCCCGCAGCGCCGACGCGCCGCTGGCGCCCGATCCGCAGCCACGCATCCGCCGTCAGCCGTAAGCGCGCGGTGCGCCGCGGCGGTGGGATAATGCGACGCTTCTGAAGCTGCAGGAACACCCCCATGCGCCGCAACCGCTACATCTCCCGCGCGCGCCACTCCGCCGACGCCGATACGCTGGCCAAGCTCGCGCGCCGGTTGTCCGAGTCCGGAACGCGCATCGAGGACCGGCTGTGGGAGCGGCGGCTGGTCGAGCTGATCAACGACCGGCTCGTCCGCGGATTCGACGACGCGATCGACGCTGCGTTGGACGAGCTCGCACGCACGGACGCGCGGGCATACGACGATCTGGCCGACCTCGCGGAGTCGTGCGCCGAGAGCGCGACGATCGACATCGACGGCAAGCCTCACGACGCGCTGCTGATCGCCGTTCCGCTGCTCGCGTGGTCACGCTACAAGTTGCCCGCAACGACGCTGCCGACCGCGCTTGCCGACAACATCAGCGTGCACGTCGCCGCACACCTGGCCGCGCGCGGCACCCGCGTCGCGCTCGCCGACTATCTGTTCTCGATCGACCAGCTTCCGGAATCCTTCGGCGAGGTGCGCGACTTCGCGGACAGGCTGTTCGCGGCGGCCGCACACGGCACACGCCTGAAGATCGACCCCAAGGCGCTGCGCGAACCCGTCGCGATGCTCGCGGACACGCGCTATCTGCTCGCGGCGATCGTCGCACCGCAGGGCGCGGCGCTGTACCACTGGCAGGAAACGGGGGTCGACCCCGATGCCAAGCTCGCTGCGATCGAGGCGTTCCGCGAACAGGCCGCCAACGCACTGCAGCCGCTGCTGACCGGCTGCCGCTACCGCGTGCTCGCGCCGAACGCGTTCCACGCCGCGCTGCGCCAGGCCGACCGGGAACTGCGCGAGTTCTCGTTGGAGGCCGCGGTTTCGTACCTGAAGCTCGCCTACGAGCTGGCGCCGCCGGCGCTGCAGGCGACGATCGCGCCCTTCGAGGACAAGCGCGTCGAGGAAATCCGCGTCGGCATCTCGACCGCCAACGACGAGGACGCGGTGGTCGAAGGCGTGGTGTGGCCGCTGCTCGGCGACGATGAGGACAAGGCCCAGGAGGAGATCGAGGCGGCGTTGCGCGCGCTCGGCGTCACGCGCATCACGACGCACGCGCACCGCTTCCCGCTCGAATACTGCGACGATTGCGGTGCGCCGCTGTTTCCGAATCCGGCCGGCCACGCGGTCCACGCCGAGCCGCCCGAGGAAAGCGAAGAGCAGCCGGCGCGCCCGCTGCACTGACGCGCCGGCCGCGCGTCAGTGCACGGTCCGCTCGAACGTGAAGCGGCCGTCGCGGAAATCGACCGGGATCACGTCCTTCGGCCCGACCCGCCCTTCCAGCAGCAGCTTCGCGATCGGGTTTTCGATCTGCTGCTGGATCGCGCGCTTCAGCGGCCGCGCACCGTAGACCGGGTCGAAGCCGACCTTGGCGATCTCGGCCAGCGCCGCCTCGCTGACCTCAAGCCTGATGTCCTGCGCGGCAAGCCGCTGCTCGAGGCGCTTCAGCTGGATCTTCGCGATCGACTGGATGTGCTTGGCGTCCAGCGCGTGGAAGACGACGATCTCGTCGATGCGGTTGATGAACTCCGGCCGGAAGTGCCGCCGCACTTCAGCCAGCACCGCCTCCTTGATGATCGCGTACTCCTGCCCGGCGAGCCGCTGGATCTCGTGCGAACCGAGGTTCGACGTCATCACGATCACCGTGTTCTTGAAGTCGACCGTGCGCCCCTGGCCGTCGGTCATCCGACCGTCGTCGAGCACTTGCAGCAGCACGTTGAACACGTCCGGGTGCGCCTTCTCGATCTCGTCGAGCAGGATCACGCTGTACGGCTTGCGCCGCACCTGTTCGGTGAGTTGGCCGCCCTCCTCATAGCCGACATAGCCCGGCGGCGCGCCGATCAACCGCGCGACGGAGTGCTTCTCCATGTACTCGCTCATGTCGACGCGGATCAAGTGCTCCTCGCTGTCGAACAGGAATTCCGCCAGCGCCTTGCACAGTTCGGTCTTGCCGACCCCGGTCGGCCCGAGGAACAGGAACGAACCGTACGGACGGTTCGGATCCGCGAGCCCCGCTCGCGAGCGCCGGATCGCCTCCGACACCAGCCGCACGGCTTCGTCCTGACCGACCACGCGCTGGTGCAGCCGTTCTTCCATCTTCAGCAGCTTCTCGCGCTCGCCCTGCATCAGCTTCGACACCGGGATGCCGGTCCAGCGCGACACGACCTCGGCGATCTCTTCGGCGCCGACTTGCGTGCGCAGCAGCCTGAACTCCTGCTTCTTGCCGCCGCCCGCTTCGGCCGCCTTCAGTTGCGCCTCCAGCTGCGGCAGTTTTCCGTACTGGATCTCGGCCACCTTGTCGAACTGCCCCTTGCGCTGCAGCTCGCTCATCTGCGCACGCAGCTTTTCGATTTCGGCCTTGATGTGCGCCGTGCCCTGCACCGCGGCCTTCTCGGCGCGCAGGATTTCCTCCAGGTCCGCGTACTCCTTCTCGAGCTTGCGGATCTCCGCTTCGATCAGCTCGAGCCGCTTGCGCGAGGCTTCGTCGGTCTCCTTCTTCACCGCCTCGCGCTCGATCTTGAGCTGGATGATGCGGCGGTCGAGCCTGTCCATCGCCTCCGGCTTGGAGTCGATCTCCATCTTGATGCGCGCGGCCGCCTCGTCGATCAGGTCGATCGCCTTGTCGGGCAAGAAGCGGTCGGTGATGTAGCGGTGCGAGAGCTCGGCCGCGGCGACGATCGCCGGGTCGGTGATCTCCACGCCGTGGTGCAGTTCGTACTTCTCCTGCAGGCCGCGCAGGATCGCGATCGTCGCCTCCACGCTCGGCTCGTCGACCATCACCTTCTGGAAGCGGCGCTCGAGCGCGGCGTCTTTTTCGATGTACTTGCGGTATTCGTCGAGTGTGGTGGCGCCGATGCAGTGCAGTTCGCCGCGCGCCAGCGCCGGCTTCAGCATGTTGCCGGCGTCGATCGCGCCTTCGGCCTTGCCCGCGCCGACCATCGTATGGATCTCGTCGATGAAGACGATGATGCGGCCTTCTTCGGCGGCGATCTCCTTCAGCACGGCTTTGAGCCGCTCTTCGAACTCGCCGCGGTACTTCGCCCCGGCCAGCATCGCCGCCAGGTCGAGCGTCAGCACGCGCTTGTTCTTCAGCGACTCCGGCACTTCGCCGTTGACGATGCGCTGCGCGAGCCCCTCGACGATGGCCGTCTTGCCCACGCCCGGCTCGCCGATCAGCACCGGGTTGTTCTTCGTGCGCCGCTGCAGGATTTGGATCACGCGCCGGATCTCGTCGTCGCGGCCGATCACCGGATCGAGCTTGCCCTGCCGGGCGCGCTCGGTCAGATCGATCGTGTACTTCTTCAGCGCCTCGCGCTGACCTTCCGCTTCCGGGCTCTCGACGCTCTGCCCGCCGCGGACCGCCTCGACTGCGGCTTCGAGCGCGCGGCGCGTCAGCCCGTGGTCGCGTGCCAGCCTGCCGGCCTCGCTCTTGTCGTCGGCCAGAGCGAGCAGGAACAGCTCGCTCGCGATATAGGCGTCGCCGCGCTTTTGCGCCTCCTTGTCGGCCTGGTTGAGCAAGGCCATCAGCTCACGCCCGATCTGTACCTGCGTGTCGCCGCCCTGCACCTGCGGCAGCCGTTTGACCGCCGCTTCGAGCGCCGCGGTCAGCGGTGCGACGTTGACGCCGGCCCGGGCGAGCAGCGAGCGCGCCGAACCATCGGCTGCGCGCAGCATCGCCAGCAGCACGTGGACCGGCTCGATATACGGGTTGTCGTTGCCGTTGGCGATGCTTTGGGCGTCGGCCAGCGCTTCCTGGAACTTCGTGGTCAGCTTGTCGAGGCGCATGATGTTGGCGTTCTAAAGAGTTGGTCCGTTGCCGGCGCACCCGGCTTGCGGTCAAGCTGGGGTTCGCCCCCGCCATTTCAACCCGCGGGCGGCGCAAGGCGTTGCTTAGAATCAGGTTCCGCCTGCTTCGCCCCACCCGTTGCGTGCCGTCCTCGTCAGCCTGATCCTGTTGGTCGCCGCGACGGCCGCGGCGCAGGAGCGCTTGCTCGCACGCTTCGATGCCCCTGGCGCGCCGGCCGAGGTCGGCGCGGCGCTCGCGACACTGCTCGAAGCGCGCCAGTCGATCGTCGCGATCGAGGCCGACCTGGACGCCGCCGACGAAGAGCGCCGGCTGCGCAGACTGCGCGAGGACGCCGTCGCCACGCTCGCCACGGAGGGCTATTTCGCGCCGGACGTGCGAATCGAGGCCGATCGCGACGAACTGGCGCGCTACCTGCTGCGGATCGACCTGGGACCGCGCGCGCACGTAGGAAAGGTCGATCTCGTACTGCGCGGAGCGATCGAAGCGCAGCCGCAGCGAATCGCCGAGCTGCGCGCGGCCTGGGAGTTACCCGTCGGCGCCCCGTTCCGTGACAGCGTCTGGTCGACCGCCAAGTCGCGATTGCTTGCGCGCGTGCAGGAGAAGGACTTCGCCGCGGCGCGGCTGGTCGATTCGCTTGCCGAGGTCGACGCCGACCGGCACAGCGTGTCGCTGCGCGTCGAGATCGACAGCGGGCCGCCGTTTACCGTCGGCGAGCTGCAGATCGAGGGGCTGAAGCGCTACGACCGGGACCTCGTCGAGCGCTTCAACCCGACCCGGCCGGGCGACCGGTATGACGTTCTGCAACTGCTCGACTTCCAGCGTCGCATGCAGAGCTCGCCGTACTTTGCCTCGGTCGTCGTCTCCGTAGAACCGGACCCGCAGCATGCCGAGCGCGCGCCGATCGTCGTCAAGCTGACCGAAGCGCAGACCAAGCGCGTGAGCTTCGGGCTCGGCTACTCGACCAACACCGGGCCGCGCGCGGAGGCGCTGTATCGGCAGGCGCTGATCTTCGGTTACCCGTACACGCTGCAGACCGGCGCAGGCGTCGATCGAACGCGCGCGATCATCTACAGCGACTTGCTCTTGCCGCCCAAACCGAACGGCGCGCTCGACTCGCTTGGCGTGCTGTTCGAGCGCGCCGACATCGAGAACGTGATCACGCACCGCTGGGGCGCCGGCGCCGCGCGCACTCAGCTTCGCGAAGCCAAAGAAGCGACGATCGAAACCCGCCTCGGACTGAATCTGCAGCGCGAACTGCGGCGCAACGCGCTGACGCCGGACGTGCCGGGCGTCACCAGCGACACGGCCTTCGGCACGTATACCTGGACGCGGCGCGCGGTCGACGAGATCACCGACCCGCGGCGCGGCGACATCGTGTCCGGCACCGTCGGCGCGGGCATCACCCGCGATATCCTGCGCAGCCTCGTGAACAACGTGTTTACGTACACGCACGCACGCTACGTGCGCTACCGGCCGCTGCCGCTGGTCGATCCGAAGCGCAACGTGCTGATCGCGCGCGTCGAACTGGGCCGCACTTTTGCCGACGACCCGGACATCGTGCCGAAGGACCTGCTGTTCACCGCCGGCGGCGTCGGCAGCGTTCGCGGCTACGCGTACCAGGCGCTCGGTCCGCGCGCCGGCACCGCCCGCCCCGGCGGAACCATCCTGGCGGTCGGCTCGCTCGAGGCCGTTCACTGGTTTTCCGCCGAATGGGGCGGTGCCGCCTTCGTCGACGTCGGCGACGCGGCGGACGACTGGAGCGCCATGTCGTTTGCGCGCGGCGCGGGGCTCGGCGTTCGCTGGAAGACGCTGGCCGGGCCGTTGGCGCTCGACGTGGCCTATGGCGATCGGCGTCCCGACGGCAGCGGCGGGCGTTGGCGCCTGCACTTCGCCGTGGCGATCGCGTTCTGAGGGGCTCCATGGATCCGCAGCCCGCGCCTGCCCGACGCCGCCGCTGGCCCTGGGTCGCGGCGCTCGGACTCGCGCTGCTGCTCGCGCTGCTGCTCGCCGCCGCAGTGGTCTGGCTGGCGCACAGCCCGCGCGCGGTTGCGCTGTCCGTCCGCGCAATCGATGCGTTGCTGCCCGAGCGCATCACGGCGACCGGGATCCGCGGCGCTTTCGCCACCGGCATCGAAATCGACGAGTTGCGCATCGAAGTCGACGACACGGTCGTCGTGCTGTCGGCGGTGCGCGGCTCGATCGAGTCGTTCGCACCGCTGTCGCGGCACCTGACGCTGGCGGAACTCTCCGCCGAGCGCGTCGCGATCCGTCTGCCGCCGGTGCCTAGCCCCGGACCCGCGCAGGTACCTGCGCGCATCGCCGCGCCGCTGACCATCGATGCGCACGCGCTGCGCATCGGCGAGTTCGCGATCGAACGCGCACGTCCTGTGTTCAAGATGAACGCGATCGACGCCTCGGTCGCCTTCGGCCCGCGCGGCACCGAGGTCCGACGTTTCGCCGCCGACATCGCGGGCAACCGGCTGACGGCCGTCGGTACGCTCGGACCCGCGCGACCCTTTCCGATCGATGCGGGCGGCACGTTGGTGTCGCGTCTGGTCGTCGGCGGCAGCGCAGAGGCGGCCACGGTCGACGCCCCGGTGCAGGCGACCTGGCGCGCACTCGATTCGCTCGAGCAGCTGCAACTGAACGCCGGCGTCACCGGCGGGCCGGGCTACGCGGCGCGCGGCGCGCTGCGCTTGCGCATCGCGCCGTTCGCACCCGATGCGCTGCAGTCGCTCGACGCCGATCTGGCCGGCCTCGATCCGGCGGCCTGGCTCGCCGGCGCGCCGCAGGCTGACCTCCAGGTTCAGGCGCAGCTCCAACCGGTTCCCGGCGCGACATTCACGTTGTCGGGCCCGATTCAGGTGTCGAACCGGCGCCCGGGCCCGGTGGACGACGGACGCATCCCGCTGCGCGAACTGCGCGGGCATTTGACGGCGCGCGCCGGCGCGCTCGCGGTCGACGATGCGCGCGCGCTTCTCGCACGCGGCGCAGCTTCCGGGCAGGTTTCAGTGAACTGGGAGCCGCCGGCCGCGGCGCGATGGAAGGTCGACGCGCGGCTCGACGGCGTAGACCCGGCGACGATCCACACGCGGGCGCAGTCGATGAGCGTCGACGGCCGGCTGGCAGCGCAGTCGCGCGATGACGGTACGCGTGTGCAGGCGCAGCTGCGCGCACGCGCGGCACCCGGCCGCCCGCCCTTCATTCTCGACGCAGCACTGCGAATCGATGCCGAGCGCATCGCGCTCGAACAGGGACGGCTCCGCCTCGACGGCGGGTATGCACAACTGACCGGGGAGCTGTCGCGGCGCAATGCGCATGCGTTTTCGGTCAGCGGCACGCTGCGCGATCTGAACCCGGGTCTGATCGTCAAGGGCGCCGACGCGCGGCTGAACGGAGAGCTGCGGGCCGAAGGCGTACTGCGGCCGACGCCGCGCGCCACGCTGCACGCGTCGCTCGCCGACAGCGTGCTTCTCGGCAGGCCGTTGCGAGGGCGGGTCGACGCACGCTGGCTCGGCGACGAGGACGTGCGGATCGACGCCGACCTTGCGGTCCGCTCGGCCACGATCGCCGTGCATGGCGGGTTCGGAACGGGCGAAGGCGGCAGCGTGCGCAACGTGGAAGTGGCCGTGAACGCACCGGCGGTCGAAGAGCTTGGGCTGCCGCTGCGCGGTGCGGTCGAAGCGCGAGCGACGCTGTCGGGCGCCTGGCACGCGCCGGCCATCGACGCGAGCGTCGAAGCGAGCCGGATCGTCTACGCGGGACAGCGGATCGGCAGGCTGAGCGCGCGGCTTCGCCATGGCGGCGGTGCGGACGGCGCGTTCGAGGCCAGCATCGCGCTGCGCGAGCACCGCCATCCGCGCGGAGATTCGCTATCCGTCGCCGACGCGCAGTTGTCGGCGGTCGGAACGTTGCGCGAGCATCGCCTGACGGTGTCGGCGCGAACCGCCACCGGCGTGCCGCTCGCCGCCGCACTCGCCGGCGGCTGGCGAGACGAAGGCCGCGGCGGCGCGTGGCGCGGGCAGGTCGAAAGCGCGAGCGCGGGCGGCGCCCTGGACGCGGTGCTCGCGGCACCGGCGGACCTCGCGGTCGGCGCCGATGGCGCGCGCTTTGGCCCCGCACAGTTCCGCGCGGGCGGCGCGCGTGTCACCGACGCACGGCTGCTGTGGCGCCAGGAAGGTCAAGAGCGGGTGATCGAATCGAGCGGTGCCTTCGACGACCTTGTGCTCGCCGCCACTGCCGGTCCGGGCGAAACGCCGCTCGCGTTGCGCGGCGAATGGAGCCTGCGCGCGGCGCGGTCGCTCGATGCGCGCGTGCTGATCGAACGCACGGCCGGCGACGTGCATACCGGGTCGGCCGCGCGGCGCGCAAGGATGGGACTCACGCAGATGCGAGCCGAGGTGCAGGTGCGCGGAAACCGCCTGGACGCGCGGGCGGTCGCGCGCGGCTCCGAAGTCGGCGCCGTGACCGCCGGGTTGCGCGCCGAGGCCGAAAGTGACGGCGACGGCGGCTGGCGGCTCGCGCAGCAGCGACCGTGGAGCGGCGAACTGCAGGCCAGCGTCCCGTCGCTCGCCTGGATCAACCCGTTCCTGTCGGCGAACCTGCGCGAAAGCGTTCGCGTCGGCGGCTCCGCCCAGGCGAATCTGCAACTGTCCGGAACGCCGGCAGCACCGCGCGCCAGCGGCTTCATCCATGCCGACGGACTGCGCGTCGCGTGGATCGAACAAGGCGTGCGCCTCGAAAACGGTGTCGTTCGGGCGCGCCTCGAAAGCGCTGACGCCGGCACGACCGAGGTCGTATTCGACTCGGTGAGCTTCACGGGTCCGCCACGCTTCGTCCCCGACGACCGGCGCATCCGCCAAGCGCTGGGGGCCGAACCGAGCGGGCGGCTCGACGCGAACGGTCGTTTGAAGCTGCCCGCGCTCGAAGGCGTGGTCCAGGTGCAGTTGGTGCGTTTTCCGCTGGTGCAGCGGCGCGACCGCTGGGCGGTCGGTACCGGCGGCGCGAACATGGTGTTCTCGCCGAAGCGCGTGCGGCTCGACGGCGCGCTCGTCGCCGATGCCGGCTACATCGACATCGCGCGCCCGACGGTGCCGTCGCTGTCGGACGACGTCGTCGTGGTGCGCGCTGCCGACGCGACCGAGGCGCGCCGCGAAGCGACCGCGCCGCGCGTGGCGTTCGACTTCGACTTCGGGATCGACCTGGGCTCAGCGTTCGTGTTGCGCGGCAACGGCGTCGACACGCGGCTCGTCGGCGCGCTGCGCGTGCGCCACGAGGGACGCGGCGTGATCCGCGCCACCGGCGCCGTGGAAGCGCGCGACGGCACCTACGAGGGTTACGGACAGAAGCTCGTCATCGAACGCGGGCGCATCAACTTCCAGGGACCGCTCGACAACCCGGGGCTCGACATCCTGGCGCTGCGAAAGGGGCTGCCGGTCGAGGTCGGCGTCACGATCACGCGCACCGCCGCCAATCCGCTGGTGCGGCTGTATTCGGACCCGCCGCAGACCGACTTCGATACGCTGTCCTGGCTCGTGCTCGGGCGCCCGGCGGAAGCATCGCGCGGCGACAGCGCCGCGCTGGCCCGCGCCGCGGTCGGACTGCTGGGCGGCAGCGGCGAAGGCGTTCCGACGCAGCTTGCGCGCCGGCTCGGCATCGACGAGTTCAGCATACGCACGGCGGACATTGCCGGCAGCGGGTCGCTGCTTCCGCGCCAGTCGGTCGCCGGCCGTGTACGCGGCGACGCCGCGACGCTCGGTGGCGAGATCGTGTCGATCGGCAAGCGGCTGTCCGAAGAACTGACGCTGAGCTACGAGCAGGCGACGACCGGCACGAGCAACGTCGTGCAGTTGAGCTACCGCCTCACGCAGCGCCTGTCGGTGATCGCTCGAGCCGGGACCGAGAACGCGCTCGATCTCGTCTACAGCTTCGCGTTCGACTGAGCCGGGAGCGACTCGCCGTCGTCTCGGCCAGCGCCGCGCTGGGCGGCAAGCCGCAGCGACGGCGGCTGCTCACGGGTGCGAACGCAGTTGCGGCCGGCCGCCTTCGCGGCGTACAGCGCTTCGTCGGCGCGCTTCAGCGCGCTGCTGACCGTATCCACCCCCGGCTGGGCGACCGTGACGCCGACGCTGACCGTCAGCGAGCGATGGTTGAACCAGCCACTTGCGTCGACCGCGGCGACCGCCTCGCGAATGCGTTCGCCGGCGACGCGCGCGGCCTCCAGATCGGCGCCGGGCAGCACGACGAGAAACTCCTCGCCGCCGAGCCGGCCGAGCAGAACCGGTTCGCGCACGGCGCCCTTGAGCGCGGCACCGACGGCCTTCAGCACGTCATCCCCGATCAGGTGACCGTAGGTGTCGTTGATCGGCTTGAAGTGATCCAGATCGGCGATCAGCAGCGCGCACGGCGGCGCGCCCGGCTTCTCGATCATCGCGGCGAGCTGCGTCAGCAGGTGGCGCCGGTTGGCCAGGCCGGTCAGCTCGTCGGTCATCGCGAGTGCCCGCATCTGCCGGCTCGTGCGCCGATGTCGCCACGCAAGGATTGCAAGCACGCCCGCCAGCAGCGCGGCCAGCGCGATGACGAGCCCCTGCAGCCTCCCGGCGCGCCGCTGCTCGGCGAGCGCCGTTTCGGTCGCGATCTTCTCGCGCAGCAGCAGCGCGTTTTCCTTCTCCTTCGCAGCCGTGTCGAACTCGACCTTCAGCGAAGCAACGCGTTCGTCGATCTGGCGCGCGTGCAGGCGGTCGGTTCCTTCCTTCAGCTTGCGCTGGTGCTCGTACGCGGCGCGCCAGTCCCCCGCGTCCGCATACGTTTCGACGAGCGCCGCGTGCACGGCCGCTGCTTCGGCCAGCGAGTCGGCGCCATGGAACACGGCGAGCGCGCTGTTCAGCGCCGCCGCACTCTCACCGTAGCGCTTCAGCAGCCGCAGCGCGATGCCGCGCTGCAGCTCGATCTGCCCGCGCAGCCGCGCGTCCGGCAGGCCGGCTTGCAGGCGCTGCGCCTCGTCGAGCCGCTGCAGCGCGAGCCGGGCATTGCCCTGCGCGTTGTCGACGCTCGCCAGGCCGCGCAACGCATAGGCCTCACCGCGCGCGTAACCGAGCTTGCGGCTCATCTCCAGTGCGCTCGCGAAGTCGCGGCGCGCGCCGTCCCACTGCCGCAGGTTCTCGCGCGTGCGACCGATGTTGTAGAGCGTGACGATCGCCTCGCGCCGCGTCCCGGCCTCGAGCTGGGTCTTCAGCGTCTGCTCGTAGTAGTGCTGCGCCTGCGCATGGTCGCCCATCCGGCTGTAGACGGTCGCGATGCCGTTGACGGCGGTGCGCACATGCTCGTGCAGCGCGAGTTTCTCGTACAGCCGCATCGCGCGGCGCAGATCGATGAGCCCCAGTGCATAGTCGCCGAATACGCCGCGCAGCCACCCGCGCAGATACAGCGCGTTGGCCAGCATCTCCTCATCGCTCTCGGCTTCGGCGACCGACACCGCGCGCTCGTAGGTGGCGAGCGCGGCGGCGTTGTCTCCGAGCGCTTCCTGCATCTCGCCTTCGCAGGCCAGCATGCCGGCACGCAGGCCGCCGCGCTTGGCGCTAGGCAGCAGCGTCGCGGCGCGCGCCAGCATCGTCCGCGCGACCGCGTGTTCGCGTTCCGCGTAGTGCCCGCACAGCACCAGCAGCGCGCGCAGCTCGAGATCCGCATCCGGTTTGGCGCGGATGAGTTCGAGCGCCCGTTCGGCCAGGCGCCGGCCGTCGTCGGGATTCGCGCGGCTTGCCGCGATCGCCTGCGTGATCACGTCCTGCGCGGGATGCGGCGCCTGCGCGAGTGCACCGCAGGCGAGCAGCAGCCAGCCACCGAAGGCCGCCCGGCACAACAGGCGCGAAGACCGGATCATGCGGCCGATTGTGACCGAACCGACGGCCGCCGGTCTTGTGAAGAAGCGGCTTGCGCGGGCGCTGTCGGACCGATCGACGGCGTCCGCCGGCCGCCGCCTATCCGCGATCGCCGATGATGTAGTGCTCGAGCTGTTCGATGATGAACTGCTGCTCGGAGATGATGTCCTTGACCAGGTCGCCGATCGAGATCAGCCCGACGAGCCTGCCGTTGTCCATCACAGGCAGGTGGCGCAAGCGGTTTTCGGTCATCAGCGCCATGCACTCCTCGCTCGTCTGGTCGGGACGGACGTACATCACCGGCGTGGTCATCACCTCGCGCACCAGCGTTTCCTTCGACGTGCGCGCCATCAGCGCGACCTTGCGCGCGTAATCGCGCTCGGTGAAGATGCCGACGACCTTGTCGCCGTCCATCACCAGCAGCCCGCCGATCTCCTTCTCGGCCATGAGCTTCAGCGCGTCGAACACCGTCGCAGTCGGCGCGATCGTGTAAACAGCCGGATCGCGCTTGGATTTGAGTATGCCGGCCACCGTCGTCATGCTTCGCCTCCGCAGCAAGGAGCCACGGGTGGCAGCATAAGTTCCGCGGTCCGGCGACGCCACCGGCTGCCGCGCGGCGCGCGCGTCACGCGCCGCCCCAGCCGTACTCGACCGACGAACGGACGTAGAAAACGGCGACCTGCTCGCGGTCAAGCGCGTCAAGCAAGCGCTGCGCCAGGTCTTCGGTCGTGACGATGCGCACCTCGACCGGCAGTTGCCCTGCCGACTCGAAAAAGTGGCCGTAGTGCACGCGCCCGTGCCGGCCGTAGCCCGCCAGCGCCCGGAACACCGACGCGCCCTTGATACCGCAATCGCGCGCCTGCGCAAGCAGCCACTCGTGCAGCAGCACGTGGCCGTGACGCGCGCCCTCCGGGAAGTAGAACTGCAGTTGCACGCCTTGCCGCATCGGCTACCTCGCCAGCCAGCGAAAAGCGATCATCCCCGCAAGTGTCAGCGCGACCGATCCTGCGAGATGGAGCGTGACGTGGCCGATCGCCCAGGCGTACTGGCCGCGCAGCAGCAGCGCCACGGATTCGGCCGAAAACGTCGAGAAGGTCGTCAGCGCGCCGAGAAAGCCCGTGATCAGCGCCAGCCGCCACTCGGGAGCGATCCCGGGATACGTCGCAAAGAATTCGATCGCAGCCCCGATCACAAAACCGCCAGCCAGGTTGGCCGCGAGCGTGCCGAGCGGCACCTCCGGCCAGATCGGGTTGAGCCAGAGTCCCAGGCCCCAGCGCAACCAGGCGCCGAGCACCGCGCCGCCGGCCACCGCAACGGCCGCGAGCGCATTCATCGCCGCGCGTTCCGCTCGGACCAGCGGTCGCGCGCCGCATCGTCCGATTCGCGTGCTTCGACCCAGCGCGTGCCTCCGGGTGTCGTCTCCTTCTTCCAGAACGGCGCTTCGGTCTTCAGATAATCCATCACGAACTCGCACGCCGCGAACGCTTCGCCGCGGTGGGCGCCGGTGACGGCAACCAGAACGATCTGGTCGAGCGGCTTGAGCTCGCCGACGCGATGGATCACGAGGATGTCGATGACGTCCCAGCGGCGTTTGGCCTGGGCGACGATGTCTTCGAGCGCGCGCTCGGTCATGCCGGGATAGTGCTCGAGCGTCATCGCCGCCACGCGCTCGCCGTCGTTCACGTCGCGCGCGACGCCGATGAAGCTCGCGACCGCGCCGACGCGCGGATCCCGCGCTCGCAGTTTGGCAATCTCCAGGCCCGCGTCGAAATCCTCGCGTTGCACGCGCACCGGCACGGCTAGCCTCCGGTCACCGGCGGGAAAAACGCCACCTCCGAGCCTTCGCGCAGCGCAGCGTCGTCGGTCGCCATCGTCTGGTCGACGGCAGCCCTGATCCGCCGGATCTCGCCGAAGGCGCTCGCCCAGGGCTCGCCGCGCGCGACCAGCCAGCCGCGCAGCGCGGCGACGCTGGCGACGCCGGACGGCAGTTCCAGCTCCTCGCCGTCGCGCCCGATCGCCTCGCGCAGGCGCGCGAAATAGAGCACCTTCACCTTCATGCCAGCAGCTCCGCGAACGGCAGGTAGCGAACCGTGTCGCCGCGCGCGATCGGATGGTTCGGCGGGTTGTCGACGAGGCCATCGGCCCACGCGGTCGAGGTCAGCACCGCCGAGTTCTGATTGCCGAACGCCTCGACACCGCCGTGCGCATTGGCGCGCACGCGCAGGAACTCGCGCCGCTTGTCGGGCTTCGGCAGGTCGAACTCCGCGCGCAACGGCAGCGCGCGCGGAGCGAGTTCGGTCGCACCCTGCCGCGCGAGGATGAATGGCCGCGCGAACAGCAGGAAAGTCACGAAGTTGGACACGGGGTTGCCCGGCAGCCCGATGAAGGGCACGCCGCGCACATGGCCGAAGGCGAGCGGCTTGCCCGGCTTCATTGCGATCTGCCACAGGTCGAGCGAGCCCTCGGCCTGAACGGCGGGCTTCACATGATCCTCCTCCCCGACCGACACGCCGCCGGAGGTGACGATCAGGTCGGCGCGGCCCGCGGCCTCGACGAAGGCGGCGCGCGTGCGCGCGAGATCGTCGGGCACGATACCGAGATCGATCACCTCGCAGCCGAGCCGCGCCAGCAGTCCGCGCAGAACGAAGCGGTTCGAGTTGTAGATGCGCCCCGGCGGCAGCGGCTCGCCGGGCATCACCAGCTCGTCGCCGGTGAAGAAGACGGCTACGCGCAACCGCCGGTAGACCGTGAGCCGCGCGACGCCGATCGACGCCGCGAGTCCGCAGTCCTGCGGCCGCATGCGGTGACCGGCGGCGAGGACCTGCGCCCCGCTGGCGATGTCGGAGCCGGCGCGGCGGATCCAGGCGCCTGCTTTCGGCACTTCGTTGATCGTCACCCGGTCGCCATCGAGCGTGGTCGCCTCCTGCATCACGATCGCGTCCGCGCCCGCCGGCACCGGCGCGCCGGTGAAGATCCGTGCCGCGGTGCCCGCTGCGAGCGGCGCACCGACCTGGCCCGCAGCGATGCGCTGCGACACGCGCAGCGTCGCCGGCACGGAGGAAACGTCGGCCGTCCGTACCGCGTACCCGTCCATCTGCGAGTTGTCCATCGGCGGAACGTCGATCGAAGACACGACCGCGGCGGCGAGCACGCGCCGGTCGGCGTCGAGGGTGGCGACCGTCTCGACATCGGCGAGCGGCTGCGCCTGGTCGAGCAGGCGCGCGAGGGCTTCTTCGACCGATAGCATCAGGGCAACTGGAGGCGCTGAACGATGAACGCGGCAATCTTAGCCGCGTCGTTCAGGTCGAGCACCGGCAGCGAAGTCTCGACCGCGTGGTCGGCGGCGATCGCGATGACGTTCGGATCGCCGGGAAAGAGCGGCGGCTCGGCGTTGGTCGTGCGGCGCACCTCGATGCGCGGAATGCGGCCTTCGCTCTTGAAGCCCTCGACGATCACGAGGTCGCACGGCGCGAGCTGCGCGAGCAGCGTTTCGAGGGTGGCCGGGCGCCGCGGCGTTTCGGTCAGCAGCGCCCAGCGCTCATCGGTGGCGATCAGCACCTGGCCCGCGCCGGCTTCGCGGTAACGGTAGGAGTCCTTGCCCGGCCGGTCCATGTCGAAACCGTGGTGCGCGTGCTTGATCGCCGAAACGCGCAGGCCGCGCGCGGCAAGCAGCGGGATCAGCTTCTCGATCAGCGTCGTCTTGCCGGTGTTCGAGTAGCCGATGAAACCGATGGCCTTGGGCGCCGCCGGGGGCGTGTCGGCTGACGGCCGCCGTTCGTCGCTTTGCGTGCGCATGGGGCTCGTCACTGCGCGCAGCGCGCCTCGATGTAGCGCTTGAGCGCCTGCACGTCGGCCGACAGCACGTCGAAGCGCTGCGGCCGCGATTCCAGGTCGGCGTAGACGGCCGGCCGCTCCGGTACGCGGCCGATGGCCTCGACGATCGTCTCGGCGAACTTCGCGGGCAACGCGGTCTCGACGCAGATCATCGGGACGCCGGGTTCGACGTGCGCGCGCGCGACCTTGACGCCGTCGGCCGTGTGCGGATCGATGACGACGCCGGTCGATTCGTAGACCGCGCGAATCGTCGCGAGCCGGTCGGCGTGCGTGCTCGACCCCGAAACGAAACCGGACCCGCGCATCGCGTCGAGCCAACGCGTGCCCGACAGGTCGAATTCACCGTGCGTGTCCAGCGCCCGCCAGAGCTCGCGAACGGCCGCAGGATCGCGCCCGACCAGGTCGAACACGTAGCGTTCGAAGTTCGACGCCTTGCTGATGTCCATCGACGGACTGCTGGTGGCGCGCGTCTCCGCCGGCTGGCGCGGGCGATAGCGGCCAGTGCGGAAGAACTCGTCGAGCACGTCGTTTTCGTTGGTTGCGAGCACGAGTTTCGCGATCGGCAGACCCATCTGCCGCGCGATCCAGCCGGCCAGAATGTTGCCGAAGTTGCCCGAGGGGACCGCGAATGACACGCGTTCTTCGCTCGACCGCGTCGCTGCGAGATAGCCCTTGAAGTAGTAGACCACCTGCGCGGCGATCCGCGCCCAGTTGATCGAGTTGACGGTGCCGATGCGCCAGCGGCGCTTGAAGTCGAGGTCGTTCGACACCGCCTTGACGAGGTCTTGGCAGTCGTCGAAGACGCCTTCGACCGCGATGTTGAAGACGTTCGCGTCCTGCAGCGAGTACATCTGCGCGCGCTGGAATGCGCTCATGCGCCCCTGCGGCGACAGCATGAAGACGCGGATCCCGCGCCGGCCGCGCATCGCGTACTCGGCAGCCGAACCGGTATCGCCCGACGTGGCACCGAGGATGTTCAGCGACTCGCCTCGCCGCGCCAGCGCGTACTCGAACAGGCTCCCGAGGAGCTGCATCGCGATGTCCTTGAACGCAAGCGTCGGTCCGTTCGACAGCTCCAGCAGCGCCAGTCCGGGCTCGAGCCAGCGCAGCGGCGCGATCTGGCTCGTGTCGCCGTCCGCGCGGCCGTGGCCGAAGACCGCGGCCGTGTACGTCCGCCGGCACATCGACTCGAGCTCGACCGGCGCAATGTCCGCGATGTACCTGCGCAGCACGGCAGCGGCCAGTTCCGCGTACGACAGCGCGCGCCACTGATCGAGCTCGGAGCGCGCCACCTGCGGGTAGAACGCCGGCACGTACAGCCCGCCGTCGGGCGCGAGCCCGGAAAGAAGGATGTCGAGGAAGCCCTGCTCGGCCGCGCCGCCGCGCGTGCTGACGTACCGCATCAGACCAGCTCTTCCTGCCGGATCCGGATCACCGGCGCGAGCACGCTCGGCAGCGCCTCGATCCGCGCGATCGCCGCGTCGACGTCGCGTTCGACCGCCTCGTGCGTGAGCATGATGATGTCGGTCTGGTTCTCGCCTTCCGAGGGCTCGCGCTGGAACAGCGCGTCGATCGAGATGCGGCCATCGGCGAGGATGCGCGTGATGTCGGCGAGCACGCCCGGCTGGTCCGCGACGCGCATCCTGAAGTAGTACGAAGTCACCGTATCCCCGATCCCGAGCCACGGCAGATCGGCGAGGTACTCGGCCTGGAACGCCAGATGCGGCACGCGGTTCTCCGGGTCGGCCGTGTGCATCCGCGTCACGTCGACCAGGTCCGCGACGACCGCGGACGCGGTGGGCTCTGCTCCTGCACCCTTGCCGTAGTACAGCGTCACGCCAACCGCGTCGCCTTTGACGAGCACCGCGTTCATCGCACCCTCGACGCTCGCCAGCAGCCGCTGCATCGGCACCAGCGTCGGGTGCACTCGCAGCTCCACGCCCTTGCCCGTTCGCTTGGTGATGCCCAGCAGCTTGATCCGGTAGCCGAGCTGCTCGGCGTAACGGATGTCCTCGGCGGCGAGCCTGGAAATGCCCTCCGTGTACGCCGCAGCGAAGTTGATCGGAACCCCGAACGCGATCGAAGCGAGGATCGCCAGCTTGTGCGCGGCGTCGATGCCTTCGATGTCGAAGGTCGGGTCGGCCTCGGCGTAACCGAGCTTCTGTGCCTGCGCGAGCACCGTGTCGAACGCAAGCCCCTTCGACCGCATCTCCGACAGGATGAAATTGCTCGTGCCGTTGATGATCCCGGCGATCCACTCGATACGGTTTGCCGTCAGACCCTCGCGCAACGCCTTGATGATCGGGATCCCGCCGGCGACGGCGGCTTCGAACGCGACCATCACGCCCTTGCGGCTCGCCGCGGCGAAGATCTCGTTGCCGTGCATGGCGAGCAGCGCCTTGTTCGCTGTGACGACATGCTTGCCGCGCTCGATCGCCTCGAGCACCAGCGTGCGCGCCGGCTCGTCGCCGCCGATCAGCTCGACGACGATGTCGATGTCCGGATGGCGCACGATGTCCCGCGGATCGGACGTGATCGGCAGCGCCGGACCGATCGCGGCGCGCGCCTTCTTCACGTCGCGCACGGCGACGGCGGCGATTTCGATGCCGCGCCCGGCGCGGCGCCGGATCTCCTCCTGATTGCGCTGCAGGACGTCGTATGTGCCGCGGCCGACGGTGCCGAAGCCGAGCAGCCCCACTTTGATCGGGTTCATGGTTGTTCGTGCCGGCAGGTACGGGCCGGTGCTCGGCGCACGTGCGAAACCGCGCCGTTCACGCGGCGACACGGGCGGCCGGAATCAGGCCCTCCCTGCGAAACATGTCCTTGATGCCGCGCACCGCTTGCCGAATCCGGTGCTCGTTCTCGATCAGCGCAAACCGGACGTGATCGTCGCCGTAGTCGCCGAACCCGATTCCCGGTGAGACCGCGACCTTCGCTTCGACAAGCAGCTTCTTCGCGAATTCGAGCGAGCCCATCGGCTTGTACGCGTCGGGGATCTCGGCCCAGATGTACATCGACGCCTTGGGCACCTCGACCCTCCAGCCGGCCTCGTGCAGCCCCTTGGCGAGCACGTCGCGGCGCTTCTGGTACTGCGCGCGGATCTCCTCGACGCAGTCCTGCGGGCCCTCGAGCGCCGCGATCGAAGCGACCTGGATCGGCGTGAAGGTGCCGTAGTCGTGATAGCTCTTGATCCGCGCGAGCGCCGCGACCAGATCGCGATTGCCGACCATGAAGCCGATGCGCCAGCCGGCCATGTTGTAGCTCTTGCTCATCGTGAAGAACTCGACCGCGACATCGCGCGCGCCGGGCACCTGCATGATCGACGGCGCCTTGAAGCCGTCGAATGTGATGTCGGCATACGCGAGGTCGTGCACGACGTAGATGCCGTGCTGCCTGGCCAGTTCGACGACGCGGTGGAAAAACGGCAGATCGACGCACTGCGCGGTCGGGTTGCTCGGAAAACCGAGGATCATCATCTTCGGCTTCGGGAACGACTCGCGGATCGCGCGTTCCAGTTCGGCGAAGAAGTCGACGCCCCGCGTCATCCGCACCGAACGGATGTCCGCGCCGGCGATGATCGCGCCGTAGATGTGGATCGGATAGCTCGGGTTCGGCACCAGCACGGTGTCCCCGCGGTCGAGCGTGGCGAGCATCAGGTGCGCCAACCCCTCCTTCGACCCGATCGTGACGATCGCCTCGGACTCCGGATCGAAGTCGACGTCGTAGCGCCGCTTGTACCAGCCCGCGATCGCGCGCCGCAGGCGCGGGATGCCCTTGGACACGGAATAGCCGTGCGTGTCGGGCCGGCGCACGGCCTCGACCAGTTTGTCGACGATGTGCTTGGGCGTCGGGCCGTCCGGATTGCCCATGCTCATGTCGATGATGTCTTCGCCACGCCGGCGCGCGGCCATTTTCAACTCGCCGGTGATGTTGAAGACATACGGCGGCAGACGTTTGATGCGCGCGAACTCGCGCGGGACTTCGGCCATGGCTTCCTCGATGCGGCGAAGGCGCGCAAGACCTGCGCGGCGCGCTCGCTTTTGCGGTGCAACGTGTGCCTATAATTTACCCGAACCGCCGCCTTCCCGCGCCCGGCGCGGGATCGCGCCACCAGGAGCCGCAGCCGCTTGAAACTGCACCAGGATCCGCGGACGTCGCTGAACACCGTCACCGCCTACGGTCCCGGCTTCATCGAAATCAACGCCGTCCGCTTCACCGGCAACCTGATCTTCTCTCCCGAACGCCCGGCATCGCCCTGGGGCCCGGCGAGCTTCGAGGCGCTCACTGCCAGCGACTTCGAGGCACTGCTCGCCCTCGAACCCGAAGTCGTTCTGCTGGGCACCGGTTCCCGACAGCGCTTCCCGCGCCCAGCGTTGTACGCTGCGCTGACGCGTGCGCGCATCGGCGTCGAAGTGATGGACACCCCCGCGGCGTGCCGCACCTACAACATCCTCACCGCCGAGGGGCGGCGCGTCGTCGCCGCCGTGCTTCAGGACGCCTGACCGACCCATGGTCGTAGCGCTCGACAAGAAAGTCCCCGACTTCACGGCCGAATCGACCGGCGGCTCCTTTTCGCTGGCCGCGCTCGACGGTCGCGCCCTCGTCCTGTACTTCTATCCGAAGGACAACACGTCCGGCTGCACGGCCGAAGCGCTGGATTTCGCTGCCGCCTACGCGAAGTTCAGGCAGGCCGGCGCCGAAGTCGTCGGCGTGTCACGCGACAGCCTGAAGTCGCACGAGAACTTCAAGCGCAAAATGGCGCTGCCGTTCGAACTGATCTCCGACCCGGACGAGAAGCTGTGCTCGCTGTTCGGCGTGATCAAGATGAAGAACATGTACGGCAAGCAGGTGCGCGGCATCGAGCGCAGTACGTTCCTGATCGACGGCGCGGGCCGCTTGCGCCGCGAATGGCGCGGCGTCAAGGTTCCGGGTCATGTCGACGATGTCCTCGCCGCCGTGCAGGCGCTGAAGTAGGACCGACCGATTCATCCATCCGCGGCTTTCGCCGCCACGCTGATGCCACTGCCCAAAGCACCGACCCGCCCCGCCACGATCCTCACGTCCATTCCGACCGAGAAGGCCCCGCCCGAACCCGCGCATCCGGCGCCGCAGGCGCGCGCGCCTGAAGCACCCCCGGCGCTGCGCCCTGCCGGCGCCCGGCTCGCGGTGATCGAGACCAAAGCCCGCGCCAACGGCAAGCGCCAGCGCGCGCCGAGCGCAACGCCGAAGCTGTTCGTTCTCGACACGAACGTGCTGATGCACGATCCGACCTGCCTGTTCCGCTTCGAAGAGCACGACGTCTTCCTGCCGATGATGACGCTCGAGGAACTCGACGGACACAAGAAGGGCATGTCCGAAGTCGCACGCAGCGCGCGGCAGGTCTCGCGAACGCTCGACGCGCTGGTGGCCGCGTGCAAGACGCCGATCGAGGACGGAATCCCGCTGAACGCGCTGGGCAACGCCGAAGCGAGCGGCCGGCTGTTCTTCCAGACCATGGCGGTGTCCGGCCCGCTGCCCGCGAGCCTGCCGGCAGGCAAGGCCGACAACCAGATCCTCGGCGTCGTGCGCGCCCTGAAGGACATGCACGCCGGACGCGATGTCGTGCTGGTGTCGAAAGACATCAACATGCGCGTCAAGGCGCGCGCGCTCGGACTGCCCGCCGAGGACTACTACAACGACAAGGTGCTCGAGGACACCGACGTCCTGTACACGGGCGTGCTCGCGCTGCCGCCGAACTTCTGGGACAAGCACGGCAAGGGCATGGAATCGTGGCAGCACGGCGGCCATACGTACTACCGCATCGCCGGGCCGATCGTTTCCGACCTCCTCGTCAACCAGTTCGTGTATCTGGAGAACGGCACACCGTTCTACGCTCAGGTCAAGGAGATCCGCGGCAAGACGGCGGTGCTGCGCGTTCTGCGCGACTACATGCACGCGAAGAACGCCGTCTGGGGCATCACGGCGCGCAATCGCGAGCAGAGCTTCGCGTTGAACCTGCTGATGGACCCCGAGTGCGACTTCGTCACGCTGATCGGTCAGGCCGGCACCGGCAAGACGCTGCTCGCGCTCGCGGCGGGGCTCGCGCAGACGCTCGAGACGAAGCGGTACTCGGAGATCATCGTCACGCGCGCGACAGTACCGGTCGGCGAGGACATCGGCTTCCTGCCCGGCACCGAAGAGGAAAAAATGGCGCCGTGGATGGGCGCGCTCGAGGACAACCTCGAGGTGCTGAACAAGAGCGACGACGCCGCCGGCGAGTGGGGACGCGCAGCGACCAACGATCTGATCCGCACGCGTATCCGTGTCAAGTCGATGAGCTTCATGCGCGGCCGCACGTTCATCAACAAGTACCTGATCGTCGACGAGTGCCAGAACCTGACGCCGAAGCAGATGAAGACGCTGATCACGCGCGCCGGCCCGGGCACCAAGGTCGTCTGCCTCGGCAACATCGCGCAGATCGACACGCCCTACCTGACCGAGGGCTCGTCGGGGCTGACGTTCGTCGTCGACCGCTTCAAGGGCTGGCCGCATTCGGGCCACGTGACGCTGCAGCGGGGCGAACGGTCGAGGCTGGCGGATCACGCGGCGGAGGTGCTGTGA
>JBFMFC010000035.1:30317-37315 GCA_040752195.1 Pseudomonadota bacterium | reverse complement strand
AGCTCGAGCAGGTGCATGCCGCTCGCATGGATGTCGCGGACGAACTCGCGCTGCCGTGCGGTGAGCTCCCCCGCCATGCCCGCCGACAGGATCTCGGAAAAACCGATCACCGCATTCAGCGGCGTTCGCAGCTCGTGGCTCATGTTCGCCAGGAACTCGGATTTCATCCGGCTGGCCTGATCGAGTTGCTCGTTCCTCGCGGCGAGTTCGCGCCCCGCGGCTTCCAGTTCGGCCGTCCGCTCGGCGACGCGCCGCTCGAGGTCTTCCTTCAGTAGGCGCAGTTGCCGCTCGGCCCGCTTGCGTTCGGTAATGTCGAGCGAAAGAACGAAGAGCCCCTCGGGCACCGGCTGCATGACCAGCTCGAACCAGCCCGCCGTGCCGTCGGCAAAGGTGAACTCGTTCTCGACGTGTTCGGCGCGCCGCGTTTGCATGCATTGCCGCATCACCGCGAACACCGGCGTCGCCTCGATGCCCGGGTACGCCTCCATCATGGTCCGCCCGATCAACGCTTCCGGGCGTGACCGACCCTGCGCCGCCGCGGCGGCGTTGACATACAGATACCGCCAGTCGAAGCCGATGATCTGGCAGCCTTCGATCATCGTGTCCAGCGTGCTGCGGAAGCGCTCCTCGGAGGCACGCAGCGCCTGTTCCGCCCGCTTTCGTTCGGTGATGTCGCGCACGAAGGCGACGTTGTATGCGGCGTCCTCGAAGTCGAGCCGGCTCACGTCGACCTCGACGGCCAGTTCGGTGCCGTCGTGGCGCCGGTGCACTGTCTCGAACGCAACGAAGCGCCGCTCGCCGACCTCACGCCAGAACGCGTTCCAGCGGTCAGGCGAAAGACCCACATGGATGTCCGTGATCCGCTTCGCGAGCAGCTCGCGCTCGTCGTAGCCGAGCATGGCGCAGGCGGCGCGGTTCACCCGCACGATGCGCGCGTCGCTCGCGATCCAGTAGGTCGCCACCGACGCGTTCTCGACGGTGAAGTCGACCAGCCGCAGGCGCCGGTTGACCGCCTCGAGCGCTTGCGTGCGCTGCCGGACACGCTGTTCGAGCTCTTCGTTGAGCTGCCGGATCGCCTGCTCCGCGCGCCGCTCGACGGTCACGTCGCGGAACACCAGGACGACACCGAGCACGCTGCCGTCGGCAGCGCGGATCGGCGCGGCGCTGTCGGCGATCGGCCGCTCGCTGCCGTCGCGTGCGACGAGCACGGTGTGGTTGGCGAGGCCCTGCAACAGCCCGGTGGCCAGCACGCGCTCGACCGGTATGACCGCAGGCCGGCGCGTTTCCTCGTTGATGATCCGAAAGACGTCGGCGATCGGCTTGCCCGCGGCCTCGGCCGCGGACCAGCCGGTCAGCCGCTCGGCCACCGGGTTCATGCGGGTGACGCGGCCGTGCGTGTCGGTCGCCAGCACCGCATCGCCGATCGACTGCAGCGTGACGCTCAGGCGCTGCTCGCTGTCGCGCAGCGCGTGCTCGGCGCGCAGGCGCGCGGCCAGATGACGTCGCAGCACCACGAACGCGCCGAACACGACGGCCAGGATCAGCGCCGCCAGCACGGCGAGCGCCGCGAGCGACCGGCGTGCGGCGTCCCTCGAGGCCTCCTCGCGCTGCGCGAGCAGCCGCTCCTCCTCGGAGCGCAATTGCAGCGTCGCGGCGCGGATCCCGTCGACGAGGCGCTTTCCTTCGCCGGGTGCGAACTCGCGGCGCGCCGCTTCGATGCCGCGCGTGTGGGCAAGGTCGACCATGCGCTCGCGAGCGTCAAGGTGCTCGGAGACCAGCCGTTGCAGCGCGAGCACTGCCTGCCGCTGCCCGGGGTTGTCGGCGGTCAGCTCGGCGAGCCGCTGCAAGGCGACCGGCAACTCGCGGCGCGCCGCCAGGTAGGGCTCCAGAAACTGCTCGTCGCCGGTCACTAGGTATCCGCGCAACCCCGTCTGCGCGTCGACGTTCAGCCGCAGAACGTGCTCCAGTTCAGCGAGCACCGCGCGGGTGTGGGCCACCCATTCGGCCGTTCGTTCGGCCTGCTGCGCGTTACGCCACGCAACCACTACGACCAGCGTGACCAGCAGCAGAACCGCCGCCAGCCCGGCGAGCAATCGCCGATGCAGGGCTGACTCCATCAAAGCAGGCGCCTCCTCTCTCGGGTAAGGTCGGCTGTGCGATCCCCAACCCCTGTATGGGCGACCGTGGTTGCCGCTGGCTGCGCCAAGCATGCCGAAGGCGAGCGGCCCGAACAAGCGATTCCCCCGACGTGAGCGCGGGAAAGTGGATCGCTGCTCTCACGCATCGACGTGATTGCCACGCGCGAATGCGACCCGGCTGAACGCGCCGATGACGTCGGCGCGGATCCGGACGACGCGAGCGAAGCGCTCGCCGGATCGCCGGTAAAAGGGCTCGAGCCGGCGGGCCGCGAAGGCGTCGCGGCCGCGCGAACGGAAGGCGACGCTGCTCGCGCCGCAGCCGGCGGCTCAACCGGCGAAGTTCTCCGGGTACTTGGCGAGCTCCGGTTTCAGCAGCAGGTCTTCTTTGAGCACGTGATCGAGCAGCCACGAACGAAGCAGCTCGATCAGGCGGTCGATCTCGTCTTGCGGCGCGGCACCGGTCGGAGCGGCCTCGATCGCCGCGCGAATGTCCACCAGCCGCGCGGTCAGATCGCGATGCGACCGGCGATGCTCGTCGTAGCCGCGGTAGCGTATTGCGCGCATCAGCCTTTCCTCGCGGTCGAAGTGGTCGTGCGTGTAGACGACGAGCTGATCGAGCGCTGTGGCCAGCGCGTCGCGTTCACCCGCGGTCCGCAGCGCCAGCTCGACCGTGTTGATCAGCGCGATCAGGTAGCGGTGATCGCCGTCGATCAGCGCGTTGCCGACGCTCTTCCGCGGGCGCCACCGGAGGGCCATCTCGACGGCTCCGGCGCGCTGCCGCGCGCGAGATTTCTACCCGAACCCCTGCCTGACCATCGCGCGCCGCACGAAGGCGATCTGCGTCGAGAGCGGCAGGTTCTTCGGGCACACGTCGTGGCACGCGAGCAGCGACATGCAGCCGAACACGCCGTCGTCGTCGCCGACGAGCTCGTAGTAGTCGGCGTCGGTGCGCGCGTCGCGCGGATCGAGGCGGAAGCGCGCGATCTTGTTCAGCCCGATCGCGCCGACGAAGTCCTCGCGCATGCGCGCGGTGCCGCAGGCCGCCACGCAGCAGCCGCACTCGATGCAGCGATCCAATTCGTAGATCTTCTCGGCGAGGTCGGGATCCATCCGCTCTTCGATGCGCGTCAGATCGACCTCGCGCTGCCTGGCGTGCACCCACGTCTGCAGCCGCTCGCTCATCGCGCGCATCCACTTGCCGGTGTTGACCGACAGGTCGCCGATCAGCTCGAAGTACGGCAGCGGCGCGAGCGTGATCTCGGCGCCGAGGTTCTTGGTCAGCGTTCGACACGCCAGCCCCGGACGGCCGTCGATCAGCATCGCGCACGAGCCGCAGATGCCGGCGCGGCAGACGAAATCGAACTGCAGCGACGGGTCCTGCTTGTCGCGGATCTCGTTGAGCGCGATGAACAGCGTCATGCCGTCGGCTTCTTCGAGCTCGTAGGCCTGCATGCGCGGCACGTCGCCCGGCTTGTGCGGGTTGAACCGCAGCACGTTGATGCGGATGCGGCGGTGCGCGTCGTTTGCGCCGGCGACGGCGCCGGCCGGGCGCGCGAGCCGCGACGTGTCGATGACGGCCTGATGTGTTTTCGTGTCCATCACGCGGCCTTCTGCGCGGACGCCGCCGCGAAGGGTTCGTCGATGCGCTCGTTGCGGCCGCGCAGCCGCACCGGCAGCAGGTGTTCGAACGGCAGCAGCGCGGCCTGCAGCGCGAAGCGGTCGCCGGCGTACTTGCGCTTCAGCGCCTCGACCTCGGCGAGCCGCGCCGCGGTGTCGGGGTGGTCGATGTAGTCCTTGGCGCCGTAACCGCGCCAGCCGGGCGGCAGTTCCATTTTCTTCACGTCGAGCGGCTCGTACGCCAGCGTGGGCAGCGTGTCGGACTCGTTCTTCCAGGTCGCCAGCGTGCGCTTGAGCCATTCGGCGTCGTTGCGGCGCGGGTAGTCGTTGCGGAAGTGCGCGCCGCGGCTCTCGGTCCGCGCCAGCGCGCCGTACGCGATGGCGAGCGCGAGCTTGAGCATCTTCTGCGTGCGGTACGCGGTCACCAGTTCCGGATTCGCGCCCGACGCCTTGTACGGCACGCCGATCGAGCGGCTGCGAACGAGCAGCCGCTGCAGCCCGTCGACCGCCTGCTGCAAATTCTCGCCGGTGCGGAAGATGCCGACCTTGTCGGTCATCAGCGCCTGCATTTCGGCCTTCAGCACCGCCGCGCTTTCGCTGCCCTGGCCGCTCAACAGCGCGTCGAGCTTCGCCTGCTCGCGCTCGACGGCCTCGCGCACCAGGCCGAGCGGGATCGCGAGGTCCTCGCGGTCGCAGAAGTCGGCGATGAACTCGCCGACGATCATGCCGGCGACGACCGTCTCGGCGACCGAGTTGCCGCCGAGCCGGTTGAACCCGTGCATGTCCCAGCACGCCGCTTCGCCGGCGGCGAACAGGCCCTTCAGCGTCGGGCTCTCGCCGGTGGGCCGCGTGCGCACGCCGCCCATTGTGTAGTGCTGCGCCGGCCGCACCGGGATCATGTCGCGCACCGGGTCGATGCCGAGGAAGTAGTGGCAGATGTCGTAGACCTCGCGCAGGTTGTGCTTGATGTGCGATTCGCCGAGCAGCGTGATGTCGAGCCACAGGTGGTCGCCGAAGCGCGACTTCACCCCCTTGCCGCGCGCGATGTGCTCTTCCATGCGACGGCTGACGACGTCGCGCGAGGCGAGCTCCTTCTTCTCCGGCTCGTAGTCGGGCATGAAGCGGTGCCCGTCGGCGTCGCGCAGCAGGCCGCCGTCGCCGCGGCAGCCTTCGGTGACGAGGATGCCGGCGGGAACGATCGCGGTCGGATGGAACTGCACGGCCTCCATGTTGCCGAGCGCGGCCACACCGGTTTCGAGCGCGAGCGCGTGGCCGATGCCTTCGTTGATCACCGCGTTGGTCGTCACCCGATACAGCCGCCCGGCGCCGCCGGTGGCGATCGCGGTGGCCTTGGCCACGTAGGCCGACAGCTCGCCGGTGACGAGGTTGCGCACGACCGCGCCGTAGCAGCGGCTGCCGTCGTGGATCAGCGCGAGCGCCTCGGCGCGCTCGTGCACGGGGATGCCGTTGCCGATCGCCTGGTCGCCGACCGCCTGCAGCATCGCGTGGCCGGTGCCGTCGGAGACGTAGCAGGTGCGCCACTTCTTGGTGCCGCCGAAGTCGCGCTGCGCGATTAGGCCGTGCGCCTCGTCGCGCTCGGTGATCGTGACCTTCTGGCCGTTGATGATCACGCTGCGGTCGCCCTTGCGGATCCGGCTCCACGGCACGCCCCACGCGGCCAGCTCGCGCACGGCCTTCGGCGCGGTGTTGACGAACATGCGAACGACTTCCTGGTCGGCGCCCCAGTCCGAACCGCGCACCGTGTCCTCGAAGTGAACGTCCTCGTTGTCGCCCTGCCCCTTGATCACGTTGCCGAGCGACGCCTGCATTCCGCCCTGCGCGGCCTTGCTGTGCGAGCGCTTGGACGGAACCAGCGACAGCACGAGCGCGTCGTGCCCGCGCCGCTTGGCGGCGATCGCGAGCCGCAGGCCGGCGAGTCCGCCGCCGATCACCAGCACGTCGGTGTAGTTCACTTTCATTTGGGCGCCTGCTGCCACGTGGGCACGTAGGGTTCACCGGCACGATCGCGATGCTCGTAGCCGATCTTCATGTAGGCGGCGAGCGTGGCGAGCCCGAGCACGAGGAAGAATGCGGTCAGCGCCCATTTGGCGCGCTGCAGCCTGCGCCGGCCCCGCGCGGGATCGGCGCCTTGCAGCCAGCCCCACTTGACCGCGAGCCGATACAGGCCGATGCCGGCGTGCAGCTCGACCGCGAACAGCATGACCAGATACAGCGGCCACCAGCGGCCCGTCCAGACGCGGTCGGCGGATTCGTACGGACCGATCAGCGCCGGGTGCATCAGCATCTGATACAGATGCACCGACGCCATGAAGAACAGCATGAAGCCCGTGATCACCTGGATCCACCACAGCGTCGTGTCGCCGTGGGCGAGCAGCGCGCGGTGCGCGGCGAAGGTGCGCCACTGCCGGTAGCTGGCCGGGAACTTGCGCATCGCGAGGAACGCGTGCAGCACGACCAGCAGCAGCACGCCGGCGACGATCACCGAGACGATGCCCGGGTACGGTCGCCCGAAAAGGAAGTACCCCTCGAACAGCCGCGCGACCATCCACATGAAGTCCTTGCTGACGAGGATCGACGCCACGAAGAACATGTGGCCCCACATGAACAGGCCGAGCGCGAGGCCGCTCGCGCTCTGCGCGAAATCCATGCGCGCCGGCCAGCGGCTCTTGCGCGTGCGGTCGGCGAGGCCCACGCCGGCCGCGAGATCGACTCGGGTACTCATCGTTTGTGTCCGCCTGCTCGTGCCGCCGCAACGCCGCGCAGTGTCGCCCGTGCGATCTGCGCGGAATTGACAGCGGTCAAGTCGACCCGGATCGCGGCGCAATTTTTTTTGTTGCGCAATGCGACACGCGTCACCCTAAATCCGGCAGTTGAGCGCGCGGCAGAGTGCGTGCGGCGGGTCGGCTGGCTAGGCGCGAGGAGGATGCAAGGCAACCCCTTGCGACGACGAGCAACGACGCCAGGCGGCGCGCCGTGCGTGCTATGCCGTGCGCAGCGGTCTCATCCTCCGGGTCAACCACGTCGAAGTCACGAGCGCTTGACGAACAACGCATCGTCCGAAGCCGTGAGCGGTCAGCTGCCGGATTTAGGGTCCTGCATTCCGGAGTGCTTGATCGCGGTCAACGGAGGTTCGGCTCCGGATGCGAGCATCCGCTTCGCGGGCGACGTGAACGGACGACATGCCGATGGCGGCCCGCTCGATCCTTCGACGGACGCACGCCA
>JBFMFC010000035.1:0-30217 GCA_040752195.1 Pseudomonadota bacterium | reverse complement strand
GCATTCCGGAGTGCTTGATCGCGGTCAACGGAGGTTCGGCTCCGGATGCGAGCATCCGCTTCGCGGGCGACGTGAACGGACGACATGCCGATGGCGGCCCGCTCGATCCTTCGACGGACGCACGCCATGTATCGGATCCTCAGGCGCGAAGCCTTTTCGGACACCACGTTCCTGTGGGAGGTGGAGGCACCCGACGTCGCGCGCGCCGCCGAGCCCGGACACTTCGTGATGCTTCGACTGCGCGAAGGCGGCGAACGCATCCCGCTGACCGTCGCCGACTACGACCGCGACCGCGGCACCGTCACGCTCGTGGTCCAGGCGCTCGGCAAGACCACGCTCGAGATGCGGGACCACTACAAGGCGGGCGACACCTTTGCCGACTTCGTCGGCCCGCTCGGCCTGCCGCAGCACGTGAGCCGCGCGGGGCACGTCGTCCTGGTCGGCGGCGGCCTCGGCGTCGCGCCCGTGTATCCGCAACTGCGCGCGTTCAAGGCGGCCGGCAACCGTACGACCGGGATCATCGGCTTCCGCACGAAGGATCTCGTGTTCTGGGAGGACCGGTTCCGCGCGCACTGCGACGAGCTCGTCGTCTGCACCGACGACGGCAGCTACGGCAAGCCGGGCTTCGTCACCGCGGCGCTGCAGGAAGTGCTCGAACGCGACAAGCCGGATCTGGTGATCGCGATCGGCCCGCTGCCGATGATGAACGCGTGTGTGGAGACCACGCGGCCGTTCGGCGTCAAGACGATGGTGTCGTTGAACGCGATCATGGTCGACGGCACCGGCATGTGCGGATCGTGCCGCGTGACGGTGGGCAACGAGATCAAGTTCGCGTGCGTCGACGGCCCCGACTTCGACGGCCACCAGGTCGACTTCAGGGAGCTGCTGCTGCGGCAGAAGCGCTTCAAGGACGAGGAAGCCGCAGCCAACACCGACTACGCGCACGTCTGCCAGGTCGAGCGCGTCCTGTTCGAGCAGGGCAAGACCAACTACAAGAAGTACAAGGACGTCGCCCCGCACGCGACCAGAATGCCCGAGCGCGATCCGCTCGAGCGCTCGCGCAACTTCAAGGAAGTCAACCTCGGATACTCGCTGGCCGACGCGCTGGCGGAGGCCGAACGCTGCATCATGTGCAGCAAGCCGGCATGCGTCGAAGGCTGCCCGGTGTCGATCGACATCCCGCGCTTCATCAAGCACCTGCTGGTGCGCGATCTGGACGGCGCGCTGGCGGTGATCAACGAATCGAACCTGCTGCCTTCGATCTGCGGGCGCGTGTGCCCGCAGGAGTCGCAGTGCGAGGCGCAGTGCATCGTCGGCCGCAAGCTCGAACCGGTGGCGATCGGCCGCCTCGAGCGCTTCGTCGGCGACAACGCGAAGCCGCGCGCCGCCGCGCCGCCGCGCTTCGAGAAGAAGCTCGGCAGGGTGGCCGTGGTCGGCTCGGGGCCGTCGGGGCTGGCGGTCGCCGCCGACCTGGTCCGCTACGGCTGCGACGTCACCGTCTACGAGGCGCTGCACGTGGTCGGCGGCGTCCTCCAGTACGGCATTCCGTCGTTCCGGCTGCCGCGCGAGATCATCGCGCGCGAGGTCGAGGCGCTGAAGGCGCTCGGCGTGCGGTTCGAGACGAACAAGGTGATCGGCAAGACCTTCTCGGTCCCGCAACTGCTGGGCGGGATGGGCTTCGATGCGGTGTTCGTCGGCGCGGGCGCCGGCGCGCCGGCGTTCCTCGGCATCCCGGGCGAGTTCGCCGGCCAGGTGTATTCGGCGAACGAGTTCCTCACGCGCGTGAACCTGATGGGCGGCGACCAGTTCCCGTACCTGGACACGCCGATCAAGCTCGGCAGGAGCGTGATCGTGATCGGCGCGGGCAACACGGCGATGGACTGCCTGCGAGTGGCCAAACGGCTCGGCGCGCCGACGGTCCGCTGCGTGTACCGCCGCTCCGAAGCCGAGGCGCCGGCGCGCGTGGAGGAACTGCGGCACGCGAAAGAGGAAGGCATCGAGTTCTTCTTCCTGCACGGGCCGGTCGAGATCCTGACCGACGCCGAAGGCAACGTCCGCGGCATGAAGGTGCAGAAGATGGCGCTCGGCGAACCCGACGACAAGGGTCGGCGCAAGCCGGTTGCGCTGAACGAATTCGTCGAGCTCGAGTGCGACACCGTGATCTACGCGCTCGGCACCAAGGCCAACCCGATCGTCACCAAGTCCACGCCCGGGCTCGAGCTGAACAAATGGGGCTACATCGTCGCCGACGAGCACACGCAGGCGACGAGCGTGCCGGGCGTTTTCGCCGGCGGCGACATCGTCACGGGCGGCGCGACCGTGATCCTCGCGATGGGTGCGGGCCGCCGCGCCGCGCGCGCGATCGGCGCGTATCTGGCGGGCGGCAAGAGCAAGTGGCCGATCACGCGCGAGGACGCCGCGGCCTTCGTGCCGCCGGCGCCTCTGACCGCCGAGGCCGCGCCATGAAAAGCCGCCGGCACGGCGCGGGCGCGCGCGGCCATGCGCGGTTGCCGCGGCCCGCGTCGCCGGACCCGCGTGGCGAGTACCCGTTCCTCCGTCCCGAGGTGAGGACACCATGAGCGTCTGCCCCCGCTGCAAGCGTCCGCTCGAAGACAACGAGCCCTACATCTGCTGCGCCGGCGTCGAGCTGCGCTGGCGCTGCACGGAGTGCGGCAAGGTCAGCGAAGGCTTCGCGTTCCCGTACGGGATGTGCCCGCATTGCAAGGGCCGGCTCGAGCTGCTCGAGCGCGGGCCGGTCGACGATGCGCGCGCGCTCGACGCCATCCGCAAAGCCTTCGAGATCGAGCTGGGCGGGCTCGCCTATTACGAGCGCGCCGCGCGCGACGCGGCCGATCCGGTGCTGCGCGAGCTGTTCGGCCGCCTGGCAGCGATGGAGCGCGACCACATGGCCACGCTCGCGAAGCGTTACCACGCGGACCTGCCGCCGCCCGCGGCCGACTTCCAGCTCGACCGCGCGGCGATCTTCGCCGGCGTCGACCGCCGGCCCGACGATCCGGCCGACCTGTTCCGCATCGCGATCGCTTTCGAGCAGCGCGCAGTCGACTTCTTCTCGCGCGAAGCCGACGCCGCGCCCGCCGGGTCGGTCGAACACGGGCTGTACAAGGAGCTCGCCGCCGAGGAGCGCGAACACGTGGCGCTGCTCGCGACCGAGCTGCAGCGCTGGGAGGCCGGCAAGGCCGGAATCCTCTGACCCACCACGCCGACACACCATGACCGAACGCTCGCACGTGCTCGACGGCAACGAAGCGGCCGCACGCATCGCCCACCTGACGAGCGAGGTGATCGCGATCTATCCGATCACACCCTCGTCGCCGATGGGCGAGTTGGCCGACGCCTGGTCGGCCGCCGGGCAGAAGAACATCTGGGGCAGCGTGCCGCAGGTCATCGAGATGCAGAGCGAGGCCGGCGCGGCAGGGACGGTGCACGGCGCGCTGCAGACCGGCGCGCTGACGACGACCTTCACCTCGTCGCAGGGCCTGCTGCTGAAGCTGCCGAACATGTTCAAGATCGCCGGCGAACTCACGCCGGCGGTGTTCCACATCGCCGCGCGGACGATCGCCACGCACGCGCTGTCGATCTTCGGCGACCACAGCGACGTGATGACGGCGCGGACGACCGGCTTCGCGCTGCTCGCCTCCGCCAGCGTGCAGGAGGCGCAGGACATGGCGATGATCGCGCACATGTCCACACTCAAGGCGCGCGTGCCTTTCCTGCACTTCTTCGACGGCTTCCGCACCAGCCACGAGGTCAACAAGATCGACCTGCTGTTCGAGGAGGACGTGCGCGCGCTGATCGACGAGGAGCTCGTCCGCGCGCATCGAGCGCGCGCGCTCAACCCGGACAATCCGGTCATCCGCGGCACTGCGCAGAACCCGGACGTGTTCTTCCAGGCGCGCGAGGCGTGCAACCCGTTCTATGCGGCCGTGCCGGGCATCGTGCGCGATTCGATGGCGCGCTTCGCCGGCCTGACCGGGCGCCGCTACGGGCTGTTCGACTACACCGGCGCGCCGGATGCCGAGCGCGTGCTGGTGCAGATGGGCTCGGGCACCGGCGCCTCGCGCGAGGCGGTCGAGCGGCTCGCCGCCGCCGGCGAGAAGGTCGGCCTCGTTACCGTTCGCCTGTACCGGCCGTTCGACGTCCAGGCTTTCGTCGACGCGCTGCCGAAGACCGTCCGCGCGATCGCCGCGCTCGACCGCACCAAGGAGCCCGGCGCGATCGGCGAGCCGCTGTACCAGGACGTCGTCACCGCGCTCGCCGAAGGCTGGCCGAACGACATGCCGCTGCCGCGCGTGATCGGCGGCCGCTACGGGCTGTCGTCGAAGGAATACACGCCGGCGATGGCGAAGGCCGCGCTCGACGAGCTCGCGCGGCCGCAGCCGAAGCGGCACTTCACGGTCGGCATCGTCGACGACGTGACACGGCTGTCGCTCGCGTGGGACGCGGACTTCGACAGCGAAGCCGAAGGCGTCACCTGCGCGGTGTTCTACGGGCTCGGCGCCGACGGCACGGTCGGCGCGACCAAGAACACCGTGAAGATCATCGGCGAGAACACGCCGCTCTTCGCGCAGGGCTACTTCGTCTACGACAGCAAGAAGTCCGGCGCGATCACGGTGTCGCATCTGCGCTTCGGTCCGAAGCCGATCCACTCGACGTACCTGATCCGCCGGGCCGACTTCGTCGCCTGCCACCAGTTCGAGTTCATGGAGAAGCTCGACGTGCTGGCGCTCGCGCGGCCCGGCGCGACGTTCCTGCTGAACAGCCCGTACGGGCCGGAAGAAGTGTGGGACAAGCTGCCGCGCGAAGCGCAGCAGGCGATCCTCGACAAGAAGCTGCGCTTTTTCGTCGTCGATGCCCTCGGCGTGGCCCGACAGGCGGGGCTCGCGGGCCGGATCAACACGGTGACGCAGGCGTGCTTCTTCGCGATCTCGGGCGTGCTGCCGCGCGAGGAAGCGATCGCGAAGATCAAGGACGCGATCCGCAGGACCTACGGCAAGCGCGGCGAGACGGTGCTCAACCGCAACTTCGCCGCGGTCGATGCGTCGCTCGCGGCGCTGCGTGAAGTCCGGGTGCCGGCGCGCGCCGACTCGAAGTTCTCGCGCCGGCCGGCCGTATCGCACGCGGCGCCCGACTTCGTGCAGCGCGTGACGGCGATGATGCTCGACGGCAAGGGCGATTGGCTGCCGGTGTCGGCGCTTCCGGTCGACGGCACGTTCCCGACCGCGACCACGCAGTGGGAAAAGCGCAGCATCGCGCACGAGATCCCGATCTGGGACGAGACGATCTGCACGCAGTGTGCGATCTGCCCGCTGGTGTGCCCGCACGCGGCGATCCGTCAGACGGTGCTCACGCCCGAGGACATGAAGCGCGCGCCGTCGACCTTCAAGGCGGTGCCGTGGTCGCGCAAGGACGGCAGCGGGCTCGAAGGCATGCTCTACAGCCTGCAGGTCGCCCCCGACGACTGCACCGGCTGCGGCATCTGCGTCGACGTGTGTCCGACGCGCAGCAAGCAGGTCGTCAAGCACAAGGCGATCAACATGCGGCCCAAGCTCGAGCACCTCGAGGCCGAGCGCGCGAACTACGAGTTCTTCCTGAGCCTGCCCGAGGTGCGGCCGCCGCTCGACAAAATCGACCCGCTGCGCGGCTCGCAACTGCGCCGCCCGCTGTTCGAGTACTCGGGCGCGTGCGCCGGCTGCGGCGAGACGCCTTATCTGAAGCTGATTTCGCAGCTCTACGGCGACCATCTGGTGATCGCCAACGCGACCGGCTGCTCGTCGATCTACGGCGGCAACCTGCCGACGACGCCGTGGGCGAAGAACGCCGACGGCCAGGGGCCGGCCTGGGCCAACAGCCTGTTCGAGGACAACGCCGAGTTCGGACTCGGGATGCGGCTGGCGATCGACGCGCAGCGCGATCTGGCGCACATGCTGGTGCGCGAGCTGCGCGCCGAGATCGGCGAAGCGCTCGCCGACGAGCTGCTCGACGCGCCGCAGGGCAGCGACGAGGAGATCCGCGCCCAGCGCGAACGCGTCGCGCGGCTGAAGGCGATCCTCGGCAGGCTGCGCTTTCCGGAAGCCGCGCGGCTCGCCGCGATCGCCGACAACCTGGTCGCGCGCAGCGTGTGGATCGTCGGCGGCGACGGCTGGGCGTACGACATCGGCTACGGCGGGCTCGACCACGTGCTCGCCTCGGGCAGGAACGTCAACATCCTGGTGCTCGACACCGAGGTCTACAGCAACACCGGCGGCCAGGCGTCGAAAGCGACACCGCGCGGCGCGGTCGCGAAGTTCGCCGCCGCCGGCAAGGCGATCGGCAAGAAAGACCTCGGCATGATCGCGATGGCGTACGGCAACGTCTACGTCGCGCAGGTCGCGATGGGGGCCAACCCGGTGCACACGGTGCGCACCCTCCAGGAGGCGGCCTCCTGGCCCGGGCCGTCGCTGATCATCGCGTACAGCCACTGCATCGCGCACGGCATCGACATGACCACCGGCATGAGCCACCAGCGCGACGCGGTCAAGAGCGGCTACCTGACGCTGTATCACTACGACCCGCGGCTCGCGATGGGCGGCGCCGATCAGCCGCTGAAGCTCGACTCGCGCAAGCCGACGATCCCGCTCGAGCAGTTCACGATGAAGGAAGGCCGCTTCGCGATGCTCGCGCAGGTCGATCCGGTGCGCGCCAGGCAGCTCGCCAAAGCCGCGCAGGCCGAGGCCGATGCGCGCTGGCAACTGTACGAGCAGATCGCAAGCGTGCATCGCGTCGTCGCCGACGCCGCCACGGCCGCGGCGCCGGCCGGCGCGACGGCGGCCGCGGTCGCCACCGAAACGGTCGTCGCACCTGCGCAGGGGGCCGAGTCATGAACGTCGATCTGCGCACGTCGTATCTGGGGCTGGCGCTCGCGCACCCGGTCGTCGCGTCGGCGTCGCCGCTGACGGGCTCGATCGACAGCCTGAAGCGGCTGCAGGACGCGGGCATCGCCGCGGCCGTTCTGCCTTCGCTGTTCGAGGAGCAGATCGAGCACGAGGAGATGGCCACGCACGACCTGCTGCTGTACGGCGCCGAGGTCTCGCCCGAGGCGCGCGGCTTTTTCCCGGAGCCGCAGCAGTACCGCACCGGTCCGGACCGGTACCTGAAGCTGATCGAGGACGCCAAGCGCGCGCTGTCGGTGCCGGTGATCGCGAGCCTGAACGGCCACACGCCGGGCGGCTGGACCGGCATCGCCAGGCGCTGCGAGCAGGCCGGCGCCGACGCGATCGAGCTGAACGTGTACTTCCTCGCTGCCGATCCGGGCGACACGAGCGCCGCGGTCGAGGCGCGCTACGTCGAGCTGGTCGAATCGGTGACGCGGCAGGTGTCGATCCCGGTCGCGGTCAAGGTGTCGCCGTACTTCAGCGCGATGGCCAACATGGCGGCGCGGCTGGCGCGCGCCGGCGCGCGCGGGCTCGTGCTGTTCAACCGCTTCCTGCAGCCCGACATCGTGCTCGACGAGCTGGCGGTCGCACCGCACCTCACGCTGTCGACGTCGGACGAGCTGCGCCTCGCGCTGCGCTGGATCGCGATCCTGCGCGGCCGCATCGACGCGAGCCTCGCCGCCACCGGCGGCGCGCACACGGCCGACGACGTGCTCAAGCTTCTGCTCGCCGGCGCCGATTGCGTGATGGTCGCGAGCTGCCTGCTGCGCAACGGTCCCGCGCACGTCGCCAAGCTCGTCGACGGCGTGCGGGCGTGGATGGCCGAGCGCGAGTACGAGTCGGTCGCGCAGATGAAAGGCTCGCTGTCGCAGCAATCGTGTCCCGACCCGGACGCTTTCGAACGCGCCAATTACATGAAGGCGCTCACTTCGTACACCAGCGCCTTCGTTTGAGCTCGCGGCGAGTCGCCCAAGACGATTCGCCGCGCGAACCGCCCCGCTCCCCTTGCGGGAGAGAGGCTGCAGAGAGGGGCGAACGGACCCGCCCACCGGACCCACAGGAGAACACCATGGCATTGATGATCACCGACGACTGCACGGCCTGCGACGCGTGCGTGGAACCGTGCCCCAATCAGGCAATCTCGGCGGGTTCGCCGATCTACGTGATCGATCCGGACAAGTGCACCGAATGCGTCGGCGCGCACGACACGCAGCAGTGCGTCGACGTGTGCCCGGCCGACTGCATCGTTCCGGATCCGAATCACAGGGAGTCGCGCGAAGAGCTGCTCGCAAAGTATCACCGCCTGCACGGCTGATACGCCGCGACCGCGCGCGAGACCGGCCGAACGGCGCTTCGACGCCTCTGTTCTCACAGTCGACTGAGGTCAGCAAAAGCCAAACAAACGCGGCGGCCGGCGGCGGCGATTGACGATGGTCAACCTGACCGACTGCCGCAACGCCTACGGTAGCGCCCTGAGAAAAACGCACACGCGATGACCCGTCGCGCGACGCGAACGGGTACCACGACGACACACGACGAGCGATCGATGTCCGACCGACACGGCAGAGGGGGATCCGAGGCGCATTGCGCAGACCCGGTGCCGCGTGCGAGCGCGGCAGCCGCGCGGAGGACGCGATGAGCCCGTACGCCGTCTTTCTGCTGTACCTGCTTGCGATCCTCGGTTTCGTCGGCTTCACGCTGCTGCTGAACAGGCTGCTCGGCCCGCAGCCGGCGCCGACCGACGTCAAGCTCGAGCCGTTCGAGTGCGGCGCCACCGTGATCGACCCGACCAACGTCAAGGCGGTGCCGATCAAGTACTACGCGGTCGCGATCGTCTTCATCCTGTTCGATCTGGAGACCGTGTACCTGTTCATCTGGGCGCTCGGCGCGCAGCCGCTGACCGGCTTCATGCTGGCCACGTTCTTCATCTTCGTGTTCCTGCTCGTGCTGATCCTGCTGTACGTGTATCGCGCGCGGCTGCTCGAAGCGGTGACCCGATGAAGATGGACCGCAGGACGATCCCGATCGCGCACGAAAAAAGCGGCGCTTTCGAGTTCATCTCGACCAAGAAGGACGAGCTGATCGGCTGGGCGCGCAAGTTCTCGCTGTTCCCGTATCCGTTCGTCACCGCGTGCTGCGCGATGGAGTTCATGGCTGTGAGCGGAACGCCGTACGACACCGACCGCTTCGGCGCGGCGCTGCCGCGCTTCTCGCCGCGCCAGTCGGACCTGCTGATGGTCGTCGGCACGATCACGCACAAGCAGGCGCCGATCCTGCTGAAGGTGTGGGAACAGATGTGCGAGCCGAAATGGGTGCTCGCCTTCGGCGCCTGCGCGACGAGCGGCGGCTTCTACCAGAACTACGCCGCGCTGCCCGGCGTCGACAAGATCATCCCGGTCGACGTCTACGTTCCCGGCTGCCCGCCGCGACCCGAGATGGTGATCGACGGGATCATGCAGTTGCAGGACAAGATCGCGCGCCAGCGCCATCCGATCGTGACGAAGGACTTCTGATGGCCGGCGCGCATCCTTTCGATCGCATGCAGCCGGCGCTGGCGCCGCTCGCGCGCGCGGCTTCGGTCGCGCACGGCGTGCTGGTGCTCGCGATCGAACCGGCGAACCTCCTTCCCCTGGTGCGGCGCCTGAAGGACGAGTTCGGCTTCGATCTGTTTCTCGACGTGACCGCCATCGACTGGCTCGGGCAGACCCCGCGCTTCGAGGTGGTCTGGCACTTCTACTCGACGCAGCACAAGGTGCGCGTACGCGTGAAGGCGCGTGTGGCCGAGGCGGACCCGACGGTCGATTCGCTGGTCGCGCTGTACGGCTCGGCGCGCTTCATGGAGCGCGAGTGCCACGACATGTACGGGATCGTCTTCCGCGGCAACGCCGACCTGCGTCCGATCCTGCTGTACGAGGGTTTCGTCGGCCATCCGCTGCGCAAGGACTACCCGAAGCAGCGCGAGCAGCCGCTGGTGCCGTATCGGACGACGGAGTGACGCGGTGGACATGAAGCTCCCCAACCCGATCCGCCCCGCGTTCACGACGCCGCAGCGCGACGACACGGTCATCGTCAACATCGGGCCGTCGCACCCGGCCACGCACGGAACGATCCAGATCGTCACCGAGCTCGACGGCGAGCGGGTCGTGCGGGTCGACGTGCACTGCGGCTATCTGCATCGCGGGTTCGAGAAGGAGTGCGAGGACCACACCTGGCACAACCTGATCCCGTACGTCGACCGGCTGAACTACTGCTCGGGTCTGATCAACGACTTCGCTTACTGCGACGCGGTCGAGACGCTGATGGGCATCGAGATCACGCGCCGCTGCCGGCTGCTGCGAACGCTGCTCGCCGAGTATTCGCGCATCGCCGACCACCTGACCTGCGTGGCGGCGGCGCTGATGGAGCTCGGCGCGATGACCGCGTTCCTGTACCTGGTCACGATCCGCGACTACATCTACGAGCACCTGGCCGATCTGACCGGCGCGCGCGTGACGTACTCGTACGGCCGCATCGGCGGGCTCGCGCGCGATCTGCCCGAGGGCTGGATCGAGCGGCTCGAGCAGATCCTCGGCCAGTTCGACGAGTTCGTCGGCCGCGTCCACGGGCTGATGGACCGCAACCGAATCTTCATCGAACGGATGCGCGACGTCGGCGTGCTCTCGACGGCCGAGGCGATCCACTGGGGCTACACCGGCCCGATCCTGCGCTCGACCGGCGTGCCGCGCGACCTGCGCAAGGACACGCCGTACCTCGCGTACGCCGAGCTCGACTTCGACGTTCCGGTCGGCATCAAGGGCGACAACTACGACCGCTACTACGTGCGCATGCGCGAGATGGACGAGTCGATCTACATGATCCGCCAGCTGATCGATCTGCTGCGCGAAACCGAGGGCCAGCCGGTCTCGGTCGACGACCGCCGCTGCACGCTGCCGCCGAAGCCGCTCGTGTACCGCGAGATCGAATCGCTGATCAACCACTTCAAGCTGATCATGGAGGGGCCGCGCGTTCGGGCCGGCGACTGCTACGTCGCGCACGAGGCCGCCAACGGCGAACTGGGCTTCTACATCGTCAGCGACGGCAGCGGCACGCCGTACAAGGTGCACGTGCGCTCGCCGAGCTTCGTCCACATGGGCGGCGCGCACCGGATGCTCGAGGGCTACCAGCTCGCCGACATCGTGCCGACCTTCGGCTCGATCAACATGATCGGCGGGGAGTGCGACCGGTGATGAAGAACGAGACGAAAAACGGGGTCAGAGTCGAATCTTCGCCTCGAGTGTTTCGCGCGAGCGCACAGCGCCCGCCGAAATTCGACTCCGACCCCGTTTTTCTTTCGGCGGAGTGCGACCGGTGAGCACGCTCATCGCCACGCCGATCCCGAACAAGACCGGCTCGATGCGGCACCTGCTGCCCGAGTTCGAGCGGATGAAGGCGCGCTTCCCGGCGGGATTCGAGTCGTCGCTGACGCTGCCGTGCCTGCGCCGCATCCAGGAGGAACGCGGCTACGTCGCGGACGAGGACATCGACCTGCTCGTCGAGTATCTGGGCGTGCCGCGCATCCAGATCGAGGAAGTGCTGAGCTTCTACACCCAGTTCCGCCGCAAGCCGATCGGCCGCTGGCACCTGCAGGCGTGCCGCAACGTGTCGTGCTCGCTGCGCGGTGGCGAGCGGCTGATCGAGCTGCTGCAGAAGAAGCTCGGCATCCGCGCCGGACAGACCACGCCCGACGGCCGCTTCACGCTGTCGACCGTCGAGTGCCTCGGCTCGTGCGGCACGGCGCCGGTCGTGATGGTCAACGATGCGTACCACGAGAACGTCGACGCGGCCAAGCTCGATGCGCTGCTGGAGCGGCTGACATGACCGGCGCCAAGGTCATCATGAGCTTCCCGGTGACGCCGACCTCGCACCGGCTCGCCGAGTACGAGGCGCGCGGCGGCTACGGCACGCTGCGCAAGGTGCTCGCGCAGATGCGGCCCGAGGACGTGACCCGCGAGGTCACGGCGTCGGGCCTGCTCGGCCACGGCGGCGCGGCGTTCCCGGTCGGCCGCAAGTGGCAGGTCGTCCATCTGAACGACGGCCAGCCGCACTACCTGTGCGCGAACGCCGACGAGGGTGAACCCGGCACCTTCAAGGACCGCTGGATCCTGGAGAACGCGCCGCACCTGCTGCTCGAGTCGATGCTGATCGCCTCGTATGCGCTGCAGGTCAGGAACGCCTTCGTCTACATCCGCGGCGAGTTCGACCTGCCGTACCGGCGGCTCGCCGGCGCGGTCGAGGAGGCGTACGCGGCCGGTTATTTCGGCAGCCGCATCCTCGGCACCGACTTCTCGTGCGACGTGGTCGTGTATCGCGGCGCGGGTTCGTACGTGTGCGGCGAAGCCTCGGCGCTGATCACTTCGATCGAGGGCAAGAAGGGCTACCCGCGCAACCGCCCGCCGCGGCTGACGGTGCGCGGGTTGTACCAGCGGCCGACGGTCGTCAACAACGTCGAGACGCTCGCCAACGTGACCGGCATCCTGCGCGACGGCGCCGAGGCGTTCAGGAAGATCGGCACGCCGAAGAGCCCCGGCACGCAGCTCGTGTCGATCTCGGGCCACATCGCCAAGCCCGGCGTCTACGAAGTCGAGTACGGCTACCCGGTCGAGAAATTCCTGTTCGAGGACTGCGGCGGGATGATCGGCGGCAAGCCGCTCAAGTGCATCGTCCCCGGCGGCATCTCGACCAAGGTGCTGACGCGCGGCGACATCGCTGGACTGACCTACGACCACAAGGCGTTCGAGGCGCGCGGCTCGCAGCTCGGCTCGGGCGGAATGATCGCGATCGCCGAAGGCACCTGCATGGTCAGGCTGCTGCAGGTGATGCTGCGCTTCTATCACCACGAGTCGTGCGGCCAGTGCACGCCGTGCCGCGAAGGCATGGGCTGGCTGCACCGGACGATCGACCGCATCGTCGCCGGCCAGGGGCGCCCGGGGGACATCGACACGCTGGTGCGCGTGGCCAACGCCAACGACGGCACGACGATCTGCGGCATGGGCGACGCGGCGGGTTACGCGACGGTCGGCATCATCGCCAAGTACCGCGACGAGTTCGAGTACTTCGTCGCCCACGGGCGCTCGAAATTCGACGGCCGGCTCGAGGTCGATCTGGGCCAGGCGGCGGAGGCGGCGTATGCCTGAGTTCTTCGTCAACGGCCAGCCGGTCCGCTTCGAGAAGGGCCAGACGGTGATGCAGGCCGCGCTCGCCGCGGGCTTCTACATCCCGTACTTCTGCTGGCATCCGGACCTGTCGGTCGCGGGCAACTGCCGCATGTGCATGGTCGAGGTCGAAGGCGAAGGCGGCGGCTCGAGCTGGATGGACATCGCCTGCAACATGCCCGTGACCGAAGGCATGCGCGTGCTGACCGACTCCGAGGCCGTTCGCGCGCGGCGCAAGGAGATCCTGCAGTTCATCCTGCTGAACCATCCGGTCGACTGCGGCGTGTGCGACAAGGCGGGCGAGTGCGTGCTGCAGGACTACCACTACGAGTACAACGGCGAACCGTCGGTGTCGAACGTGCCGAAGGTGCATGCGACGAAGTTCCACAACCTGTCGAGCCGCATCATCCTCGACAACGAGCGCTGCATCGTGTGCTCGCGCTGCGTGCGCTTCACGCGCGAAGTGTCGAAGTCGTACGGACTCGGCATCCTCGAGCGCGGCGATACCTCGCTCGTGCGCGCGACCGGGGACGGGCGTTTCGAGCGCGATGCGTATTCGGACAACGTGATCGACCTCTGCCCGGTCGGCGCGCTGCTGTCGCGCCGGTTCCTCTACAGGGCGCGCGTGTGGTACCTCAAACCCACGCCTTCGGTCTGCCCCGGTTGCAGCCGCGGCTGCGCGATCGACATCTGGCACCGCAAGCCGGAGTGGAAACTGAACGCGCTCGATCCGAAGCTGAACGCGCGCATCGAGCGCGTGACGCCGCACAATCCCCCGCCGCCTCGCGCCGCCCCCTTTTCAGAAGGAGGCAGTCCGGAGCCGGCCGCGAACCGCCCTCTGGAAAAGGGGGACGGGGGGAATATCGGCCCCTGGATCTGCAACAAGGCGCGCGACCTGGCGCAGATCTTCGAGCGCCCGCGCGCCGAGCAGGCGATGCTCAAGGGCAAGCCGGTCGCGCTCGCGGTCGCGATCGACGCGGCGCGCCGGCTGATCGCCGAGGCGCGGCGGCCGGTCGCGCTGGTGTCGAGCTGGGGCTCGAACGAAGAGCTCGACGCGTTCAAGGCCGCGCTCGGCGGTCGGGTCGAGTGCTTCGTCAAGAGCGACCACGAGCCCGCGCCGGGCGAGGTCGTCGAGGACGATTTCCTGATCCGCGCCGACAAGAATCCGAACGCGCGCCACGCGCGCGCGCTGTTCGGCGACCGCGCGCCGCAGCTCGACGGCGCCGACCTCGTGCTGGTGTGGGGTGAAGGCTTCGACTTCGCGCGGCTGCCGCGCGGCGCGAAGGTGATCCTCCTGAACGCGTATCTCGCGCCCGAGAACGGCCACGCCGACGCGTTCATCCCGATCAGCGTGCAGACCGAGCGCAGCGGCCACTACACGAACTTCGAAGGCGCGGTGCGGCGCTTCGAACGCTGCTTCGCGGCCAAACCGACCGTCGCCGACGCCGAGCAGGTGTTCGCGCGGATCGGGCAGACGCTGGTGAGCTTTGCATGATCCAGGACCTCGTCGTCTACGCCGTCTACATCGGCTTCGCGATCGGCATGCTGATGACCTTCGGGCTGATCCTGACCTGGGTCGAACGCAAGCAGGGCGCGGTGATGTCGGACCGCATCGGCGCCAACCGCGCGTACGTGCGGATTCCGTTCACGCAGGTCAAGCTCGTCTGGTGGGGCCTTTTCCACGGGCTCGCCGACGGCCTGAAGATGCTGGTCAAGGAAGACTTCAGGCCGAAGACCTACGACTGGTACGCGTACATGGTGGCCCCCTGGGTCGCCTTCACGCCGGTGCTGCTGGTGTTCGCGGTGATCCCGTTCGGCGGCGTGCTGATCCCGGGCGAGCTGATCCCGCCGCTCGCGAACTGGTTCGGCGACCGTACCTACACGATGCAGATCGCCAAGCTCGACGCCGGGCTGCTGATCGTCTTCGCGTTCGGCGGGCTGACGATCATCGGCTGCATGCTCGCCGGCTGGTCGTCGTCGAACAAGTTCTCGCTGCTGGGCGCCTTGCGCGCCGGCAGCCAGATGATCTCGTACGAGCTGATCCTGGGGCTGACCCTGCTCGGGCTGATCCTGATCTACGGCACGGTCGATCTGGACGACATCGTTCGCCAGCAGTCGGGCGTGGTGGCGGGCTTCCTGCCCGCGTGGGGAATCGTGCTGCAGCCGTTCGCCGCCACGCTGTTCATGGCGGCGGCGATCGCGGAGAACAAGCGTATCCCGTTCGACCTGCCCGAAGCCGAGAGCGAGCTCGTCGCGGGCTACTTCACCGAATACAGCGCGATGAAAATGGGCCTGTTCATGTTCGCCGAGTTCATCGAGATCGCGATCATCGCCGCGCTGTTCACCACGCTGTTCCTCGGCGGCTACAACCTGCCCTACATGCACGACGGCGGCTTCAGCTTCCCGGGCGGCTACGACGTGCCGATGAGCCACGGCGCGGTCGTCGTCACGCAGGTCGTCGTGTTCCTCGCCAAGGTCTTCCTGATGTGCAGCTTCCAGATCCTCGTTCGCTGGTCGCTGCCGCGCTTCCGTTACGACCAGGTGCTGCGCTTCGCGTGGAAGTTCATGTTCCCGCTCGCGCTCGCCAACCTGACGGTGACCGCCGTCGCCGTGTGGCTGCTGCGGATGGTGAACGCATGACGCACAAGCGCTACCGCCGCAAGGCCTACTGGAACCGCCCGACGATGGGCTGGTGGGAGCGGCTGTACCTGCCCGAGATCCTGCGCGGGCTCGGCATCACGAGCCGGGTCTTCCTGCGCAACATGGGCAAGTGGATGACCGGCCGCAAGGGCGCTCTGACCACGTACTACCCCGAGGAGCGGCGCCGCGACTACGCCAGGCACAACCGCGGCAAGCACGTGCTGACGCAGCGGCCCGACGGCAGCCCGCAGTGCATCGCCTGCAACATGTGCGCGACCGTCTGCCCGGCCAAAGTGATCGAGATCGAAGCCGCGTTCGACCCGGACGATCCCGCGCACCCGAAGTACCCGGCGCGCTTCGAGATCGACTACTCGCGCTGCATCTTCTGCGGCCTGTGCGTCGAGGCCTGCCCCGAGGACGCGATCCGCATGGTGCCCGAGGTGCCGAACCTGCCGTCGGGCCAGCGCACGCGCATGTGGATCGACCGGGAAGAGCTGCTGACCTGGAACCCGCAGCGCGACGTCGCGAAGCCCTATCCGCCGAAAGGTGCGGCATGAGCCTCATCGAAACGCTGCTCGCCAACCTCGACACGCTGCTGCTGTACGTGTTCGCGCTGTGCGCGCTGGTCGGCGCGGCGCTGATGATCGTGCTGCGGCAGCCGATGCGCGTGGCGCTCGCGCTGATCTCGACGATGATCTTCCTGGGCGGCATCTACGGTCTGCTCGGCGTGCACTTCATCGCCGCGTTCCAGGTGCTGATCTACGTCGGCGCGGTGATGGTCTTCATGGTCTACGTGATCATGCTGCTCGACGTGCGCGACCCCGCGGTGCGGCGCCGCTACTCGAAGTTCCTGCTGCCGGGCCTGGCGGCCTTCGTGCTGCTGGTCGGCGCGCTGACGTACGCGGCGTGGAACGCGCTGCCGGCGGCTTCGCGCACGGCGGGCAGCGAGGGTTTCGGACTGCAGCTCTTCGCGACGACGTTCCTCAACACGTACTGGCTGCATTTCGAGCTGACTTCGGTGCTGCTGCTGGCGGCGGTCGTCGCCGCGCTCGCGGTGATCCGCGCGGGCGGGAGGCGCGATGGATAAGGTCCAGATCCTGCTGACGCTCGCGCTGGCGCTGTTCGCGCTCGGTCTGCTCGGCGTGACCGTCCGCCGCAATCTGCTGGTGATGCTGATGTGCATGGAGCTCGCGCTCAACGGCGCCAACCTCGCGCTGGTCACCTTCGCGCACCAGATGGGCGAGGCGGTCGGCGCGGTGCTCGTGTTCCTGATCTTCGTCGTCGCCGCGGCGGAAATCGCGATCGCGATCCCGATCGTGCTGCTGCTGGTGCGCCGCAAGCACACGCTCGATCCGGGCGCGTATTCGGATCTGCGGGGGTAGGCCATGGGCACGCTGACCCTGATCGTCCTGCTCCCGCTCGCCGGCTTCCTGGTGAACGGCCTGCTCGGCGACGCGCTCGGCAAGCGCTTCGTCAGCGCGGTCGGCTGCGGGCTGCCGATCGCTTCGTTCGCGCTCGCGGTCGCCGCGTTCCGCGCGCTCGAAGCGGGCGGCGCGCCGGTCGTCGAGACCCTCTACACGTGGACGGTGGTCGGCGACACCGCGTTCGACATCGCCTTCTACTTCGACCGGCTGGCGGCGGTGATGACGCTGATCGTCACCGGGGTGGGTTCGGTCATCCACATCTACTCGACCGGGTACATGCACGAGGACCGCAGCTACGCGCGCTTCTTCGCGTACCTGAACCTGTTCCTGTTCTTCATGCTGCTGCTCGTGCTCGGCCGTTCGATGCTGGTGCTGTTCGTCGGCTGGGAGGGGGTGGGCCTGGCGTCGTACCTGCTGATCGGCTTCTGGTACGAGGACCCGGCCAACGCGGCCGCCGGCAAGAAGGCGTTCATCACCAACCGCATCGGCGACGCCGGCTTCCTGCTCGGCATGTTCCTGCTGTACTTCGCGTTCGGCACGCTCGACATGGACCGCATCAACGCCGCGTTCGCGTCCGGCCCGGTCGCGGTATCGGCGAGCCTCGTCGGCGTGCTGCTGTTCATCGGCGCCTCCGGCAAGTCCGCGCAGATCCCGTTGCACGTATGGCTGCCCGACGCGATGGCCGGCCCGACGCCGGTGTCGGCGCTGATCCACGCGGCGACGATGGTGACCGCGGGCGTGTACCTCGTCGCGCGGATGGCGGGGCTGTATCTGCACGCGCCCGAGGCTTCGGCGCTGGTCGCCGCGGTCGGCGCGGCGACCGCGTTGTTCGCCGCGACGATCGCGATCGCGCAGAACGACATCAAGAAGGTGCTCGCGTACTCGACCGTGTCGCAGCTGGGCTTCATGTTCGCCGCGCTCGGCGTCGGCGCGTACGGCGTCGCGATCTTCCACGTGTTCACGCACGCGTTTTTCAAGGCGTGCCTGTTCCTCGGCGCGGGCAGCGTGATCCATGCCTTGAGCGGCGAGCAGGACATCCGCAAGATGGGCGCTCTGGCGAAGAAGATCCCGCTCACGTTCGCGACCTTCCTGGTCGCCACCGCTGCGATCGCCGGCATCCCGCCGCTGGCGGGGTTCTTCTCGAAGGACGAGATCCTGTGGTTCACGTTCGCGTCGGCGCGCGGCGGCTCGCCGCTGCTGTGGGCGGTGCTCGCGACGACCGCGCTGCTGACCGCGTTCTACATGTTCAGGCTGCTGTGGCTCGTCTTCCTCGGCCGCTCGCGGGTGGCGCCCGACGTCGCGCATCACGTGCACGAGTCGCCGTGGTCGATGACGGGCGTGCTGGTCGTGCTGGCCGTCCTGTCGGCGGTGGGCGGCTTCATCGCGGTGCCGCACTTCCTCGAGCCGCTGCTGCCGCTGCCGGCGATCGCCGAGCCGCTGCATCGCTTCGAGAAGCCGCTGCTCGTGCTGTCGGTGCTGATCGCTGCCGCCGGGATCGCCGCCGCGGCGTTCTTCTTCGGCGGCGACGCGAAGCGAGCGGCTGCGGCCGGCGAACGCTTCGCCGCTCTGCGCCGCGTGCTGGCGAACAAGTACTACGTCGACGAGCTGTACGAAGCGACGATCGGCCGGCCGCTGCACTGGATTTCCGAGTACGTGTTCCTGCGGCTTTCGGACCGCGCGCTGATCGACGGCACGCTGCACGCGCTGGCGGCCGCCGCGCGCGGCGGCGCCGCGCTGCTGGCGCGCGTGCAGACCGGCAGCCTGCAGCTTTACGTGTTCCTCGTGCTCGCCGGGGCGGTGGCGAGCCTGCTGTGGATCTGGCGCCATGTCTGAAGCCGCCGTACTGAACGTCGTCCTGTACCTGCCGGTCGCCGGCATGGCGCTGCTGGCATTCGTTCCCGCCGGGCGCGACGCGCTCGTCCGCCAGATCTCCTTCTGGACGATGCTGCTGCAGCTCGCGCTGACCGCATGGCTGTACCTGCGCTTCGATCCGGCCGTGGCGGGGCTGCAGTTCGCCACGCGCATCCCGTGGATCGAATCCTGGGGCGTGTACTACCACGTCGCGCTGGACGGCATGAACGTGCTGCTCGTGCTGCTCACCGCGTTCCTCGGCCCGCTGGTGGTCGCCGGCGCGTTCTCCGCGATCACGAAGGACGTGAAGCTGTTCTACGCGATGGTGTTCTTCATCCAGTTCGCGATGCTGGGCACCTTCGTCGCGCAGGACCTGTTCCTGTTCTACGTGTTCTGGGAAACGATGCTGATCCCGATGTTCCTGATCATCGGCATCTGGGGCGGCGAGCGGCGCATCTACGCGACGCTGAAGTTCGTGCTGTACACGGCGTTCGGCTCGATCCTGATGCTGGGCGCGGTGATCTACCTCGTGTACTCGTTGCGCGCGACGACCGGCGTCGCTTCCTTCGCGTTCGCCGACCTGTACCGCGCGCAGCTTCCGCTCGACGTGCAGACCTGGCTGCTCGCCGCGTTCGCGCTGTCGTTCGCGATCAAGGTGCCGATGTTCCCGCTGCACACCTGGCTGCCAGACGCGCACGTCGAGGCGCCGACGGCGGGCTCGGTGATCCTGGCCGGCGTGCTGCTGAAGATGGGAACGTACGGGTTCCTCAAGCTCGGCTTTCCGCTGTTTCCGGACGCCACGCGCGAGTTCACGCCGCTGATCATGACGCTTGCGGTCGTCTCGATCGTCTACGGCGCTTGCCTGGCGCTGGTGCAGACCGACATCAAGAAGATCATCGCGTACTCGTCGATCAGCCACCTGGGCTACGTGATGCTGGGGCTGGCGAGCCTCGACCTGCTCGGCATCCAGGGCGCGATCGTGCAGATGGTCAGCCACGGGCTGACCTCGGCCGGGCTCTTCCTGATGGTCGGGATGATCTACGAGCGCTGCCACACGCGCGATCTGGCCGCTTACGGCGGGCTCGCGAAGCTGCTGCCCGTGTACTCCGTGTTCTTCATGATCCTGACGCTCGCGTCGGTCGGGCTGCCGACGACGAGCGGCTTCACCGGCGAGTTCCTCGTGCTGCTCGGCGCGTTCAACGCCGCGTGGCCGATCTACCAGCACGGCGACGGCTATCCGCTCGTGCTCGCGGTGGCGGCGGTATCGGGTGTCGTGCTCGGCGCGCTGTACATGCTGTGGTTCGCGCAGCGCTTCCTGTTCGGCGCGGCGAAAGTGCCGCACGGGCCGGTGACCGACCTGAACCTGCGCGAGAAGTCGATCCTCGCGGCGATTGCCGTCGGCATCTTCTGGCTGGGGCTCGCCCCGAACGAGCCGATGCGCAAGACCGAGCTGGCGGCGAAGCAGTATCAGGCGCTGGTCGCCGCGACGCGGGCGCCGTCGCAGACGGCGCAGGCTGAACTGCCCCGGCGGGCGGAGGCGACGCGATGAACTGGGCCGAAGTCGTCACGGCGATGCTGCCCGAGCACCTGCTGCTCGCGGGCATCGTCGTGCTCATCCTCGTCGAGGTGTTCATGCCCAGGCCGCGCGGCGCGCTCGGCATCGCGCTGCTGGCGACGATCGCGGCGACGGCGGCGGCGGCTTCGCTCGGTTTCGGCGGCTACGAGGCCGCGCCGTTCGCGGGGCAGTTCTCGGTGAACCCGGCCGGGCTGCTCGCCAAGGCGATCGTGCTGGGCCTGACGCTGCCGGTGCTGCTTCTGTCGCGCGACGACTTCGAGGACAGCCGCTTCCACCTGCTGCTGCTGTCGTCGCTGTATGGAACGCTGCTGCTGCTTTCGGCCGACAGCTTCCTGACGCTGTTCCTCGGGCTGGAGCTGATGTCGCTGCCGGTCTACGCGCTGGTGCTGCTCGCGTTGCACCGCGACGACAGCGCCGAGGCGGCGCTGAAGTACCTCGTGCTCGGCGGCGCGGCGACCGCGACCTTCCTGATGGGCGTGGCGCTGCTGTTCGGCGCGACCGGCTCGCTCGCGCTGCCGGCGTTCGTCGAAGCGCTCGGCGCCGGCGACACGCTGTCCACGGCGGCGGTCGTTCTGATCGTCGTCGCGTTCTTCCTGAAGGCGGCGATCGTGCCGTTCCACGCGTGGGCGCCCGACGCGTACCAGGGCGCGAGCGTGCCGGTGACCGCGTACATGGCGACGATCATCAAGGCCGGCGTGCTGCTCGCGGCCGCGCGCCTGTTCGGCACCGCGGAGATTCCGCGCGGCATGATCGAGCTGCTCGCGCTGCTGCCGCTGGCGTCGATGGTGTGGGGCAACCTGGCCGCGATCCGGCAGACGAGCTTCCGCCGGATGATCGCGTACTCGTCGATCGCGCACGCGGGGTACCTGTACTTCGCCTTCCTCGGCGCGGGCGAAGGGCGCTTGCAGGCGATCGTGTTCTACCTGCTCGCCTACGGGCTGATGAACCTGCTCGCGTTCGCCGCGCTGCCGCGCGGGCAGGCGCGGACCACGAGCGACGCGGCGGACGATGCCGCCGCCGACGAGCTCGCGAGCCTGAAGGGGCTGTTTGCGCGCGCGCCGTGGGCCGCGCTCGTGCTCGCCGCCGCGATGCTGTCGCTGGCCGGCATTCCGCCGCTGCCGGGCTTTGTCGCCAAGTTCCTGATCTTCAAGAACGTCATCGAGGCCGGCTACGCGCTGTACGCGGTCGTGGGCCTGGTCGCGAGCTATCTCGGCATCTACTTCTACCTGCGCGTGATCCAGTACGCGTTCATGAGCGAAGCGGCCGCGGCGCGTCCCGCGACGACGCGCGCGCTCGCCGCGAGCGCGGCGCTCGTGTGCGCGCTGCCCGCGCTGTTCGTCGCCGTTTTCCCCGGCTGGGTGATCGGGAAGCTCTGACGTCGACGCGACCGGCCGGAGCTTACGCACCGGCCTTCTTCGCGATCGGCGAATACATGTCGAGCAGTTGCAGCCGGGTCGCCTGCAGGCGCTCGGAGACGACCTCGAGCAGCCGGTGCATGAACGCATAGCCGAAGGCCGCGTCCTCCTGGCAGGCCTTGATCAGGTCGGCGCCCTGGAAGGCGAGCGCCTCGACGCGGTCGAGCGCGCGCGCCTGGAAGTGCTTGCCGCGGCCCATCAGCATCGCCGACCAGCCGAACTCGTCGCCGCCGTGCAGCGTCTGGATGCGGAACGTGTGACCCGGTGCCGCGATCTCGAGCGCCACCAGCCCGGAGACGATCAGATAGAACTCCGAGCACTCGTCGCCCTCGCGGAAGATCACCTGATCGCGCTCGAACGTCACCTCGCGCGCCAGCGCCGCGAGCTTGCGGATCTGCGGCTCGCCGAACTCCTTCACGAAGGGATGTTTGCGCAGCGCCTGCTCCACCGTGTCCGTCGTCATCGCCCTGCCCTCCCCATGGTCGCCTCCGGATCGTCCCCTTGAAGCATTCGCCGAAGCGGCCGTGCTTACGTTGACACGTGTCAAGCCCCGGCGCCGGCGCCGCGACTACGGTTGGGCCGACCGCGACCGCAAAGCAAACCGTCGATGGCGCTGCATACGTCGAAAAGAGGGCTGGATCTGCCGCTCGCCGGCGAACCGGCGCTGCAGGTCGATGCGGCGCGCGCCGTCTCGCGGGTCGCGCTGCTGGGCGCCGACTACGTCGGCCTGAAACCCGCGCTGCTCGTCCAGCCCGGCGCGCGCGTGCGGCGCGGCCAGCCCGTGGTCGCCGACAAGAGCAATCCGGGCGTGCAGCTCACCGCGCCGGCCGGCGGCCTCGTCGCCGAATTGCACCGCGGCGAGCGGCGCGCCTTCGTCGCGCTGGTGATCGAGGTGGGCCCCGAGGACGCGGCGCCGGCGACGTTCGCGCAGCACGATGGCCGCGCGCCGGGCGCGTTCGATGCGACCGCGCTGCGCGCGCTGCTGCAGGAGTCGGGGCTGTGGGCCGCCCTTCGCACGCGCCCGTTCGGCCGCATCCCGGCGGCCGACGCCACGCCCGCGGCGCTATTCGTCACGGCGACCGACACGCGCCCGCACGCGCCGCCACCGGACCTCGTCGTCGGCGAGCGGCCCGAAGCGTTCCGCACGGGGCTCGCCGCGCTCGCGCGGCTCGCGCAACCGGTGTTCCTGTGCGTCGCGCCGGGCACGGCGATCGACGCGCCGCCCGGCGTGCGCGTCGAGACCTTTTCGGGACCGCACCCGGCCGGCAACGTCGGCTGGCACATCCACCGGCTGCTGCCGGTGCACGCGGGCCGCAGCGTCTGGCACATCGGCTACCAGGACGTGATCGCGATCGGGCATCTGCTCGCCACCGGCGAACTGGACGTCTCGCGCGTGATCTCGCTCGCCGGACCGGGCGTGGTCCGGCCGCGGCTGCTGCGCACCCGCATCGGCGCTTCGACCGACCAGATCGTCGCCGGCGAACTGCATGCCGGCGAGCAGCGCGTGATCTCCGGCTCCGTGCTCGACGGCCGCACGGCAAGCGGCGCGGCGCAAGGCTATCTCGGCCGCTACCACCTGCAGATCGCCGCGCTGCCCGAAGGCCGCAAGCGCGAGCTGTTCGGTTTCGTCGCGCCGGGTGCGGAGAAGTTCTCGGTCACCGGCGCGGTGCTCGGCGCGTTCCGCCGCGCGCACCGTTTCGTATTGACGACATCGACCCACGGTTCGCCGCGCGCGATGGTGCCGATCGGCACCTACGAACGCGTGCTGCCCTTCGACATGCTGCCGACCTTCCTGCTGCGCTCGCTGATCATCGGCGACGACGAGCGCGCCGAGCAACTGGGTGCGCTCGAGCTCGACGAAGAGGACGTCGCGCTGGCGACCTACGTGTGCCCCGGCAAGTACGACTACGGCCCGCTGCTGCGCGCGGCGCTCGAACGCCTGCGCAGGGAGCATTGATGGCCTCGCTGCGCGTGCTGCTCGACCGCTACGCCCGTCACTTCGAAAAGGGCGGACGGCTGGAGAAGCTGTATCCGCTGTGGGAGGCGGTCGACACCTTCTTCTACACGCCGGCGTCGGTCACTCGCACGGGAGCGCACGTGCGCGACGCGCTCGACCTGAAGCGCATGATGATGACGGTCGTGATCGCTGCGGTCCCGTGCGCGCTGATGGCGATGTACAACACGGGGCTGCAGGCCAACCTTGCGCTCGACCCGGCGCAGGCGGCGGCGCTGGAAGGGTGGCGGTACGAGCTGATCCGCCGGCTCGGCGTGGGCTATTCGCCGGCGAGCGCGCTCGCCAATTTCGTGCACGGCGCGCTGTACTTCCTGCCCGTGTACGCCGTCGCGATGGTGGTCGGGCTCACGTGGGAAGTGACCTTTTCGATCGTGCGCCGGATCGAGGTCAACGAGGGCTTTTTCGTCACCGGCATCCTGTACGCGCTGATCCTGCCGCCGACCATCCCGCTGTGGCAGGTGGCGCTCGGCGTGAGCTTCGGTGTGGTGCTCGCCAAGGAAGTGTTCGGCGGCACCGGCATGAACTTCATCAATCCGGCGCTCGCTGCGCGCGCGTTCCTGTTCTTCGCGTACCCGGCGAGCATGTCCGGCGACAAGGTCTGGACGGCGCTGCCGCCGGGCGCGGCAGTCGACGGCTTTTCCGGAGCCACGCCGCTGGCGCAGTTGCGCCTGACGACGCAGCCGTTCGAGCAGGCCGGACTGTCGTGGTGGAACGCCTTCGTCGGCCTGGAACCCGGTTCGATGGGCGAGACCTCTGCGGCTGCGTGCCTGCTCGGCGCGGCGCTGCTGCTCGTCACCCGGATCGCGTCGTGGCGGACGATGGCCGGTGTGGCGCTCGGCACGATCGCGCTGTCGCTCGCGTTCAACGCGATCGGCTCGGCGACGAACCCGTGGTTGGGCGTGCCGTTCTGGTGGCACATGGTGCTGGGCGGCTGGGCGTTCGGCACCGTGTTCATGGCGACCGACCCGGTGACCTCGCCGTTCTCGGAGAGCGGCAAGTGGGTGTACGGCTTCATGATCGGCGCGCTCGTCGTGCTGATCCGCACCGTCAACCCCGCTTACCCCGAGGCGATGATGCTGGTGATCCTGTTCATGAACGTGATGGCGCCGGTCATCGACTACGCGTTCGTCAAGGCCGACATCCGTCGGCGGCTCAAGCGCAGGAGCGCAGCGGATGCCCAGGCTTGACTCGCCGCGCTACACGATCGCTTTCGCGACCGTCGTGTGCGTCGTGTGCGCCGCGCTCGTGTCGGTCGCCGCCGTCGGCCTGCAGCCGCGGCAGCAGGCCGCGGCGCGGCTGTACATGGAGAAGAACGTGCTGATCGCCGCCGGGCTGGTCGAGCCGGGCGTCGACCTGAGCGAGCGGCGGACGCGCGAGCTGTTCGATCGCCATATCCGGGCGCGGCTCGTCGACTTCGCCACCGGCGAACTCGTCCCGGAGGGCAGGCTCGACGCGCGCAGCTACGACCAGCGCCGCGCCCGTACCGAACCCGCGACCAGCCGCAAGGCGCCGCCGAACAACGCGGGCATCTCGCGCCTGCCGAACTACGGCGTCGTGTACTTCGTGATGAAGGACGGCCGGGTCGACGAGATCGTCATCGCCGTCGAGGGCCTCGGCATGTGGGGGACGATCTACGGCTTCGTCGCGCTCGACCGCGACGCGAACACGGTGCGCGGACTGACCTACTACGACCAGAAAGAGACGCCGGGCCTCGGCGGCGAGATCGGCAACCCGAAGTGGCAGGCGCTATGGCGCGGGCGCAAGGCCTACGACGACCAGTGGAACGCGCGGATCACGGTCATCAAAGGCCAGGCCGGTCCGCCCGAGACCGATCCGCTGCGGGTCGACGGGCTGTCCGGCGCGACCGTCACCAGCAACGCGATCACGCGGCTGATGCGTTTCTGGCTGTCCGACGCCGGCTACGGCAAGTTCCTCAAACGCTTTCGCGAAGGAGCGATCACGTGAGCGTGGTTCCGACCGTCGTGAACCGGCAGTCGCGCGCGGCGCTGCTCGACCCGATCGTCGTCAACAACCCGATCGGCGTCCAGGTGCTCGGCATCTGCTCCGCGCTCGCGGTCACGACGCGGCTGGACAAGGCGCTCGTGATGGGCGTGGGCGTGACGCTGGTGACCGCGCTCGCCAATCTGGCGGTCAGCCTGGTGCGCAACTACACGCCGGGCAGCATCCGCATCATCGTGCAGCTGTCGGTGATCGCTTCGCTGGTGATCGTCTTCGATCAGGTGCTGAAGGCCACGCTGTACGAGCTGTCGCTCGAGCTGTCGGTGTTCGTCGGACTGATCATCACCAACTGCATCGTGATGGGACGCGCCGAGGGCTACGCGATGGGCAACCCGCCGCTGCGCTCGCTGCTCGACGGCATCGGCAACGGGCTCGGCTACTCGGTCGTGCTTCTGCTGGTGGCGTTCTTTCGCGAGCTGCTCGGCGCGGGCAAGGTCTTCGGCTTCGCGCTGCTGCCGGCCGTGAAGGACGGCGGCTGGTACGTGCCGAACGGACTGCTGCTGCTGGCGCCTTCGGCGCTGTTCCTGCTCGGACTGCTGGTGTGGGCGCTGCGAACCTGGAAGCCCGAGCTGCGCGAGAAGGACTGACGTGGCATCGCGCGACCCTGACGATTGAACGCACGCCGATGGAGCATTACGCCGATCTGTTCGTGAAGTCCGTGTTCCTCGAGAACATGGCGCTCGCGTTTTTCCTCGGCATGTGTTCGTTCCTCGCGGTTTCGCGCAAGGTCGAAACCGCGCTCGGGCTCGGCGCCGCGGTCGTGTTCGTGCAGGTGCTGACGGTGCCGCTGAACAACGTGATCCTGCGAAACCTGCTGTCGGAGGGCGCGCTGGCGTGGGCGCACCCGTCGCTCGCGACCGTCGATCTGCGTTTCCTGTCGTTCATCCTGTTCATCGGAACGATCGCCGCCGCCACACAGCTCGTCGAGATGGCGGTCGACCGTTACGTGCCGCGCCTGTACACGACGCTCGGCGTGTTCCTGCCGCTGATCGCGGTCAACTGCGTGATCCTCGGCGGATCGCTGTTCATGCAGGAGCGCGACTACACGTTCGGCGAGAGCGTGGTCTTCGGCGTCGGCTCGGGGCTCGGCTGGGCCCTGGCGATCGTCGCGATGGCCGCCGTGCGCGAGAAAATGAAGTACTCGAACGTACCCGACGGACTGAAGGGACTCGGCATCACGTTCATCACCGCGGGACTCATGTCGCTCGCGTTCATGATGTTCTCGGGCATCCAGCTGTGAGCCGCGCATGATCGACATCGTCCTGGGCGTGGCCATGTTCACCGGCGTGATCCTCACGCTGGTGGCGCTGCTGATGCTGGCGCGCCGCCGGCTGGTCGCCAGCGGCGACGTGGCCATCGTGATCAACGACGACCCGGCCAAGGCGCTGAAGGTGCCCGCCGGCGGCACGCTGCTCGGCGCGCTCGCGGCGAACCGGATCTTCGTGCCGTCGGCGTGCGGCGGCAAAGGCGCGTGCGGCGTGTGCGAAGTCGTGGTCAAGGAGGGCGGCGGCGAGCTGCTGCCGACCGAAGCGGGCTTCATCTCGAAGGGCGAAGCACGGCGCGGTGTACGGCTCGCCTGCCAGGTCAGGGTCAAGCGCGACATGAGAATCGAGCTGGCGCCCGAGGTCTTCAGCGTTCGCAAGTGGAACTGCCGCGTGCTGTCCAACCGCAACGTCTCGACTTTCATCAAGGAGCTGAAGCTCGCGCTGCCCGCCGGCGAGGATGTCCCTTTCCGCGCCGGCGGCTACGTGCAGATCGAGTGCCCGCCGCACGAACTCACCTACCGCGAGTTCGACATCGACCCGCAATTTCGCGACGAGTGGGACCGCTTCGACCTGTGGCGCTTCCGCTCGGTCGTCGACGAGCCGGTGACGCGCGCGTACTCGATGGCGAACTATCCGCTCGAAAAGGGCATCCTGCTGTTCACGATCCGCGTGGCGTTCCCGCCCGACTATCGCGAGGACATCCCGCCGGGCAAGATGAGCTCGTGGCTGTTCCGCCTGAAGCCGGGCGACGAAGTCACCGTCGCCGGCCCGTTCGGCGAGTTCTTCGCGCGCGACACCGACAAGGAGATGTGCTTCGTCGCCGCCGGCGCGGGCATGGCGCCGATGCGCTCGCACATCTTCGATCAGCTTCTGCGGCTCAAGACCAGGCGCAAGATCACTTTCTGGTACTCGGCGCGCAACCTGAAAGAGGCCTTTTACATCGAGGAGTTCGACCGGCTCGCCGCCGAGCATCCGAACTTCGAGTGGCACCTGGTGCTGTCCGAGCCGCGCCCGGAGGACCATTGGACCGGCCCGGTCGGACTCGTCCGGCACAACGTGCTGCGCGATCTGTACCTGAAGCAGCACCCGGCGCCGGAGGACATCGAGTACTACCTGTGCGGTCCCGACGTGATGAACAAGGCGGTGATCCGCATGCTGCTCGATCTCGGCGTCGATCGCGAGAACATCATGCTCGACGACTTCGGCCTGTGAAGGCAGAGCGAGGAGAGGACGCCATGCAAACGACCGTCGAAACCGTCGTCCGCGGCAAGGCCAGCGACGAGCTGATCGCGGTGGCGGCCGGCGCCACCGTCGCCGAAGCCGTCGCCGCGATGGTCAAGCACCGCATCGGCGCGGTGCTGATCCGCAACGAGGACGGGCTGGTCGACGGCATCTTCACCGAGCGCGACCTGCTGACCCGGGTCGTCCACGCCGGGCGCGACCCGAAGACCACACCGATTTCGCTGGTGATGACGCGCGACGTGCGCTTCGTCACGCCGGGAACGACCGTCGAGGCGGCGCTGAGCCTGATGACGGTCAACCGCCATCGCCACCTGCTGGTGATCGACGGTCCGCGCGTCTACGGGCTGGTTTCGATCGGCGACCTGGTGCGCGAGATGATCGAACACGGCGAAGGGCGGTTCGAAGCCGCCGTCCGCGAGGCCGAGCGCAAACCGCAATGAGGAGTCGACGATGGATGCATTGCTGACGACACGCCGCCGCCTGCTGCTGGGCGCGCTCGGAACGCTGACGCTTGCCGCCTGCGGCCGCCCGCGCGAGCCGACGAATCTGCTGCACTCCGCCGGCGACACGATGGGCACGCGCTACACGGTCAAGATCGCCGGCGCTTTCGACGAAGCGCGCGCCTCCGCGCTGCGCGACGCGGTACACGCCGCGCTCGACGGTGTGGACCGGCGCATGTCCGCCTACCGCGCGGACTCGGAATTGAGCGCGTTCAACCGCGCGCCGGCCGCCGCGCCGTTCGCGCTTTCGGCCGAGCTGTACGCGGTGTTCGCCGCCGCGCAGTCGGTGAGCCGGCAATCGGACGGCGCGTTCGACGTGACGGTCGCGCCGCTGGTCGACGCCTGGGGCTTCGGCCCGCCGCAGGGTGAAAAGACGCGCACCGTGCCGCCGCCCGCGCGGGTGCAGGCGCAGCGGCCGGCGGTCGGCTATCGCGCGCTGCGCCTCGACGAGGCCACACGCAGCGCGACCAAGCTGCGCGAAGGGCTGCGCGCCGACCTGGGCGGCATCGCCAAGGGCTACGGCGTCGATCGCGCCGCGCGCGCACTGGAAGCGAACGGCGTGCACGACTACATGATCGAAGCCGGCGGCGAAGTTCGCGTCAGCGGCCGACATCCCGACGGCCGGCCTTGGCGCATCGGCGTCGAGCGGCCCGACGCCTGGCCGCCGCGCGCGCATTACATCGTGCCGCTCGCCGGCGGCGCGATGGCGACCTCGGGCGACTACCGCATCTACTTCGAGCAGGACGGCAGGCGCTACTCGCACGAGATCGATCCGGCGACCGGCTTTCCGATCGATCACCGGCTGTGTTCGGTGACCGTGGTCGCCGACGACTGCATGCGCGCGGATGCGCTCGCCACCGCGCTGATCGTGCTCGGCCCCGAGCGCGGCTGGGCGCTCGCGCAGACGCTCGGCCTGGCCGCCTACTTCATCGAGCGCGACGCCGAAGACCGTTTCACCGACCGCGCAACGCCCGCGTTCGCCGCGCTCGGCGGCGCGCACGCGTGAACGCGATGGATGCCGCGGGCTTCTGGCCGGTGTTCGCGGCGGTCGCGCTGCTGATCGGCGTCGCGGTCGCCGCGATGGCGCTCGGCGTGATCTTCAGGCGCCCGTGCCTGCGCGGCTCCTGCGGCGGGCCGAAGGTGATCGG
>JBFMFC010000034.1:15892-38239 GCA_040752195.1 Pseudomonadota bacterium | reverse complement strand
AGGCTTGACTCGATCGTCGCCAGCGCGCTTTCGACTTCCGGCAGCAGGACGTCCTGCAACGCGCGCACCCGGCGCACGGTCCTGCGGTACTCCGCGTACAGCCGCGCGAGGTTGGTCGAACGCGCGGCGATGCGAACGAGCTGCGCGGCCACGCGCGCGTGCGCGGCGCGGCACGCCTCGGCCTCGGGTGACGGAAACACCGCGGGCGGCGCCGCGCCGGCTTCGCCGTCGAGCTTCGCGTCGAGCAGCGTCACCCCGAGCAGCGCGCGCCGCTCGACGCGCAGCGCGTAGCGGCCCGGCGCGGCCGGATAAACCTGCAGCCCGTCGAGTCCGTGACGCGCGAGCGCGCCCTGCAGCGCCGCCTGCGCCGCCTTTTGCAGCGGCGCCAGCTCGCGCACCAGCGCCTGATACGCGCGCAACTCGTGCAGCATCTCGCCGGCCAGCAGCAGGCACTTCTCGTCGAGGAAGGCATACCCCTCGCGCATCGTGCGCCGCTCGTCCTGCAACTGCATCGCGAGGCTGCGGGTCGGCGTGAGATCGGTCATCGTGTCACACACCCATGAATGCGCCGCCCAGATGCGCCTCGATCTGCGCATCCGACAGCCGCGACAGCTCGCTTCTGGGCAGCGCGCGCAGCAACGACCAGCCCACCTCCATGCTCTGCGAGAGCGTGCGCGGGCCCGACTGGTTTACCAGCTTGCGCTCGAAGTCCGCACCGAAAGCGAGATAACGGCGGTCCGTCTCGGACAGGCCCTCTTCGCCGACCACGCTCGCGAGCAGTCGCGCCTGCGTGGCGCGCGCGTACGCGGCGTACAGCTGGCTCGCCAGCGCCGGATGATCCGCGTGCGTGTAGCCGCGGCCGGTGCCGTCTTTCATCAGCCGCGACAGGCTCGGCAACACGTTCACCGGCGGATACACGCCCGCTCGGTCCAGCTCGCGCGACAGCACGATCTGCCCTTCGGTGATGTAACCGGACAGGTCGGGGATCGGGTGGCCGATGTCGTCGTTCGGCATCGTCAGAATCGGCAGTTGCGTGAGCGTTCCGGTCTTCTCTCCGTCTTCGCCGTGCACGCAGCCGGCGCGTTCGTACAGCGTGGCGAGATCCGAATACATGTAACCCGGGAAGCCCTTGCGGCCCGGCACCTCGCCCTTGGCGCCGGCGACCTCGCGCAGCGCTTCGCAGTAGTTTGTGAGATCGGTGATGATCACCAGCACGTGCTTGCCGCGCTCGAACGCGAGGTACTCGGCGGCCGTCAAAGCGAAACGCGGCGCGAGCAGCCGCTGTGTCGACGAGTCGCTCGCGAGATTCAGGAACAGCGCCGCGCGTTCGAGCGCGCCGGACTGCTCGAGCGACCTTCGGAAGTACTCGGCGGTCGTGTACGGCACGCCGATGCCGCAGAACACGATCGCGAAGTCCTCCTGCTCCTCGCCGAGCAGCCGCGCATGGCCGGCGATCTCCACGGCGATTCGGTCGTGCGGCAGCCCGCCGCCGGAGAAGATCGGCAGCTTCTGTCCGCGCACCAGCGAGTTCATCAAGTCGACCGCCGTGATGCCGGTTTCGATGAAAGCGCGCGGCGTGGCGCGCGCCACCGGGTTCAGCGGCAGCCCGTCGACGCGCAGGCGTTTTTTCACCGCGAGCGGCGGTCCGCCGTCGATCACCTTGCCCACGCCGTTGAACACGCGGCCGAGCAGGCCGGGGCCGACGCCGAACTCGATCGGCTCGCCGAGGAACCGCACGACCGTGCCCGCCAATGAGAGCCCGGCGCTCGGCTCGAGCAACTCGATCGTGACGAACTCCTCGTCGAGCGCGGCGACGCGCCCGAGCCGCGGCGCGCCGTCGCGGCCGATGACTTCGACCGCTTCGGCGAGCCCGACGTCGAGCGTGCGGCGCAGGAACAGCAGCGGGCCGTCGAGCCGGACGGCGGCGTCGTGGACGGTGACCCTAGGCTGCACGGGCGGCTCCTTCCCCCGCGTCGAGCGCCGCGAACGCCTGCACCACCTGCCGCTCCAGTTCGGCGAACCTGTCGAGCGCGTCTTCGCCGATGTCCTCGCCCATCCGCTGCAGCGGCCGCAGCACCGGCAGCGCGAAGATCGCCTCCGGCGTGTGGCCGGCGGCCAGCGCGCGTTCGGCCAGCTCGATGAAGCGCGCGATCAGTCGCAGCATGCAGGCCTGCCGCTGCGGCCCGCAGTAACGGTCGACCGGAGAAAACGCCGACTGCCGCAGAAAAGCCTCGTTCGCCAGCTCCGCGCACGCGAGCGTGAGCCGCTGGCGCGCAGGCAGCGCGTCCTTGCCGATGATGCGCGCCATGCGTTCGAGCCGCGCCTGCTCGTCGAGCAGCGTGAGCAGCGTGCGCCGCAGTTCGAGCCATTCGTTCTCGCCGCTGGCCGCGCGTGCGCGCGCGGCGGTGACCTGCGAATACACGGACTGCCACCACACGGCCACGTCGAGCGAGTCTTCCGAGTACGACTGCAGCGGGTTGACGGCCGGATAGAAGCGCGCCTGCGCGCGCTTGGCGTCGAGCGCCCAGAAGCTGCGCACGTAGCGCTTGGTGTGGCTCGTGACCGGCTCGGAGAAGTCGCCCGACGGCGGCGAGATCGAACCGAGCAGCGTCACCGAGCCGGTGTCGCCGGCGAGCGTGGCGACCTTTGCCGCGCGCTCGTAGAAGTCCGCCAGCCGGCTCGACAGATACGTCGGATAGCCGCCTTCGCCGGGCAACTCGCCGAAGCGGCCGGAGACTTCGCGCAGCGCTTCGGCCCAGCGCGAAGTCGAATCGGCCATCAGCGCGACGTGCAGCCCCTGGTCGCGGAAGTACTCGGCCACCGTCACGGCCGAGTAGATGCTCGCCTCGCGCGCCGCGACCGGCATGTTGCTCGTATTGGCGATGATCACCGTGCGCTCCATCAGCGGGCGGCCGGTGCGCGGATCGTCGAGCTGCGGGAACTCCTCGAGCACGCCGGCGATCTCGTTGCCGCGTTCGCCGCAGCCGAGGTAGACGATCACGTCGGCGCTGCAGCCCTTGGCGAGCGCTTCGAGCAGGATCGTCTTGCCGGTGCCGAAGCCGCCGGGGATCGCGGCCTTGCCGCCGAGCGCGACCGGGAACAGCGAATCGAGAATGCGCTGGCCCGTCACCAGCGGCTCATCCGACGGCAACCGCGCACGCACCGGCCGCGGCGTGCGCACCGGCCAGAAGTGGCTCATCGCGATCTCGCGCGCCGTGCCGTCGGCGAGCCTCACGGTCGCCAGCGGCGCGTCGTACGCGTAGTCGCCGGCGGCGGCGATGCGTTCGATCACGCCCTCGACGTCCGGCGGGCCGATCGCGCGCAACGCGCGTCCGCTGCGAGGAGTCACCGTGCCGAACGGCGCACCGGGCGCCAGCGCATCGCCCGCGCGCAGCGTCGGCGCGAAGCGCAGCACCGCCTGCATCGCGCCGCCGGCGCCGGGCAGCACGTGGCGCGCACCGCGGCCTTGGGCGTCGGCGAGCGGACGCAGCAGTCCGTCGAACATGCGGCCCAGAAGATGCGGCCCGACGACGACGCCGAGCAGCTCGCCCGTGCCATCGAGTTCGACGCCGGGGCGCAGCCCGGTCGTGTCCTCGTACACCTGCGCGACGATCTCGGCTTCGCCGCCGGCGGTCGTTGCGAGCCGGATCACTTCGCCGAGGAGCCGCTGCGGTCCGACGCGGATCGCCTCGCGCAGCCGGAACGGTCCGTGCGCCCGCGCGCGCAACACCGGCCCGCTGATCCAGGTGAGCGTCGCCCTGCTCACGGCGCCTCCATCCGTTCGAGCAACTGTCCCTCGATCGCGGCGCGATCCGCGAGCAGGCCGTCGAGCGTGGCGTCGAGCACGTTGTGCCCTGCGTGCACGCGAAATCCGGCGGCGATCGCCGCATCCGGCTCGATGCGAACGTCGCGCAAACCGCGCTCGGCGAGCCGGCGCAGCGCGGCTTCGCGCTCCGGCGCAGGCCAGTCCGGCGCGCAGCGGATCGTCCATGCGCCCGCCGGCAGCGCCCGCGTGGCGCGCGCAAGATACGCGTCGACCCAGCGCGCGCGCGTCGCGGGCGCCCGCCAGCGCGCGGCGAGCGCGGCGCGCAGACCGTCCCAGGCCTTCCCGAGCAACTGCATCGCACGGCGCTGCGCCGCGAGCCGCCGTTGCGTCGCCAGGCGCGCTTGCGCCGCGGCGATCTCGGCGGCGATGCGCTGCCGCTCTTCGGCGATCGCCGTGCGCACGCGCCGCCGCGCCTCGGCCAACGCATTGCGAACGATCGCGCGCGCCTGTGCGTCGGCCGGCTCGAGCAGCTCGGCGCAGCGGCGGCGGCGGAATTCCTCGACCACCGCGAGCAGGGCCTGCGTGCGCTCCTGGAGGTTCATCGTTCGACACCAAGCTGCCGGCGCACGCGCTCGGCGGGATCGAAGGCCGGCGGCGCCTCATCGGGCACGATCGCCACCAGCGGCGTTCCCGCGGCGAGCGCACGCTCGAGCTCCGCAGCGTCCAGCTTCGCCGCGACCGCCGGCGTGACGAACACCGCCGCCGCGGCCGCGAGCGCCTGCGCAAACGCGGCGCGCTCCTCGCCGGGCTGCGGCGCGAACGCGCGCGCGCCCGCGAGCCGGAATCCGGCTGCGGCGAGTGCGTCGCCGACGAAAGCGAGCGCTGCCTTGTCGGTCCGGCCGTCCATGCAGATCTCGGGCGGTTACGCGAGCCGGTTGAGGATCAGGATCGAGATGATCACACCGTAGATCGCGATGCCTTCGGCCAGGCCCACGAAGATCAGCAGGCGGCCGAACAGATCGGGCTTCTCGGCGAGCGCGCCGACGGCCGCGGTGCCCAGCTTCGCCACGGCGTAGCCGGCGCCGAGCGACGACATGCCGGTGGCGAGCGCTGCCGACAGCAGCCCCCAGGTCCACGCGTCGGGTGGCAGTGCCGAGGCCGGACCCTGCGCGAGCGCGGGCGGAGCGAGCGCGAGCAGCGCCGTGCCGCCGGCAGCCAACACGGCGGCAGCGAACGTCAGCACGAGCGCGAGCTTCGACAGGTTGCGCGGTTCGGACATGATCTCTTCTCCTAGTGCGTGGCGATGGTGACAGGCGGCGGCGCGAGCGGGCGGAACTCGCGTCCTTCGGCGCGGAAAAACCGCGTGAAGAATTCGAACAGCACGAGCCGCGTCGTCTGGATCGACACGACGAGCCCTTCGATCGCGACGATCAGCGCGTTGCCGAGCACGACCACGATCGCCTGCACGACGACGTTACCCGCCGCGGCCGCGAGCGCAACCACGGCCGATGCCAGACCGGCGTGCGCGAGCGCGAACGCGCCGACGCGCGCGAACGACAGCGTGTTGATCAGGATCTGCAGCGTGCGTTCGATCAGCTCGCCGAGCGCGGCGAGCGCAGCCTTCAGGCGGCGGCCGTGCAGCGCGCCGGCCGTGATCGACCACAGCATGCCGGCCGCCGCGAGCGCCCAGCCGGCCGGATGCAGCACGCCCGCGAGCACGCCGACGTACACGGCGACGACCGGCAGATCTTCGCGCAGCCAGTTCGACAGCCGGTCCTGCCACACGGACTCGACCAGCCCGAGCAGCAGGCCGAGCGCGAGCAGCACCGCACCGCCGGCGATCGGCACCAGCAGCACCGGCAAGGGCTCCTCCAGCGGCACAAGCCACAGCGGTTCGATCACGTGCTCGAAGCTGAACACCGAGCCGAAGACGAAGCCGAACGCGGTCGCCGCCACACCGCCGGGGACGAGCAGCCGCAGCACCGGCAGCCGGTCGCGCAGCGCGTAGCCGACGGCGATCAGCACGAGCCCCTGGCCGACGTCGCCGAACATGTAGCCGAACATCAGCGGCACGACGAACGCCAGCAGCACGCTCGGGTCGGTGCCCGTGGCCGCCGGCATGCCGACGAGTTTCGTGAACACCTCGAACGGGCGCGCCCACCACGGGTTGCGCAGCACCAGCGGCGGGCGCGCTCCGCGCGGCGGCGGCGGAAAGCTCACGACCGCGCGCGCGCCGCTCGCTTCGATCGCGGCGATGACGCGCTCGCGATCGACCGTCCAACCGGTGATGCGCGCGAAGATCTGGCCGCGCTCCGGATCGCCGAGCGCGATCGCGCCGCCGTGCTCGAAACACCAGGTCGCGCGCGCGATGTCGCCGAGCGCGCGCGCGACCTCATGCCGAGTCGACAGCGCGTCGATCCGCGCGCGCAACTCGGCGGCGGTTTGCGCTTCCTGCGCGCGCAGCTGCTCGACGCGGGCGAGATTGGCCTCGGCGGTCGGCGCGAGCCAGTCGGGGAAGCGCGCGCGCCGGCCGTTGGCTTCGGCCACCGCGCGCGCCAGCGCTTCGATCGACTCCGGCGGACCGACCGCGAGCAGCAGCCGCTCGGCGGCCACGTCGGCGGCCCGCACCAGCACGTCGTCGGGCACCTCGACTTCGACGCCCGCGGGCAGCGCGAACAAGCTGGCGACGACGCCGTTTTTCGCCTGTGCGAGCGCTGCGAAGTCGATGCGGCTGTCGGCGAGCGCGCGCAGCGCCTCTTGCGCGAGCGCGAGTTCGGCGAGCCGCGCCTCGCAACGCTGCAACGCTGCGACCGGCTCCTCGGCGGCGGCGGCCCACGCGCGCAACGCCGCGAGCGCGGCGGCCATCGCCTCGGCCGGCGCGCGCCGCTCGGCCGCGAGCTGCGTGGCGGCCGCAGGCCAGTACGGGCGAAAGCGCTGCGCGAGCGCTTGGTACTCCTTCAGCAGGGCGCTCATTTCTGCGGCGGCCTGCGGCTGCGGTCCGCCGTGCCATTCGATCTCGACGCAGCCGGCGGCGGCGAGCGCTTCGAGCGCGATGAAGGCGTCCTCGCGCGCGACGATGACCTCGAACCAGCGCGCCGGCTCGGGGCGGATCATGACGCGGCCCCCGCTGTCGCGCGGAACGCGGCGCGGACGACGATCTCGCCGCGCAGCCGTTCGAGGTCGAGTGCGACGAGCGCCAGATAGGCGAACAGCGCCGCCGGCTGAGCGGCCGACCGGCGCAGCAGCGCGCCGACATCGGCGGCGAGCGTCTGCCGCGCGGCCGGCGCGTCTTCGACCGCCAGCGCGCCGAAGCGCGCCACGTGAGTTGCCACGCGCGTGACGAGCCGCTCCAGGCCCGCGCGCGCTTCGCTGTCGCAGGCAGGCCAGCGCGCGCGCCACTCGTTTTCCCATGCGCGCAGCGCGGCGTGCAGCCGAACGCGCGGTCGCGCTGCGGTGTCGATGCGGCGCGGCGGCGGCGCGGCGGTTTCGACCGCGAGCGCGAGCGGTGCGAGCGGCCCCTCCGCCAGACGCGCAAGCCGATCGCCGCGTGCGTCGAGCGCGTACGGCGCGAGCACGGGATCGGTGCCGATCCACGGCGGCACGGGCTCTTCGCCGAGCAGATGCACGAGCGCCGGCAGATCGACGAGGTATGCGGTCCAGCGCAGCGCCGCGCGCCACGCGTCGGGCGCCCACCGTGCCACTTCGTCGACGCGCGTGCGCCACTGCTGGCGAAAGGCCAGTTCGAGGTCCGCCAGCGGCGCCGGCCACGTGATGCCGCTGACGTACGCCGCGGCGGCGCCGCCGCGCACCGCCTCGAGCGCAGCGCCGACGCTGCGTGCGCTGCGAAGCTGCGTCCACAGCCGCTCGTCGGGGCGCTGCGTCAGGCGCGCCGATGCGCGCGCGTACGCGTACTCGATCGGCAGCCCGGCGATCATGGCGCGCCGCTTGGGGAGCGATGCTCGCCGCCGGCGAGCGCGTCGGCGAGCTCGTCGATCGCCGCCTGCATTCGCTGCAGATCGGCGGGGTCGGCGTCAGTGCCGCGGGCGAGCGCCTGTCGCTCGTGCTCGATAGCGGCCAGGCGCGCGGCGAGCTGGGCAGCACACACGTGCCGCACGCGCGCGGTGCGCTGCGCCGCGCGCTCGGCGATCGCGCGCGCGCGATCGCGCGCATGCTGGACGCGTGCCTGCGCCTGCGCGGCGCAAGCCTCGACGGCCGCACCCGCTGCGCGTTCGGCTTCGAGCACGCTGGCGATTGCGGCCTCGACCTCGGCCGCATCCGACCAGCGCGCGTCTGCTGACGTGCTTGCCGGCATCGTTTTCCGTCTCGCGCCGCCGCATCGATCGGATATGACATGGTGCGCCACGGGCGGGTGCGGCGGTTGACCGCAGTCAACAACCCTCGGCGCGCGCGGCGGGAAGCCCGATAAGGTCGCTGCGTTACGCGGAGAGTTACACCCGTCGCGGGACCGTCGCCTGTTTCGCACGGCGACCGCGCCGCCGTGATCCAGGTCAACCTCCGCGCTGCGGCCGGTGCCGATACTACCCCGCGCTGAAGAAGCAACGGGTGCGGTGAGGCGCTTCGCAGGCCGGGCCGGCCCGAACCAAAGAGGGGGTTGCCTATGCATCGTCGTCTGACCGCCGCGCTGATGAGCGCGGGCGCGCTGGCGCTGTCGCTCGCCTTCACTTCACCGGCGCCGGCACAAGCGAAGTCGGCGGAAACGCCGGTTTGCGCCAAGTGTCACGAGGAATCGCACACGTCCATTGCGCTCACAGCGCACGGGGCGCGCAACGACGCCAGCGGGCGGCAGTGCCAGGCCTGCCACGGCGACGCGACCGAGCACTTGAAGGACCCGACCAAGGCCGCGATGCCGAAACGCTTCGCCAAGAAGCTGCCCGGCGACGACAAGAGCCGGATCTGTCTGGCCTGCCACGACGGCCACCGCCAGCTCACGTTCTGGGACTCCGGCAAGCACCGCAAGAACGACGTCGCCTGCAACGATTGCCACAACATCCACGGCAAGCCGGGCAACCCGTCGGTCAGTCCTTTCGTGACGACGCAGCGGACGCTGCAGTACGAAACCTGCAACACCTGCCACCGGAACATCCGAGCGCAGATCAACAAGACCTCGCACCACCCGATCGTCGAAGGCAAGGTCGCCTGCTCGGACTGCCACAACCCGCACGGGGCGCTCAGCCCGGCGATGGTGAAGAACGAGTCGGTCAACCAGCTCTGCATCGACTGCCACGGCGACAAGCGCGGCCCGTTCATCTGGGAGCACGCGCCGGTCGAGGAGAACTGCCTGTCGTGCCACAACGCGCACGGCTCGAACCACGCGAAGTTGCTGAACGAGAAGGTTCCGAACCTGTGTCAGGACTGCCACGACTGGTCGCGCCACCCGGGCACGTTCTACGGCGGCAACAACAGCTTCGCGCCGGGGACGCAGAACACGCGCTTCCTCGCCCGTGGGTGCGTCAACTGCCACCAGGCGATCCACGGCAGCAACGCGCCGGGCAACCGCGGCAAGTTCTTCACGCGATAAGGAGGCGAACATGACACGCAAACTGATTTCGGTCCTGATCGCGAACCTGTTCGTCGCCGCGCCCGCGTTCGCACAGGACTTCCAGATCGGCGGCTCGGTCGGCGTCGGCGGGCTGTACGTCGACGACGACACGATCGACGCAGCCAAGCTCAACGAGTACCGCGACCTCGCCAGCGGCGTGCTGTCGGTGATCGACGTCAAGGGCCGCAGCCGCAACTATTACCTGGACGTCTACGGCGAGAACCTCGCGCGCGACGACATGTTCATTAACGTGCGCGGCGGCCGCTACGGCCTGTTCAAGTACCAGCTCTACAGCGACAGCCTGCGCCATAACTTCACCTTCGGCGCGCGTTCGCCGTACAGCGGCATCGGCACCGCGCTGCAGACGATCGACACGTCCGCCGGCGCGGTCGCGACGGTCGGCGACCCCGCGCTGTGGTCGAGCTACGACCTCGAGTACAAGCGCCGCAAGGACGGCGGCGCGTTCGAGTTCTCGTTCAACTCGCCGTGGTACGTGCGTGTCGACGCCAGCCAGATCGCCTTCGACGGCAGCAAGCTGCAGTCCTACGCCAAGGGCACCAGCCCGGTCAACGGTTTCGTCGACTTCGCGATACCGGTCGACTACACGACGAAGAACCTGTCGCTCGAAGGCGGCTACGCGAGCAAGCGGCTGCAGGTGTCGCTGAACTTCCTGTCGAGCAAGTTCGAGAACGACAACCCGGTGCTGCGCTGGAGCAACAACTTCTTCGGCGGGCTCGACGCCTCGCCGCTGGCGCCCGACAACGACTACAAGCGCTGGAGCGCGAACGCGATCTTCAAGCAGCTGCCGTTGGGCTCCGCGCTGGCGCTGCGCTACACGACCAGCACGGCCGAAAACGACGTCGCGATCCTGCCGACGATGCTGTCGACCGGCGGCACCAACCCGGCGAGCAACCCGACCAGCCCGGTGTTCCGCGGCGACATCAAGTACGACACGTACTCGATTTCGCTCACGTCGAACCCGACGCGGCAGATCGACACGCGGCTGTACCTGAACAACTTCGAGAAGAAGAACGAGTCGAGCAAGATCGATTTCCTCGCGCTGCCCACCGGTTTCGGCTGCGGCGACAACCCGCAGGCGGGTCCGCCGGCGGTGTCCGACTGCGACACCGAGCTGTTCAGCTACGAGAGGAAGAACTACGGCGTCGAGGCGGGCTTCCGACTGAACCCGCAGAACAAGTTCAACGCCGGCTTCGACTACTCCGACCTCGAACGCCACCGCAAGGACTCGACCGAAACCGAGGAAAAGAGGTACTCGTTCGAGTGGAAGAACAGCTCGCTCGACCTGATGAGCGCGCGCGTCAAGTACCAGTTGACCGAGCGCCGCTCGAACTTCGTCGCCGGCAGTCTCGGCGCCAACGCCAACGACCCGCTGTTCCTGCAGCGCTTCGTCGCGCGCTACGACGTGTCGAATGTCGACCAGGATCTCGTCAAGCTGGCGCTGGACTTCGCGCCGTCGCCGACCGTCGACTTCGGCATCGAGCTGAATCTGAAGAAGAACAAGTACAAGGACACGATCCTCGGCCGCACCAAGGACGACCGCCAGGAGCTGTACCTGACGGCGGCTTTCGGCGACCGCGACGTGTTCCGCGTGCTGGCTTTCGCCGACTACGAGGTGATCAAGTACGACTCGGTCCACCGCACGATCAACGCGGGCACCTGCCCGGTGACCTCGCCGAACTGCTTCGACCCGTTCCAGCCGGCGACGACGACCGCGTTCAACTGGTCGGCGCGCAACAGGGACACGAACTCGTCGTTCGGTCTGGGTTTCGACTGGCCGGTGCGCGAGCGGTTGATGGTCAAGGGCTCGCTGCTGTGGGGCCGCAGCGAAGGCGACGTTGCGGTGACCGCGCAGGCTTTGCCGAGCGGCGCGCCGGCGGCCACGCTGGTGCCGATCACGAACTACGGCAACAACGAGAAGTGGGCCGTCAACCTCAAGGGCATCTACCGCCCGAACCCGAGCTGGGAGCTCGCCGGCGGCTACTCGTACGAAGAGCTGAAGTTCAACGACGTGCAGTTCAACGGCTATACCTACGTCGTTCCGGTCACGCCGATCAGCACGACGACGAGCTACCTGTCGGGCTGGTACGCGAACCCCGGCTACCGGGCAAACATCGTGTACCTGATCGCCAAATACAAGTTCTGAAGAAAGCGTTCGAAGCGATTCGGGCCGCGCCGCCGGCGCGGCTTTTTTTTATCCACCGATTCACGGCCCCGGCGCACTTGTGGCGCTTGGCGCGCTCGCTTACCCTTCGCGCCTTTGGCTGCCGTTCTGCGGCAGCGTTGGCAGCGATTCGTTCCCAGGCCGATGCTCGAAGCGATCGATCTCGAATGCGTGCGCGGCGAGCGGCTGCTGTTCCGGCATCTGTCGTTCCGCGTCGACGCCGGTACCTGCATGCATGTCGCCGGAGAAAACGGCGCCGGCAAGACGAGCCTGCTGCGCATCCTGTGCGGGCTCGCGACGCCGGCGCACGGCGAGGTCCGCTGGCGCGGTGAGAACGTGCGCGTGCTGCGCGAGGAGTACTGGCAGGCGCTCGCCTATGTCGGTCATCTGAACGGCGTCAAGGACGATCTGTCGGCGGCGGAGAACGTCCACTTCGCGGCCGCGATCGCGGGCCGCAGCGGATCGATCGCGCGTGCGCGCGAGGCGCTCGCCGCGATCGGGCTCGCGGGCTTCGAGGATGCGCTCGCACGCTCGCTGTCGCAGGGGCAGAAGCGGCGCGTGGCGCTGGCGCGGCTGTTCCTCGCCGACGCCGCGCCGCTGTGGATCCTCGATGAACCTTTCACCGCGCTCGACGCGCGCGGCGTGGCGGTGCTGACCCGGCTCATCGCCGCGCAGCTCGAGCGCGGCGGCTGCGTGGTCCTGACCACGCATCAGGAGGTGCCGCTGCCGGGGCACGTGATGCGGCTCGATCTGCGCGTCGCGGAGCCGGCCGCATGATGCGCACGATCGCCACCGTCGTGCGGCGCGACCTGCTGCTCGCGTTCCGCCAGCGCGCCGACGTGGCCAACACGCTGCTGTTCTTCGTCGTCGTCGTCACCATGGTGCCGCTCGGCGTCGGCCCCGAGCTGAACACGCTGCGGACGATCGCGCCGGGCATCGTGTGGGTCGCCGCGCTGCTGGCGGCGATCCTGTCGCTGAACCGGCTATTCGCCAACGACTACGCCGACGGCACGCTCGAGCAGATGCTGCTCACGGGCGAGCCGCTGCCGGTCATCGTGCTGGCGAAGGCCGCCGCGCACTGGCTGGTCACCGGGCTGCCGATCACGGCGATGGCAGTGCTGCTGGCGGTGATGTTCGACCTCGATGCGGACGCGACGCGGATCCTCGTCGCGTCGCTCGCGCTCGGCACGCCCGCGCTGTCGCTGATCGGCGCGGTCGGCGCGGCGCTGACGCTCGGCCTGCGCGGCGGCGGCGTGCTGATCACGCTGCTGGTGCTGCCGCTGTACGTGCCGGTGCTGATCTTCGGCGCCGGCGCGGTGGAGACGGCCGCCGGCGGGCTGTCGCCGCAGGGCCATCTGCTGCTGCTCGGCGCGATGTCCCTCGGCGCGACCGTACTTGCTCCGTGGGCAATCGCCGCGGCGCTGCGGATTTCTTTGGAATAATCCGCACTCGCGGCCGCCGTCGGGCCGGCTGCGAAGTCGTTCGGCCTAACGCGCGCCGGCCCGGGGAATCTCCCCGGTCCGGTATTGTCACAGGCTCGGTTACGAAAGCGGGCGCCGGTTTGCGGCAGGACAAGCTTCGCTGGGATCCGGCCCGTAGACTGCGCACCGATCATGTCATCGACCGTTACCGCCACCTCTGGCTTCAGCGTCTTTCGTTTTGCGGCCCCGAACGTGTTCTATCCGCTCGCGGGGCGGATGGTGCCGTGGTTCGGCACGCTGGCGGCCGTGCTCGCGATCGCGGGGCTGTACGTCGGCTTCTTCGTCGCGCCGACCGACTTCCAGCAGGGCGAGAGCTACCGGATCATCTTCATCCACGTGCCGGCCGCGTGGATGGCGATGTTCCTGTACGTCGTGATGGCGTTCTGGGCGGGTGTGGGTCTGGTGTTCAACACGCGGCTGTCGGCGATGATGGCGAGCGCAATCGCACCGACCGGCGCGCTGATGGCGTTCATCTCGCTGTGGACCGGCGCGCTGTGGGGCCGGCCGACGTGGGGCGCGTACTGGGTATGGGACGCGCGGCTGACTTCGACGCTGATCCTGCTGTTCCTGTACCTCGGTTTCATTGCGCTGCAGGCTGCGATCGACGATCCGCGCCGGGCGGACAAAGCGAGCGCGGTGCTCGCGCTGGTCGGTGTGGTCAACGTGCCGATCATCTATTTCTCGGTGCAGTGGTGGAACACGCTGCACCAGGGCGCATCCGTCAAGCCCGGCGGCACCTCGATGGCGGCGACGATGCTGGCGGGCATGCTGCTGATGGTGTTCGCGTTCTGGATGTACGCGATCGCCGCGATCCTCGTGCGCGTTCGCGCGATCCTGCTCGAGCGCGAGCGCCGCGCCGCGTGGGTGCAGGAACTGGCGCGCGGCTAGGCCATTGGAGCTCGCACCGTGAACTGGGGCAGTCTCGAGAATTTCCTGAGCATGGGCGGCTACGCCTGGTACGTGTGGGGCTCGTACGGCGTGACCGCGGTCGTGCTGATCGCCGAGATGTTGTCGTTGCGCGCGCGCCGGCGGCGCGCACTGCAGGAAGTCACGCGCTACGCGCGCGCCTCGAAAGGAAGCTCGTCGTGAAACCGCGTCACAAGCGATTCGCATTGATCCTCGGCGGCGTCGCCGTGCTGGGTGTGGCCGTCGCGCTGATCCTGTCGGCGTTCCGGCAGAACCTCGTGTTCTTCTTCTCGCCGTCGGACATCGCCGCGCACAAGGCGCCGCAGGCGCGCCCCTTCCGCGTCGGCGGGCTGGTCGAGACCGGCAGCGTCAAGCGCGACGGCGTGTCGGTGAGCTTCCGCGTCACCGACACGGCGCACACGATCCCGGTCGTGTACAAGGGCATCCTGCCGGACCTGTTCAGGGAAGGAAAGGGTGTGGTCGCGCAAGGCAGGCTCGGCCCCGACGGCGTCTTCCAGGCCTCCGAAGTGCTCGCCAAGCACGACGAGAACTACATGCCGCCGGAGGCTGCGCATGCGGTCGAGCAGGCGGCAAAGGCGCAGAAGACCGTGCGCACGGACTGAACTGCGCTGCGGCGCCGTCGAGTGCGGCGCGCGGCGTTCACCCATGGGACCTGTCAGATGATTCCCGAGATCGGCCACTTCGCATTGATCCTCGCGCTGCTGCTGGCGCTGGTGCAGGGGACGCTGCCGCTCGTCGGCGCACACAAGGGCGTGCGCGAGTGGATGGCGGTCGCTCGCCCCGCCGCGCGCGGGCAGTTCGTCTTCGTGCTGACCGCGTGGCTGTCCCTCGTATGGTCGTTCATGGCGAGCGACTTCACGGTGCTCAACGTCGCGACCAACTCGAACACGCTGCTGCCGCTGCAATACAAGATCGCCGCGTCGTGGGGCTCGCACGAAGGCTCGCTGCTGCTGTGGGTGCTGATGCTCACCGGCTGGGGCGTGGCGGTCAGCGCGTTCAGCCGCCATCTCACCGAGGACATGGCCGCGCGCGTGCTCGGCGTGATCGGGCTGGTCGGCGCCGGGTTCCTGCTGTTCATGCTGCTCACGTCGAATCCGTTCGAACGTCTCTTCCCCGCCGCGCAGGAAGGACGTGACCTGAACCCGCTGCTGCAGGACCCCGGCATGGTGTTCCACCCGCCGCTGCTGTACATGGGCTACGTCGGCTTTTCGGTCGCGTTCGCGTTCGCGATCGCCGCGCTGCTCGGCGGCAAGCTCGACGCCGCGTGGGCGCGCTGGTCGCGGCCGTGGACGACGGTCGCCTGGTGCTTCCTGACGCTCGGCATCATGCTCGGCTCGTGGTGGGCGTATTACGAGCTGGGCTGGGGCGGCTGGTGGTTCTGGGATCCCGTCGAGAACGCGTCGTTCATGCCGTGGCTGGTCGGCACCGCGCTGATTCATTCGCTCGCGGTCACCGAGAAGCGCGGCACCTTCAAGGCGTGGACCGTGCTGCTGGCGATCTTCGCGTTCTCGCTGTCGCTGCTCGGCACCTTTCTCGTCCGCTCGGGCGTGCTCACGAGCGTGCACGCGTTCGCGACCGATCCGCGGCGCGGCGTGTTCATCCTGATCTTCCTCGTGCTCGTGATCGGCTCGTCGCTGGCGCTGTTCGCGCTGCGCGCGCCGAAGGTGGGATTGGGAGGGCGGTTCGACGCGGTTTCGCGCGAATCGCTGCTGCTCGCCAACAACGTGCTGCTGGCGGTGGCGTGCGGCGCGGTGCTGCTAGGCACGTTGTATCCGCTGTTCCTCGACGCGCTCGGACTCGGCAAGATTTCTGTGGGTCCGCCGTACTTCGACACGGTCTTCGTGCCGATCATGGCGCCGCTGGTGTTCCTGATGGGGGTGGGTCCGATCGCGCGCTGGAAGCAGGCGCCGCTGCCGGACCTGTGGGTGCGGCTGCGCTGGGCGCTGATGATTTCGCTGGTGCTCGGGATCACGCTGCCTTTCCTCGGCAAGCTCGAGGACGGGCTGCCGTGGTCGCCGATGTCCGCGTTCGGCTACTGGCTCGCCGCGTGGGTCGCGCTGGCGACGGTCGAAGTGGTCCGCTACCAGATCCGCAACCAGCCAGGATCGGTGCTCGCGCGGCTGGCGCAGCAGCCGCGCGGCTGGTGGGGGATGGTGCTCGCCCACCTCGGCATCGCGGTGTTCATCGTCGGCGTCACGACGGTGCGCAGCTTCCAGGTCGAGCGCGACGTCAAGATGGCGCCGGGCGACACGGTCGCGGTGCACGGCTATACGTTCCGCTTCGACGGCGTGGGCGAGCGTGCGGGCCCGAACTACACGGCGGCGCGCGGCAACGTGACGCTGCTGAAGGACGGCAAGCAGATCGACCTGCTGCATCCGGAAAAGCGCATCTATTTCGCGCAGTCGCAGATGCCGATGACCGAGGCGTCGATCCGCACCGGCATCACTGGCGACGTCTATGTGTCGCTCGGCGAGCCGGTCGGCAACGACGGAAGCTGGACCGTGCGCGTGTACTACAAGCCCTTCGTCACGTGGATCTGGGGCGGCTGTGTGCTGATGGCGCTCGGCGGCTTCCTCGCGATGTCCGACCGCCGTTACCGCGCGCTGGCGCGCCGCGACGAGATCACCGCGGGACTGAAGCCCGCCGCCGCATAGCAAGCGAATGAACGCCAGGAAACTCGCGCTTTACCTGCTGCCGCTCGCCGCGTTCGTCGTGCTCGCGGCGTTCCTGCTGCGCGGCCTGTGGCTGAACCCGCGCGAAGTGCCTTCGCCGCTGATCGGCAAGCCGGCGCCGGTGTTCGAGCGGCCCAAGTTGCACGCGCCCGAAACCGCGTTCGCGAGCAAGGACATGGCCGGGCAGGTGTGGATCTTCAACGTGTGGGCGTCGTGGTGCACGCCCTGCCGGCAGGAGCATCCGCTGTGGAACGAGGTCGCGGGGAAGAAGCTCGTTCCGATCGTCGGCATGAACTACAAGGACCAGCCCGAGGCGGCGAAGCGCTGGCTCGCCGAACTGGGCGACCCGTATCTCGTCAACGTCGTCGACCGCGACGGGCGGCTGGGTATCGACTTCGGCGTCTACGGCGTGCCGGAGACTTTCGTCATCGACAAGCAGGGCGTGATCCGCCACAAGCACATCGGCCCGATCACCGCGGAGGCGCTCGAGAAGAAGATCCTGCCGCTCGTGCGCGAACTGCAGCAGAAGTCATGAAACGACTCGTCGCTTTGTTTGCGGTGGCGCTCGCACTCGCGAGCGGCGCGGCGCTTGCCAACGTCGCGGTGCCGACCGAGAACGATCCGGTGGCGGCCAAGCGCGAGCACGATCTCGCCTCGAGGCTGCGCTGCCTCGTGTGCCAGAACCAGTCGATCGCCGAGTCGAACGCGGAGCTCGCGCAGGACCTGCGCCGCCAGGTGCGCGAACAGATCGCTGCGGGACGCTCGGACGCCGAGATCATCGACTTCATGACCTCGCGCTACGGCGACTTCGTGCTCTACCGCCCGCCGTTCAAGGCGACGACCGCGCTGCTTTGGAGCGGTCCCGCGCTGCTCGCGGCGATCGGCCTGTTCGTCCTCGTGCGCGTCGTGCGCGCCCGGCGCAGCCCGGCCGCCGCGGTGCCGCTGACGCCGGAAGAGCGCGCACGCGCCGAGCAGTTGCTCGGCGCCGCCGCCGGCAAGGGAAGAGATAACTAGGCGGCGTCCCGGCGGCGCAGCGGGGACGGACGGACCATGCATCGGATCGAGATCACGTGACCACCTTCGTCTTCATCGCGGCGATCCTCGTCGCCGTTGGCCTTGCCTGGCTGCTGCCGCCGCTGCTGCGGCGTGAACCTTCGACGCTCGCAGTCGAGCGCGCGGCGGCCAATCTCGGCATCCTCAAGGACCAGCTCGCCGAGCTGGAGGCCGAACGTGCGCGTGGCGCGGTGTCGGCCGAGCAGTACGCCGAGACCAAGGCGGAGCTCGAGCGGCGCGTGCTCGAAGACGTCGCGGGGCAGACCGCGGCTGCGCCGGCGCCGACGTCGCGCAGCGGCCGCGCGACCGCAGTCGTGATCGCGCTCGTCGTGCCCGTCGCGGCGGGACTGATCTACTGGCAGCGCGGCGATCTCGCGGCGTTCGACCCGGCGCTGCAGCAGGCGATGGGCGAAGGCTCGCCGCACAACATGGCCCCGGGCGAAGTCGAGCGCATCGTCGAGAAGCTCGCCGAGCGTCTGAAGCAGGAGCCCGACAACGCCAACGGCTGGGTCACGCTCGCGCGCACCTATTACGTGATGCGCCGCTTCTCCGAGGCCGCGCAGGCGTACGAAACGCTGGTCAAGCTCGTGCCGGACGACCCCGGCGTTCTCGCCGACTACGCCGATGCGCTCGCGATGGCGCGCGGTCGCAAGATCTCCGGCGAACCGATGGCGCTGGTCAAGAAGGCGCTCGCGCTCGATCCGAACCAGTGGAAGGCGCTCGCGATGGCGGGCACCGAAGCGTTCGACCGCAAGGACTACAAGACCGCAGTCGACTACTGGGAGCGCCTGCGCAATGCCGTGCCGGCGGAGTCCGAGATCGCCAAGTCGATCGCCGCGAGCATCGCCGAGGCGCGCGAGCTGGGCGGCCTCAAGCCGGTGCCCGTGGCCGCCGCGCCGCAAGCCGCAGCGCCGTCAGCGAAGACGCCGGCGGCGGCGTCTGCGGCCGCGGGCAGCGTCGCCGGCTCGGTCGATCTGGCGCCCGCGCTGAAAGCGAAGGCGCGGCCCGACGATGTCGTCTTCATCTTCGCGCGGGCGGCCGAGGGTCCGCGCATGCCGCTGGCGATCGTCAAGGTGCAGGTCAAGGACCTGCCGGCCAACTTCGTGCTCGACGACGCGATGGCGATGTCGCCGAACTTCAAGCTGTCGACGTTCTCCGAGGTCGTCGTCGGCGCGCGCGTTTCGAAAACGGGCGGGGCCACGCCGACGAGCGGCGATCTGGAAGGCCTGTCCAAGCCGGTCAAGGTCGGCGCGCGCGGCGTCTCGGTGACGATCGACAACGTCGTGCCGTAGCTGTTGGCGGATCGCGCGATCCGTGTAACGACCCGGGTAACAGCACGCGGGTCGATTCGATCCCTACCTCCAAAGGCGCGAGCGCGCGTGCATCGCCGTTGACTTGAGTCAAGCGGCGCATCTGCGGCTGCGAGAAATTCGCCGACGATTGCCGCATCCGGCGCGACAGTCGTCACCGCGAAAAACTCTGCGATCACCGATGGAGGAGGGACATGAAACTGTCCCGCTGGACCGACCTGTTCCTGCGCGCTGCGACCGCTGTTGCAGCGCTCGTTCTTCTGAGCTTTGCCGCCGAGCCCGCTTGGGCGCAGGCGAAAAGGGCCGAAGCGAAGAAAGCGGGCTTCGACAAGGGCCCCTGCCTGACCTGTCACGCGCCGATCAAGGCGTTCCACGACGAAGGCAAGCACCAGGGCGTCGAGTGCAGCGCGTGCCACAGCGGGCTCGACAGCCATCTGCGCGACGCCAAGACGCGGCCCGCGACCAACATGGACCCGGCCGCTTGCGGCGCGTGTCACAAACTGCAGTACGACAGCCAGTACACGATGAACTACGACAAGCCGGCGCGCCGGGAAAAGTCACTCGCCACCGGACCTTCGCCGAACCCGTCGTGGGACAAGCTGATGGCGCCGCACGGCTTTACGCGCGAGCACAACGAGGCGCGCTCGCACATGTTCATGGTGCTCGACCAGTTCGTCGTCGATCGCGCCTTCGGCGGGCGCTTCCAGCCGAAGGAAGGCTGGCAGTACCTGACGAAGCAGGGCAACTTCAAGGTCTGGGAGGTCATCGAAGACACGCAGCCCGGCAACTCCGAGCAGAAGGTCTTCAGGCCCGGCACCGCCGCCGCGGCGAACCCGGTGTGCTGGTCGTGCAAGTCGGCCGACCTGATCCTCGACTGGGCGTATCTCGGCGATCCGGTGCCGACCGCCAAGTGGAGCCGCACGTCGAAGGTCGTCGATCTCGTCAAGGACGTGAACCACGCACTGAACTGCTTCTTCTGCCATGACCCGCATTCGGCCAAGCCGCGCGTGATCCGTGACGGCCTGATCGACGCGCTGACGCGACCCGAGAAGGACACGCTGTTCCACAAGGACGCGCGGGCGGCGAAGATCGACGTCGTCGATCTCGGCGTGCGCGGGCACACGCGCAAGGTCGCCAAGCTCAGCCGCTACGACACCAAGCTGCAGTGCGGCCAGTGCCACGTCGAGTACAACTGCAACCCCGGCTTCGATCCCGTCACGGGCAAACCGATCGGCATGGACGACCGGCGAACCAACCACTTCCCGTTCAAGAGCGTCGACGACACGCTGGCGCACTACACGAAGATCAACTTCCGCGACTTCCGCCATGCGATCACCGGTGCGGCGCTGATCAAGAGCCAGCATCCCGACGTCGAGAACTACTACGGCTCGAAGCACCAGCTCGCCGGCGTGGAGTGCCACCAGTGCCACATGCCGAAGGTCAAGGACAAAAAAACCGGCAAGCTCTACACGCTGCACTGGCAGACCAGCCCGAAGCACTACATCAAGGAGACCTGCCTGACCTGCCACTCCGAGTGGAACGAGAAGCAGGCCAGGTACGTGATGGAGTCGCTGCACGCGCGCGTGCAGGGAAAGACGCGCAAGGCCGAGTTCTGGCTGACGCGGCTGGTCGACAAGTTCGAGGAGGCGAAGAACCTCGGGCTCGAAGAAGCGGTGCTGAACCAGGCGCGCGACAAGCACACGGTCGCGCACCAGCACTGGGAGTGGTGGACGGCGTCCAACGGCCACGCCTTCCACAACCCGGACGCGGCGACGGCATCGCTCGCCAAGTCGGTTACCGCTTCGCAGGAGGGCATCAAGATCCTCGACGACGCGATGGCGGCCAGGCGCAAGGGCGCGCCGCCGGCGACGCCGGAGAAGAAGTGACGCGCGCTCCGGAACGCCGTCCCACTCGACAAGGCGGGGTTGCAGCCCGCCTTTTCTCTGCGGTGTCACACTGAGGCATGGCTGCGTTTGTCGCAATCGCCGTCGGGATGACGCTCGTCGCGCTGCTGTCCGTGCTTGCGGGGCTGCGGGCGCGACCCCGCGACGACCGCGCCAGCCGCGCGCAGATCAATGCCGAGGTGCTGCGCCAGCAGCTCGACGAGCTCGAGCGCGAGCGCGAGCGGGGTGCGCTCGACGAGGCCGAGTTCCGCAGCGCGCGCGACGATCTGCAGCGGCGCGTGCTCGCCGATGCCGCAGCGGCGCCGGCGCGCCCGCGCCGCAGCCTGCCGCGCGGGTCGACGCGCGCGGTGCTGGCGGCGCTGCCGCTTGCCGCGCTGGCGATCTACCTGCTGCTCGGCAGCCCGCGATTCGCGGCACACCCTTTCTCGATCGCGCCGGACGGGTCCGACGCGCCGCGTGGCGCGGTCACGGCCGTCGAGCTCGAGGCGCACCTCGCGCGCTCGCCGCGGGACGCGCGCGCGTGGGTGATGCTCGCGCGGCTGCGCATGCAGGCGGACCTGTTCGCGCCGGCCGCCGACGCGTACGCCAAGGCGATCGAGGTCTCGCCAAAGGTCGCCGCCGATGCGGGCGTGTGGTGCGAGTACGCCGATGCGCTCGGCATGGCGCAGGGCGGATCGCTCGCCGGGCGGCCGCGCGAGCTGATCGGCCGCGCGCTCGCGCTCAACGCCGCGCATCCGCGCGCGCTGGAGATGGCAGGCAGCGCCGCGTACGAGGCGCGTGACTTCCGCGCCGCGGCCGACTACTGGCGCCGGCTTCTCGCGCAGCTCGCGCCGGGAACGCCCGAGCACGCGCAGCTCGCCGCCGCCATCGAGCGCGCCGAGACGCGCGCACGGTTTTCGCTGCCGCTGTCGTGAGGCTTAAACCGCCGCGCCGCCGGTGGTATCGACGTTCGTCGCGGCGCGCTCGCGCCGACCGGACATATCGTTTGACGCAGGGCACACTCGAACGACGCACGATGCGGTCTGATGGCGTCAGCGCAAGAGCGGTGGCGGAGTGAAGCGATGACGCGCGATGCCGACGCGATCGTGGTGGGCGCGGGCGTGTCGGGCCTGACGACGGCGTTTCGGCTCGCGCGGCAGGGCTTGCGCGTGGTCGTGCTCGAGGTCGCGCCGCGTCCCGGCGGTGCGATCGGATCGCGACGGCGTGACGGCGTGCTGTATGAGCTCGGCCCGAACAGCGGCCTCGACACGACGCCGTTGATCGACGAGCTGCTCGCCGATGCGGGAATCCGGAGCGAGCGGCTCGAAGCGAGCGCGGCTGCCGCGAGGCGCTACGTCCTGCGCGATGGCGCGCTGATCGCGCTGCCGACTTCGCCGGGCGCCTTCCTCGGCACGCGGCTCGTTTCCTGGCGCGCCAAGCTCGCGCTGTTGCGCGAGCCGTTCGTCGCGCCGGCGCCGCCCGACGTGGAGGAGACGGTTGCGGATTTCGTGCG
>JBFMFC010000034.1:0-15792 GCA_040752195.1 Pseudomonadota bacterium | reverse complement strand
AAATCGCCGCCACCGTGCAGCGCGCGCTCGCGCAGTACGTCGGCGCGGCGACGCCGCTGTGGAGCGTGGTGACGCGCTGGCCGCAGGCGATCCCCCAGTACACGCTCGGCCATCGCGAGCGGATCGCCGCCGTCGAACGCGCCGAGGCGGCCGCACCGGGCCTGTACTTCTGCGCCAACTGGCGCGGCGGCGTGTCGATCGGCGACTGCATCAAGTCGGGCCACGCGATGGCCGAACGCATCGGACGCGACCTCGGCGCGCCTGCGTCCACGCGCGCCGCGCAGACGGGCTCGATCGCGGCCGCCGTGCGGCCGTGACGCGCGGCTCGTGCGCCAACCGCTGCTTACGGCGGTTGCACTTTCTTACCGGCACTTCCGTCGACTGCGCAGCGCGCCCGCCGTTAACGTGCCCATGGGGTCGTCCCATGCACCGAGACAGGGAGTCGAGATGAAACGTCGGATGCTTGCCGCATTGATCGCCGCCGCCGCATCGCCCGCATTCGCGCAGACCGCCGCACCCGGGTACACGCAACGCGACATCAATCAGGAAAGGCGCATCGAGCAGGGGCTGCAGTCGGGGCAGTTGAACACACGCGAAGCCGCGCGGCTGCAGGCCGAGCAGGCGCGAATCGACAAGATGGAATCCAACGCGCTGCGCGACGGCCAGCTCACCGCGCAGGAGCGCGCGCGCATCAACGCCGCGCAGAACAGGGCGAGCGCCGACATCGCGCGCGAAAAGCACGACGCGCAGACCGGCGATCCCAACTCGGCGTCGTCGCGCCGGATGCAGGCCGACGTCCAGCGCAACATCAACCAGGAAAAGCGCATTCAGCAGGGAATGGCGTCGGGCGAGCTGACGAACCGCGAGGCTGCACGCCTCGAAGCGGGTCAGGCTCGTGTCGGCCGCAGCGAGGCGCGCGCCGGCGCCGACGGCCATGTCGGACCGCGCGAGCAGGCCGGCATCCAGCACCGCCAGCACGTTCAGAGCAGGCGCATCTACCGGCAGAAGCACGACGGGCAGAGGAAGTAATCGCCGCGCCGAGGTGGCGCAATCGAGAATCCCCCCTCGCCGCCTTGCGCAAAGGGGGCAGGGGGGGATTTCGCCGGTGATGAATCGGAGACGCTTCGGCGACCCGCCGCCCCGGAACGGAACCTACGCTTCCCGCAACGACCTTCGATACTGGATCGCCTCGGCGACGTGCGATGTGGCGAGCTCGTCGACGCCTTCCAGGTCGGCGATCGTGCGCGAGACCTTCAGCACGCGGTGGTACGCGCGTGCCGACCAGCCCAGCCGCACGCTCGCCGCGTGCAGCAACTGCTTGACGGCGCCCTCGGGCCTGCAGGTGCGCTCGATCTCGGCCGCGCCCAGTTCGTCGTTCGGCTTGCCCTGGCGCTCGAGCGCGCGCTCGTACGCCCGCGCCACGCGCTCTGCGATGTAGCGGGTCGGCTCGCCGGCGGGCATCTCGACCAGTTCGTCCTCGGTCAGCGAAGACACCTCGACGCGCATGTCGATGCGGTCGAGCAGCGGGCCGCTGATGCGGTCCTGGTAGCGCGCGATCAGGTCGGGCGTACAGCGGCACGCGATCGTCTTGTGGCCGTGGTAGCCGCAAGGGCAGGGGTTCATCGCCGCGATCAACTGGAACTTCGCGGGAAAGTCGACCTGGCGTGCCGCGCGCGAGATCGTGATGCGGCCGCTCTCCAGCGGCTCGCGCATCACCTCGAGCACGCGGCGGTCGAACTCGGGCAGTTCGTCGAGGAACAGCACGCCGTGATGCGCGAGCGAGATTTCGCCCGGCATCGGATTGCTGCCGCCGCCGACCAGCGCGACCGCACTCGCCGTGTGGTGCGGCGAACGGAACATCCGCATCGCCCAGCGCTGCGTGGCGAACTGGCCGACCAGCGAAAGCACCGCGGCCGATTCGAGCGCTTCGTCGGTCGTCATCGGCGGCAGGATGCCGGGGAAGCGCTGCGCGAGCATCGTTTTGCCCGTCCCCGGCGGGCCGACCATCAGCACGCTGTGCCCGCCAGCGGCGGCGATCTCGAGCGCGCGCTTGGCGGGCTTCTGCCCCTTGACGTCGAAGAAGTCCGGATACGCCGCCGGCGTCAGCCGCACGGCGGCGTGATGCGGTTCGATTCGCCTGGCCTGCGCGTTGCCGGCTTCCGCTTCGAGATGCGCGACGACCTGCAGCAGGTCCTTCGCCGGATAGATGCCGATTCCGCTGACGAGCGCCGCTTCATCGGCGTTTTCCTTCGGCAGCACGAAGCCGCGCGGCGTCTGCGCGTGCGGCACCTTCGACACCGCGTAGGTCATCGCGAGTGTTCCGCGCACCGGCCGCAGCTCGCCCGTCAGCGACAGCTCGCCGACGAACTCGTAACGGTCGAGCACGCGCTGCGTGAGCTGCCCGCTCGCGGCGAGGATGCCGAGCGCGATCGGCAGATCGAAGCGGCCCGACTCCTTCGGCAGATCCGCCGGCGCGAGGTTGACCGTGATCCGCCGCATCGGAAACTCGAACCTGCAATTCTGGATCGCCGCACGCACGCGCTCGCGCGACTCCTTGACCTCCGTGTCCGGCAGCCCGACCAGCGTGAACGAAGGCAGCCCGTTGGCGAGATGAACCTCGACCGTCACCTCCGGCGCGAACATGCCCGACAGGCTGCGGCTGCGAACGACGGCGAGAGTCATCGGAACGAGCTTCGAGGCAGGCGCATTCTATCGACCGCAGTCCGCACTACGCGCCCCGCTGCAGCATGAACGTGTGGTACTCGAGCTGCTCGAACACGCGGTCCATCACGATCAGTCCGGCAACGCACACGATCAGCAGTGCGCCCGCATAGCCGTAGCCGAACCACGCCGGGCCGAGCGCCAGCGTGAGTGCGGTGAACAGCGTGTTCAGCAGCAGGAACGCGCCGACCAGGAACAGCGCGATGCGGCGCCGGTCGAGGTAGAAGAAGATGTTGAGGATGCCGAGCAGAACGACCTGCATGCCGGCGCCGATCACCATCACGTGCAGCAGCGTCTCGTACAGCTCCGAGATGCCGAGCGCGCGCAGCAACCCGCCGCCGGCGACGATCACCAGCAGCGCGGCGATCGTCTGGATCTTGACGATCTCGAAGATGCCGATGCGCGCGCTCTCGACCATGCCGTTGCGATAGCGCTCGATCAGCGCGAGCGAGCCGCCACTGCGCACCGCGTCGTAGTACGCGTCGTAGTAGTCGACGAAGTCGGTCTCGAGCCGCAGCAGGAACACCGCCATGCCGGGGATGATCGACAGGTACGCGAGGAAGATCGGCAGGTCGTAGATCAGCGAGGCGTTCAGCGGGCCGATGACGTTGTGCCCCGTCAGCGGCCAGTACCAGAACATGAACTTGTCGATCCAGATCGCGAGGTTGTAGGCGAATCCGATCCACATCAGGCTCTTGAAGTGCAGTTCGCGGCGGAAGAACTCGAACGACATGAAGCGGTCCGACGGGAACTCGCGGATCACCAGTCCCAGCATCCCCATCAACAGGACGGCCTGCCCGAGCACGAAGCCGCCGAGCAGTCCGGCCAGCCCGAGACCGTGCATCGCGATCGACGCCGCCACCGAGATGCCGTAGCCGACGCCGTACAGCGCGACGATCGACTTGTGCTGCTTCAGCCCCGACAGCAGCACCGTCGCGATCCAGATGTTCGACAGCAGCACCAGCCCCGCGGCCATCAGCAGCCGGTACGCGAGCGATTCGCCGTCGAACAGGAAAAGTGCCGCCCCCATCCCGGTCAGCCCCGAGATCCAGGTCACCGTCAGCAGCACCGCATGGAAGTTCGGCAGCACGAGGTCGTTGCGCTTCTCGAACATGCGGTCGGCGACGAAGCGCGTGTATGAGAGCTGGAACGGCCCGGTGAGGATCAGCGACAGCGCGATCAGGTAGGTCACCGAAACCTGGAACTGGGTCACCGCGAACTTCGGGATCACGGTCGAGACCGTCAGCAGGCCGACCGCGAGGATGCCGACGATCGACAGCACCCACGGCCCCGAACCGATCACCCCCGCATAGCCGTACGCGCCGAGCAGCGACAGCAGCGTGCCGCGCTTCAGGATGCGACGCAGTTCGAAGCCGATGCCTGCCATGGCGGGCCCGCGTCAGTCGCTCGTTGCCGTGGGCACGAGCGCGGGTTCGCTCGCGTGCACCGGGCACCCCGCCGCCCAGTTCGGGGGCGGGGCGTTGCGATCCGCGTCCGCTTGGCCGCGGGCCGACGGCAGCGACGAGGGGCTCGCGTTCGTCACCCCCATCGCCTCGTCGTACAGCGCCTGGTACGCGGCGAACATCCGCGCCTGTGTGTAGTAGCGCTCGACGCGCGCGATGCCGGCGGCCGCCGCCTGACGCCAGCGATGCGGGTCGGCGAGCAGTCGCACCGCTGCGTCCGCAAGCGCCTGCGGATCGGCGATCTGAACGACTTCGCCGGCCGCGCCGAGCACTTCGTCCTCGGCCCCGTGTCCGTAGACGAGCTGGCGGCACGAGCCGACGTCGGTCGCGACGCACGGCACACCTGCGGCGAAACCTTCGAGCAGCACCAGCGGCAACCCCTCGCTGATCGAGCTCAGCACCACGAGTCCGATCTTCGGCAGCAGCTCCGGCACCTTCTGGAAGCCGAGGAACTTCACGTGCGCCTCGAGCTGCAGGCTCTCGACGACGAGCCGGCACTCGCGCGCGTATTCGGGGTCCTCGTCCTCGGGGCCGGCGATCCACGCCTGTGCCTGCGGGATGTGCGCGACCACGCTGCGCATCGCGCGGATGAAGGTCTTCACGTCCTTGATCGGAACGACGCGGCCGATCAGGCAGAGCACGGGCGGCGCGTCGGCCGGGCGCAGTTCGCGCAGTTTCGCGAAGCGCTCGAGGTCGATGCCGTTCGGGATGCACAGCGTTCGTTCTTCCGGTGCGCCGTCGGCGATCTGGCGCCTGCGGTTGGCTTCGTACAGCGCGACGATGCGTTGCGACGCCGCGTAGCAACTGCGTCCGAGCGCTTCGAAAAAGCGGATCCACAGGTCCTTGAAGTACGCGACCTCGCCGCCTCTGCGCTCGAACACGCCGCGGTTGTCTCTGATCCACGCGCTCTGGAACAGGTCGATCTTGCGTTCCTTCGTGTAGATGCCATGCTCGGACAGCAGCAGCGGCACGCCCTGCACATGCCGCAGCAGCGCGCCGAGGAAGCCCGCGTAACCGGTCGAAATCGTGTGCAGCACGCGCGCGCGCGGCGCGCGATCGGCGATCGCGAGCAGGCGCCACACGGGCGCGTGCATGATGCGCACCGTCCAGAAGTAGTCGACGAACGACGGGTCCGTGCAGCGCGCGCGATAGTTTTCGGTGATCATCCGCCACGATTCGCGGCTGTGCAGGAACGCCCGTTCGTCGAGCGGGCCGCCGGCGCGCATCTGCGGCAGCAGCGCGGCGAGCTCGCGTTCGATCGCCTGCCCCGCTTCGGCCGTGCCACCGCGCGCAGCGCGGTAGCGTTCGTGCAGCGACGCCACGCGCGCGAAAGCCTCGCTGTCGCCGTCGGCCGGCGCCGGCTGGTAGTCCTCGTTGGCGCGCTCGTGCAGGTAGTGGCACTCGAGGTGGACGAGATTGTCGGGCAGCGGGTACCGGAGATCGCCGTAGTCGGCGCGCCGGCTGCCGAGGAAGATCGCGCCGAAGCGCAGCTGCGGGAACCCGCGGATGATCTGGTTGACCCAGCTCGACACGCCGCCGGCGACGTACGGGAACGTGCCTTCGAGCAGCAGCAGCACGTCGACGTTCGACGCAGTGGGAAAGTCCTGTCGGTTCGCGTTGCTCATCCGTTCTTCCCGCTGCCGCTCAGGCCGCCCAGAACTGCTGCAGCGCGCCGAGCTGCTCGGACGACGCGGGGTACGCGCCCAGCTCGTACATCAGCTTGCGCACCTCCGCGTAGCGGCGCTGCTGGAAGCGCAGCTCCGCCAGGTACGGCAGCACGGCCCGGCGCGGCATTCCGTGCTCGATCGCCGCGCCGAGTGCTGCGCTCGCGGGCGCCAGCTCGCCGCGCCTCATGCGGATGCGTCCGATCAGCAGCCAGCGTGCGCCGTCGGCCACGCTGCCGTCGAGCGCCTGCTCGGTGTGGATCAACGCCTGATCGAGCGCGTAGCGCTGCATGTCGCCCTGAACGAGCCCCTGGTAGACCAGCTCCCAGTGGAGCTGCCCGATCCGGTGGTGGACGGCGCGCGCGGTGTCGCGATCGCCGATCTCCTCGGCGGCGGCGAGCACGCTGCGCTCGCGCACGAGCTGCTCCGAGATCGACCTCTCGCGGCGGTCGAGAAGGCCGTAGGCGAGCAGACGCATGTCGTCGGCCGGATCGGCCAGCATTTCGCGCAGCACCGCGCCGCTGGCGGGCGTGGCCGCCGACCCGATCGCCAGCAACGCCTCGACGCGCGCCATCGACGGCATCTCCTGCGCGCGCAGGCGCGCGCGCACCGCGCCGCCGCGCAGCCGTGTCAGGTCGTAGTCGCGCGTGGCCGTGTACTCGGGCGCGGCGACCCGGTTGAACACCTTCGGCTGCAGGAGTTGCGGAAACAGCGTGCCGGCGACGACGCCGACGAGGCTTACGGCGAGGCCGATCACCGGAACGAAGAAGTTCAGCGCGAACAGCGTCGCCCACATCCAACGGTGCGGACGGCGATATGCGGGCGGGAACAACAGCTCGATCGCCAGCGCGATCAGCGCGCTCGCCGCCGCGTGCAGCGCGAGGAAGGCGAGCAGCGTCTCGACGGTGGCCGCGCCGCGCGCGGCCAGCAGCAGCGCGGCCGACTCTGCCGTCAGCGCGGGAATCCACAGCCTAAGCACGGCAGCGCTCCAGAAACGCCGCGAGCTGCTCGGGCAGCGGCGCGTCGCCGATCTCGGCGGTGTGGACCGCGAGGCCGGCGGACTCGAAGTCCGCGCCGTACTGCTCGCGCAGCGAGCGGCCGACGCGTTCGAGGTAACCCGCCAGTCCCGCTTGCGCGGTCAGCGGCAGCAGCATCAGCAGCACGCGCAGCCCGCCGTCGCTGTGCGACCACGCGACGTCGACCGTCCTGCGCAGCCGGTCGATGCGCGCGAACCACTCGGCGGCCGACTGCTGATCGCGCGCGCAGAACGCGACCAGCGACGAGCGGATCGCCGCGGTCGCCAGCAGCCGCTGCATGCGCACCAGTTCGAGCGCGAAGTCGCCCGGGCAGCGCGGATACGCGGCGAGAACCGGCCGCGTCGACTCGGCGTGGTCGATGCTGTCGGCGTAGTACGCGAGCAGCACCGTAATGAGCTGCAGCGTCTCCAGCGTCAGCGCGGTGAACGGCATGCGCTGCGCGACCAGGACGCCGAGCAGCCGCCCGCCGCTGGTGAGCGCCGGCGCGCACACGACGTAGCGGCTCGGCCGGTCGTCCTCGACGAAAGGCTGGCTCTGCACGTGCGTCAACTGCCCGCTCTCGAGCGCGGCGGCGAGCATCGGGTCGGACTCGTCGAGCGCGCCGAACTCGCCGACGCTCGCCACCGCCTGCGGCTTCAGTTGCGTGCCGTCGATCGCGAACAGCGCCGCGCACTCGAGGCGGCAGGTCTGCGCCACAAGCTGCATCAGCCAGCCGGCCGCCGGCAGCGTCTCGTCGCGCGCGTCCTCGCGCAGCACGCGCCCGCGCAGCGCGGCGAACATCTCGCGCAGCGTAAAGGGACGCGCGATCAGCTCCTGTTCGAGCCGCTCGTGCGACACCGACAGCAGGAAGTGGTTGTGCGTCAGCGCGTGCAGCCGCTCGTCGATGTAGGCGTTGACCGCCTGCGCCTGGTTCAACCGCGCGTTCCAGACGTCGGAGAACTCGCCGGCGATCAGCGCGAGGATCAGCCCGCCCAGAAAGCTCGCGCGCGGGAACTCGCCGGCCAGCCCGCCGTAGGTCTGCAGCAGGAACCAACCCGCCAGCGCAAACGCCATCGAGAACACGCCGATCACCGAGCCGTAGCGCAGTGCGAGGATCACGGCCGCCAGCCACAGCCACGGAAAACCGCCTTCGATCCAGAACGGGTCGTGCGGATTGAGCAGCCAACTCACCGCGAGCGAAGCGCCCATGAACAGCAGGGCTTCGCCGAGCGCGATCCGCCAGTCGGCGCTCGGCTTCCACAACGTGACCGTGCGCGGCAGAAGCCGCCGCGCGGCGCGCTCGGCGGCGGACTGCTTGAGCCGGATGGCGGCCGGGATGCGCATCGCGGGGTTACCTCGCGAGCGGCTGCGTGAGGTCGCGCACCAGCTTCTGCGCGACGGCGGAAAGCGCTTCGCGGCTCCAGCCGCTGCGGCCGCCCGCCGCCGTCCACACGACCTGTCCGCTCGCGACGTCGACCACCTGCAACGTCAGGCCGACTGCGGGTTCGCCGTCGACTCCGACCTTGTAGCGCCACTCGGAGACGCTTCCGGTGACCGCGTAGCGGATGCCTGCGCCGCGCGCCCACGCGAGCGCCTTGTCGACCGCCTGCGCGTCCTGCGGCTCGAACAGCGTTTCTGCGCCCAGGTTGCCCGGCGCGCGGACGAGATCGCCGATGCCGCGCGTGCGCAGCACGCTTTCGACGATCGCCGCCGCGCGCGCGCCGGCCTGCGGCGTTTCGGTGTGGTTGGCGAGCGGTAACACGGCCCAGCGCGCGCCGCGATCGAGTTGCGCGCGCGGCGCCACGTCGATCGTGCTGCACGCCGCAAGCGCGGCGAGCGCGCCCGCGAGGACGATCTTGCCGATGCCGGCCATCGCGGACTCCCTTCGTCGTTTCGATTCGTTCATCGCACCCCTCCTGGATAACACGATTCGTTGAGCGAGACTGTCGTCAGAACAACCATCGGTAGCGAACGCTGAATTGCCGGTACGGCGCCGCCTCCGCGCCGCGCGTCGAGCCGCCGCCGGCGGTGAATTCGAGGCGGTCGGCGCCGAAGGCGCTGCCGCCGATGCCGAGCGCCCACTCGGTGTTCGCGCCGCTCGTGCGGTCGTGCAGCAGCGCGGCCGCCGCCCACGGCCGCCATGCGCGCGAGTATCCACTGCGCGCGCCGTCGCCGAGCGCGATGCCGATGCCGAACTGGGTGGTCGATGCGGGCAGCAGCGCCGCATTGGTGGCTCCCGCGCGCGCTGCCGGCGGCAGCAGCGCGGCGAGCCGCGCGTCGAGCCCCGCTTGCGGCGAATAGCGCAGATCGGCGCCGGTCACGCGCAGCGCGACGTCGGGGTATTCGGTGCGAACGAGGTGGCCGGCTTCGATACGAACGATGCGGCCGCGACCGACCGCGCCGCCGTCGAGCGCCGCATAGCGGTTCGTCTCGAAGCTCGCTGCGGCGAACTCGCGCTGCGACAGGCGCGAATACGCGGTCGCGCCGACCGTGTCGCGGCGGCCGCCGATGCGCAGCAGCGCGTTGTCGGTGGCCTGGTCGTCGAACCCCAGCCGCAGGCCGAGCCGCAGCCGCGGTGCGACATCGCGCTCGCCCTGCAGCACGAAGCCGATCCCCGTGCCGAAGCCGTCGCGTGCGGCAAGCTGCGCGCGCAACTCGCCGTTGCCGGCGATGTCGTAGCGCGCCGACAGCGATTGCACGCGCTCGGTCGCGGGCACGCCGACGAGCTGCGCGGCGTCGGTCGACTCGCGCGCCACCTCGTGCAGCGCCACGCCGAGCTGCAGCCGCGGCGACACGTTCGCCGCGCCGTCGACGACCCACGCGCTTTCGCGCAACGGCCGCTGGCGCAACGCGTTCCAGCCGAAGCCCGCGTACGGCGGCACGGCGGTCGTCAGCGCGACGAGCCGGGCGTGCAGGTCGTCGTGCGCGGGCGCGAGCGCGAGCCGGTCGAACGCGAGCGTCTGCGCGACGGTGGTGCGGCCCGTGCGCTGCGCCGCTTCGATGCGGTCGGCCGCGGGCAGCCAGTCGGCGACGGTGTCGAGCAGATCGTCGAGTTCCGCACGATCGTCGCTCGCGAGCGCGACCGACAGCCGCGCCCATGCCGGGCGCTCGAGCGCGTTCGCGTACGCCGCGAGCAGCCAGGCCTGCGCGATCTCGGCCGCGCCGCGTCCGATCCAGTAGCCGAGCGCGGCGTCGCGCGCGGCGGCGTCGACGCCGCCCGCGCCGCGCTGCCTGTGCAGCAGCGCGAGCATCCGCGCACGCGCGGCGTCGGACGGCTCGAACGCCGCGGCCAGCGCGACTCGGCGCGTTTCGGCTTCGCGCTGGCGCTCGCGGTCGCCGGCCGGTGCGGCGCTGCGCAGCGCCAGCCACGCATGGCGCCGCACGCGCCACGCCGCATCGACCTCGCCCATCTGGTCGAGCGCGTCGGCATAGTTCAGCCACCACAACGGATCGTTGGTCGTCTTGATCTTCAGCCGCAGGTAGCGCAGCGCGTGCGCGGGCTCCTGCAAGGCGAGCCAGCCCGCCGCGAACGGCGCCCACAGTTCGCCCTCGTCGGCGGCGCCGGCGGCCCATTCGCGCAGCGTCGCGCGCAGCGCCGGTGCGTCGCGCAGCGCGATCAGCGCCCAGACGACGAGCGCCCGAAACTCGACGCTGTCGGGTTCGAGCCGCAGCGCCGCGCGCGCGTCGGCCAGGGCGTACGCCGGCCGCCCGTCGGCGAACTCGAACAGCGCGCGCTGGTACAGGAACTGCGCGTCCCGCGCGAGCGCGCTGCGTTGCGCGTCGGTCAGGCGTGCCAGAAAAGCGCGTGTGGCGGCGGCGTCGCCGGCGCGCTGGTACAGATACAGCGTGCGCCGCGCCAGATACGGATGGCCGAAACGCAGATACGCCTGCGCCGCGACCGCGGCGGCCGCGCGCGGGTCGTCGCGTTCGAGCAGTTCGCTCAACGCCGCGTAATGGTGTTCTTCGGCGTCGCCGGATTCGATCAGCCGGCGGTACGCGCGGATCGCTTCGCTCGCGCGCCCGGTCTGGCGCGCGAGGTCGGCGTATGCGTCCCAGAAGTCCCCGTGCTGCGGGCTCGCGCGCGCGGCGACCGCGGCGAGTGCGGCCAATGCGGCGGCCTTGTCGCCGCGCTGCGCTTCGGCGGCGGCGAGCCGCATCGCGTAGCCGACGTTGCCTGGATCCTCACGCACGAGCGTCTGCAGGGTCGCGCGGCGCAGCGCGTCGTCGCCGGTTCGCTCGGCCAGATCGGCGAGCAGGGCGAGCACTTCGCGGCGGTGCGATCCGCGCTCATGGCGCCGCAGCAGCGCGACCGCGCGGTCGGGTTCGCCGAGCAGCTCGTAGGCCTGGACGAGCTTGCGCAGGGTATCGAGGTCGTCGGGCCGCCGGCGCAGCTCGCGCGCGAGCGCCTCGGCCCAGCGTTCGTAGTCGAACACCTGCGGCGCGCGCGCAAGCACCGCGCGCCAAGCGGCGTCGTCGTCGGTCAGCCGCGCGTACGCGTGCCACTGCTCGAGTGCGAGCGCGGCGTTGCCCGTCCAGTCGGCCACCTGCGCCAGCCGCAGCCGCCACTTGGCATTCTTCGGCGCCTGCCGCACGGCCGACTGCGCGACCGCGAGCGCGTCCTTGAGATTGCGGTTCGCGAGAAAGACCTCGTAGCTCAGCGTGTAGATGCGGTCGTCGAACGGCAGTTTCGGCTCGGGCAGCCGCTCGCCGGGCTGCGCGTCTTCGGCCTGCGCGCGAACGAGTCGGGGCGCGTCGACGAGCGCGAGCCACTCGCCCGGCACCGGCGCGGCGAAGCGCGCCAGCCACGCCGCGATCGCGGCCGGCGCCAGCGACAGGCGCAGCAGCCGCGTCGCGTAACGCTGCGCGATGTCGGGCCGGTTGGCGGCGAGCGCGAAGCGCGTCAGGAACTCGAGCGTGGCGGTGTCGTTGCCGAGGACGCCGAGCTGCACTTCGGCGGCGGCGAGCGCCGCGTCGTACAGTCCGGCGCCCGCGAGCGTGCGCAGCGCGGCGACGAACAGGCGCCGCTTCTCGTCGCCCCGGGCGGCGACCGACTGCGCGCGGAAGTACAGCCGCGCGGCGAGTTCGGGTGCACCGAGCGCGGCCATGCGGCGCGCGGCCGCCTCCCACGCGTTGGCCGACAGCTGCGCGTCGCGCGCGAGCAGCCGTTCGTGCCAGAACGCCGCGGCGTCGAACGCGCCGGCCTGCGCCGCGCGCTCGGCCAGTTCGATCTCGATCGACGGCGGCCACGCCGTCCGCGTCATCGCGTCGAGTTGCTCGCGCAGCTCGGCCAGCAGCCGCTCGCGGCGCGGATCGTCCAGGGCGAGCGCATAGGCTTCGCGCAGACCGATGTCGATTTCGAGCAGCGCCATGCGCGCGGCCGCCTGCGGGTCGGCGTCGCGCGGCAGCGCGCGCAGCTCGGCGCGCGCGCCGGCGTAGTCGCCGATCTCCGCGAGCTGGCGCGCCAGCAGCATGCGCAGGCCGTGTTCGTCGGGGCGCGCGCGCAGCCACAGCCGCAGGTATTCGATGTGCAGCGGATCGACCGCACGCGTTTCGCGCGCGATGCGGCTTTCGAGGCTGCGATATGGGAACGTCAGCGCCAGCCCGCCGGCGACGAGCAGCCCGAGCCCGACCGCCATCCACGGCGGGATCAGGCGCTGGCGGTCCTTAGCGGCAGCGGACGTCCACCACGGACTGAGTCGGCGTCTGCCCTGCGTCGTGACGAGCAAGCTCATAGCGGAGAAGTCCGGCCGCGGCGGGGGCCGGTCGAAGATCGCGTTCATCGGCGCGCACGCGACAGCCTTGCGCGTGTGCGAGCGTGAATTCGGGCCGGTGGTACGAAGACAGCGTGAAGCGGATGCCGGACGCGTCGCGCCGGAAGTCGCCGATCCAGCCGCCGGCGTCGTACACGTGCACCGGCGGCACGGGCTCGGCGGCGAGCACGACCGTCGCATCGGCGGCGGCCAGATGCACGTAGCGGCCGCCGGGGCCGGGCCGCGCGCCGGCGACGTTGCGGCTGGCGGCGAGCGCGATCGGCGCGGCGGCGGGCAGTCGCAATGTCCGCAGTTCGCCCGCGCCGCGCACGCGCCAGGTCGGCCGCGCCGCGCGCAGATCGCGCGCGATCGCGAGCGACTCGAAGTCGAGGACCTTGCGGATGTAGTCCGACGCGTACACCGGCACGACCGGCTGCGCGAGCGCCCACTCGTAGACACGGTGCAGCGCGGCGAGCGAAGCCTGCTTGCTCGCCGAGTACGTGTGGTAGTAGATGTTGATCGGCTTCAGGCGCCGCGGCGTCTCGGTCAGTTCGAAGGTCTCGATCGCGCGCCGGTAGCCGTAGTACGGGCCGGTCCAGAGGTTGGTGTAGACGTTCTCGTTCTGGTTCGGCGCGAACACCTGGAAAGCGGCGCCGCGGCGGATGCCCAGACCGGCGACGCGCGTGAGCGTCGGCACGCTGCGGGTGATCAGCGTGTCGCCGCCGTTCATGTTGAGCAGTCCGGCGCGGTCGGCCGCCTCGACCGCCTCGGCGGTCGGCACGGTGTCGCCGGTCCACAGGAACACGCGCGTCTTCTTGCCCGGCGGTGCGAGCCGCGCGTCGATGTACGCGGCCGAGCCCGCGATCTCGGTGTGCAGGTCGAAGGTGTACCCCGGCAACTCGAGGTTCAGCGCGCGCCCTTCGTAGCCCGCGCCGCGCTGCTCTTTGGCGAGCGCGCGCCAGTGGAACGGATGCGAGTACGAGTGGCTCGCGATCTCGACGTGGGGCAGCGCGAAGATGCGGCGCGCGCTCGCTTCCAGCACGGGCGCGAGGTCGCGGAACATGCCGTTGCCGGCGATTTCGCCCTGGATCACCGACACGGTGTGCGGAATGCGGTAGCGCGCGAGCACCTCGCGCAGCAGGACCTCGGGGGCGAACGGCGCGCCCGGCATCTCGGCGCGCGACGCGAAACCGTCGCCGTCGATGTGCGCGAGCAGCAGCCGGCGGCCGGCCTCGGTCGTCACGTCGGGCACCGGAAAGTCGGGTGCCCCGAGCGCGCGGTGCAGGAACTCGATCGGATCGATCACCCAGCGCGCGCCGGCGTCGAGCGTGCCGTCGACGACGGCGTACGGCGCGAACGCATACCCGCCCCAGGGCGCGAGGCCGACCGCGTCGATCGTCGTGCCGTCGGCCGCGGCGAGCCGCAGCAGCGGGGTGCCGCCGGAACGGGCGAGCGGCACGGCGTCGTCGGCGGCGAGCGGCGGCGCGGTTTCGAAGCCGACCAGCGCGTCCGCGGTCGCGACCTTCAGCGTCCCGCGCGGCGGCGTGACCGGCGCGAAACCCAGCTCGCGCATCAATGCGGACTCGGGATCGAGTCCGGGCTGGTTCATCAGCACGAGCTTCAGCCCGGCGTCGAGCTGCCGCTTGAGCCATCCCGCGAAGCGCGGGTTCAGGCTTCTCACGGGCTGCGAGAACCACGCAACGATCGCCGCGTAGCGCCCATCGGCGAGCGACTCGGGCAGCGGACCTTGCACGTCGATCGGCTCGATCGTGTAGCCGAGGTAGCCGAGCGGCGCCGCCAGATAGCGGAACGCGGCGGCCTGCGTGAAGTCGGCGCCGTCGGGGCGGTCGGTCACGAGCGCGATGCGACGCGGCTGCACTTCGAAGTCGCCGACGCCGAGCGCGTCGTGGTCGCCGACGGCCACCCACGGGATGAAGCCGGCGGCGCGGATGCGCGCGGCGGTTGCGCGCGCGCCGGCGCGGTCCGCGAGCGGCGCGTAGTCGATGACGACGATCGGCAGCCGGTGTTCGTCGCGCACGCGGGCGAGTTGAGCGAGCAGCCAGTCACGGTCGGCTGCAGGCACGTCGCGGTAGGTGCGCGTGGCGCGGTCCCAGCCCCGGTACAGCGATTCGGCCGCGACCGCGGCGACCTTGCCGCGCAGCCGCGGCAGGATCTCGAAGCCGCGGTTGAACACGAGCTCGATGCCGGGGAAACGCGCGTGCAGGCGCTCGACGAGCGCGACCAGCGCGTCCTCCTGCGCGCGCCGCGCCTGCGGCGTCTTTGCGTACAGATGGTACGAGTCGAGCGTGTCGAGGAAGAAGCCGCGCCAGCCCTGCCGCCACAGCGGAGCGATCACTCGGCGCTCGAAGAACTCGGCCCAACCCGGCGCGGACTGGTCGATCAGACGGCTGCCCCACACCGGATTGTCACCGCGCTGCCAGGCGGCTGGCACGTCGCGCAGCCACGCGCGCGTCGGCGCCGCCTCGACCACGCTGACGTAGGCGTACCAGCGCGCGTGCCGCGGCAGCCGCGTCGGCTCGGGCGCGTGCTCCGGTTCGAGGACGACGCGGTCGAAGGCCTGCAACTCCGCCAGCGGCGGATGCGGTCCGTAGAACAGCGCGAAGCTCGGCTGGGCGTCTTCCGCCACGGCGAGCGAGGTCGCGAGCAGCGTGAGCGCACCGAGCAGCGCGCGGAGCGGTTTGGCAGACAAGTCTCTTGGTCCTTGCGGGCGACACAGTGCACCCATGCGGCGTGCCCGGCAGGAATCCGAGCACCCGCGCGCGATGCTAAGCGCTCGCTTGCGGGGCAGTCGAACGAATTGCGGCCTGTGGACCCGGCATGCCGGGTCGGTGCGCGCCGACCTCGCGGACTTCAACCTGAACCCAAGGTTTGCCGAGGGAAAGCAGTGCAACTCGGTCGTTCCGGTCGTGCGGGCGGCGTCGGCGCATCGCTTGCGGCTAGCCCGGATATTTCACGGGGGACGCGGGAGTTGCGCGGATGCCGGGGCGAGCCAGGTTGCGCGAGACGGCCGCAGTCGCGTGCCAAGGGGCACGCGCGAGGAGTTGAGCGCAAGATGGCCGGCCCGGCGCCGCGCAAGCCCGCGTAGCCCCGGCGGTACAAATTGGATCGAGCGCTTGCGTGCCAAAAGCGCCGATTCACCGAGGCAGAACGCACGCAG
>JBFMFC010000033.1:0-38353 GCA_040752195.1 Pseudomonadota bacterium | reverse complement strand
GGGAAAAGTCCAACTCGCATGGAGGAGCGCACGATGAACCGAACCACCCTGTCGATGCTTTGCTGCGCGCTCGCCTCGGGCGCGGTGTATGCCCAGGCCTCGGGCACTTACTCGGTCAAGCACCTCACCCCGGAAGCCGCCGTCAAGGCCGCGAACGCAGCGCTGCAGGACTGCCGCAAGCGCGGCTACCAGGTGGCGGTGGCGGTGGTCGATCGCTCGGGCGTGGCGCAGGCGCTGGTGCGCGACCGCATCGCCGGCCCTCACACGCCCAACACCGCGATCGACAAGGCGTGGACCGCCGTGAGCTTCCGCACCGATACGCTGGAACTCGCGCGGCTCACGCAGCCGGGTCAGCCCAGTTACGGCGTCCGCCACTTGCCGCGCTTCGTCGGCGTCGGCGGCGGCGTGCAGATCCAGGCCGGCGGCACGCTGGTCGGCGGCATCGGCGTATCGGGCGCGCCGACCGGCGAAGCCGACGATGCCTGCGCCAAGGCGGGGATCGCCGCGATCCGCGACGACATCGAGCTCTGAAGACTCGGCGACGCGCGGCGGCCCACGCCGCGGACGCTCGTCGACTCGGGCGCCGGGCCCGATCCCGCGCGAACATCCGCATTTAGCGTATGGGAACGTCCTTTTCCTCGGACTGGGCGCGCCGCGCGCGGCGATATAGTCCGCGGATCGCTGCCGCCGCCGCCCGCGCGGGCCCATCGTCCGTTGAACGCTCCTGCAAAAGACCCCGACCGTCCGTACGGGCAAGCGCCGGCGCGCCTGCTCGTCGTCGACGACGACCCGCTGTCGAGCTCGCTGCAAGCCCATCTCGCGCAGTTGCTCGGTCATGCGGCGACCGTCGAGAGCGACCCCGACCGGGCCGTCGAGCTGGCGCTGACCGGCGAGTTCGACGCGATGCTGCTCGACCTCGGCATGCCGCAGGTCGACGGCTTCGAGGCGCTGCGGCGGCTGCGCGAGCGCGAGGCCGCAGCCGGACGCGCGCCGCTGGCGGTCATCGCGGTCACCGGCTATTCGTCGGACGCTGATCGCCTGCGCTGCCTCGCGGCCGGGTTCAACGAGCATGTATCCAAGCCGGTGCAGGCGAGCGCACTCGGCTCGGCGATCGCCGGCGTGCTGGCGCAGCGGCGCACTGGCGTCGACGCCGCCGGCGCTGCGCCGCTGCTGCGAGGCTCCGACGCCGAGCGCCTGCGGGCGACGGTGCGCCGGCTGGGCGACGTCAAGCCGGACGACCGCAGCTTCGCGCCGACGGTCACCGAGTCGTTCGCGCTGCGCTCGGCGCAGCTGATCGAGTCCCTGCGCGCGTCGATCGACGCGCGCGACGGCGAGCAAGGCGCGCGCGCGGCGTACGCGCTGCGGGCCAGCGCGGAGTTCCTCGGCGCGCTGCGCTTGGCGAGCATGAGCGGCGAGCTCGATGCGGCGCTTCGTCGGGCGCACGACGCCGACGGCGGCGAGGCGCACTGGAAGGCGGCGCGCGATCTGCTCGAAGCGATCGACCGCGAGCACCAGGCGGTGCTGACGCTGCTGTTCGAGTCTTCCCGGTAGGCGGTCGTGGACTCGTTGCCGAACCCCGAGTCGACCGCGCGCGAGCTGGAGCTGCTGCGCCGGATGGCGCGCATCGCCGGCATCGGCGGCTGGGAGTACGACCCGCTCGCCCGTCAGCTCTACTGGACCGAGCAGGTCTACCGCATCGTCGAGCTGGAACCGTACAGCGTGACGCCGACGCTCGAGTCGGCCGTCGGCTTGTACGCGCCCGAAGCGCGCGCCACCGCGGCGCGCGCGCTGCAAAGCGCGCTCGAGCAGGGCGAAGCGTGGGACCTGGAACTGCCGCTGGTCACTGCGCGCGGCCGCCGCATCTGGGTCCGCGTGATCGGCGAGCCGGAGGTGATCGACGGCCGCTGCGTCAAACTCGCCGGCACGGTCGAGGACGTGACCGCCGCGCGCCGCGCGCGCGAGGCGCTGCAAGCCCGCAGCGCGGAGAACCGCAGGCTCGCGCTGGTCGCCGAACACGCCAGCAACGTCGTGCTGATCACCGGCGCCGACGACCGCATCCAGTGGGCCAACGCCAGCTTCACGCGCGTCACCGGCTATGCGGCGGCCGAGGCGATCGGCCGCACGCCGCGCGATCTGCTGTGCCGCGGCGACGCGGCGACGGACGGGCCGCTGGCCGGCGTACGCGAGAAGATGCAACGCGGCGAGGCAGTCCGCGGTCTGCAGGCCGAGCTGACCCGCAAGGACGGCAGCCGCTACCGGGCCGAGATCGAGATCCGCCCGGTGTTCGACGAGCGCGGCGCGCTCGCCAACTACATCCACATCCAGAACGACGTGACCGAACGGCACGCCGCCGAACAGCAGGCGCGGGCGGCGCGCGAAGCGCTGGCACTGGCGATCAGCGCGACCGGCATCGGGTTCTTCTACCGCAATCTGGACCAGCCCGAGCCGGTGTGGGACGAACAGGTGTACCGGATCTACGGGTTCGCACCCGACGAGCCCGTGCCGCCGACCGCCGAGCGCCATGCGATGGTTGTGCCGGAAGACCGGCCCGCGTTCCTCGCCGCGCTCGAAGCGATGCACGCCGCCAATGCGCCGATCGAGATCGAGTACCGGATCCGCCGGCGCGACGGCGCCGTGCGCTGGATCCGCTCGCGCCGCGCGGTGGTCCGCGTCGGACCGCAGCGCACACCGCGCATCGTCGGCGCGCTGCTCGATGTCACCGAGATCAAGGAGGCCGAGGAGGCGCAACGGCTGCTCTCCGAGCGGCTCGCGCTCGCCTCGCGCACGGCGGGCATCGGCATCTGGGACATGGACCTCCGCACGCAGCAGATGGTGTGGAACGACCAGATGTACCGGATCTACGGCCTGCCGCCGGACGGGCCTCCGCCCACGTCGGACGACTGGCTGCGGCACTGGGTGCACGCCGACGACCGCGAGCGCGTCGCCGCCAAGGCGGAGGAGTTCATGCGCCGCGGCGGCACCTATCAGGACGAACACCGCGTCGTGCTGCGCGACGGCACCGAACGCTGGATCGACTCGCGCGCGTTCCTGTATCGGCCCGACCCGGACGGGCCCGGCCGCGTCATCGGCGTCAACTTCGACGTCACGGAACGCAAAGCCGCGGAGCAGCGCGCCACCCGGTACGCCGAAGAGCTGCGCGCCGCGCTCGCTCGGCTCGAGCTCGCCACCGGCGGTTCGGATGTCGGCATCTTCGAGCGCGCCCTCGACAAGAGCCCCGGGTTCTGGAGCGCGCAGATGTTTCGGCTTTACGGCGAGCCGCCCCAGGACGTTGCGCCGACATGGGACTGGCTGCTCGCGCGCATCGAGCCCGAGGATCACGCGCTGTTCGAGTCGCAGTGGGAGCGCATCTTGCGCTCGTCGACTTACGTCGACACCGAGTTCCGCGTCCGCCGTCCCGACGGCTCGCGCGCATGGCTGCTGACGCGTGCGCGGCTGGAGCCGGCCGACGGCGAGCGACCGCAACGCGTGGTCGGCATCGGCCTCGACATCACCCGCCGCAAGGAAGCCGAGAACCGCGCGGCGCAATACGCCGAGTGGCTCGACCTGACCGCCAGCACGATCGGCATCGGCCTGTGGCAGCGCGATCTGCACACCGGGCACGCCGTGTGGACGGCGCAGGCCAAGCGCATGTTCGGGCTGCCCGACGACGCGCCGGTTCCGACCGTCGACGAGTACCTGGCGTTCGTGCTGCCCGAGGATCGCGCGCGCGTGGCGGAGGCGACGCGCAACACGGATCCGCCGGGCCAGCCGCTCGAGATCGAGTACCGGATCCGGCGTGCCGACGGCGCGGTGCGCACGATCCTGTCGCGCCGGGTCGTGCAGTGCGCGCCGGACGGCCGCCCGCTGCGCATGCTCGGGGCCGCCCTCGACGTGACCGATTCGCGCGAAGCGCTCGAACGCGCCGCCGAGACCGCGCAGTTGCTGCAACTGGCGACCCAGGCGGTCGGCGTCGGTTTCACCTTCCGCGATCTGGCGAGCGGCGCGGCACAGTGGGATTCGCAGGCGCGCGCGATCTTCGGCTTCGCGCCCGATGGACCGGCGCCGACGATCGACGAGTTCCTCGACCGCGTCGACCCACGCGACCGCGCGCGGGTCGCCTCGCAGTACGTGACGCCGCCGGCCGCCGGCACGCACGACGAGGTCCAGTACACCATTCGCCTGCCGGACGGGCAGGTGCGCCGCGTGCTGTCGCGGCGCGCGGCGCAGTACGACGAGGCCGGGCGCGCGCGCCGCCTGTACGCGGCCGTGATCGACGTGACCGCATCGCGCGAGGCCGAGACACGCCTGCACGATGCGCTCGAGCGGCTGCGGCTGGCGGTCGACGCCGGCGGCATCGCATCGTGGGACCGCTCGCTCGAAACGAACGAGGTGCGCTGGGATCCGCTGCTGTTCGACTTCTTCGACCTGCCGCGCAACGGTCCCGCGCCGAGCCTGGACGCGATGCTCGAACGCATCCACCCGGCCGACCGGGCGGTCTTCCTTCGAGCGTGGGACCGCATGCGCACGAGCGACGCCGCGGTCGAGTACGAATTCCGAGTCGTTCGGCCCGACGGCCGCGTGCGCCATCTCGTTGCGCGCGGGCGCGCCGAGCGCGGCGCCGACGGTCGCCTCGCGCGCGTGCGCGGCGCCACGCTCGACGTCACGGCCTCGCGCGAAGCGGCGGCGCGCCTGCGCGATGCGCAGGAGCGGCTGCGGCTCGCGGCCGAAGCGGGCGGAATCGCGTCGTGGGAGCACAACCTCGAGACCGGCGAAGCGCAATGGGACGAGGCGATGTTCGACCTGTACGGGCTGCCGCGCGAGTCCGCCGCACCCGGGCTCGACGTCGTGCTGTCGCTGGTGCACCCGGACGACCGAGCGATCTTCGCCGACGCGTGGAAGCGCATGGCGGCATCGACCGGCGCAGTGGAGTGGGAGTGCCGCGTCGTCCGGCGCGACGGCGGCATCGCCCACATCGCTTCGCGCGGCCGCGCCGACCGCCGCGCCGACGGCACTGCGTGGCGCGTGATCGGTGCGTCGCTCGACGTCACCGCGTCGCGCCGCACAGCGCAGCAGTTGCAGGACGCGCTGGCGCGGCTGCGGCTGTCGACCGAAGTCGGCTCGATCGGCACCTGGGAGCGCGACGCCAACGGCAGCGGGCGCTGGGACGCGGTGATGTTCCGGCTGTTCGGCCTGCCGCCCGGCGACACGCCGACGCGCGAACAGGCGCTCGCGATGATCCACCCGGAGGATCGCGCCGGCACGCTGGCCGCGTGGCAACGGATCCTCGAAGTGGATCACGCGGTCGAGTTCGAGTACCGCGTCGTGCGGGCCGACGGCGACGTCGTCTGCCTGAACTCGCGCGGGCGTGCCGAACGCGGCGCCGACGGCCGCGTGCTGCGCATGGTCGGTGCGACGATCGACGTGACGGCGAGCCGAACCGCGCAACGTCGCCTGCAGGAGATCAGCGAACGGCTGCAGCTCGCCGCGGCTGCTACCGGAATCGGCTTCTGGCGGCAGGGACTGGACGGCGCCTCGCTCGACGCCGACCGCCAGATCAAGCTGATGTACGGCTTCGACCCCGACGGGCCGGTGCCGACCGCCGAGCAGTTCTTCGCCGCGGTGCTGCCCGAGGACCGTGCGGCGGTGCTCGCGGCGCGCGCGCGCTCCTACGCGAGCGACGAGCCGATCGAGCTCGAATACCGCATCAACCACCCGCGCAAGGGCGTGCGGCACGTCCTGTCGCGGCGCGCGCTGCATCGCGACGCAGCCGGGCAACCTGTGCACGTGGTCGGCGCGTCGCTCGACGTGACCGAAACGCGGCGCGCCGAGGCGGCGCTGCGCTCGGCCAACGAGCGGCTGGCGCTGGCCACCCGCACCGCAGGCATCGGTGTCTGGGAGTGCGCGCTCGACGGCGAAGGCATGACCTGGGACGCGCGCATGTACGAGCTGTACGACCAGCCGCCCGACTGGGTGCCGACGCACGCGGCGTGGCTCGCCTGCGTGCACCCGGACGACCGCGCGCGCGTCGCGGCTCTGCGTTTCGGCAAGGACTCCACGGGCAGCGAAGGCGGCGAGTGCGAGTACCGGATCGTCCGCCCCGACGGCGAGCAGCGCGTGATCGCCGAGCGCTTCGTCTACCTGCGCGAAGCCGACGGTTACGCCGCGCGCGTGCTCGGCACCAACATCGACCTCACCGACATCCGCCGCGCGCAACGCGAGCGCGATGAGCTGTCCGACCGGCTGCGGCTGGCGACCGCCTCGGTCGGCATGGGCGTGTGGGTGTGGGATCTCGCCACCGGCGCATCAGTCTGGGACGATGCGATGTACGCGCTGTTCGGCGCGACGCGGGAAAGCTTCGGCGAGCGCATCTGGCTCGACGCCGTCCACCCCGATGACCGCGGCCGCGCCGGGCGCGCGGTTCAGGACGCGATCGACGGCGTGGCGCCGCTGGACACCGAGTTTCGTGTCGTCTGGACGGACGGCACCGTGCGCCACCTCGCCTCGCGCGGCAGCGTCGAGCGCGACGCGAACGGCGTGGTCGTCCGCATGATCGGCGTCACCTGGGACGTCACGGCAAGCCACGCAACCGAGCAGCGCGCGCTCGAACTGGCCGAGCGGCTGAAGCTCGCCACGCAGGCGGCGGGGCTGGCGGCGTGGCACATCGACGCCCGCACGCGCAAGATGGACGCCGACGAGCTGCTGTGCCGCATGCACGGCGTGCCGCCGGGTCCGTACGAAGACCTGTGGCAGGTGCTCGAGGCGACCATCGCACCGGAGGACCTGCCGGCGCTGAAGCAGGCGTCGATCGAAGCGCGGCTCGAGGGCAAGCCGTTCGAGGCTGAATACCGGACCGTCCATCCCGACGGCTCGATCCGCCACTTGGCGGCGCGCGGCGTCTACCAGCGCGACGCCGCCGGCGAGCCGGTACGGATGTACGGCGTGACCTTCGACGTCACGGCGCGGGTGCGGTCCGAGCGCGCGCTGCGCGCCGCCGAGCAGACGGCGCGCGCGCTGCTCGAGCGCATGCGCATGACCACCGGTGCGGTCGGCATCGGCCTGTGGGAAGTCGATCTCGCCACCGGCGCGGTCGCCTGGGACGACCAGATGTGCAAGCTGTACGGGCGCACGCGCGACGAACTCGACAACCTCGCGCAGCAGTGGCGGCAGTTCGTTCACCCGGACGACCGCGACCGCGTTCAGCGCGAGAGCCTGCGCGCGCTCGAGTCGGGACAGCCGCTCGACTTCGAGGCGCGCATCGTGCTGCCCGACGGCGCGGTGCGGCATCTCGCGCACCGCGCGCAGATCGAACGCGATTCGCAGGGGCGGCGCGTGCGCCAGCTCGGCGTCGCCTGGGACGTCACCGAGCGGCGCACCGCGGAGGCCGCGCTGCTCGCGAAGGAGACCGCCGAGCGCGCGAGCCGCGCCAAGAGCGAGTTCCTGTCGCGGATGAGCCACGAGCTGCGCACGCCGCTGAACGCGATCATCGGCTTCACGCAGGTGCTCGAACTGGACCGCGCGCACCCGCTGGTGCCGGCGCAGCGCGACCGCGTCGACAAGATCCAGCAGGCCGGCTGGCATCTGCTGAACCTGATCAACGAGATCCTCGACCTGTCGCGCATCGAGGCCGGCGCGCTGCAGCTGTCGATGACGATCGTTCCGCTGGCCGAGGTCGTCGAGGAGTGCATCGCGCTGATCAACGCCGACGCGCAGCGGCGCGCGCTTTCGATCGGCCAGACGCAGACCGCGCGCGCGCCGACCCACGTGTGGGCCGACCGTACGCGCCTCAAACAGGTGCTGCTGAACCTGCTGTCGAACGCGGTGAAGTACAACCGCGACGGCGGCCGCATCGACGTCGACATCGACGCCGACGCCGAGGGCCGCGCGCTGATCACCGTGCGCGACACCGGGCGCGGGCTCGCGCCGGAGCAGATCGAAAAGCTGTTCCAGCCGTTCAACCGGCTCGGCATGGAAGCGGGACCGATCGAAGGCACCGGCATCGGCCTGACGATCGCGCTGCGGCTCGTCGAGCAGATGGGCGGCGGGCTCACGGTGACCAGCCAGCCCGGCGCGGGCAGCGCGTTCCACGTCGCGCTGCAGGCGGCGTCGGCGGCGCGCGACGAGGCCGCCGACGTTCTGCAGGCGATCGCGCCGGCGAGCGTGGAGCCGCGTGACGACGTGCGGGGCACCGTGCTGTACGTCGAGGACAATCCGTCGAACGTCGCGGTCGTCGAGCAGCTTCTCGCGCTGCGGCCGAACGTGAAGCTGTTCACCGCCGGCGACGGTGCCAGCGGCCGCGTGATGGCGGCGGTGTGCCAGCCCGATCTGATCCTGCTCGACATGCGGCTGCCCGATACCGACGGCGCCGCCCTGCTCGCCGAGCTGCGCGCACGCCCGGAAACGAAGTCGATCCCGTGCATCGGCGTGTCGGCCAACGCAATGCCGTCGGACATCGCGCACGCGCGGGCCGCGGGGTTCGCCGACTACTGGACCAAGCCGATCGAGGCCGGCCCCTTCCTGCGCGGCATCGACGCCGCGCTCGCGCGCGCGCGCTGACGCCGACCGGCGGCGGCGCGGAATCCGCCCGCGCCTCGCGCTGTTCGTGCGTCCGCGCGCCTCCGCTCGCGGTCGCCGGGGGTCCGTACAATCTGTCAGCCGCGCCCGACGCGACTCCGATGGATGATGCCCCCGCATGCGAAACGATCAAGTCGTCACCGTCCGGCGCGCCGACTACAAGCCGCCCCCGTACCTGGTCGACCGCATCGACCTGGAGTTCGACCTCGACCCTGAGCTGACGCAGGTCGTCGCGTCGATGGCGGTTCGGCGCAATCCGGCCGGCGCCGGCGGGCCGCTCGTGCTCGACGGCGAGGATCTCGAGCTGCAATCGATCGAGCTGGACGGGCGCGCGCTCGGCGCCGAACGCTACGCGCTCGCCGACGGCCGCTTGACGCTGCAGCCGCCGCGCGATGCGTTCGCGCTGCGCATCCGCAATCGCATCCGGCCGGCAGCCAACACCGAGCTGATGGGGCTGTTCGTTTCGCACGGCAGCTTCTTCACGCAGTGCGAGGCGGAGGGCTTCCGGCGCATCACGTTCTTCCCCGACCGGCCCGACGTGATGGCAACGTACACGGTGACGCTGCGCGCCGACAAATCGCGCTATCCGGTGCTGCTGTCCAACGGCAACCTCGCCGGCCAGGGCGACCTGCCCGACGGCCGCCACTGGGCGCGCTGGCAGGATCCGTTTCCGAAGCCGAGCTACCTGTTCGCGCTCGTTGCGGGCCGCTTCGTCTGCCGCGAGGAACGCACGAAGACGCGCTCGGGACGCGAGGTGCTGCTGCAGGTATGGGTCGAACCGGACCAGCTCGACAAGACCGCGCACGCGATGGAAAGCCTCAAGCGCGCGATCCGCTGGGACGAGCAGCGCTACGGGCTGGAGCTCGACCTGGACCGCTTCATGATCGTCGCCTCCAATGACTTCAACATGGGGGCGATGGAGAACAAGGGACTGAACATCTTCAACGCGAAGTACGTGCTGGCCAATCCGCTGGTGGCCACCGACGCCGACTACGCGAACATCGAGTCGATCGTCGGCCACGAGTACTTCCACAACTGGACCGGCAACCGCGTGACCTGCCGCGACTGGTTCCAGTTGAGCCTGAAGGAAGGGCTGACCGTGTTCCGCGACCAGGAGTTCTCGGCGGACATGATGGCCGAGCACGCCGCGGGCGCGGCCGCCGTCTTCGCGCGAGCGGTCAAGCGCATCGACGACGTCCGCACCCTGCGCGCGGCGCAGTTTCCGGAAGACGCCGGCCCGATGGCGCATCCGGTGCGGCCCGACTCGTACCAGGAGATCAGCAACTTCTACACGGCGACCGTCTACGAGAAAGGCGCCGAGGTCGTCCGCATGCTGCAGACGCTGCTCGGGCGCGAAGGCTTCCGGCGCGGTCTCGACCTGTACTTCAAGCGGCACGACGGGCAGGCGGTGACCTGCGACGACTTCCTCGCCGCGCTGGGCGACGCCAACCGCCGCGACTTGACGCTGTTCGGGCGCTGGTACGCCCAGGCGGGCACGCCGCGCATCGCGGTGGCGACGAGCTACGACGAAGCGAACGGCGTCTACGAGCTGACGCTGACGCAAAGCTGCCCGCCGACCCCGGGACAACCGGACAAGGAACCGTTCCATATCCCGTTCGCGGTCGGACTGCTCGGGCCGGACGGGCGCGACCTGCCGCTGCAGCTCGAAGGCGAAGCGACGCCGGTGACCGGAACGCGCGTGCTCGAGTTCGCCGAGCCGAGCCGGACCTGGCGTTTCGTCGAGGTGCGGCAGCCGCCGGTGCCTTCGCTGCTGCGCGACTTCTCGGCGCCGGTGATCGTCGACTACCGCTACTCGGACGAGGAACTGGCTTTTCTCGCCGCGCACGACAGCGACGCCTTCAATCGCTGGGAGGCGGGTCAGCGACTCGCAGTCGCGCGCCTGCTCGCCGCGACCGAAGCGTTCGAGACGCAGCAGTCGCCGCACCTCGACGACGCGTTTGTCGACGTGTTCCGCCGCACGCTCGCCGACGCGCAGCTTGCGCCCGCATTCCGCGAACAGGCACTGCAGCTTCCGGCCGAGTCGTTCATCGCCGAGCAGCGCGCGATGGTCGATCCCGAGGCGATCCGCGCGGCGCGCCAGTTCGTCCGTCGCGAGCTGGGCCGCAGGCTCGCCACGGAGTTCGCGCAGACCTACGAAAACCACCAGGTATCCGGCCCGTATGCGCCCACCCCCGAGGCGGCCGGCCGCCGCGCGCTGCGCAATCTCGCGCTGACTTACCTCGTCGACAGCGGCGACGAGCAGGCGCTGGCGCTGGCCCGCGCCCAGCTCGCGAACGCGACGAACATGACCGACAAGCTGGCGGCGCTGGCGGCGATCGTCAACAGCGCCGCGCCGTTCAAGGTCGAGGTGCTGCTGCAGCTGGCGCGCGACTGGGCGCACGAGCCGCTGCTGATGAACAAGTGGTTCCAGGTGCAGGCCACCGCCGTCGCGCAGCGCGGCGAGCCGCGCGTGCTCGAGCGCGTGCAGACGCTGCTGCGGCACCCGGCGTACTCGGCGTCGAACCCGAACAGCGTCTACGCGCTGGTGCTCGGGTTCTGCGCGCACAACCCGGCCGAGTTCCATCGCAGCGACGGCGCCGGCTACGCGTTCTGGCGCGAGCAGGTGCTGGCGCTGGACGCGATCAACCCGACGGTGGCGGCGCGCGTGGCGCGCTCGCTCGACCGCTGGCGCAAGTTCACGCCCGACCGCCAGCGCCTGATGAAGGAGGCGCTCGCCGAAGTCGCGCGCGCGCCGCGGCTTTCGCGCGACGTGCGCGAGATCGTCACGAAGGCACTGGAGAATTAGCATTGCGGATCGCGCCGGCACCGTGCCGGCGGGCGATCCGACCCGTCGTTCCACTCGCCCCGACCGCCCCATGAAAAACGCCTTCTACGCCCAATCCGGCGGCGTCACCGCCGTGATCAACGCCTCCGCCTGCGGCGTCATCGAGACCGCGCGCAGGCATGCGGACAGAATCGGAACCGTCTACGCCGGGCGCAACGGCATCATCGGTGCGCTCACCGAAGACCTGATCGACACCGGCGCCGAGAGCGCGGCGGCGATCGCCGCGCTGCGCAGCACGCCGGCCGGCGCGTTCGGCTCGTGCCGCTTCAAGCTCAAGAGCCTCGAAGCCAACCGGCGCGAGTACGAGCGGCTGATCGAGGTCTTCAGGGCGCACGACATCGGCTACTTCTTCTACAACGGCGGCGGCGACTCGGCCGATACCTGCTTCAAGGTGTCGCAACTGTCGGAAGCGATGGGCTATCCGATCCAGGCGATCCACGTGCCGAAGACCGTCGACAACGACCTGCCGATCACCGACAACTGCCCCGGCTTCGGTTCGGTGGCCAAGTACATCGCGACCTCGACGCTCGAAGCGTCGTACGACGTGCGCTCGATGAGCCGCACGTCGACCAAGGTGTTCGTGCTCGAAGTGATGGGCCGGCACGCGGGCTGGATCGCCGCCGCGGGCGCGCTGGTCGCCGACCAGGGCATTCCGGTCGTGACGCTGTTTCCGGAGATTCCGTTCGACCGCGACGCGTTCCTGGCCGCGGTGAAGAGCAAGGTGCAGCAGTACGACTACTGCACCGTGGTCGTCTCGGAGGGCTGCCACGGACCCGACGGCAAGTTTCTCGCCGAGCAGGGAACGCGCGACGCGTTCGGCCACGCGCAGCTGGGCGGCGCCGCGCCGGTCGTCGCCGGCATGGTCAAGGACGCGCTCGGCTACAAGTTCCACTGGGCCGTCGCCGACTACCTGCAGCGCGCCGCGCGGCATCTCGCCTCGAAGACCGACGTCGAACAGGCCTACGCGGTCGGCCGCGCGGCGGTCGAATTCGCGCTCGCCGGCCACAACGCCGTGATGCCGACGATCGTGCGCAAGTCGTCGCGCCCGTACGCGTGGGAGATCGGCATGGCGCCGCTGTCGAAAGTGGCCAACGCCGAGAAGTTCATGCCGCGTGATTTCATCTCCGCCGACGGCTACGGAATCACCGACGCCTGCCGCGAGTACCTGTACCCGCTGATCCAGGGCGAGGACTTTCCGCCGTTCGAGAACGGGCTGCCGAAGTACGTCACGCTGAACAACGTCGCGGTCGGGAAGAAGCTGCCGGAGTTCAGGCTCGCGTAAGGCGCGCGCGGCACCGCTGTGGGCAAGGCGTCCGCACCGTTCGGCTCCTGGGCGCTGGTCGCGGCGCAGTTCGCGCTGATCGGGCTGCTCGTCGTCACGACGCGGCCGAGCGCGGGGGCGACGGCCGTCGCGCTGGCCGTCGTGTTCGCAACCGCAGCGGCTGCGGTCGGCATCGCGGCGCTGGCAGCCAACCGCCCGGGCAACTTCAACATCCGGCCGGAGGTCAAGGACGGCGCGCGCCTCGTCACGCACGGCATCTATTCGCGCGTGCGGCATCCGATGTATGCGTCCGTGCTGCTGGCGATGCTGGCGCTCGTCGCGCTCGATCCGCGCCCGTGGCGCGTCGCAGCGTGGTTGGCGCTCGCCGCCGTGCTGCTGGCGAAGGCTTCGCGTGAGGAGCGCTACCTGCTGGCGCGCTTCCCCGAGTACGCCGCCTACCGCGCCCGCACGCATCGGCTGATTCCCGGCGTCTTCTAGCGCCTGTGTGAGCTGGATCACGCAGCCCGTTGTCGGCCTTTCGGCGCACGGATACCGTTCGACGCGGATCCGATCGCGGCTGCGCGCCGCCCTCCTCGCAACCGAAAGGAAGCACGATGACGCTTCGTTCCGCCTTGGTCGTCTGCGCGATCGCCGCGTGCGCGGCTGCTCCGCTTGCCGCGCAGCCGGTGCTGATGTCGCCCGAGTGGGCGCAGGCCGCCTGCACCGCCTGGAACAACGACGCGGTGCTGACCGATCAACTCGTCGAGAGCGGCTGGGTGAAGAACGACAAGGGCCGCGGCTTCAAGGTGATGCACGTGTTCCGCAAGGACTGCGGGGCGACGCCGACCGCCGAGCTGCGCATCGCGCTGAAAGGCGAGAAGGCGCTGTGCGTCTACGGCGGCAAGGTCGAAACCGCGCAACTGGACGGCAGCGCCGACTACGTGATGAGCGCGGAGACCGCGCGCTGGGTCGAGATGGGCCGGGGCGACTACGGTCCGATGCGGGCGATGATGTTCGGCCGGCTCGAGTTCGTCGGCCCCAAGATGGAAGCGATGGGCAACATGGGGCCGTTCGAGAACTTCCTGCTGCTGGTCGGTAAAGTGCCGGGCAGCACGCAGAGCTGCCCGGCCGGTTGAGCGCGCAAGCGCGCTCGGCTCAGGGCATCAGCACGGTCGAACCGGTCGTCTTGCGGCCGGCCAGATCGCGGTGCGCCTGCGCCGCGTCGGCGAGCGGGTAGCGCTGATCGATCTCGACCTTGATCTTGCCGCGCGTCATCAGATCGAACAGCTCCGCCGCGGACTCTTCGAGCTTCCTGCGCGGCGTGATGTGATGGGCCAGCGTCGGCCGCGTGACGAACAGCGAGCCTTTCTGCGCCAGGATGCCGAGGTTCACGCCGGTCACCGGACCGGACGCATTGCCGAAGCTCACCATCAGCCCGCGCAGCTGGATGCAGTCGAGCGACTTCTCCCAGGTGTCCTTGCCCACGCCGTCGTAGACGACCGGGCACTTCTGCCCGTTCGTCAGCTCCTGCACGCGCGCCGCGAAGTCTTCCTTCGTATAGTCGATCGTCGCCCATGCGCCGTGGCTTTTCGCGAGCGCGGCTTTCTCGGGCGACGACACGGTGCCGATCAGCTTCACGCCGAGCGCCTTGGCCCACTGGCAGGCGATCAGCCCGACGCCGCCGGCGGCGGCATGGAACAGGATCGTTTCGTGGCCCTGCAGCCGATAGGTCTGCCGAAACAGATACTGCACCGTCAGGCCCTTGAGCATCGCGGCCGCGGCCTGCTCGAACGAGATCTTCTTGGGCAGCTTCACGACCATCGAAGCCGGCATCACGTGGACCTCGCTGTATGCGCCGAGCCTGCCCTGGCAGTAGCCGACGCGATCGCCTTCCTTGAGGAAGTCGACGTTGCTGCCGACCGCTTCGACGACGCCGGCGGCTTCGAATCCGATGCCGTGCGGAAGCGGGGCCTGGTACAAGCCGGTGCGGTAGTAGATGTCGATGAAGTTCACCCCGATCGCATGGTTGCGGATCCGGACCTCGTCCGGACCGGGATCGGGAACGTCGATCTCGACGAGCTGGAGCACTTCGGGATCGCCGTGCTGGTCGATGCGTATGGCCTTGGCTTTCATCTCTCTTTCCTTCGAGGATCAATCGGCGGGCGCGCGCCGCGTCGCGGCCACGCCCTTGCGAGACAACACGAACACCCCGGCGAGCACGAGCGCGGTGCCGGCCAGTTGCCAGCCCGAGATCGCCTCGCCGAGAAAAACATAGCCGAGCACGATCGTCGCGACCGGCCCGACCGTGCCGGCCAGCGCTGCGTTGCCCGCGCCGATGCGGGCGACCGCGAGCATCGTCGCGAACACCGGGATCACCGTCGAAAACACCGCGTTGGCGGCCGACAGCCAGTACACCGGCGCCGGCTGCGCGAGGCTCGACAGCGGGTTGACGAGCAAGAACTGCGCGACACACGCCGCCGCCGCCACGCACATCGCGTATGCGACGAGCCGGATCGCGCCGACGCGGCGGACGAGTTCGCCCGACAACACGAGGTACAGCGCGTAGCACACCGCCGAGCCGAACACCAGCGCCGCGCCGAGCGCCACACCCGATCCGGCGAACGACAGGTCGTGTCCGAAGGCCAGCGCGATGCCGCCGTACGACAGCGCGAGCGCCAGAACATCGAGCCGCGTGATCGGCTTGCGCAGCCAGATCGCGGAGATCGCGAGCACGATCGTCGGCGTCAGGTAAAGGATCAGCCGCTCGAGCGCGGCGCTGACGTACTGCAAGCCGACGAAGTCGAGGAAGCTCGCCGCGTAGTAGCCGAGCAGTCCGATCGCGAAGATGCGCGCGTGTTCGCCGCGCGACAGCGGCGGCGCGCCGCGCGAAGCGAACCAGAACGCGAGCGCGAAGAAGGGTGCCGCCAGCGCCATCCGCAGCGCGATCAGCGTCACCGCATCGACGCCGTAGCGGTACGACAGCTTGACCAGGATCGCCTTCGCCGAAAACAGCACGGCACCGGCAAGCGCCAGCGCAAGGCCTGCGGTGAACGCGCCCGCCGCGGGCAAGGCAGGAGTCGTCGGCGCGGTCGTGGACACGCGCGGATTCTAGAACCTGTCTCAGAGTCTCCAACGGCCGCGGATCCCGACACGGGTTCCGGCGGCGCGCGCGGCGTCGGTGCGCGGACACGCTCGCATCGGCTACGCTTGGCGGCCCTTGGCGGTCGACCGCGCGGCGCAGCCGGCGATCGACGATCCTTCACTCCGAATCCACGGTCCTCCGCCCATGTCCTCCTGGCTGAACCCGTCCACTGCGCAGGCGTGGATCCTGCTCGCGATCGCCGGCGTGCTGGAGACCGGCTGGGCCGTCGGCATGAAGTTCACCGACGGCTTCAAGCGCCCTGTCGCCACCGCGCTTGTCGTCGCGTTCGCACTCGCTTCGTTCTGGCTGCTCGCGCTGGCGATGAGGGTGCTGCCGGTGGGCACCGCGTATGCGGTGTGGGTCGGTATCGGCGCCGCCGGCGCGGCTTTGCTCGGCATCGCGCTGTTCGGCGAGTCGGCGAGCTTCGCGCGGCTTGCGTGCGTCGCGCTGATCGTCGCCGGCGTGGTCGGGCTGCGGCTCGTGCACGATTAGAGCCGGCCCCGCAGTCGCCGCGCTGCGCGCGGAGCCGTTCGGTGCGTTCGACAGTGCCGCGCCCGCGCTCGTCTGCGTCGCGCTCACGCCGCTCGCGCAGGCGCGGCCTGCGCGCCTGCCGGCGCGCGAGGCAATCGCGTTCTCGCGCTCGTCGCGCTCGGCGGGCAATGCCCGGAATTCGGACGGTAATTCGCCGAGTCCCGCGGAAAGCCGGTGAGATAATCGCAGGCGCATGGCACCGACCGAGCTCGCCACCCTGCCGACCGAACCCTCGGCCACGCTGAAAGACGCGCCGAGGCTGATCGGACGCTTCTCGATCCGCGGCGAGATCGGGCGCGGCTCCAACGGCGTCGTCTACGCGGCGCACGATCCGGTGCTCGGCCGCGAGGTCGCGATCAAGGCGATCCCGCTGACCGACGACGCCTTCTTTCGCCAGCAGATCGAGGCCAACTTCCTGAACGAAGCGAAGGCCGCCGGCGGACTGAACCACCCGCACATCGTCACGGTGTTCGACGCCGGCCGTACCGGCGAGCTGGCCTACATCGCGATGGAGCGGCTGCACGGCCGCGACCTGCACGAGTTCATCGCCGCCGGCGACAAGCTCGCGCCGCGCCAGGCCGCACAACTGATGGCGCGCGTGGCCGACGCCGCGCACTATGCGCACAAGCGCGGGCTGGTCCACCGCGACATCAAGCCGAGCAACATCTTCCTGCTGCGCGACACCAAGCCCAAGGTGCTCGACTTCGGCGTGGCGATCGCGATGTTCACCGCCGGCGACGCCGAGCACAAACGGCAGCTGATCGGCACGCCGAACTACATGTCGCCCGAGCAGGCGCTCGGCAGGAAGATCGACCCGCGCAGCGACGTCTTTTCGATCGGCACGATCCTGTACGAGCTGCTCGCTCACCGGCGCGCGTTCGAGGGCAAGACGATCGAGGAGACGCTCGCGCTGGTCGTGACCTGCAAGCCCGCGCCGCTGGCGGAGCTTCGGCCCGAGCTGCCGCGCGCGCTGATCGACATCGTCGAGCGCGCCCTCGCCAAGGAGCCCGACGACCGCTACCAGACCGCCGGTGAGCTGCGCAACGACCTGGCGGCGTTCGCCGGCCAGCGGCCTGCTCCGACCACCCGCGGCCGCGGCACGACGGTGCAGACGCGGCGCGGCGGAATCACCGGGATGCTCGACCGCTGGGAGTGGTCGCGCGACGCGCTCGCCGCCGGCACGGGCATGCTGCTGCTCGGCATCCTGTGGTTCGTGCTGAGCGCCGGTGACCGCGAGCCGCCGGCGCTGCAGGCCGCGGCGCCGGCACCGGTACCGCAGCCGATCGCAGCGGCTGCCCCGCCCCCGCAGCCGGCGACGGGCGACAACGCCAGGAAGGAGCCCACGGGCGGCCGTGCCGCGTCGGGCGACTCGACGCGTCCGCGCGTGGCGCTCGAGGCGCGCCGTCCGCGCGAGACGAAAGCGGACAGCGCGCCGGCCGTGCCGGCCATCGGCACCGTGACGCTCGCGATCGCGCCGTGGGGCGAAGTCGTCGTCAATGGCACGACGCAGGGCGTCTCGCCGCCGCTGACCAAACTCGCGCTCGCGCCGGGACTGCACACAATCGAGGTTCGCAACGGAGTAGCGCCGCCGTACACGACGCGCATCGAGATCCGCGCCGGTCAGACGGTCACGCTGCAGCATCGCTTCTAGTGCCGCCCTCCGACGAGTCGAGCACGAGCGTGATCGCGTCGACCCGAGCCGATGCGCGGCCGGCACACCGGCTGTTCCGCCGTATGCCCTACCGGACCGCGATTGGCACCGTGAGGGGCTTGCTTTACCCTCGCGCGATCCTGCCTCACCCGACGCAGCACGCATGAGCGAAGCGCTGTCCCCGAACCTGCGCTTGATCGGCCGCTACGCGATCCTGCGCGAACTGCGGCGCGACCGCTCGAGCGTGTCGTACGTCGCGGCCGATCCGGTGATGCATCGCGAGGTCGTGCTCAAGGCCGTTCAGATGCCGCCGCCGGCCGACGGCAAAGGAAGCACCGAAGCCGAGATCTCCGCGCTCGAAGCGGCCTTCGTGCGGCAGGCGCAGGCCGCCGGCAAGCTGCACCATCCGCACATCGTCACCGTCTTCGACGCCGGCCGCATCCACAACGTCGGTTACCTCGCGATCGAACGCGTCGCCGGCCGCCCGCTGCACGAACTGCTCGCGAGCGGCTGGCGGCCGGAGTTCGTCCACGCCGCGAGCATCGCGGCGCGCATCGCCGACGCGATCGACTACGCGCACGGCCAGGGCATCGCGCACGGCCACCTCGGCCCGCAACACGTGATCCTGCAAAGCGGCGGCGCGCCGAAGGTCGAAGGCTTCGGCGGCTGGATCGACGGCGGAACCGGCGGCGAAGACGCGCTGGCGCGCACCGAGCGGCTGCTGCCGTACTTCCAGAACGAGCTCGCCGAGGAAACGCGACGCGCCGACGTGCGCGCGGTCGCGGCGCTGCTGTACATGATGCTGACCGGCCGCGCGCCCAGGGGCGACAAGCCGGCGCCGGTTGCGACGCTGCGCACGGACACGCCGCCGGCGCTGGCGAAGATCGTCGACGAAACGCTCGATCCGAATGCGCCGGCCTCGCACCGCACCGCCGGCGATCTGCGCGACGCGCTGACCGCCTTCCTGTGGATCGAGCGAAAGGAGCACGTGGCACCCGGAACGATCGGCATCCCGCTGACCGCGCCGCCGCGCGAAGCGCTGATCCGCGACGAAGCGGGGCCGGCGACCGTGCCGCGCACGATTCCGCAGCCGTTCGCGACAGCGCAGTTGCCCGCCGAACCGCCGCCGGCGGAAGAAGCATCGGCGGGGTCGTTCGCGCAGCGCGTCCGCGCGCTCGCGCAACGCGTGCGCAGCGACGCGCTGCCCTGGCTGCGTGCCAACCGCCTGCTGGTCGGCGCGATGGCCGCGTTGCTGCTCGCCGGACTGGCGATCGGCGTGATCCTCGGCAACGTCGCCGGCGGCGGCGCGAGGGGCGTGGCCGCCGCGTCGAAAGCGGCGCCCGCGAGCGCCGGTCCGGTTCAGCCGGGTACGGGGGTCATCGTGCTCGACATCGCGCCGTGGGGCGAGGTCTTCGTCGACAACAAGCCGGTCGGCGTGACGCCGCCGCTCGCCGAGCTGAAGCTTCCCGCGGGGCGCCACACGATCGAGATCCGCCACGGCGACCGCCCGGCGATCGTCGCGCATGTCGACGTCGACCCGTCCAAGCCGCAGCAGATCCGCCACCGCTTCGAATGAGTCCGCGCATCGCCCGCCTGCTCGCGCTGGCCTGGACATGCGCCTGGCTGGCGGGATGCGAATCGCTGCGTGCGCCGCCTGCGCCACCGCCGCCGCCGACCACGAGCGTGGCCGCGCTGTATCAGCGGCCGCCGGAACGCGCGCTGATCAACGGGCTGCGCTTCTACGAAGAAGGCGCTTTCGACAAGGCCGAATCCGCGTTCCGCTCCGCGCTGCTGCAGGGCCTGCGCGACCGGCGCGACGCCGCGGTCGCGTACAAGTACCTCGCGTTCATCGCCTGCGCGTTCAACCGCATCGGCGACTGCGAGCAGAACTTCCGCTCGGCGTTCGCGTCCGACCCCGACTTCGTGCTGACCGACGCCGAAATCGGCCACCCGATCTGGGGACCGGTGTACCGGAAGGTGGCGGCCGAACGCAAGCGCTGACCGCAGACGATCCTAGAACCCGATCCGCGGCTTCTTCGCGATTCGTTCCTCGGTGATGTCTTCGGCAAGCACCTCGCTGCGGCCGGCGAGCTTGGCGTTGCCGAACGCCGCGAGCATCACGCGCCGCATCTCGCGCGGCTTGAGCCTGGCTAGCCGGTCGAGCGCGTCGGCGGCGAGCGATTCCGGAAACTGCCGGCCCCACGCATGCTCGTCGCGCAGCTCGCGGTAGATGCTGGCGGCGATCCGGCGCGCGCCCTCGGCGTCGGGCGCATCGATCGTATAGACGTTCATCCGGTTCAGGATCGGCTCGGGGATCGAGCGTGCGTCGTTGGCGGTGGCGACCCAGACGACATCGCTGGCGTCGATCGGCACCTCCGCGAACTCGTCGACGAACTCGCATGCGGTGTCGTGCTCGAGCAGCGTGTACAGGCTGCCGAGCGGGTCGTACTGCTGGTCGCCGCCGGACTTGTCGATCTCGTCGACGACGATCACCGGATTGGCGTAGTCGCCGTTGACCAGCGCGTCGAACACCTTGCCGGGCTTGGCGTTTTTCCATTGCGCGCTGGCGCCCGAAAGGATCCAGCCCGCGGTCAGCGAGCTCATGCCGATGAACGAGTAGCCGGTGCCGAGCAGCTTCGACAGCCGGCGCGCGAAGTGCGTCTTGCCGATGCCGGGGTCGCCGAGCAGCAGCATCGGTTCCAGATCCAGCGGATCGTCGCTCGACAGGCACAGCGCGAGCTGGCGGCGGATGTCCTCGAGCGGCTCGGCGAAGTTGGGCAGCTCGTCGATCAGCGCGTCGATGTCGGGCAGCGCCGAGGGCTTGATCGTGAAGCGCTGGCCGCCCGCCTTGATCATCTTGAGGTAGGTGGCCTTCAGCGCGTCGTTGGCGCCGCTGCCGAGGTCCTGCAGCTCGCTGAGCGCCTCCTCGACGCGCGGGACGTGATACACGTCCTTGAAGCCCGCGATCGAGATCGCGGGTTTGGTGGAGATCGCGGGCACGCTCATCGATACCTCCCGGAAAACTGCTGCGCCGTCGAGCCGAAAACGTATCGCGTGTGCAGAATGATGACAAGCGAGCCGCCTGTCGGCATCGTGCGAATACGACGGCTAAACGGTGACTCGGGCCGGCTCAGCACTCCCGGCGCGCGAGTGCCAGACCTTTGGACGGAAATCCCGGCGGCAGGTTCGGCGGACTCGCCGGTGGCTTGAGCGGCGGGCCGACTCTTCAGCCACCCGCAGAGCGGGGCGAAGCCGGGCTACTTCGTCGTGCTGCGCAGCCCCTGCTCGGCAGCCCAGACGGCGGCTTCGACCCGCGAGCGAAACGATAGTTTCTTGAGCACGTGCTTGACGTGCACCTTGACCGTGCCCTCCGTGATGCTGAGCGCGCGCGCGATCAGCTTGTTGCTCATGCCGTCGGCGACACAGCGCAGCACCGCCTGCTCGCGCTCGGTGAGCTCGCGCAGATCCCGCTTCGGACCGCGGCTCGCGTCCTGCGCCTCCTGCCGCAGCGCCGCGGCAAGCCGGCCCGCGAGCGCGTCGCCGATGACGGTCGTACCGGACAGCGCCGCTCGCACGCGTCCGAGCAGGTCCTCCGGCTCCATGTCCTTCAGCAGATAGCCGTCGGCGCCGGCGCGGATCGCGCCGATCAGGTCCTCGGGCGCATCGGACACGGTCAGCATCACGACGCGCCGCGACGGGTCCTCTTCTTTCAGCGCCGCCAGGATGTCGATGCCGCTCTCGCCCTTGAGGTTCAGGTCGAGCAGGATCAAATCCGGGTCATGCTGCGCGGCAAGCCGCAGCGCCTCCGCCTTGTTGCCCGCTTCGCCGACGACCCGGATGCCGGCGTCCATCGCGAGAAGCTGGACGACCCCCTTGCGGAACAGCGGATGGTCGTCGACGACCAGCACCGTTTGCGTGTTCTCGGTCGACATGGCTCAGTTCGCTTCCACGGACGGACGGACGGCTTCCTTCGCGGCCGACGCGGCGAACGCGGTGGCGGCGACGAACTGAAGCTGCACCCGGGTACCGCCGCCGTCGCGCGGGCCGATCTCGATGTGTCCGCCGAGTAGCGCCGCGCGGTCGCGCATGATCGCCAGGCCGAAGTGATGCCGAGGCGAAGCGCGCGGGTCGATGCCGACACCGTCGTCGTCGATCGTCACGCGGATCGCGCGGCCCTCCTCGCGCTTGAGCGCGAGCGTGACGTGCCGCGCGCGCGCGTGCTTCTCGACGTTGGTCAGCGCCTCGCGGACGATCTGCAGCACGTGGATTTGTTCGTTCGCGGACAGCTCGATGCCGATCAGCTCGTCCTCGACCTCGACCGGAACGCCGGAATGGCGCTCGAACTCGCCGACCGTCTCGCGCAGCGCGGCCGCGAGCCCGTCGCCGCCGCCCTTCAGCCGGAATGTCGTCAGCAGCTCGCGCAGCTGCCGGTACGCGCTCGCCACGCCTTCGCGCAGTTCGGTGAGCACCTGCTGCGCCTCGGGACGGTCCGACCGTCCGTCGATCAGCGACGACAGCCGCATCAACTGGATCTTGGTGTACGACAGCGACTGCGCCAGCGAGTCGTGCAACTCGCGCGCGATGGCCGAGCGCTCCTCCAGCAGCGCCAGCCGCTGGTGCTCCTCGCGCCGCTCGGCGGCCGCCAACGCGGCGCCGATATGGCGGCCGATCGTTTCGGCCAGTTCGAGCTGCCACGGCTCGAGCCCCTTGCCCGGCGCGAGCGCGAGCGGCATTACGCCATAGCTCGTTCCGCTGTCGATCAGCGGCACGCTGACGACGCGCCGCTCGCCGCGCTCGGTCGACTCGAGCCGCCACACGAGCTCGCCGTGGCCGTTGCAGTCTGCGCAGCGGTCCGGTGCACACACATCGCCGGGCACGGCTTCGTCGCGCACCAGCGGAAACCCGCGCCGCACATCGCCGCGGTGCACGCAGATCGTGCCGCCCTCGACGCCGAGCACGCGCTTCAGGCTCTCGAGCACGCTGGCCAGCGCCGCGGTATCGAGCGGCTTTTCCGACAGGCCGCGCGTCGTTTCATATAACAGGGCGAGCGAGCGGTTCTTGCGCTCGAGATCGGCGGTCTTCTCGGCGACCTGTCTTTCGAGCGAGCCGTACAGACGGGCGAGTTGCTCGACCATCGTGTTGAACGCCTGACCGAGCTGGCCCATCTCGTCGGGACCGGTCGACGACACACGTGCGCGGAACGATCCGGTGCGCACCGCGCGCGCCGAACGCAGCAGTTCCGAAAGCGGCTGGAACACCTCGACGTGCAGCAGGAAGATCGCGGTGATCACCAGCACGACGATCACGAAGAAGGCCGCGCCGAGCCAGACGCGCAGCCACTGGATGCGGCTTTCGAGGTCGGCTTCGAGCGCTTCGACGAAGCGGTCGACTTGCGCGACGAAACCGTCGACCTCGGCGAGGAACGCGCCGCGCCGGCGCGCGTCTTCGATCGCGGCGACGGCGCGCGGGCGGATGTCGGACCGCCAGCGCTCGGCGATGCGCGCGTGCGCCACGCGCAGCGGATCGGCCGCGTCGCCCGGCAGCCCGTCGAGCAGTCGCGCGCTGTGCAGCCTGCGCTCGAATTCCTCGATCGCGAAGCGCGCCGCCGCGCCGTCCTCGCCGCCGATCCCCATGCCGGCGACCCGGGTCGCGAGCGCATACGACTGCATGCGCAGCGAGCCGGCGACATTGATTGCGCTCGCCTTGCCGGTCGACTGCTCGGTGAACACCGTGGCCACGAAGATCACGGCGAGCGCGAGCAGCGTCACCGCGCCGAGCACGAGGCTGACGCGCAGCAGGATCGATTGCGCCCAAAGGCGCTGCAGGAAGTTCAAGCGCTCGCTCCGTCGGTCGATGCACCGCGCCTGGCGGGCGTGCAAGCCGAACGATACGCGGCGTGCCCACCGCAGCCGCGCGCATGCCCATCTCGCCGGGATTCGCACGCTACCACCAAGGAGGTAAGCGCCGGCGGTCGATGGTGGAAGCCGCTGTCCATGTTGACCCCGATCATAAAAGTCGCCGGTCGGACGCCTACTGTGCGCGCCATCGAAACCCGCGCGAGAGAGCGCAGCGCCCCGCAGGCACAGGAGAACGACGATGCCCGAAACCGAGCCGCACGTTCAGGAACAGACGCACAGCGGATCGAGCCTCAAGACCAAGCAGTGGTCGGTGGCGATCATGAGCACCGTGGCGTTCACGGTGTGCTTTGCCGTGTGGATGATGTTCGCGGTCATCGGCATCCCGATCAAGAAGATGCTCGACCTGAACGCAACGCAGTTCGGGCTGCTGACCGCCACGCCGGTGCTGACCGGCTCGCTGATCCGCGTGCCGCTCGGCATGTGGACCGACAAGTACGGCGGCCGGATCGTCTTCTTCCTGCTGATGCTGTCGACGGTCATTCCGATCTGGCTGATTTCTTACGCGACGGAGTTCTGGCAGTTCCTCGTGCTCGGATTGTTCGTCGGGGTGGCCGGCGGATCGTTTTCGGTCGGTACGCCGTATGTGGCGCGCTGGTTCGAAAAGCGCCAACAGGGCTTCGCGATGGGCGTCTTCGGCGCCGGCAACTCGGGGGCGGCGGTGACCAAGTTCGTCGCACCCGCGCTGGTCGTCGCGTTCGGCTGGACGATGGTGCCGAAGGTGTACGCGGTCGGCATGCTCGTGACCGCGCTCGCGTTCTGGATGTTCACGTATCACGATCCGAAGCACGTGATCCCAGGCCACATCACGTATCGGCGCCAACTGTCCGTGCTGAGCGATCCGATCGTCTGGAAGTACTGCCAGTACTACTCGATCGTCTTCGGCGGCTACGTCGCGCTGTCGCTGTGGATGGTCAACTACTACGTCGGCGAATTCGGGCTTGACATCCGCGTCGCGGCGCTGCTGGCGGCGTGCTTCTCGCTGCCGGGCGGCGTGCTGCGCGCCATCGGCGGCTGGCTGAGCGACAAGTGGGGCGCGCACAAGGTCACGTGGTGGGTCATGTGGGTGAGCTGGATCTGCCTGTTCCTGCTGTCGTATCCGGCGACGACCTACACGATCCAGACGGTCAGCGGTCCGGTCACGTTCACCCTCGCGCACAACGTGTGGACGTTCACGTTCCTGATGTTCGTTCTCGGCATCGCCTGGGCCTTCGGCAAGGCGAGCGTGTTCAAGTACATCGCCGACGACTACCCGGCCAACATCGGAACGATCTCGGGCATCGTCGGACTGGCCGGCGGCATCGGAGGATTCCTGCTGCCGATCATGTTCGGCGCGCTGCTCGACCTCACCGGCGTGCGCTCGACCGCCTTCATGCTGATGTACGGCGTGGTGTGGGTGTCGCTCATCTGGATGTACTGGACCGAGGTGCGCCGCACCGAGGTGATGGGCCAGCACGCGCAACCGTTCAGCCTCAAAGGCTGACGCGCCGAAGCAACGACTTTCAACCGAGGAGCCATCATGGCCGCCGCGCAACCAACCGGGACCGCGCCCCGCGTCACCAGTTCGGTCGACATCGTCGACTGGCGCCCGGAAGACCCCGCCTTCTGGGAATCGACCGGCAAGAGGATCGCCTACCGCAACCTCGCGATCTCCGTGCCGGCGCTGCTGTGCGCCTTCGCGGTCTGGGGCATGTGGGGAATCATCACGGTGCAGATGCACAACCTCGGCTTTCCGTTTTCGCAGGCCGAGCTGTTCACGCTCACCGCGATCGCCGGCATCGCCGGCGCGACGATGCGCATTCCTGCGTCGTTCTTCATCCGCATCGCCGGCGGTCGCAACACGATCTTCCTGACGACCGCCATGCTGTTGTCGCCGGCGATCGGCACCGGCATCGCCCTGCAGCATCCCGAGTGGCCGCTGTGGGTGTTCCAGCTGATGGCGCTGTGGTCGGGGGTGGGCGGCGGCAACTTCGCCAGCTCGATGTCGAACATCAGCACCTTCTTCCCGAAGCGGCTGCAGGGAACGGCGCTCGGAATCAACGCCGGAGTCGGCAATTTCGGCGTCACCACCATGCAGATCGTGATCCCGCTGGTGATGACGGTCAGCATCTTCGGCGCGCTCGGCGGCGAACCGATGATCCTGCTGAAAGACAGCGGCTGGATCTTCGGCAAGATCCCCGCAGGCACACCGACCTGGATCCAGAACGCCGGCTTCGCCTGGGTGCTGTCGCTGGTGCCGCTCGCGATCCTGTGCTGGTTCGGGATGAACAACCTGCTGACGGTCTCGCCGCAGATCGGCAGCACGATCCAGGCGTTTCTGAAGATCACGTGGCTCTACACGCTGGCGTTCGTGCCGGCGATCTTCGTGCTGTACCTGTACCTGCCGGCACCGACCGGGCTGGGACTGCTCAGCATGTGGGTCGCGATCCCGCTCGACATCGTCCTCGCGCTCGCGGTGATGAAGCTCGCCGCGTTCGGCCCGATGAAGGAGAACGTCGCCAGGCAGTTCCAGATCTTCCGCGACAAGCACACCTGGTCGATGACTGCGCTGTACATCGTCACTTTCGGTTCGTTCATCGGCTTTTCGATGGCCCTGCCGCTGTCGATCGCGGTGATCTTCGGCGTCAGCCACGTGCCCGGGCCCGACGGCGTGATGACGCACACGCTGAAGAACCCCAACGCACCCTCGGCCTTCACCTATGCGTGGATCGGCCCCTTCGTCGGCGCGGCCATCCGGCCCATCGGCGGCTGGATCTCGGACAAGGTCGGCGGCTCGATCGTCACGCAGGTCATCTCGGTGGTCATGGTGATCGCTTCGATCGCCGTGGGCTACGTGATGCTGCTCGCTTACAACTCGGCCACGCCCGAGCAGTACTTCGTGCCGTTCCTGCTGCTGTTCATCGTGCTGTTCGCCGCCAGCGGCATCGGCAACGGCTCGACGTTCCGCACGATCGGCGTGATCTTCGACCGCACCAAGGCCGGCCCGGTGCTCGGCTGGACCTCGGCGGTGGCCGCGTACGGGGCGTTCGTCGCGCCGATCGTGATCGGCGAGCAGATCAAGGCCGGCACGCCGCAGATCGCGATGTACAGCTTCGCCGCGTTCTATGCGGTGTGCATCGTGCTGAACTGGTGGTTCTACCTGCGGCGCAACGCGTACGTGAAGAACCCGTGACACCTCAGGCCGATGGCGCCGCCGCCCGGCGCGGACCAGAAACGACGCAACGCGGATTCGGAGACTTCAGATGAGCAACTTCCTCGACCGACTGCTGTTCTTCACGAAGGAGCGCGAGCCTTTCGCCGGTGGCCATGGCGTGGTCACGCACGAGGATCGGCGCTGGGAGGACGGCTACCGCAAGCGCTGGCAGCACGACAAGATCGTCCGCTCCACGCACGGGACCAACTGCACGGGGTCGTGCTCGTGGAAGATCTACGTCAAGGGCGGCATCGTCACGTGGGAGACGCAGCAGACCGACTATCCGCGCACGCGCCCGGACATGCCGAATCACGAGCCGCGCGGCTGCTCGCGCGGCGCGTCGTACTCGTGGTACCTGTATTCGGCCAACCGGCTGAAGTACCCGCTGGTGCGCGGACGTCTGATCCGGCTGTGGCGCGAGGCGCGCAGGACCAAGGATCCGGTCGCCGCGTGGGCGAGCATCGTCGAAGACCCGGTGAAAAGCGCCGAGTACAAGCAGCGGCGCGGGCTCGGCGGCTTCATCCGCAGCACGTGGGACGAGGTCAACGAGCTCGTCGCGGCAGCCAACGCCTACACGGTCAAGAAGTACGGCCCGGACCGCGTGATCGGCTTCTCGCCGATTCCCGCGATGTCGATGGTCAGCTACGCCGCGGGCAGCCGCTATCTGTCGCTGATCGGCGGCGTGTGCATGAGCTTTTACGACTGGTACTGCGACCTGCCGCCGTCCAGCCCCCAGACCTGGGGCGAGCAGACCGACGTGCCTGAATCCGCCGACTGGTACAACTCCACCTACATCGTCGCGTGGGGCAGCAACGTCCCGCAGACGCGCACGCCCGATGCGCACTTCTTCACCGAGGTCCGCTACAAGGGCGCGAAGACCGTCGCGATCACGCCGGACTACTCCGAGGTCGCCAAGCTCTCCGACGTCTGGCTGCACCCCAAACAGGGCACCGATGCGGCGCTCGGCATGGCGCTCGGCCACGTGATCCTGAAGGAATTCCACGTCGACCGGCGGGTACCCTACTTCGACGACTACGTCCGCCAGTACACCGACCTGCCGCTGCTGGTGCTGCTGAAGAAACAGGGTGACCGCTACGTCGCCGACCGTTACGTGCGCGCGTCGGACTTCGACGACAAGCTCGGTCAGGGCAACAACCCCGAGTGGAAGACCGTCGCCGTCGAGGAAGGGACGGGGCAGATCGTGCTGCCGAACGGCTCGATCGGCTTCCGCTGGGGCGAAACCGGCGCCAACGCCGGCAAATGGAACCTCGAGCGGCGCGACGCCCGCGACGGCCGCGAGGTCAGGCTTGCGCTGTCGCTGCTGGGCGGCAGGCACGAGGTCGCGCCGGTGGCGTTCCCGTACTTCGGCGGCGTCGAAAACGAGCACTTCACGGCGAACCCGTTCAAGGACGTGCTGGTGCGCAACGTACCGGCGATGAAGCTCACGCTCGGCGGCGAGGACACGCTGGTCGCGACCGTCTTCGACCTGATGGTCGCCAACTACGGCATCGATCGCGGCCTCGGCGGCGACCACCTGCCGCGCGACTACGACGACAACGCGCCGTACACCCCGGCGTGGCAGGAAAGGATCACCGGCGTGTCGCGCGCGGCGGTGATCCGGCTGGCGCGCGAGTTCGCCGAGAACGCCGCAAAGACGCACGGCAAGTCGATGGTGATCATCGGCGCAGCGATGAACCACTGGTACCACTCCGACATGAACTACCGGTCGGTCATCAACCTGCTGATGCTGTGCGGCTGCATCGGGCAGAGCGGCGGCGGCTGGGCGCACTACGTGGGGCAGGAGAAACTGCGGCCGCAGACCGGCTGGGTGCCGCTGGCCTTCGCCACCGATTGGGTTCGGCCGCCGCGCCAGCAGAACTCGACGAGCTTTTTCTATGCGCATACCGACCAGTGGCGCTACGAAAAACTCACGGTCGACGAGATCCTGTCGCCGCTGGCGGACCGGCAGCGTTTCCGCGGCAGCCTCATCGACTTCAACGCGCGCTCCGAGCGCATGGGCTGGCTGCCGTCGGCGCCGCAGCTCGAGACCAATCCGCTGCAGGTGTGCAGGGACGCCGCCGCCGCCGGCATGGATCCGAAGGACTACGCCGTGAAGGCGCTGAAGGACGGATCGCTGAAGCTGTCCTGCCTCGACCCCGACAACCCGGCCAACTTTCCGCGCAACCTGTTCGTCTGGCGCTCCAACCTGCTCGGTTCCTCGGGCAAGGGTCACGAGTATTTCCTCAAGCACCTGCTCGGCACCAGCCACGGCGTGCTTGGCAAGGACCTGGGCTCCGAAGGCGCAGCCAAGCCGGTCGACGTGAAGTGGCGCGACCACGCGCCCGAGGGCAAGCTCGATCTGCTGGTGACAATCGACTTCCGCATGAGCACGACCGCGCTGTATTCGGACGTGGTGCTGCCGACGGCGACCTGGTACGAGAAGAACGACCTAAATACCTCCGACATGCACCCGTTCATCCATCCGCTGTCCACCGCGGTGGATCCGGCCTGGCAGGCGAGAAGCGACTGGGAGATCTTCAAGGGCATCGCGAAGAAGTTCTCCGAGGTGTGCGTCGGCCATCTCGGCGTCGAGAAGGACCTCGTGCTCACGCCGACGCTGCACGACACGCCGACCGAACTCGCGCAGCCGTTCGACGTGAAGGACTGGGGCAAGGGCGAAGTCGATCTCGTCCCGGGCAAGACCGGACCGCAGATGACCGTCGTCGAGCGCGACTACCCGAACACGTACCGGCGCTTCACCGCGCTGGGGCCCTTGATGACCAAGATCGGCAACGGCGGCAAGGGAATCACCTGGAACACGGTCGACGAGGTCAAGGCGCTCGGCGACCTGAACGGCACGGTCGCCGACGAAGGTCCGACCAAGGGGTTGCCCAGGATCGAAACCGACATCGACGCCGCCGAGGTGATCCTGATGCTCGCCCCCGAGACCAACGGGCACGTGGCGGTCAAGGCGTGGGATTCGCTGTCCAGGGTGACCGGGATCGACCACAAGCATCTCGCCTTGCACCGCGAGGACGAGAAGATCCGCTTCCGCGACCTGCAGGCGCAGCCGCGCAAGATCATCAGCTCGCCGACATGGTCGGGGCTCGAGAGCGAAAAGGTCTCGTACAACGCCGGCTACACGAACGTGCACGAGCTGATCCCGTGGCGGACGCTGTCGGGCCGCCAGCAGTTCTACCAGGATCACCTGTGGATGCGCGCTTTCGGCGAAGCGCTCTGCGTCTACCGCCCGCCGGTCGATCCGAAAGCGGTCAACCCGGCGAAAGGCCTGCGGCCGAACGGCAACAAGGAGGTGGTGCTGAACTTCATCACGCCGCACCAGAAGTGGGGCATCCACTCCACGTACTCCGACAACCTGATCATGCTGACGCTGAACCGCGGCGGGCCGGTCGTGTGGATCTCGGAGACCGACGCGAAGGCGGCCGGCATCGCCGACAACGACTGGATCGAGCTGTACAACGTCAACGGCGCGATCGCGGCGCGCGCGGTCGTCAGCCAGCGCGTCAACCCCGGCATGTGCCTGATGTACCACGCGCAGGAGAAGATCGTGAACACGCCGGGCAGCGAAGTCACCGGAATCCGCGGCGGCATCCACAACTCGGTCACGCGCGCGGTGCTGAAGCCCACGCACATGATCGGCGGCTACGCGCAGCTCGCGTACGGCTTCAACTACTACGGCACGATCGGCACCAACCGCGACGAGTTCGTCATCGTTCGCAAGATGGCGAAGGTCGACTGGCTCGATACGCCCACGCCCGACGCGTTGGCGCAGGCGGCCGCCGCCGCGAATGCTTGAGGAGTCGAACGATGAAAGTCAGAGCCCAGATCGGCATGGTGCTGAACCTCGACAAGTGCATCGGCTGCCACACCTGCTCGGTGACGTGCAAGAACGTCTGGACCAACCGCACCGGCATGGAGTACGCATGGTTCAACAACGTCGAGGCCAAACCCGGCATCGGCTATCCGAAGGAGTGGGAGAACCAGGACAAGTGGAAAGGCGGCTGGGTGCGCAAGGCCGGCGGCAGGATCGAGCCTCGCCAGGGCGGGCGCGCGCGCATCCTGATGAACATCTTCGCCAACCCGAACCTCCCGGAGATCGACGACTACTACGAACCGTTCGACTTCGACTACGAGCACCTGCACAGCGCGCCGGAAATGAAGGCGGCGCCGACCGCACGGCCGCGTTCGCTGATCTCCGGCGAACGGATGGAGAAGATCGAGTGGGGCCCGAACTGGGAAGAGATCCTCGGCGGTGAATTCGCCAAGCGCTCGCTCGACGCCAACTTCGCCGAAATGGAAAAGGCGATGTACGGCGAGTTCGAGAAGACCTTCATGATGTACCTGCCGCGACTGTGCGAGCACTGCCTGAACCCGACCTGCGTCGCGTCGTGCCCGTCGGGCTCGATCTACAAGCGCGAGGAAGACGGCATCGTGCTGATCGACCAGGACAAGTGCCGCGGCTGGCGCATGTGCGTGTCGGGCTGCCCGTACAAGAAGATCTACTACAACTGGGCCACCGGCAAGGCGGAGAAGTGCATCTTCTGCTACCCGCGCATCGAAGCGGGCCAGCCGACCGTGTGCTCCGAGACCTGCGTGGGCCGTATCCGCTACCTCGGCGTGCTGCTGTACGACGCCGACCGCATCGAGGAAGCCGCCAGCGTCGAGCACGCGCGCAGCCTGTACGACGCGCAGCTCCAGATCTTCCTCGACCCGAACGATCCGGCGGTGATCGAGCAGGCCAGGGCCGACGGGGTTCCCGAAGCGTGGCTCGAAGCGGCGAAGAAGTCGCCCGTCTACAAGATGGCGGTCGACTGGCGGGTGGCGTTGCCGCTGCACCCCGAGTACCGCACGCTGCCGATGGTCTGGTACATCCCGCCGCTGTCGCCGGTGCAGGCGCGCGTGGAAGCCGGCGCGATCGAGATGAAGGGCGAATTGCCGGACGTCTCGAGCCTGCGCATTCCGCTGAAGTACCTGTCGAATCTGTTCACGGCGGGCGACGAGGCGCCGGTGGCGCGCGCGCTCGAGCGGATGCTCGCGATGCGTGCGTTCATGCGCGGCCGGCATGTCGACGGCGTCGACCGCCCGGAGATCCTGCAGCAGGCCGGCATCTCGCTCGCGGAAGTCGAGGACATGTACCGGATCATGGCGATCGCCAACTACGAGGACCGCTTCGTGATCCCGACCACCCACCGCGAGTACGCCGAGGATGCGTTCGATCTGCGCGGATCGTGCGGTTTCACGCTCGGCAACCCGGCCGACGAGAAGCCCGGCGCGAAGAGCCTGTTCGGAGCGAAGCGCAAGGTCATCCAGATCAAGGAAGTGTCGCGTGGCTAACGTCGCTTATCGCGCGCTCGCCGTCCTGCTCGACTACCCGTCGGAAGGACTGCAGGCCAACGCCGCCGAGATCGCGGCGGCGCTCGAATCGCTCGGCGCGCAGAGCCTGCGCGCGCTGCGGCCGCTGCTCGCCGAACTCGCCGGGCGCGATCTGCTCGACCTGCAGGAGACCTACGTCGAGACCTTCGACCGCGGGCGGCGCACGTCGCTCAATCTGTTCGAGCACGTGCACGGCGACTCGCGCGACCGCGGCCAGGCGATGGTCGACCTGCTCGCGATGTACCGCGAGGCGGGGATCGAGTTCGCCGCCGACCAGCTTCCCGACTACCTGCCCGCGTTCCTCGAGTACCTGTCGCTGCTCGACGAGGCCGCGGCGCGCGAACGGCTCGCCGATGTCGCGCACATCCTGCAGTCGATCCGTGCCGCGCTGGCGCGCCGCGCAAGCGCGTACGCAGCGGTGTTCGACGTGCTGCTGGCGCTCGCCGGTGAGAAGCCGCTCGCCGAGCACGAGACCGACCCCGAAGACGACACGACGTTCGAGGCGATCGACGCCGCGTGGAAGGAAGAGCCGGTCAACTTCCTCGCTGCCGCCGCGCCCGCCGGCGCGTGCGGCGCGGCGGCGCGCCCCGACGTCCACACGATCCAGATCCACCGGAGGCCCCGATGAGCTCTCTGAATACTTTCCTGTTCGGCATCTATCCGTACATCTGCACGGCGGTGTTCCTGATCGGCAGCCTGATCCGCTTCGATCGCGACCCGTACACGTGGAAGTCGGATTCGAGCCAGATGCTGCGCAGCGGGCAACTGCGGCTCGGCTCGAACCTGTTCCACATCGGCATCCTCGGCATCTTCTTCGGTCACTTCGTCGGGCTGCTCACACCGGTGTCGGTCTGGCACGCGATCGGCGTCGAAGCACCTGCCAAGCAGATGCTGGCGATCGTCGCCGGCGGGATCTTCGGCCTGCTGATGCTCGCCGGCCTGGCGATCCTGATGCAGCGCCGCTACGGCGAGCCGCGCATCCGCGCGACGACGACGACGATGGACTGGATCGTGCTGTGGCTGCTGCTGATCCAGCTCCTGCTGGGACTCGTCTCGATCACGGTGTCGTGGCAGCACCGCGACGGCGCCGAGATGATCAAGCTGATGACGTGGGCGCAGCACATCGCGACGTTGCGCACCGACGCGGCCGCCTATGTCGTCGACGTGGCGCCGGTGTTCAAGCTGCATCTCGTGCTCGGCATGACGATCTTCCTGGTTTTCCCGTTCTCGCGGCTGGTGCACATCTGGAGCGGCTTCGCGTCGCTGGCGTACCTGACGCGCGCCTATCAGATCGTGCGCGCACGGCGCTGACATGCAGATCCGACAGATCCGCGAACGCCTGCTCGAGCGCGCCGCCGCGCTCGGCATCGAGCGCGGCACGGAGGAGGAGACGCTCGACGCGCTGCTCGAGCGCGAGGTCGTCGTGCCGCCGCCGACCGACGCCGAGTGCCGCCGCTACTACGCGCAGCATCCGCAGCGCTTCCGCGCCGGTGCGCTTGCCGAGGTCGACCACATCCTGTTCGCGGTGACCGACGCCGTTGCCCTCGCGCCGCTGCGCGAGCGCGCCGAAGCCGCGCTGCGCGACGTGCTCGCCGCACCCGAAAGCTTCGCGGCGCGCGCGGCGGAGCTGTCGAACTGCCCGTCGGCCCGCGTCGGCGGCAGCCTCGGCCAGATCGCGCGCGACGCGGTCGTTCCCGAGTTCTGGCACGCGATCGAGTCCTTCGGCGCCACCGGAATCGTCCCGCAGCTCGTCGAGACGCGCTACGGGCTGCACATCGTCCGCGTCGCGCGGTACGTCGCGGGCGACGCGCTGCCGTACGACGCGGTCGCCGAACGCATCGCCGCGCATCTGGCGGACCGCAACCTGCGCATCGCGCTGCGCGAATACGTACACGCGCTCGCGCACGACGAGGGCGCAAACACGCACTGAGCGAGCATGGACGACCTGCTCGCGCGGCTCGCGCGCTTCGAGCGCGACTTCTTTCCGCGCTACGAGAAGACCTACCGGCGGCTCGTCGACGAGGGCCAGCAGCCAAAAACGCTGTTCATCGGCTGCTCCGACTCGCGCATCGTGCCGTACGCGCTGATGGATGCCGGCCCCGGAGAACTGTTCATCGCGCGCAACGTCGGCAACCTGGTGCCGCCGTGGGACATGTCGGCGGGCTTTCACGGCACCGGCGCGGCGATCGAGTTCGCGGTACTGCAACTTCGGGTGCACAACATCATCGTCTGCGGCCACAGCCATTGCGGTGCGATCCGCGGGCTGTACGCACCGCCGCCGGCCGAAGCGCACCACTTGCTCGCGTGGCTGGATCTCGCGCGCGACGCCGCGGTGCCCGGGCCGGAGTCGCCGCAGGTGCTGCGCCGGGTCGAGCAGCGCTCGATCGTGCTGCAGCTGGAGCGGCTGATGAGCTACCCGATGGTCGCGCGCCGCGTGCGCGCCGGCGAGCTGTTCCTGCATGGCTGGTATTACGTCATCGAGGACGGCCGCGTGCTGGTGTTCGACGCGGAAGCGGGCGCCTTCGTGCCGCACGAGCTGCATTCGAACGCGCGCGCCGCTCGCGCCGCCGCGGACGGCAGCAGCGTCACGGAGATCGACGCGTCGCACTGGATGCGGTTTTCGAAACCGGATCGATGAGCGACGCGGCGTCTCGCCCATTAAAAGGGCGACCGACGGAGACTTCCGGGGTTCGTGCCGCCATCGAAATCCCCTGCCCTCCTCTTTCGAAAGGAGGCTTGATGGCCACCCCGCTTCGTGGGGTTGATGCGCCGCCCCCGTTTTCCGAAGGGGCTTGATGCGCTCCGAACGCAGACGCGTACCGGCATCGGCACGGGTTCCGTGCCAATGCAATTGATGCGGCTCAAGAAAGTTGCTCGGCGGCTCGGGCAGACTGACGCACCGGTCTACGGTCTGTCCACGGCGGCCGAACCGCCTCCCCTTTTTCGCGCCCCGGGCGCACGGCGCGCTGCAGCGCGCCTTTCCGAGGACTCGTTCAAGCGATGCCGCGTCGACGTTCCAAGCCCCTCGTGTACTCCCGCTCGGGCTGCCCGAGCGCGGCGCCGCTCACCGACGCCGTCGCACTGAAGCTCGATCGCGACGGCACGGACCCGCGCGCCGCCGAGCCCGGGATCGCCGTCCCGGAAACCGAGACTGCCGGGGAGACGCCCGGATGACCACCGCCGGCACCCCGGGCCGCACCGCGCTGCCGCCGTTGAAGCTGGCGGGGCGCGAGGTGCTGCCGATCGTGCAGGGCGGCATGGGGGTCGGCATCTCCGCGCACCGCCTGGCGGGCACGGTCGCCAGCCTGAACGCCGTCGGCACGCTGTCGTCGGTCGATCTGCGGCGCCATCACCCGGACCTGATGGAGCGCACCGCGCGCATCGGCACCGGACCCGACGCCAAGGCGAAGATCAACGCCGCCAACCTCGAGGCGCTCGACCGCGAGATCCGGGCGGCGCGCGCGATCGCGCAGGGCCGCGGGCTGCTCGCGGTCAACGTGATGCGAGCGGTCGCCGAATACGCGGCCTACGTCAGGCGCGCGTGCGAGAGCGGGATCGACGCGGTGGTCGTCGGCGCCGGCCTTCCGCTCGACCTGCCGGAGCTGGCGGCGGACTTCCCGAAGGTCGCGCTCGTCCCGATCCTGTCCGACGCGCGCGGCATCGCGCTGATCCTGAAGAAGTGGGAGCGCAAGGGGCGCCTGCCGGACGCGATCGTCATCGAGCACCCGAAGCACGCCGGCGGCCACCTCGGCGCGGCGCGCATCGAGGAGCTGTCGGACGCCCGCTTCGAGTTCGAGAACGTGATCCCCGAAGCGCGCGCCGCGCTGCGCGCGCTCGGCGCCGAGGATCGCGTGCCGCTCGTCGCCGCCGGCGGCATCGGCACGCCGCAACGCGTGCGCGAGCTGATCGCGCTCGGCGCCGCCGCGGTGCAGCTCGGAACCGCGTTCGCGGTGACCGAGGAAGCCGACGCGCATCCGGCGTTCAAACGGGTGCTGGCCGAGGCGCGGCCCGAGGACATCGTCGAGTTCGTCAGCGTGGCCGGCCTGCCCGCGCGCGCGGTGCGCACGCCCTGGCTGGAGAACTATCTGCGGCTCGCGCCGAAGCTGCAGGCCAAGGCGGCCCGGCGCGGCGCGCGGACGCGCTGCACGATGGTGTTCGACTGCCTTGCGCAGTGCGGGCTGCGCGACGGCATCGCCAAGTTCGGCCAGTTCTGCATCGACCATCAGCTCGCCGCGGCGCTGCGCGGGGACTTCGCCCACGGCCTGTTCTTCCGCGGCGCAGGCAAGCTGCCTTTCGGCGCCCAGATCCGGCCGGTGCGCGACCTGATCGCCTTCCTGCTCGGCGAGCCGGTCGCCGCGGCTGTGTGAACCCGTGCGGCCCAAGCGTGGCCCCGTGCGAAGCCGACCGCATGCGTGAAGCCTCCAAGGACATGTCGATGACACCCGACCGCCGCGCCGAAGCGAGGCGCGTCATCCCGCTGGCCGTGCAGACGAACAGGGCTGCGCTCGGTCGCGCTTCGCCGCGCTGGCTGGCCGTCGCGCCACATCGCTACTTCTTCTTCCTCGGCATGCTCGGGCTCGCCGCGGCGTCGCTGTGGTGGCTCGTGCAGCTCCTGGCACGCGCGATCGGGGCGCCGATCGCGCTCGCACTGCCGCCGTCGTGGATGCACGGCTGGATGATGGCCAACGCATTCATGCCGTTCTTCATGTTCGGTTTCCTCTTCACCGCGGGGCCGAAGTGGCTGAACGTCGTTGCCCCCGAGACTCGCACGCTGATGCGGCCGGGCGCGCTGGCCTTCGCGGGGCTGCTGCTGGCGCTGGCCGGCGCGCATGTCCACACCGCGATCGTCGCCGCCGGCGCGCTCGCGATGGCCGCCGGCTGGGCCGCGCTGCTGGCGCGCTTCTTTCGCCTCGTTCGCGCCAGCCGGGTCGACGACCAGGTGCACGCGCGGCTCGTGCTCGCGTTCTTTTCGCTCGGCACGCTTGCGCATCCCGCCTTCGCCGTCGGCGCGATGCAGATGTCGGCGGCATGGGTCCATACGGCCGAGATGCTGTCGATCTGGCTGTTCATCGCACCGGTCTACGTGACGGTTGCGCACCGGCTGATTCCGTTCTTCACCGCAAGCGTCGTGCCGTTTCTCGACGCGTGGCGACCGTTGTGGCTGCTCGGCGCGTTCGTGTCGATCGTGATCGCGCACGGCGTGCTTCCCGTGGCCGGCGTACTGCTGCCTTCCCGGTCGATCCAGGTGCTACGGCTCGCGGTCGACGTCGCCGGGACGGCGCTGCTGTTTTTCGTCGCCTGGCGCTGGGGTGTCGTGCAGAGCCTGCGCAACCGGCTGCTCGCCATGCTGCATCTCGGTTTCTTCTGGCTGGGCATCGCGCTTGCGCTGTACGCGTGGAACCAGGCGGCGGTGCTGCTCGACGCGCCGGCCGCGTCGATCGGACTCGCGCCGCTGCACGCGCTGACGATGGGTTTCTTCGGCACGGTGCTGCTCGCCATGGTCACGCGCGTGACCGCAGGCCACGGCGGCCGCACGCTCGCCGCCGATCGGTCGACGTGGGCGCTGTTCTGGGTGCTGCAGATCGCGGTGCTCGCGCGCGTGGCCGCCGACGCCGCACCCGCGCACGGCGTCTGGCTCACGCCCGCGGCGATCGCGTTGTGGTGCGTCGCCTTCGTCACCTGGGCGGCGCGCAACCTGCCGATCTATCTGAAGCCGCGCATCGACGGCCGTCCCGGCTGATGTACGCCACGCTCAAGACCATCCACATCGCGTGCGTGATCGCCAGCGGCGCCGGATTCCTGCTGCGCGGCGCGCTGATGCTGGCCGACTCGCCGCTGCTGGCGACCCGG
>JBFMFC010000032.1:22533-39171 GCA_040752195.1 Pseudomonadota bacterium | reverse complement strand
ACCGAAGACCGAAGCCAAAACCGAAGCGCCTCCCGTCGAGGCGCCCAAGGAAGAAGCCGCCAAGCCGGCCGTCAAACGCGTGCGCAAAGTCGCGGCCAAGACCACCGGCGACGCCAAGGGCGGCGGCAAAGACGGAGAGTAAGCGATGCTGCAACCCGCCCGACGCAAGTACCGCAAGGACCACAAGGGCCGCAACCGCGGCCTTGCCACGCGCGGCGCACATGTCGCCTTCGGCGACTACGGCCTCAAGGCGACCGAGCGCGGCCGCCTGACGGCACGCCAGATCGAAGCGGCACGCCGCGCGATTTCGCGCCACATCAAACGCGGCGGCCGCGTGTGGATTCGCATCTTCCCGGACAAGCCGGTATCGAAGAAGCCCGCCGAAGTACGGATGGGCAACGGCAAGGGAAACCCGGAGTACTGGGTTGCGCAGATCCAGCCGGGCAAGGTGCTGTACGAAATGGACGGCGTCGACGAGGCGCTCGCACGCGAAGCCTTCGCGCTGGCGGCCGCCAAGCTGCCGCTGAAGACGACCTTCGTCGTGCGCCAGCTCGGCATGTAAGGGGAAGCGCGATGGAAGCGAAAGAACTGCGCGCCAAGGACGTCGCGGCGCTGAACAAGGAGTTGCAGGACCTGATGAAGGCGCACTTTTCCCTGCGCATGCAAAAGGCCACGCAGCAGTTGCAGAACACGGCCCAGCTTCGCAACGTCCGGCGCGACATCGCGCGGGTCCGCACGGTGCTGGCGCAGAAGGCGGCATCGAAATGAACGCTGACAAGAAATCGCTGCAGCGGACCCTCATCGGTCGCGTCGTCAGCAACAAGATGGACAAGACGGTGACCGTCCTGGTCGAACGCAAGGTCAAACACCCCGTCTACGGCAAGTACGTCGTGCGGTCGACCAAGTTCCATGCGCACGACGAAAGCGACCGCATCAACGAAGGCGATCTGGTCGAGATCGCCGAAACGCGGCCGATCTCCAAGACCAAGGCCTGGACCGTCACGCGCGTCGTCCAGGCCGCGCGGACCGTCTGACCGGGCTGCGGCTTGCGACGAGGACCGAATTACGAATAGAATTCGCAGCTTCGCTGCGGGCGGCCGGTCCGGCTTTCGGAACGGCCACGCAGCGGGACTCCGGAGTCGAGACAGCAAGCGTTTGAGTTCGGCACTGCGCGGCCGCGCAGCTTCAGGTCCGAACGCTCCTCGGCTCATCCACCCGGACGGGACCAAGACTGTCCGCAGCGCCAGGCGAACGCCGGGTGCAGCGGGATAAGTTGGGACAAAGAAGCCATGATTCAGATGCAAACGATGCTCGACGTCGCCGACAACACCGGTGCGCGATCGGTGATGTGTATCAAGGTGTTGGGCGGCAGCAAGCGGCGCTACGCCAACATCGGCGACGTCATCAAGGTGAGCGTCAAGGACGCCGCGCCGCGCGGCCGCGTCAAGAAGGGCGAGGTCTACAACGCGGTCGTCGTGCGCACCGCGAGCGGGCTGCGCCGCGCCGACGGTTCGGCGATCAAGTTCGACAACAACGCCGCCGTACTGCTGAACAACAAGCTTGAGCCGATCGGCACGCGCATCTTCGGACCGGTCACGCGCGAACTGCGGACCGAGCGCTTCATGAAGATCGTGTCGCTCGCGCCCGAGGTTCTCTGAGGAACGGCCATGGAACGGATCCGCAAAGGCGACGAAGTCGTCGTCATCGCCGGCAAGGACAAGGGCAAACGCGGCGTCGTGCTCGCGCGCGTCGACGAGCGGCATGTGACGGTCGAGGGCGTCAACGTCGTCAAGAAGCACGTGCGCCCGAACCCGATGAAAGGTGTGGCGGGCGGCATCGTCGACAAGACCATGCCCATTGACGAGTCGAACGTCATGCTGTTCAACCCGGCGACCAAGAAGGGCGATCGGGTCGGATTCAAGGTCGTCGAAGGCAAGAAGGTGCGCGTGTTCAAGAGCAACGGTGCCGTCGTCGGCGCCAAGCAGTAAGGCAATGGTGGAGTAGGCGATGGCCCGCTTGCAGACGCAGTACCGCGAGAAGATCGTTCCCGAACTGATGCAGAAGTTCGGCTACAAGTCCGTCATGGAAGTGCCGCGCATCACCAAGATCACGCTGAACATGGGTGTCGGCGAGGCGGTCAACGACAAGAAGAACATCGAGAACGCCGTGACCGACATGACCAAGATCGCCGGCCAGAAGCCGGTGGTGACCAAGGCGCGCAAGGCGATCGCGAACTTCAAGATCCGCCAAGGGCTGCCGATTGGCTGCATGGTGACGCTGCGCGGCGCGCGGATGTACGAGTTCCTCGACCGCCTCGTGACGATCGCGTTTCCGCGGATGCGTGACTTCCGCGGCGTGTCCGGCCGCGCCTTCGACGGTCGCGGCAACTACAACATCGGCCTGAAGGAACAGCTCATCTTCCCCGAGATCGAGTACGACAAGATCGACGCGATCCGGGGCCTGAACATCAGCATCACGACGACCGCGAAGACGGACGACGAGGCCAAAGCGCTGCTCGCCGCCTTCCGGTTTCCGTTCCGGAACTAAGCGGGGTGTGAATTGGCGAAGCTCGCACTGATCAATCGCGAAGCCAAGCGCCGGGCGCTCGTCAAGAAGTACGAGGCCAAGCGCAAGGAACTGAAAGCCATCATCGCGGACCAGACGCGGTCGATGGAAGAGCGCATGGACGCGCAGGCCAGGCTGCAGGCGCTGCCGCGCAACGCCAATCCGACGCGGCTGCGCAACCGCTGCGCGCTCACCGGGCGGCCGCGAGGCACGTTCCGCAAGTTCGGGCTCGGGCGCAACAAGGTCCGCGAGGCGGCGCTGCGCGGCGACATCCCCGGCCTGATCAAGGCGAGCTGGTGAGCGAGGAGATTGCACATGAGCATGAGTGATCCGATCGCCGACATGCTGACCCGAATCCGCAACGCGCAGCGGGTCGAGAAGGCCGAGGTGACGATGCCCGCGTCGAAGCTGAAGGCGGCGATCGCGCAGGTGCTGAAGGACGAGGGCTACATCGACGGCTTTCAGGTCGTCAACCAGGACGGCAAGCCCGAACTGCGGATCGGCCTGAAGTACTACGCCGGCCGGCCGGTGATCGAGCGCCTCGAGCGCGTCTCGCGCCCGGGCCTGCGCATCTACCGCGGCCGCGACTCGATCCCGCAGGTCATGAACGGGCTCGGGGTGGCGATCGTATCGACTTCGCGCGGCGTGATGACCGATCGCAAGGCACGCAGCCAGGGCGTCGGCGGCGAAGTGCTCTGTTACGTAGCCTGACGGGGCGAGGTCAAGATGTCTCGAATTGCACGCGTTCCGGTCACGCTGGCCAAGGGTGTCGAGGCCCAGGTCAGCGCGAACGAAATCACGATCAAGGGCCCGCTCGGCACGCTCAAGCATCCGCTGCCGAAGCTCGTCACGGTCAGCGTTGCCGACGGCAAGGTCAGTTTCGCCGCCGCAGATGCGTCGCGCGAGGCCAACGCGATGAGCGGCACGCTGCGCGCGCTGGTCGCAGGCATGGTCCAGGGCGTGTCGAAAGGCTTCGAGAAGAAGCTTGCGCTGGTGGGCGTCGGGTACCGCGCGCAGGCGCAGGGCGACAAGCTCAACCTGTCGCTGGGCTTCTCGCACCCGATCGTCCATCAGATGCCTGCGGGTGTGAAGTGCGAAACGCCGTCGCAGACCGAGATCGTGATCAAGGGAACGGACAAGCAGAAGGTCGGCCAGGTTGCCGCCGAAGTGCGCGGTTACCGTCCGCCCGAACCGTACAAGGGCAAGGGCGTGCGTTACGCCGATGAGACCGTGGTCCTCAAAGAGACCAAGAAGAAGTAACGCGAGCGTCGGAGTTCAGCATGATCGACAAGAAGGAAGCCCGCCTGCGCCGCGCACGCGCGACGCGCGTTCGGATTGCGTTGCAACGCGCGCATCGCCTGACGGTGCACCGGACCAACCTGCACATCTACGCGAACCTGATTTCGCCCGATGGCGCGCGCGTGCTGGCGTCGGCATCGACCGTCGAGCCCGAAGTGCGCGCGCAGCTCGCCGGCGCGAAGGGCAAGGGCGGGAACACCGCGGCGGCAAAGATCGTCGGCGCGCGAATCGCGCAGAAAGCCAGGGCGGCGGGCATCGAACAGGTGGCGTTCGATCGCGCCGGCTTCCGTTTTCACGGCCGCGTCAAGGCGCTGGCCGAGGCCGCGCGCGAAGCGGGCCTGAAGTTCTGAGCACCGATTCGAGGAACTGAGCGATGGCAAAAGTTCAACCCAGAGGGATGCCCTCGGAAGAGCGCGACGACGGTCTGCGCGAGAAGATGATCGCGGTCAATCGCGTCACCAAGGTGGTGAAGGGTGGCCGCATCCTCGGCTTCGCGGCGCTGACCGTCGTCGGCGACGGCGACGGCCGCATCGGCATGGGCAAAGGCAAGGCGCGCGAGGTTCCCGTCGCCGTGCAAAAGGCGATGGAGAAGGCGCGGCGCGGCATGACGCGCATCCCGCTGAAGAACGGAACGCTGCATCACCTGGTCGAAGGCAAACACGGCGCTTCGAAGGTGATCCTCTCGCCCGCTCAGGAGGGCACCGGCGTGATCGCCGGTGGGCCGATGCGCGCGGTCTTCGACGTGATGGGCGTGCGAAACGTGGTCGCCAAGTCGCATGGCTCGACCAATCCGTACAACATGGTCCGCGCGACGCTGAACGCGCTCGAGCAGTTGCGCACGCCGTCGGAGATTGCCGCCAAGCGCGGCATGACGGTCGAGCAGATCACCGGCTGAGGTCGTCGCGATGAACAACAAGACCCTGAAGGTCACGCTGGTCAAAAGCCCGATCGGCTGCAAGGCCGATCACCGCGCGACCGTGCTCGGGCTCGGGCTGAAGAGGATGAACCAGACGCGCGAGCTGGAGGACACGCCGGCCGTGCGCGGGATGATCAGCAAGGTCGCGTACCTCGTGCGCGTGGTCTGACGAATCCGGGACGATCAAAATGCGTCTTAACTCACTGAAACCCGCCGCCGGCAGCAAGCGCGTGCGGCACCGCGTCGGCCGCGGCATCGGCTCCGGCTGGGGCAAGACCGCGGGGCGCGGCCACAAGGGCCAGAAGGCGCGCGCGGGCGGCTTCCACAAGGTGGGCTTCGAAGGCGGGCAGATGCCGCTGCACCGGCGGCTGCCGAAGCGCGGATTCAAGTCGATGTCGCGCCGCTACGTCGAGGCCGTGCGGTTGTCTGAGCTCGACAAGCTCGGCGCCGACGAGATCGACCTGATGGTGCTCAAGCAGGCCGGCATCGTGTCATCGCTCGCGCACGACGCGCGCGTGATCAAGTCCGGCGAGATCAAGCGCAAGGTGACGGTGCGCGGCGTCGGCGTGACCGCAGGCGCGAAGGCTGCGATCGAGGCGGCCGGTGGCCGCGTCGAGGTCGTTGCCGTCGCCAAGCCCGCGGGCAAGAAGGCGGCACGATACGCCGAGCGGCGCGCGGCGAAGGAGGCCGCGATCAAGGCGGCCACGCAGGCTCCCGCCAAGGCAGCGGCGCCGGCCAAGAAGGCGGCCAAGCCGGCCGCCGAGGCTGCGCCGAAGAAGCCGGCCAAGTCGGCGGCGAAGTAGGCGCACAGCGCACGGCAAAGGAATCCGCGTGGCGAGCCTTCCCGGTACCCTCGGCAAGACCGGCAAGTACGGCGACCTCAAGCGTCGTCTCGTCTTTCTGTTGCTCGCGCTGATCGTCTACCGGATCGGCACGCACGTTCCGGTGCCGGGCATCGACCCCGACCAGCTTCGCCAGCTCTTCAACACGCAGCAGGGCGGCATCCTGGGGTTGTTCAACATGTTCTCGGGCGGCGCGTTGTCGCGCTTCTCGGTGTTCGCGCTGGGGATCATGCCGTACATCTCGGCGTCGATCATCATGCAGATGCTGACCTATGTGCTGCCGTCGCTCGAGTCGCTGCGCAAGGAAGGCGAATCGGGTCGCCGCAAGATCACGCAGTACACGCGCTACGGCACGCTCGCGCTCGCGACCTTCCAGGCGATCGGGATCTCGATCGCGCTGGAGTCGCAGCAGGGGCTGGTCCTCGACCCGGGCATCATGTTCCGCTTCGTGTGCGTCGTATCGCTGGTCACCGGGACGATGTTCCTGATGTGGCTCGGCGAACAGATCACCGAGCGCGGACTCGGCAACGGAATCTCGATCCTGATCTTCGCCGGCATCGTTGCCGGGCTGCCGACTGCGATCGGCGGGCTGTTCGAGCTGGTGCGCACCGGCGCGATCGGTCCGCTCGCTGCGCTGTTCATCATCGCGCTGATCGCCGTGGTCACGGCGTTCGTCGTATTCGTCGAACGCGGCCAACGCAAGATCCTGGTCAACTATGCCAAGCGCCAGGTCGGCAACAAGATCTACGGCGGACAAAGCTCGCACCTGCCGCTGAAGCTGAACATGTCGGGCGTGATACCGCCGATCTTCGCGTCCTCGCTGATCCTGTTCCCGGCCACGCTGGCGAGCTGGTTCACGACCGGCGACGCAACGCGCTGGATCCGCGATCTCGCCGCGGCACTGTCGCCCGGCCAGCCGCTGTACATCCTGCTGTACGCAGGGCTGATCGTCTTCTTCTGCTTCTTCTACACGGCGCTCGTCTTCAACAGCAAGGAGACCGCCGACAACCTGAAGAAGAGCGGCGCCTTCGTGCCCGGAATCCGCCCGGGCGACCAGACTGCGCGCTACATCGACAAGATCCTGATGCGTCTGACGCTGGCCGGCGCGATCTACATCACGTTCGTGTGCCTGGTGCCGGAGTTCCTGAACCTGCGCTGGAACGTGCCGTTCTACTTCGGCGGAACGTCGCTGCTGATCGTCGTGGTCGTGACGATGGACTTCATGGCGCAGGTCCAGGCCTACCTGATGACGCATCAGTACGAGAGCCTGCTGAAGAAGGCCAACTTCAAGGGCTTCGGACCCGGCATGCCGCGATGACGACGGACTGCGCGCGCGCGAACGGAGCGATCTAGATGGCGAAAGACGACGTCATCCAGATGCAGGGAGAGATCCTCGAGAACCTCCCGAACGCGACTTTCCGCGTCAAGCTGGAGAACGGGCACGTGGTGCTCGGCCACATTTCAGGAAAGATGCGGATGCACTATATCCGCATCCTGCCGGGCGACAAGGTCACGGTGGAACTGACGCCGTACGACCTGACGCGAGCGAGGATCGTTTTCCGCGCCAAGTAGCGCGGTGGAGAAAACCATGAAAGTCATGGCAAGCGTGAAGAAGATGTGCCGCAAGTGCAAGGTCATCCGACGCAAGGGTGTGGTGCGCGTGATCTGCAGCGACCCGCGTCACAAGCAGCGTCAGGGGTGAGGCCGGACGTGAGCGAGTTCCTGCGGACTCGCAAACGCCTGCCGAACCGCGCGCCTGCGAGCGCCCGGACCGGGCGGGCGGAGCAACAGCGACAAGCGATTTGAAGGAAGAACCATGGCTCGAATAGCCGGTATCAACATCCCGCCGCATCAACACGCCGAGATCGGCCTGACCGCCATCTACGGCATCGGCCGCGCGCGCGCACGCGCGATCCTCGAGGCGTGCAACGTGCCCCCGACCAAGAAGGTCAAGGAGCTGACGGATGCCGAGCTCGAGCGCATCCGCGAGGCGGTCGGCCGCTTCACCGTCGAAGGCGACCTGCGGCGCGAGGTGCAACTGTCGATCAAGCGCCTGATCGATCTGGGCTGCTACCGCGGCGTTCGGCACCGGCGCGGGTTGCCGGTGCGCGGACAGCGCACGCGCACGAATGCGCGCACGCGCAAGGGTCCGCGCAAAGCCGGGGTCGCGTTGAAGAAAGCCGCGACCTGACCGCGCGACGCCCACGAATCGAGGAACTTCCAGATGGCTAAGAATCCGACCCCCCAGCAGATCGCCGCGCAGCAGCGCGCCCGCAAGAAGGTCAAGAAGAACGTGGCCGAGGGCATCGCCCACATCCACGCGTCGTTCAACAACACGATCATCACGATCACCGACCGGCAGGGCAACGCGCTGTCGTGGGCCAGTTCGGGCGGGTCCGGCTTCAAGGGCTCGCGCAAGTCCACGCCGTTTGCCGCGCAGGTCGCTGCCGAGAGCGCCGGCCGTGCCGCGCTCGAGTGCGGCGTCAAGAATCTGGAGGTGCGCATCAAGGGCCCCGGCCCCGGCCGCGAGTCGTCGGTGCGCGCGCTGAACGCGTGTGGGTTCCGCATCACGTCGATCCAGGACGTCACGCCGGTGCCGCACAACGGCTGCCGGCCCCCGAAGCGCCGGCGCGTGTAGGCGCCAGATTCCTTTCACTGAGGGCACGAACTTGGGACTGGACAACATCTAGCTAAACGGCGGCCGCGGGTCGCCATCGGTGTCCGCAGCCGTCGCTGCGGACTGAATGCGGGGCCGCCCCGCAGGATGAAAGAGGAAATCAAGTGGCACGCTATACCGGAGCAAAACTCAAGCTTTCGCGCCGCGAAGGCACCGATCTCTTCCTGAAGAGCGCGCGCCGCGCGCTCGACACCAAGTGCAAGGCAGACTCCAAGCCCGGCCAGCACGGCCGCATCTCCGGCGCGCGGCAGTCGGACTACGGCACCCAGCTTCGCGAGAAGCAGAAGGTCAAGCGGATGTACGGCGTGCTCGAGCGCCAGTTCCGCCGCTACTTCGCCGAGGCTTCGCGCCGCAAGGGCAACACCGGCGCGCGCCTGATCGAGCTGCTCGAGTCGCGGCTCGACAACGTCGTCTACCGCATGGGGTTCGGCTCGACCCGCGCAGAGGCGCGCCAGCTCGTGACGCACTGCGCGATCGCGGTCAACGGCGAGACCGCCACCATTCCGTCGATGCTGGTCAAGCCGGGCGACGTGATCACCGTGCGCGACAAGGCGAAGAAACAGGCGCGGATCGCCGAGGCGCTGTCGCTCGCCGAGCAGTCGGGATTTCCGTCGTGGGTCGAGGTCGACCCGAAGAAGATGGAAGGCAAGTTCAAGGCGCTGCCGGAACGCAGCGACGTTGCGCAAGACGTCAACGAGTCGCTGGTCGTCGAGTTGTATTCGCGTTAAGCGGCACCCCGGTGACGGGGGTATCGATCGAACCGCGCAGACCCAGGGAGCACGGAGAAACCCGGCGATCGTTTCCTCGGTGATCTCGCCGTCTCGGTGTCGAAAACGCTTTTCCCGCCAGCGGAATCCCGGGCCGTCCGCCGGCGAATGCATAGGCCCCGACCACCCATCAGCCTTATCGGTGTAACGAGCCGAGGGTATTGAAAAGGGAACGTCAATGACCGCTACTGCACTACTCAAGCCGCGCGCGATCGAAGTCGAGTCGATCGGACCCAACGCGGCGATCGTGACGATGGAGCCGTTCGAACGGGGCTACGGGCACACGCTCGGCAACGCGCTGCGCCGCATTCTGCTGTCGTCGATGGTGGGCTACGCGCCGACCGAGGCGCAGATCGCCGGCGTCGTCCACGAGTACTCGACCGTCGACGGCGTACGCGAGGACGTCGTCGACCTGCTGTTGAACCTCAAGGGCGTCGTCTTCAAGCTGCACAACCGCGACGAGGTGTCGCTGACGCTCAAGAAGGAAGGCGAGGGCATCGTCACCGCGGGCGACATCGAGCTGCCGCACGACGTCGAGATCATCAACCCCGACCATGTCATCGCGCACCTGCAAGGCGGCCGGCTCGAGATGCAGATCAAGGTCGAGAAGGGCCGCGGCTACGTGCCCGGCAACGTTCGCGCGTTCCGCGAAGATCACAGCAAGACGATCGGCCGCATCGTGATGGACGCGTCGTTCTCGCCGGTCAAGCGGGTCTCGTACACGGTCGAGAGCGCGCGCGTCGAGCAGCGCACTGACCTCGACAAGCTGGTGATGACGATCGAGACCAACGGCGCGATCACGCCTGAGGAAGCGGTCCGCCAGTCCGCCCGCATCCTGATGGACCAGCTTCGCGTCTTCGGCGAACTGGAAGGCACGGCCGAACCGATCGCCGCCGCACGCGCCGCGCCGCAGGTCGATCCGATCCTGCTGCGCCCGGTCGACGATCTCGAGCTGACCGTGCGCTCCGCGAACTGCCTGAAGGCCGAGAACATCTACTACATCGGCGACCTGATCCAGCGCACCGAAAACGAGCTGCTGAAGACACCGAACCTCGGCCGCAAATCGTTGAACGAAATCAAGGAGGTTCTCGCCGCGCGCGGGCTCACCCTTGGCATGAAGCTGGAGAACTGGCCGCCCCCGGGCCTCGAGAAGTAGGCGGCGCGCCGGGACGAACCGGCCGCCTTGAACTGCAACCGACCCGCCCGCCCAGGGATCGAAGAGTCGGATCGACCGAAGATCGAAAGGAAGAACGATGCGTCACCGTCACGGACTGCGGAAACTGAACCGCACGACCAGCCACCGGCTGGCGATGTTCCGCAACATGTCGAACTCGCTGCTCCGGCACGAGGTCATCAAGACCACGCTGCCCAAGGCCAAGGAGCTGCGCAAGGTCATCGAGCCGCTGATCACGCTCGGCAAGGAACCCACGCTCGCCAACCGGCGGCTCGCGTTCAACCGGCTGCGCGACCGCGAGATGGTCGTCAAGCTCTTCAACGAAATCGGCCCGCGCTACAAGAACCGCAACGGCGGCTACACCCGCATCCTGAAGTTCGGATTCCGGGTGGGCGACAATGCGCCGATGGCGCTGATGGAGCTCGTTGATCGACCGGAGCCCAAGGCGGAAGAACAGTCGGCGGAATCGGCGAGCTAGAGCGCGCCGGGTCGCCGGCCGGCTTCCGGGCGGCGGGAGCCAGCGCGCGCAGCGCCTGCCGCAGATACGAACGCGCCGATCGGATCTCAAGGCCCGCGAGAGCGGGCCTTGTCTTTCGCACGCGACGCACTGCAACGGGATTGCCAGGAGAGCCCATGCCCGAGATCCTCGTCGTCCTCACCAACTGCCCCGACGAAGAAGTGGCCGGCCGCATCGCACGCGCGCTCGTCGACAATCGGCTCGCGGCCTGCGTGAACCAGCTTGCCCCGGTCGATTCGATCTACCGCTGGCGCGGCGTCATCGAGGAGGCGAGCGAGATTCCTCTGCTGATCAAGTGCACGCGCGAGCGCTACCCGGCGGTCGAAGAGGCGATCCGCCAGCTTCACCCGTACACGGTCCCGGAGATCATCGCGCTACCCGTCGTCGCCGGCTATGCACCCTACCTGCGCTGGGTCGACGACGAAACACAGCCGCCGCTGACGGCGTGACCCGCGCGGCGCTAGCCGGCGCCGCGCGTGAATGCGGCGAGCTCCCACTCGCCGCTCGGTTCGTCGTGGCGGAGCACGTAGACGTGCCCGTCGTCGGCATCGACGCGGAACCAGCGTTGCGTCGGCGCGAACCAGCGATCGAGGATCGCGCGTACGACGAGCCGGCGGTCGCCCAGCCAGAACGCGACCGGCTCCTGTTCGCCGCGATAGCCGGCGTAGCACTCGACGCGGATCGGCATGTCGGCACGATACGCGCGGCCCGACAGGAACGCGGACACGTTTGCCGCGCTCCGTCCGTGCCGGCCGCGTCGTCCGCGCAGCGAGGGTTATTCTGTCGGCCGATGCAGTTCGACGTTCCCGATCCCGCGTTCGCAGGCTCCGCGCAGGCGCGCACGCACTTCCGGCTCGCGGTGAAGCTCGCGCTCGGTTTCGTCGCGCTGCTGTGGCTGATCCACGGGATGAACTGGGCGACGGACGCCGACCCTGCGGCGTTCGGCGTGCGTCCGCGGCAACTCGCCGGCGCGCTCGGCATCCTCTCGGCGCCGCTGGTGCACGGCGACTTCGCGCATCTCGCCGCCAATACCGCGCCGCTGGCGGTGGTCGGCACGGTGATGCTGTTTCTCTATCCGAATGCCTCGTTCAGAGTCCTGCCTGCGGTGTATGTCGGGCCGGGTGTCGCCGTCTGGGTGTTCGGGCGCGACTCGGCCCACCTCGGAGCGAGCGGTCTCGTCTACGGCCTCGTCGCCTACGTGTTCGTCGCCGGTCTGCTGCGCCGCGACCGCCGCGCGATCGCGGCGTCGCTCGTCGTCGCCTTCATGTACGGCTCGCTTGCCTGGGGCGTGCTGCCGACACGCGAACCGGTGTCTTGGGAGACTCATCTCGCCGCGGCGTTGATCGGCGTCGCACTCGCGTTCGCCCTGCGCCGGCTCGACGTGCCGCCGCCGAAGCGGTATGCGTGGGAGGACGACGACGGCGCAAGCGGCGACGAGCCATCGCCCGGACCGACGGATGTCGACGAGTCCGCGCGGAATTGAAGCGGGCCCGGGCGTCGGCGCGGCGCAGCTTCGCGCGATCACCCGCGCAGACACCGGATCTGCGACACATCGATGCCCAACCGCACTGCGGCGCCGACCGCCAGCGTCGGCTGCCCTGCAAGATGTGGTTGATCGGCAGTCAGCTCCGCGCTGCCGGCGCGCACGCGGTAGCGCGTGAACTCGCCGAGGAACTCGGCGGAGACGATTTCGCCTTCGAGCCAGATCGTGCGGCCGTCGTCCGCGGCGTCGAGCGCGCGGTCGCGCGGTTCGAGCACGGTCGTGTGCGGGCGGAAGCTCAGCGTCGTGCGGCCGGGCTTCGGTGCATTCGACGATGGCGGCAGCACCAGTTCGCCCACGCCTTCGGCCTTGAACACGATCCGCCCGTTGCGCGCTTCGACCTCGCCGTGCAGCAGGTTCGCGGTGCCGACGAAGCCGGCGACGAAGGCGTTGGACGGACGGTCGAACAGCTCCACGGGCGTGCCGACCTGCTGCAGGACGCCGGCGTCGAGCACGGCCATGCGGTCGGCGGTCGTCATCGCCTCCTCTTGGTCGTGCGTGACGAAGATCGTCGTGATGCCGAGTTGACGCTGCAGCCGCAGCAGCTCCTGCCGCATCTGCTCGCGCAGCTTCTTGTCGAGATTCGACAGCGGCTCGTCGAGCAGCAGCACCTGCGGCTCAATGACGATCGTGCGCGCGAGCGCGACGCGCTGCTGTTGTCCGCCCGAAAGTTGGTGCGGCCGGCGCTGCGCGTAGTCGGCGAGATCGACCAGCGCCAGCGCCTCCTCGACGCGGCGCTTGATCTCGGCTCGCGGCCGCCGGCGCTCGACGAGTCCGAAGGCGACGTTGTCGTACACCGTCAGGTGCGGCCACAGCGCGTAGTTCTGGAACACCATGCCGATGTTGCGCTCGTGCGGCGGCACACCCGTGATGTCCCGCCCATCGACGAGCAGCCGGCCCTGGTTGTGCCGGTTGAAGCCCGCGATCAGCCGCAGCAGCGTGCTCTTGCCCGATCCCGAAGGTCCGAGCAGCGCGAAGAACTCGCCCGGCTCGATCCTCAGCGTGATGTCCTTCAGCACCTGGTTCTTTCCGTAGGCCAGGCCGATGTGGATGCACTCGACAGCGACTTTCTTCATCGGGCGTTCCGTGTGGTCGTGTTCGCCCGCTCCGCCAGCCGGTGCGACAGGTAGGTGCCGAGCGCGACGATCGCCACCGCCAGCACGCCGAGTGCGGCACCCGGTCCGCGGCCGGCGACCGACTGCATGTACAGATAGATGCCGTAGCTCATCGGCGCCTGCGACTCCTGCACGGTGAGCAGCAGCGTGGCGGACAGTTCGACGGCGGCGGTGATGAAGCTCGACACGAAGCCGGCGAGGATGCCGCCCGCCATCAGCGGGATCACGACGCGGCGCACCGCGCGCCAGCGGGTGGCGCCGAGCATCTCGGCCGCCTCTTCGAGGTTGACGTTGATCTGCTGCAGCGCCGCCACGCAGGAGCGCAGCGCGTACGGCATGCGGCGCACCGCGAGCGCCAGCATGATCAGCACCCACGTCTGCGTGACCGGGACGCCTGCGATCTGCAGGTGCTGGAACGTGCGCAGATATCCGATCGCGAGCACGAGCCCCGGAACGGCGATCGCCGCGGTCGCGATGTAGTCGAGCCACCGGCGCGCTGGCAGCTTCGTGCGCAGCATCAGGTACGCGATCGCGGTGCCGATCGCCACGTCGATCAGTCCGGCGAGCCCGCAGTACAGCAGCGTGTTGCCGATCATGTGCGCCGAGTCGTTGAACGCGGTCGCGTAGTGCGCCAGCGTCCACGCGTCCGGCAGCACCGAAAAGCTCCAGACGCGCGCAAACGACAGGATCAGCAGTCCCAGGTGCGGCGACAGCACGACCAGCAGCACGAAGACGATGCCCGCACATGCGACTGCCGCTTCCCAGCGCCCGAGCCTGCGGCGGGCGATGCCGGTGCCGCCCCGCTGCAGCGTCGAATACTCCTTGCCCTGCATCACGCGGATCGACAGCCACAGCGCGAGGATCGAGAAACCGATGAGGATCACGCCGATCACGTAGCCCATCGGATCCTCGAGTCCGACCTGCGTGATGCGCAGGTACGCCTGCGGTGCGAGCAGGTTGGTCTGCCCGAGCACCAGCGGCGTGCCCAGATCGTCGAACACCTTGATGAACACGAGCGCGGCGCCGGCGATGTAGCCGGGCGCCGCGAGCGGGAAGACGACGCGACGGAACAGCCGCCAGCCCTTGGCGCCCAGGTTCAGCGCCGCTTCCTCCATCGCGCTGTCGATGTTGCGCAGCGCGACGATCAGGTTCATCAGGATGAACGGGAAGTAGTGCAGGCTTTCGACGAAGATCACGCCGGTGAGCCCCTGCATCAACGGCAGCGTGAAGCCGAAGTACTCGTCGAGCAGCAGGTTCACCGAACCGTTGCGCCCGAAAATCAACTGCATCGCCACCGCGCCGACGAAGGGCGGCATGATCAGCGGCAGGATGCCGAGCGTCTGGATCAGAGCCGCGCCGCGGAACTCGAAACGAACGGTGATGTACGCGAGTGGTACGGCGACGAGCGACGCGATCGCCACGCTGACGGCGGCGACATGGAACGAGTTGCCGAACGCCTCGCGCATCAGCGAAACGCCGAAGAACGAGACGAAGTGCCCGAAAGTGAACGCGCCGTCGGCGTCGCGAAAGGCGGTGACGAAGACGGTGCCGAGGGGAACCAGCAACAGCAGCAGCAGGAAGGCGAGCACGCCGGCGGCGAGCGCGAGCGTGCCCCAGCCTGCGTTGAAGCGCGTGCGCAGCCAGGCGCCGATGCGGCCGCGGGGCGGCGCAGGCGCAGCGACGGTGCTCATGCAGGGGCTGCCTGTCTTGACGAGTGCGAGGACTGCGTGGCGGCGCGCCCTGACCCTAACCCACTTCCCGTGCCCAGGGAGAGCGGACGATTCCGCGCCCTGCTCCCTGTCCGCAGAGGCGGGGAGAGGGCGGGGGTGAGGGGGCCCGCCGTCCTCGCGACGCTACTTCACTGCCGCCGCAGCCTGCTGCGCCAGCTCGAGCGCGCGCTGGTAGTTGGCGCGCGCCTTGCTGTTCCACTGTTCCTCGAGCGCGGTGATCTTGCGCGAGACGTCGACCTCCTTCTTGTTCGACGCGAACAGCTTCTGGAAGTCGGGCTGTCCGGCGATGTGCCCTGACAGCACCGGCGAATACGCGAGCGCCTTGGCCTGGTTCAGCAGATCGCGCGCAGGCGCGTTGCCCCTTCCTGCGAGCTTTGCTTCGGCGTCGTGGATCGCGCGCGTCGCCGCCTGCAGTTCCTTGAGCCGGAACGTGATCGTCTGGTCGAACAGCGCCTGCACGATCGCATAGCGATCCTCGGAAAGGTTCGCGTCGAACTGCACCTTGCTGCGCTTGGCGATTGCCTGCGGGTCCGGATAGCCCGTGGGAATCTTGCCGCCGAACGCGCTGTAAGGCAGCACCGGCAGCCGCGAGATCTTCGGATCGAGCAGGATCTCCTGTCCTTCCTGGCTCAGCGCGAACTGGACGAAACGCTTCGCGCCCGCGGGGTTCTTGCCGCCCGCGACCAGGGCGATGTTGGCCGGCACGATCGAAGTCATCGTCGGATAGACGAACTCGACCGGAAAGCCCGAGTACTTGCCGGCAAGGCCGAAGAAGTCGATCACGGGTCCAGCGCCGAACTGGCCATTGTTGATGCCGTCGGGCACGCCGAAGCTGCGCTCGGTGATCTGCGCGCTGTTGCCGGCCATGCGCAGGATCGTCTCCCAGCCCTTGTCCCAGCCTTCGCCCTGCAGGATCGTCTCGACCGTCAGGTGCATCGTTCCGGAGCGCGACGGCGAGGTCATCGCGACGTGGCCGAACCACTCGCGGCCGAGCAGGTCGTTCCACTCCTTCGGCGCGCTGAGCTTGTTCGCCTTCAGGTGGCGCGTGTTGTACATGATCCCGTAGCCGGCGAGCGCCTGGCCCTTGTAGAAGCCCTTCGGGTCGTTGATCGGATAGTTGCCGATCTTGGCCGGGATCTTCGGGTTGTCGACGTCGGCCGCGGCGACCAGCAGGTTGTCGCGCTTCAAGACTTCGAACGCGTCGGGCGCGCTCGCCCAGAACACGTCGGGCCGCTGACCGGCGGCGGTCTCGCGAACGAAAGCGATCGAAGCGATCGTGCTCTTGTTCAGGATCTCGAGCTTGATGTCGGGGTTGCGCTTCTCGAACGCGGACTTGTACGCGGCCGTCAGTTCTTTGGGAAACGATGTGATGACGGTGACGGTCTGCTGGGCGAGCACGGGCGCGGCGCTCGCCAGGGCCGTTGCCGCGAGCAGCGCGCGGGCCAGGTTGCGGGGCATGTTCGTCTCCTGATCGGTGAACCCGGCCGAATGCTAGC
>JBFMFC010000032.1:0-22433 GCA_040752195.1 Pseudomonadota bacterium | reverse complement strand
GCTAGCGGTGCGCGCCGCTCGTCACAACGTGGGCGACACACGCATCGGGGACCGCGGCAATCGTGCTTATCATCGGCGCATGAGCGAACCCGGCCGCGTCCGCCTCGACAAGTGGCTGTGGGCGGCGCGCTTCTTCAAGACGCGTTCGCTCGCGGCGCAGGCGATCGAGTTGGGCCGCGTACGCGTCAACGGCCTACGGATCAAGCCGGCGCGCGACGCGCGCATCGGCGAGCGAATCGAGATCCAGGCAGCCGATACGCGGATCGACGTGATCGTGCGCGCGTACTCGACCGCGCGCGGACCCGCGCCGGTCGCGCGCAGCTTGTACGAGGAAACGGAAGAGAGCGTCGAACGCCGCACGCGTCGCGCCGAAACACACAAGCTCGCCGCCGAGCCGGCGACGACGATCAAGGGCCGGCCGACCAAGCGCGAAGGCCGCGAGTTGCGCCGGCTGCAGCGCGGCGGCGCGTGAAGCGCGCCCGCGCCGCGTGCGCCGCTCAGGCGGCGAGTTCGCGCGAAACGATCCGGTACGTGAAGTTCTCCGGATCGAGGCTGTCGAGTCGGCCGTCGGCGGTTTCGGCCTGCGGATACATCAGGAAAGGCAGCGGCGCCCCCTTCGACCCGGGCAGCTTCACGTCGTGCGCGTAGTTGTACGCGAGCCAGTTTCCTTCCCAGTTGCCGAACAGGAACGCGCGCATCTGCCTGACGATGTCGTCGTTCAAACCGAGGTTCGGCCGCTCCTCGAGCACGACCTTGCGCACGTCGGCCGGATCGACCGGCACCCAGCCGATGCCCTGCGCGTAGAACTCGGCGCGGCAGTGCTGCGCCTTGGTGATGTCGCCGAGCCTGCCCAGGCTCGCGTAGCCGCGCGGCGACTCGACCACGCGCACGCCGTAGACGTCGCGCGCCGGCACGCCGGCGGCGCGGCACAGCGCGACGAACAGCGCGTTCAGGTCGGCGCACTTGCCGCCGAGCGCACCCGTCTCCAGCATCGCCTTGACGTCGCCCACGCCGCAGCCGCGCGTCTTCGGATCGCGGAAGGTGTTCTCGACGGTCCAGTCGTAGATCGCGCGTGCCTTGGCCACGTCGGTGCGCGCGCCCCTGGTGATCTCGTCGGCGGTCTTCTTGACGATGCCGTCGGTGGGCATCAGCTCGGTGGGCTTCAGATACAGCGCCTGCTCCTCGCGTGTGGCGAGCATGCCGGCACCCGGCTTCAACTCGACGTTGCGCTCGCGCACCGCAAAGCGGCTGACGACCTCGATGACCGGCTGCGTTTCGCCCGGTTTGAATTGGGCCGACACCATCGCCGCGCGATACGTGGGCTCGTAGACAATTTCGACCTTCTCGGCGTTGCCGCTCCAACTGTTGGCGAGCGTCTTGAAGTAATCCGTGTCGTTCGCGAGCGGCAGCGGCATCCAGGCCCGAACCTGGCCTTTCGTTTCTGTGATTTCGAGGCGGGCGGTGGTTTCGAACGTTCGCCAGGTGCGCGACTTGGCGCGGGCGGCGACCGGAACGGCGGCGATCAGTGTCGAGGCGGGGACGGCCTTGAGCAGAGTGCGGCGTTTCATCGGGATCTCCTCGAAGTGGCGCGTCTACGGACGTTCGACCGCATGGCGGCACGGACGGCGGGCGAGCGCAGCGGATTGGCTCATCCGCGCGAGCGAGCGGCTCGACGGCCGGGTCAGACGGAATGCAAGAGTCATTGCACCTCCCGTGGCGGGCGCGAATGCGCCGGGACGGATCGCGGCTGCGCGGCGCGTGCTTTCGGCCGGGGCCCTGTGGCCGCGCAGAGCGAGCCGATTATAGGAACGCGTCAGCGCGTGCGAGCGCGCGGCATCAGTTCGCGAAGGGTTTTTTCGACCGCGGGCGCCGACCAGTCGATGCTGCCGACGAGTGCGTAGCGGATCCGGCCGTCCGCGTCGATCACGTAACTGCTCGGAAACACACGCGCGTTCCACGCGCGCGCGACACCGCCGTCGGTGTCGCGCACGATCGGGAAGTCGACCGGGACTTTCTGCAGGAATGCGCGAATGCGCGGCGCGCCCTCCTGATAGTTGACCCCGAGGATCTCGAACGGCTCGCCGCGCAGCTTCTCGCGCAGGCGTTGCATCGACGGCATCTCCTCGACGCAGGGTTCGCACCACGTCGCCCAGAAGTTGACCACGACCACCTTGCCCCTGAGATCGGAGAGCGCGAGCGGCACGCCGTCGAGCGTGTTCAACGCGATGGGCGGCGCCGCCGGCACTCCGCTCCACGGTTTCAGCTCGACCTGGGCCCACGCCAGCGCGTGCGCAATCGAGAGCAGCAGCGCGAGCGCCAGCGCCGATGCGCGACGCACATCCATCGGGTTTGCGGTCAAGCGGATCACGGCGGAATTCTGCGCGCGGACGGCAGGGCGTAAATGCTCGTTATTCCCGACTCTGCGTGCCGGGTCAGGGCGCGGAGATCGAACGCGCCGCGTTTGCGTCGCCGCGCGGCCAGCGGCGGCGCCACCAGCGGCGCAGCCGTGACGGCCGGTCCGACAGCATCCGCTGCGTCCAGAACACGGCGAGCAGCACGAGTGCGAGCAGACTCATCGCCGCGATCGTCAGCCAGAAACCGTCGTGCCGGCGCACGAGCGGCATCGTTTCGAAGTTCATTCCGAAGATCCCGGTGATCAGCGTCAGCGGCGCGAACACCGCGGTGATCACCGTCAGCAGCCGCACGACCTGGTTGGTCCGGTGCGCGGTCGCCGAGAAGTGAAGCTGCACGGCGGTTTCGAGCGAGTTCTCCAGCCGTTGCGCGTGCGTGTGCACGCGCCTCACGTGGTCGATCACGTCGGCGACGCGCACCAGATAAGCGTCGCTCTGTTGCGCCTGCGGCGTGGACTCGAGGTAGCTGTCGCGCAGTTCCTGCAGCGCGTCGTGCTGTTCCTCGCACAGGTTCTCGAGCTTGCGGATTTCGATGCGCGCGTCGAGCAGGGCCGACCAGTCGGCGAACGGCCGGCGGGGATCGAGCAGTTCGCGCTGCCAACGGTCGAGCTTTTCGGTCAGCGGCTGGCGCAGCTCGAGGTAACGGTCGACCATGCCGTTCAAAAGCCGCAGCATCAGCTCCTCGGGTCGCTGCGGCAGGCGCGCCAGCGGCGCTTCGCCGTTCACGGCGGCGCCGCCTTTCTGCCCCGCGCGCGCGCGGAACTCGAGCAGACGGTGCCGGACCTGATCGATCGTGCGCGACGGCGCGTCGCGCACGGTCACGAGCAGCCGGTCGAAGACGAAGAAGGTCACGGGCCGGGTCGCGATCTCCTGCAGGCGGCGTCGCCTGCCGCGTGTGCCGCGCGGCTCCTCGATCTCCGTGAGCGGCTGCGATTCGCCGAGCGCGAGCTTGCGGAACACCAGCATGTCGTAGTCGCTGGTCGAGTCGAAGAACGACGGGTGCTGCAGGTTGACGGCGTCGCGCAGGTGCAGGTCGAACACGCGCGCGCCGCCGGCGAGCCGCGCCATCGTCTCGCGCAGCCGCTCGGGGCCGGCGGCGAATTCCTCGTGCGTGACGTCGAGCCACACGAAGCCGCCGTCGCACGGCGACTCCGGAACCGCCTCCAGGCGCTGCGCCTGGTCGGGCAGGACGTGGATCGCCTCCATCGGCCGCGCTTACCCGCTTCGCTTCAGCGAGCGTGCGACCTGCAGGGCGAAGTAAGTGAGCACGCCGTCGGCGCCGGCGCGCTTGAACGCCAGCAGCGCCTCGGGAACGACCTTGCTCTCGTCGAGCCAGCCGTTGGCGGCGGCAGCCTTCAGCATCGCGTATTCGCCGCTGACCTGGTACGCGAAAGTCGGCGCCTTGAACGTGTCCTTCACACGACGGACGATGTCCAGGTACGGCATGCCGGGCTTGATCATCACCATGTCGGCGCCTTCCGCGAGATCGAGTCCGACCTCCCACAGCGCCTCGTCGGTGTTGGCCGGATCCATCTGGTACACGGCCTTGCTGCCCTTGCCCAGATTGGCCTGCGAGCCGACCGCGTCGCGGAACGGCCCGTAAAAAGCGCTCGCGTACTTGGCGCTGTACGCCATGATCCGCGTATGGGTGTGGCCCGCCCCTTCGAGCGCCGCACGGATCGCGCCGATGCGGCCATCCATCATGTCGCTGGGCGCGACGATGTCGACGCCGGCCTGCGCCTGCACCAGCGCCTGCCGCTTGAGCACCTCGACCGTCTCGTCGTTCAACACGTACCCGGTTTCGTCGACGAGTCCGTCCTGCCCGTGCGTCGTGTACGGATCGAGCGCGACGTCGGTGAGTAGCCCGAGTTCCGGGAAACGCAACTTCAGCTCGCGCACCGCGCGCGGCACCAGCCCCTCGGGATTCGTCGCTTCGCGGCCGTCCGGCGTCTTGCGCGATTGTTCGATGACCGGGAACAGCGCCATCACCGGGATGCCCAATTGCACGCACTCTTCGGCGACCGGCAGCAGCAAATCGAGCGACAGACGCTCCACGCCCGGCATCGACGCGACCGCTTCACGCCGGCCTTTGCCGTCGAGCACGAACACCGGGTAGATCAAATCGTCGACACTCAGCCGGTGCTCGCGCATCAACCGGCGCGAAAAGTCATCGCGCCGCATGCGGCGCATACGTACGGACGGGAAGCGGCCAAGGATCTGCATACGGGAAAATCCCAGTCGGCGTGGAAAAGTGGCTTCGCTAGATTTGCGCTCAGGCGATGGTCAGTCCGTCGTCTCCCGCTTCTCCTCCCTGAGCGGGCGCCTTCAAGACAAGGCTTTCCGCCCCGGCGCTGTCGGGGCTTCTTTTTGGCCGCTCATGATACGCGCCGCGAGCGCGCATCAATGCGCGAGCATCTCGTCGATCGCAGCACGCAGCTCTTCGATGCCTTCGCGCTTCAGCGCGGAAAAAAGCTGCACCGAGACCGGCATTGGCAGATCCGCAGCGCGCCGCTCGACGCACGCCACCGCGGCGCCTCGCTGCGCGCCGCGCAACTGGTCGGCCTTGTTCAGCAGCACGTGCACGCGCAGCGCGTGCGCGTCGGCGCGGGCCGCGAGCCAGCCGAGAAGTTCTTCGTCGGCGGGTTTCAGCGGGTGGCGTGCGTCCATCACGAGCACCACGCCGCGCAGCATCCGCCGCGTATGAAGATAGCCGCCCACCAGACGGTCCCAGCGCGCGCGTGTGTCGGCGTCGACTTTCGCAAAGCCGTAACCGGGCAGGTCGACGAGATAGCCCAGCGTTGTTTCGCGCCCGCCGGCGTCGTGCGAGACGAGCGCGAAGAAGTTCAGAAGCTGCGTGCGGCCCGGCGTCTTGGCCGAGAAAGCGAGCCTGCGCCGACCCGTCAGCGCGTTGATCGTGCTCGACTTGCCCGCGTTGGATCGGCCGACGAAAGCGACCTCGGGCACCATCGCCAGCGGCGCGGCGTTCAGTTGCGAGAGATCGGCGACGGATGTTGCGAAGCGCGCAGCGTCGAAGCGGTGGATCGGCACGGTCGGGCGGGGGTGAATGGGATCGCCACGCGGCGGACCCGACGGGCGAGTTGAGTAGAATACGCGCCCGGCGCAGGTCGGCCCGCGTGCACGCGCGGAATGCCTCGCGCGGATCGCGGCGCGCAGCATGGGGGCTCGCGCGCCGGTCCGGAACTTCAAACAAGACGACGAAGGCATTTCCGATGATTTCGACGACGGGTCGCCGCTTTGTGGTGATGACGGTCTTCGCGCTGGCCGCGGCGCAAGGGTACGCGCAGGACAAGGCGACCCCGAAACCGGATCCCGCAAAGGGTCAGCAGATCGTCGGCCAAGTGTGCGCGGCGTGCCACGGCAGCGACGGCAATTCGACGATCGGCGCCAATCCGAAACTCGCCGGACAGCACGCCGACTACCTGGTCAAGCAGCTCCTCGACTACACGGTCAGGCCGGGCGCGCAGAAACCCGCGCGCGAAAACAGCGTGATGGCGGGCTTCGCCGCGACGCTGTCCGACGCGGACCGCCGCGACGTGGCCGCGTTCCTGGCGATGCAGAAGCCGGTGCTCGGCGCTGCCCGTAACCGCGATACGCTGGCGCTCGGCCAGCAGATCTATCGCACCGGGATCGTCGAGAAGGCCGTTCCTGCGTGCGCGGGCTGCCACAGCCCGAACGGCGCCGGCATTCCTTCGCAGTATCCGCGGCTTGCGGGCCAGCACGCCGAATACACCGAGGCGCAGCTCAAAGCCTTCCGCGACGGCGTCCGCCGCAACAACGCACCGATGATGCAGATCGCGGCGCGACTGTCGGACGCCGAGATCAAGGCGATCGCGGACTACATCGCGGGGCTGCGCTAGCCCGACGCCGAGCCGCGGCCGAACATCGCGTCGCCCCGCGGCGTGACGCGCACGAAGGTGGTGCGCTTGGACAGCTCCTTCAGGCGGCGCGCGCCGACATAGGTGCACGCTGAGCGGACGCCGCCGAGGATCTCCTGTACGGTGTTGGCGACCTCGCCGCGGTAAGGCACGAGCACTTCCCTGCCTTCGGCGGCGCGATATTCGGCCACGCCGCCGGCGTAACGCTCCATCGCGGCCTTGCTGCTCATGCCGTAGAAGCGCTTGAACTTCTCGCCGCCGCGTTCGACCAGTTCGCCGCCGGACTCGGCATGTCCGGCAAACATGCCGCCCAACATCACGAAGTCGGCGCCGCCGCCGAAAGCCTTCGCCACGTCGCCCGGCGTCGTGCAGCCGCCGTCGGCGCAGATGAGGCCGCCGAGCCCGTGCGCGGCGTCTGCGCACTCGATCACCGCGGAAAGCTGCGGATAGCCGACGCCGGTCATCTTGCGCGTCGTGCAGACCGACCCCGGCCCGATGCCGACCTTGACGATATCCGCGCCGGACAGGATCAGCTCTTCGGTCATTTCGCCCGTGACGACGTTGCCCGCCATGATCACGAGCTGCGGCCAGGCGGCGCGGATGCGCCGTACGAAGCTGGCGAACGCCTCGTGGTAGCCGTTGGCGACGTCGATGCAGACGTACTGGATCGCACCGGGCCCCGCGGCGTGCATCACGCGGTCGAACTTCTCTTCGTCGGCCCGGGTGATGCCGATGGAATAAAACGCGGCCGACTTGCGTTCGAGTGTGCTGAAGAAGCCGACGTACTGTTCGACCGCGTAGTGCTTGTGCAGGGCCGTTGACAGGCCGAAGCGGTCGAGCGCGCGCGCCATCTCGAACGTTCCGGTCGTATCCATGTTGGCGGCGACGATCGGGATGCCGTGGTACTTGACGGGCGCGTGGCGGAAGGCGAACTCGCGCGTGATGTCGACGTCCGAGCGCGAAGTCAGCGTCGAGCGCTTCGGACGGATCAGCACGTCGTTGTAGTCGAGTTTGACCTCGTGTTCGATGTGCATGCGGCACCTCCGGTTGCGGTGCGGGCGCAAAAAACGCCGGGCCCGAGGCGGGATCCGGCGTTGCCGCATTGTAGTCGCGGGAACGCCGGGGGCGGACGCGGGTCAGACGTAAGCTTTGCGCTGCCGCGACGACTCAAGTCAGGACGAACGACACCTCCGACCTTCGGACAGCCCAGATGCCGATGACCCGATATTCACCCGGTGCCCCGCGCGACATCGCGCCATCCGAAATCACGCCGCGCAGCGTGTGGCTTCGTCGGCGCGAACTGCTGCAGGCCGCGGCGGCCGCGGGGCTGGCGATCGCCGCCACGCGCGGGTCCGCGCAGCCGGCCGACGCGCGCAAGCTGCCCGCGAAGCCCGGGCCGTACTCGACGATGGAAAAGCCCACGCCGTACAAGCTGATCACCGAGTACGTGAACTTCTACGAGTTCGGCACCGAGAAGGACGACCCGGCGAAGTACGCGCCAAAGCTGCTGCGCACGCGGCCGTGGACCGTTCGCGTCGAAGGCGAGGTGAAGAAGCCGCGCACGTTCGACGTCGACGAGCTGCTGAAGCTCGCGCCGCTCGAGGATCGCGTGTACCGGCTGCGCTGCGTCGAGGCGTGGTCGGCGGTCGTACCGTGGGTCGGCTATCCGCTCGCGGAGCTGATCAAGCGCGTCGAGCCGACCGGCAACGCCAAGTTCGTCGAGTTCACGACACTCGCCGATCCGAAGCAGATGCCCGGGCTGCGTTCGCCGGTGATCGACTGGCCGTACACCGAGGGGCTGCGGCTGGACGAGGCGATGCATCCGCTGACCCTGCTCACGTTCGGCCTGTACGGCGAAGTGCTGCCGAACCAGAACGGCGCGCCGTTGCGCATCGTCGTACCCTGGAAGTACGGCTTCAAAAGCGCAAAGTCGATCGTGCGGATCCGCTTCGTCGAGAAGCAGCCGCTGAACAGCTGGCAGAAGTCGGCTCCGCACGAGTACGGCTTCTACTCGAACGTCAACCCGACGCGCGACCACCCGCGCTGGAGCCAGGCGACCGAGCGCCGCCTCGGCGAAGACGGCCTCTTCAGCAAGCGGCGGCCGACCCTGATGTTCAACGGATACGCCGAGCAGGTTGCGTCGCTGTACGCGGGCATGGACCTGCAGAAGTTCTACTGATGCGGCCGGCGAGCGACGCGCGCGCGGCGCCGTGGCTCGCGCGCGTACCGGCGGCGCTGCCGGCGACGACCTTCGCACGCGTGCGCGCAGCGCTGTTCGCGCTCGCCCTCGTGCCGTTTGCACGGCTGGTCTGGCTCGCTGCGACCGATGGGCTCGGCGCCAATCCCGTCGAGTTCGTCGTGCGTTCGCTCGGCACCTGGACGCTGGTGCTTTTGTGCACAACGCTCGCGGTGACGCCGCTGCGCTGGGCGACCGGCTGGGCGTGGGTGGTGCGGCTGCGGCGCATGTTCGGCCTGTTCACGTTCTTCTACGCGACGCTGCACTTCCTCGCGGTGGCCGGCATCGACCTCGCCTTCGACTGGGCCGCGATCGTCAAGGACATCGCCAAGCGGCCGTTCATCACCGTGGGCTTTGCGGCCTACGCGCTGTTGATTCCGCTCGCGGCTACCTCGACCAACGCGATGGTTCGGCGGCTTGGCGGGCGCAACTGGCAGCGGCTGCACCGGCTCGTGTACGTCATCGCGCTGCTGGCGATCGTCCACTACTGGTGGCACAAGGCCGGGAAAAACGACTTCGCGCAGCCGACCGTCTACGCGCTGATCGTCGGACTGCTGCTGGGCGTGCGCCTGGTTCGGTGGGCGAAAGCCCGCCAGCCGGCACCCTAAGGCAGCACCGACTCGCCCGCGAAGAGTTCGTCGACGCGCTCGCGCCGGCGCACGCAGTAGACGCGGTCGCCGTCGACGATCACCTCGGCAGCGCGGCCCCGGGTGTTGTAGTTCGACGCCATGCTCATGCCGTAGGCACCGGCGCCCATTACCGCGATCAGATCGCCGGGCGCCAGCGTGAGCGCGCGGTCGCGCGCGAGCCAGTCGCCGGATTCGCACACCGGGCCGACGACATCGCACACGAGCGCCGCGGAGTCGCGCGGCTTGACCGGCTGCACGTCCATCCACGCGTCGTAAAGCGCCGGCCGCATCAGGTCGTTCATCGCCGCATCGACGACCGCGAAGTTCTTCTCCGCGCCGTGTTTGACGACGATCGTGCGAGCGAGCAGCGCGCCGGCGTTGCCGACGATCGAGCGGCCCGGTTCGACGAGAACCGTCTTGTCCGAGTGGCCGCGCGCATCGACTCGCGCGAGCAGCGCGGCCACCAGTTCGCCGATCGCCGGCGGCTCCTCGTCGCGGTAGCGGATGCCGAGGCCGCCGCCGAAGTCGACGTGATGCAGGCGGATGCCCTCGCCTTGCAGCTCGTCGACGAGGTCGAGCACGAGGTCGGCCGCATCGACGTACGGCTTCAGCTCGGTGATCTGCGAGCCGATGTGGCAGTCGATGCCGACGACCTCGACGTGCGCGAGCCTTGCCGCGCGGCGATACAGGTCGACCGCGTCGCCCCATGCCACGCCGAACTTGTTGCTCTTCAGCCCCGTCGCGATGTACCGATGCGTCTTCGGATCGACGTCCGGGTTTACGCGCACCGACACCGGCGCGCGCTGGCCGAGCCGCGCGGCGACGCGCTCGATCATCTCCAGCTCGGCAGCCGACTCGAGGTTGAAGCACAGGATGCCGGCGGCGAGCGCCTGCGCGATCTCGTCTTCGGTCTTGCCAACACCGGAGAAGACGACCTTGCCCGGATCAGCGCCGGCAGCGAGCACGCGCGCAAGCTCGCCGCCCGAGACGATGTCGAAGCCGGCGCCGAGCCGCGCGAGCAGGTCCAGCACCGCGAGGTTGGAGTTGGCCTTCATCGCGTAGCAAACGAGTGCGGGACGCCCCGCGAGCGCGTCGCGCCAGGCGCGGAACGCCGCTTCGATCGCCGCGCGCGAATACACGTAGGTGGGGGTTCCGAAGCGCCGAGCGATCGCCTCGAGCGAGACGCGCTCGCAGTGAAGCACGCCGTCGCGCAGCCCAAAGGGGCCGGCGGCTGGATCCGCTGACTTCATTTCTTTTCGTCGGTCGACGCCGGGACGTCCGGCGTCTTGCGTTCAGCGGGCTGCGCCGGCGGCTTCGGCGGGTACGGCCAGGTCGCGCCCTTCGGATAGCCCGGCAGATACAGCGGCCCTTTCTGCCCGCAGGCGGCCGCCGCCAACGCGAGCGCGGCGGTCAATACAATCGTGCGCGTGCGAGAAAGCATGCGGGCAATCTAACACGGGGCGATGCGATGACCGAATCCGAGTTTCTCGAGCTTGCCGAACGGACGCTCGACGCGATCGAGGCGGCCGTCGAGGCCGCGCCGGTCGACGTGGAGGTCACCCGCGCGGGAAACGTCCTGACGCTGGAGCTTGCCGACGGTTCGCGCGTCGTGATCAACAGCCAGGCGCCGATGCAGCAGATCTGGGTCGCTGCGAAGAGCGGCGGCTTCCACTACGAGCGGCGCGAAGGCGCCTGGCGTGACACGCGCGACGGAACGGAGCTGTTCGCCGCGCTTTCGCGCATCCTGTCCGCGCAGGGCGGATCGCCGGTGCTGCTGCGGCCGCGGAGTTGATCAGAAGATCTGATCGCGGACCTGCTCGTTTTTCTTCTGCTCTTCCGGCGGCAGACCGTCCTCGAGTCCGACGCTGGCCACGCCTTGCCCGGGCGGAAACTCCGCGTAGTAGACCTCGCCGCCGATCGCAGCCACGCCCTCCGGCATCGCCATGATCTGTTCGGGGCGGTCCTTCAGCGCAACGCTCATGTACGACAGCCAGATCGGCAGCGCGAGCCCGCCTCCGGTTTCGCGTTCGCCGAGCGGCCGCGGCTGATCGAACCCCATCCACCCCACCGCGACGATGCCACCGGCGTAACCGGCGAACCAGGCGTCGTGCGTGTCGTTGGTCGTCCCCGTCTTGCCGGCGACATCCGAGCGCTTGAGCGCGGCCGCGCGCGCAGCCGTCCCGTAGCGGGCGACGTCGCGCAGCATGCTGTCCATGATGAACGCGTTGCGGGCCTCAAGAACCCGCCGGTCTTCGTCACCGGCTTTCAGCGGGTTCGCCTCCATGAGGACCTTGCCGTTGGTCTCCGTGACACGGCTGATCAGGTACGGCTGCACGCGGTAGCCGCCGGTGGCGAAAACGCCGTAGGCCGCGAGCATCTGCCACGGCGTGACCGACCCGGCGCCGAGTGCCATCGTCAGGTAGGGCGGGTGCCGCTCCGCTTCGAAGCCGAAGCGCGTGATGAACGACTGCGCGTACTGCGGCGTGATCGACTGCAGGATGCGTATCGAGACGAGGTTCTTGGACTTCGCCAGCCCCTGGCGCATGCGCATCGGACCCTCGAACTTGCCGTCGTAGTTGCGCGGCTCCCAGCCCTGACCGCCGGTCAATGCGGGGTCGACCGTCAGCGGGGCGTCGTTGATCAGCGTGCTCGGCATGAAACCCTTCTCGAGCGCGGCCGAGTAGATGAACGGCTTGAAGCTCGATCCGGGCTGGCGCCATGCCTGCGTGACGTGGTTGAACTTGTTCAGATTGAAGTCGAAACCGCCGACCAGGGCCCGGATCGCCCCGTCGCTGGCGCTCGCGGCAACGAAAGCCGCTTCGACCTGCGGCAGTTGCGTGATCTCCCACGCGCCCTGCGCGTTCTGCGTGACCCGGATGACCGCACCCGGAACGATGCGCCGCGTCGGCTGCGCCTTGGGGTCGAGCGAGCGCGCCGCGAACCGCAACCCGGCGCCCTGGACCTCGATGGTTTCGCCGCCTTGCAGGACGGCCTTCACCCGCTTCGGCGAGGCTTCCAGCACGACGGCCGGGTACAGGTTCGGACTGTCGATGGCTTCGACGAGCGCATCCTCGATGCGCTGCTCGCGCACCTGATCATCCTTTGCGAGCTCGATGAAGGCCTCGGGCCCGCGGTAGCCGTAGCGACGGTCGTACTCCAGAACCTGCGCACGCAGACCGTCGTAGGCCGCCTGCTGATCCGCGGCAACCAGCGTCGTGTAGACGTTCAGCCCGCGCGTATACGTCTCGTCGCGGAAGACTTCGAACATCAACTGACGTGCCATCTCCGCCGCGAACTCCGCGCGCAGGCGGTTGCGGGCGCCGGGCTGCGCCGCGGCGGCGACCGCGGCCGGGCGCTGCCTGAACTCCTCCTTCAGCGCGGCGTCGTACGTCTTCTGATCGATGAACCCGAGCGCCAGCATGCGCGACAGCACGTACTGCTGGCGCGCCTTAGCGCGGCGCGGGTTGACCCACGGGTTGTACGCGCTCGGCGCCACGGGCAGGCCGGCGAGCGTGGCCGTCTCCGCCACGGTGAGGTCCTTCAGCTTCTTGCCGAAGTAGACCTGCGCCGCCGCCGAGAATCCGTACGCGCGCTGTCCAAGGAAGATCTGGTTGGTGTAGATCTCCAGAATGCGGTCCTTCGGCAGCGTCGACTCGATCTTCAGCGCGAGCGCGATCTCGTAGATCTTGCGGATGTAGCTGCGCTCCGAGCTCAGAAAGAAGTTGCGAGCGACCTGCATCGTGATCGTGCTGCCGCCCTGGCCGCGCCGGCCGGAAGCGAAGTTCGCGATCGCCGCGCGAGCCAGCCCCGCATAATCGACGCCGTGGTGCTGGTAGAAGCGGTCGTCCTCGGCGGCGAGAATGGCCTGCTTGAGCCGCTCGGGGACGTCCTTGATCGCGACGTAGTCGCGCCGCTCCTCGCCGAACTCGCCGATCAGCACGCCGTCGCTGGTCCAGACGCGCAAAGGGATCTTCGGACGGTACTCGGTCAGCGCGTCGATCGGCGGCAGGTTGGAGTAAGCGACCGCGAAGACGAACACGAGGAGCAGCGTCGCTGCGACAGCGCCGCCGACCAAGACGGCCGCACCGTACAGCACGACGCGACCGACCTGCGTGGCCGTCCAGGCGCGCAGGCGCGCGCCGATGCCCGAGCTGTTCGTCGCGGAAGACACGTGGATAAGATGGCTCGCGGTCGCGTCGGTTCAACCCGGCTTTGCGCGTACCCGCGACGCGGCGGTGAGAGGCAGCGAGATTATAGGACGGCGTACCTGCGCGCATCGATGACGCGGCGATGCCGCCGCGAATGCGCTCGTCGAGGCATACCGCAATCCATGCAGGAATACCCAAAACCGGTCACTGTTCGTCCGTTCTGCTGTCTTGTGCTCGCTTACAGTCTGTTGCTAGGATTTCACGTACCTTCGACAATTCGCCCGTAAGCACTCGAAAAATAAAGAAATTTGGGCGATCCAGCCCACTCTTTTCAACGGATCGACGGGTGGGTGCGAACGCCCTTTGTCGGTAATACTGGACGGCAGGTTCCTTCCAAGCTCAAGTCGATCGCGATCACGGGGAGCGCCCTTTGGCCTTCGAGTTGCCGTTCACGTCGAAAGCTCCGCCGCTGGTGGGGCTTGACATCGGATCGTCCAGCGTCAAGGTCGTCGAGCTGTCGGATGCCGGCGGCGGCGTGATGCGTCTGGAGCGGTACGCGATCGAACCGCTGCCGCGCGGCGCGGTCGTCGACGGCAACATCGACAAGATCGACGTAGTCGCCGAGGCGGTCAAGCGCGCCTGGCGCCGCGCCGGGTCGCGCGTCAAGAATGTCGCGATGGCGTTGCCCGCCTCGGCGGTCATTACCAAACGCATCGCATTGCCCGCCAGCCTGCGCGAAGAAGAGCTCGAGATGCAGGTCGAGAGCGAGGCCAACCAGTACATCCCCTTTGCGCTCGACGAGGTCAGCCTCGACTTCCAGGTGCTCGGCCCGATTCCCAACGCGCCGGACGATGTCGAGGTGCTGATCGCTGCGTCCCGCAAGGAAAAGGTCGAGGACCGCATGGCGGTGGCGCAGGCGGCGGGGCTGAAGCCGGTCGTCGTCGACGTCGAGTCGTACGCGATGCGCGCCGCGCTCGAGCGGCTGATCGAGCAGCTTCCCAATGGCGGCGAAGGTCTCGTGATCGCGGTCTTCTACATCGGCGCCAATACGACCAGCGTCACCGTGATGCACGACGGCGAGGCCATCTACGAGCGGGAGCAGCCGTTCGGCGGCCAGCAACTGACGGGCGACATCGCGCGCACCTACGGCATCCCGGTCGAAGAAGCCGAGCAGAAGAAGCGCAGCGGCGACCTGCCGGCGAACTACGAGAACGAAGTGCTGCGTCCGTTCATCGACACGGCAGTGACCGAAATCACCCGCGCGCTGCAGTTCTTCTTCACATCGACACCGTACACGCGCGTCGATCAGATCATGCTGGCCGGCGGATCGGCCGTGATCACCGGGTTGGCGGATGCGCTGATGGAGCGCGCGCAGGTGCCGACCTCCGTGATTTCGCCGTTCAAGGGCATGGAGATCGCTGCGAGCGTGCGCGAGAAGCAGCTTCGGCTCGACGCGCCGGCGCTGCTGACGCCGTGCGGGCTGGCGATGCGGAGGTTCGACAAATGAGGATCCGCATCAACCTGCTGCCGCATCGCGAGGCGAAGCGGGAGCGGCAGAAGAAAACCTTCTACGCGCTGACGCTGCTCAGTTTCGTCGCCGGCGTCGCGCTCGTCGGGCTCGTCTGGTCCGTGCTGCAGGGCTACATCAGCGCGCAGCAGGAGCGCAATCACTACATCGAGAACGAGAACCGCAAACTCGACATACAGATCAAGGAGATCGCGACGCTGCGCCAGGAGATCGAAGCGCTGCGCGCGCGCCAGCGCGCGGTCGAGGATCTGCAGGCCGATCGCAATCAGCCCGTGTACTTGATGGACGAGCTGACCAAGCAGACGCCCGAAGGCATCTACCTGCGCGCGATCAAGCAGGAGGATCGAAAGGTCAACGTTACCGGCTGGGCCGCGTCGAACGAGCGCGTCTCGGAGTTCCTGCGCAACCTGCAGAACAACTCCAAGTACCTCGAGCGGCCAGAGCTCGTCGAGATCAAGATCGCCGGCCAGACGCCGCAGAACGTGCAGCGCCGGCTGTTCGAGTTCTCGCTGAACTTCTTCCTGCGGCCCACGCCCGAGCGTGCCCAACTGCAGCAGGCCGCTCGGGGCGCTCCCGCGCAGCGTCCGGGGCAGTCGGCGCCGGGCGCGGCGCCCAAGAAGCAGTAACGGGGCCGGAGCGACGAGGAGAGCATGGCGAACGCGCGCGACATCGTGTCTCAGTTCCAGGGCCTGACGCTGGAGAACGTCGGCACTTGGCCGCTCGCGCCGCGCGCGGCCGTGTGGCTGGTCGCGATCGTGGCGTGCGGCGTCCTCGGCTGGTTCCTCTTGTGGAGCAAGCAGGTCGACGACCTCGAGCGGCTGCGCCAGGCCGAATCGCAGCTGAAGGAGCAGTACAAGAGCAAGCTGCAACAGGCGATCAATCTCGAGGAACTACGCAAGCAGAAGGAACAGGTCAGCCAGTACGTGTTGACCCTCGAGAAGCAGCTTCCGAGCAAGGCCGAGATGGACGCGTTGCTGTCGGACATCAACCAGGCCGGCATCGGACGCGGCCTGCAGTTCGAGCTGTTCCGTCCCGGACAGACCAACCTGAAGGAGTACTACGCCGAGTTGCCGATCGCCGTGAAGGTGTCGGGCCGCTACCACGATCTCGGCGCGTTCACCAGCGACATCGCCAACTTGCCGCGGATCGTGACGCTGAACAACCTCGTCATCCAGACCGGCAAGGACGGCACGCTGTCGCTCGACGCCACCGCGAAGACCTTCCGCTACCTGGACGAAGAGGAGCTCGCGGCCCAGCGCAAGGCGCGCCAGGCGGCTGCGGCCAAGAAATGACGGATCGTCGATGAGAATCGTGCGCCTGACCCTCTGCGTTGCCGCAGCCGCGCTCGTCGCGGCGTGCAGTGCCTCCGAAGAAAAGCAGATCCAGGAGTGGATGGCCGAGGTCAAGGCGTCGATGAAGCCGACGACTCAGCCCGTGCCGGAACCGAAGGAATTTTCGCCGTACGTCTACGAGGGCCGCGGCTCGGTCGACCCGTTCGACCCGCAGAAGATCGTGATGGCGGTCGCGCGCCAGCAGCAGGCAAGGGTTTCGGCCTCGGCGATCAAGCCCGATCTGGAGCGCCGGCGCGAGACGCTCGAGGGGTTCCCGCTCGACCAGATCCGCATGGTCGGCATGATGCGGCAGGGCGCTGCCAACGTCGCCCTGCTGGAAACCAACGGCGCCACGCATCTGGTGCGCGTCGGCAACTACGTCGGACAGAACTTCGGTCTGATCACGCGCATCTCGGAAACCGAAGTGCAACTGAAGGAAATCGTGCAGGACGCTGCCGGCGAATGGGTCGAACGGCCCGCCAAACTCGAACTGCAGGAGGCTGCGGCACGCCAGCCGCAGGGGAGCAAGCGATGAGGATCTCGATGAACACCTTGTGGGGCGCGGTCGTCTTCGGCTGGTTTGCCGCCGCGGCGCTGCTGCCGTCGGGCGCCTCGGCGCAGGCTGCCGCGGCGGGCAACAGCATCGAGCGCATCGATGCGACCCAGACGGGCACGAGCGTCGTGCTGACGATTCAGTTGAAGGCGCCGGCGCCGGGTGTGCCGCCGAGCTTTTCCGTGGCCAACCCGGCGCGCATCGCCATCGACCTGCCGCAGACGATCAACAATCTGGGCAAGAACCTCGTCGAAATCAACCAGGGCGATCTACGTTCGGTCAACGTCGTGCAGGCGCAAGGGCGCTCGCGCGTCGTGCTGAATCTGCGCCGGCAGGTCACCTACGCGATCACCGCCGACGGCAACACGATCCAGGTCGCGCTCGGCGCGTCGTCGGACACGAGCACCTTCCGCGCTCCCGAGGCACAGGCGACCGCGCCGGCGGCGGCAGCCACGACCGCCGCGGCCGAAACCGGGCGAACGCTGCGCGGGATCGACTTCCGCCGCGGCGCCGAGGGCGAAGGCCGCGTCGTCGTCGACCTGTCGGACCCGAACACCAGCGTAGACATCCGCCAGCAGGGCCAGAACGTCATCGTCGACTTCCTGAACACGTCGCTGCCGGAGGCGCTGCGCCGCCGGCTCGATGTGACCGACTTCGGTACGCCGGTCGCGCAGATCAACACGTTCCAGCAGGGCAGCAATGTGCGGATGGTGATCGAGCCGCGCGGCCTGTGGGAGCAGAACGCCTACCAGAGCGACACGCGCTTCGTCGTCGAGGTCAAGCCGGTCAAGGAAGATCCGTCGCGGCTGTTCCAGGGTACGCGCCAGGGCTATCAGGGCGAGCGGCTGTCGCTGAACTTCCAGAACGTGGACGTGCGCTCGCTGCTGCAGGTGATCGCCGACTTCACGAACCTGAACATCATCACCAGCGACTCGGTGCAGGGCTCGATCACGCTGCGGCTGAAGGACGTTCCGTGGGACCAGGCGCTCGATATCATCCTGCAGAGCAAGGGCCTCGACATGCGCAAGAACGGCAACGTGATCATCGTTGCCCCGCGCGACGAACTGGCCACGAAGGAGAAACTCGAACTCGAAGCGCGTAACCAGATCGCGGATCTCGAACCGCTGCGCACCGAGAACTTCGTCGTCAACTATCAGAAAGCCGACGACGTGCGCAAGCTGCTCGTCGACGAGAAGCAGCGCCTGCTGTCCAAGCGCGGCAGCGTCGTCGTCGATCCGCGCACGAACCAGCTCTTCGTTCAGGACACCGCGGCGCGGCTCGAAGAGGTCCGGCGGCTGCTCGGGCGAATCGACATCCCCGTGCCGCAGGTGCTGATCGAGGCGCGCATCGTCGAAGCCGACGACAAGTTCAGCCAGAACCTCGGCGTTCGCTTCGGTTTCGCGCGGATCACCAATGGCGAGTGGATCAATGCCGGCGCGGGCAGCACGTTCACGACCGGCACCGGCACGGGCGCGGGCGGCGCGAATACGATCAGCATCGGCAACCGCTCGGTGACGAATCCGAACTTCGTCAACCTGCCGGCCGGGACGATCGGCGGCTTCCAACCGGGGACGTTCGGGCTGACGCTGTTCAACAGCAGCGTCACGCGACTGGTCAACCTCGAGATCTCCGCACTCGAGGCCGACGGCCGCGGCAAGATCGTGTCGAGTCCGCGCGTGATCACGGCCGACAAGGTCAAGGCGATCATCGAGCAGGGCACCGAGATCCCGTACCAGCAGGCCACCTCGAGCGGCGCGACGAGCATCTCGTTCCGCAAGGCGGTGCTGAAGCTCGAAGTGACGCCGCAGATCACGCCGGAGGGCGCGATCTTCCTCGATGTCAAGGTCAACAAGGACAGCCGCGGGCAGGACACCGCGTCGGGTCCGGCGATCGACACCAAGAACGTCCAGACGCAAGTGCTCGTCGAGAACGGCGGCACGGTGGTGCTCGGCGGCATCTACGAGCAGATCGAGCGCAGCACCGTGACCAAGGTGCCGCTGCTGGGCGACATCCCGGTCTTGGGGAACCTGTTCAAGAACCGCCAGCGCGTCAACGACCGAACCGAGTTGATGATCTTCATCACGCCGCGCGTCGTGTCCGAGCGCGTGACAGCCGCCGTGCGCTGAACAGCGAGTCTTTTTCGTGTGGCGGGGCCGCCTGTTGGCGGCCCTGTTTTTTTTCGCACGCTTCGCGGGTAACCTTGGCCGATGCGCACGGGTTCGGGTTCGATCTTCCTGATCGGCATGATGGGCGTCGGCAAGACGACCATCGGCCGACTGCTCGCAGACGCTGCCGGACTCGAGTTCATCGATTGCGATCGCGAGCTCGAGGCGCGGGCGGGCGTGTCGATCGCGACGATCTTCGAGGTCGAGGGGGAAGAGGGTTTTCGCAGACGCGAAGCGGCGCTGCTCGACGACCTGACGCGGCAGCGCGGCATCGTGCTCGCCACGGGCGGGGGTGCGGTGCTGCGCGAGGACAACAGGCGGGCGCTGCGCGAGCGCGGCCTCGTCATCTACCTGTATTCGACGGTGGACGAAATCGTGCGGCGGACGCGGCGAGACACCGCGCGGCCGCTGCTTCAGACGGACAACCCGCGCGCGCGGATCGAGCAACTGCTGCGCGAGCGCGAGACGCTGTACCGGCAGACCGCGCATCTGAGCTTCCAATCCGGCGTCACGAGCCCGAAGAAGCTCGTCAAGCGCATCCTTTCGCATCCGGACGTGGCCGCCGCGCTCGGGGCGTCGCAATGAGCGCGCCGCTTACAATCGGCACATGCAGCGCGTTCACGTCGATCTGGCCGGCTCGCCGTACGACATCCACATCGGCGGCGGCCTGCTCGCCCGGCTCGATGCCTTCCTCGCACCGCTGGCGCCGACGTCGATCCTGATCGTCACCGACTCGGTCGTCGCGCCGCTGTACGGCGAGACGGCGCTGGCGGGGGCGCGTCGCGTCGCTGCGGCGTCGCTGCTCGAGCTTGTCGGCGGCGAGCCGCACAAGACGATGGCCACGGTCGGACGCGTGCTCGACGCGCTTGTCGCGAGCGGCGCCGATCGCAGGAGCGTCGTCGTGGCGCTCGGCGGCGGTGTGATCGGCGACATCGCCGGATTCGCCGCAGCGATCTTCATGCGCGGCGTCCGCTACGTGCAGGTGCCGACGACGCTGCTCGCGCAGGTCGACTCCTCCGTGGGCGGCAAGACCGGCGTCAACCATCCGCGCGGCAAGAACCTGATCGGCGCGTTCCACCAGCCCGCGCTCGTCGTGTCGGACACCGACACGCTGCGCACGCTGCCGCCGCGCGAGCTGTCGGCGGGACTGGCGGAGGTACTCAAGCACGGGCTGCTCGCGGACGCCGACTACTTCGAGCGCACCTTGCGGGATGTCCCGCGGCTGCTGGCGTGCGACGAGGAGGCGCTGGCCGCGGCGATCGCGCGTTCGTGCGAGATCAAGGCCGGCGTCGTCGCGCGCGACGAACGCGAGGCGGGCGAACGCGCACTGCTGAATCTCGGCCACACCTTCGCCCATGCGATCGAAGCGCTGACCGGATTTTCGCGCTGGCTGCACGGCGAAGCGGTGGGTTGCGGCTTGTGCCTCGCCGCGGATCTGTCGCACCGGCTCGGGTTGATCGGACGAGCCGACGTCGAGCGCGTCGAGACCGCCGTGGCCGCTGCGCGGCTGCCGACGCGGATCGAAGGACTGTCGCTGGGCGAAGCCCTCGAGGCGATGCGCGGCGACAAGAAGGCCGAGGCCGGGCGCGTGAAGTTCGTGCTGCTCGAGCGCATCGGCCGAGCGATCCAGCGTACCGTGCCCGACGACGTGGTGGCGGCGACGCTGGCCGCCGGCGGCTATCGATGAGTGCGGCGCTCGAGGCGCATCTGGCGCCGTACGCAGCGCACTCGACCGCGTCGCGCGGACGTACGCACGCGGAGCCGCCGGCGGTTGCGCGCAGCGAGTTCCAGCGCGATCGCGACCGCATCATCCACTCGACCGCGTTCCGGCGGCTCGAGTACAAGACGCAGGTGTTCGTCAACGACGAGGGCGACCTCTTTCGCACGCGGCTCACGCACTCGCTCGAGGTCGCGCAGATCGGCCGCTCGATCGCACGCAACCTGCGCGTGAACGAGGATCTGGTCGAAGCGATCGCGCTCGCCCACGACCTGGGCCACACGCCTTTCGGCCACGCCGGCCAGGACGCGCTGCACGAGTGCATGAAGCCGTACGGCGGTTTCGAGCACAACCTGCAGTCGCTGCGCGTGGTCGACGAACTCGAGGAGCGCTACGGCGGCTTCGACGGGCTGAACCTGTGCTTCGAGACGCGTGAAGGGATACTGAAGCACTGTTCGCTCGAGAACGCGTGCAGGCTCGGCGCGGTCGGCGAACGCTTCATCCTGCGCCGGCAACCGTCGATCGAGGCGCAGATCGCCAATCTTGCCGATGAGATCGCCTACAACAACCACGACATCGACGACGGGCTGCGATCGGGTCTGCTGCTGCTGCCGCGGCTCGAGGAGGTGCCGATTTTCGCGCGCCACGTGCGCGAGGTGCGCGAGCAATATCCCGCGCTCGCCGACCGGCGTCTGATCCACGAGACGGTCAGGCGCATGATCAACACGTTGATCGTCGACCTGATCGAGGAGACGCGGCAGCGCATCGAGGCAGCCGCGCCCGAGTCGATCGACGCGGTCCGCGCAGCGCCTCCGCTGGTTGCCTTCTCCGAACCGGTCCGGCGCGAAGCCGACGAACTGAAACTGTTCCTGCGGGACCACCTGTACCGCCACTACCAGGTCATGCGAATGACCTCGAAGGCGCGGCGCATCGTGCGCGAGTTGTTCGACGCGTTCATGGACGATCCGCGCCTGCTTCCCACGGACCATCGCCTGCGCGCGGAACGTGATCGCCCACGGGCAATCGCCGACTACGTTGCCGGCATGACGGACCGCTACGCCATCAAGGAGCATCGGCGCCTGTTCGCCGTCGGCGAGATCTGAAAAAATGGGGTCAGACACCTTTTTCCTGGTGAGCTGACCCGATGGCTCGACTTCCAAGGCTCGCCGCCGCCGGCTTCCCGCATCACGTGATCCAGCGCGGAAACGATCGGCAGACCGTTTTCCGCGAAGACGCGGACTACGCCCGCTACCTCGGCTGGTTACGCGAAATCGCCGCTGCGCACGGCCTGCTCGTGCACGCCTACGTGCTGATGCCCAATCACGTGCATCTGCTCGCCACGCCGCCGACGGGTGATGCGCTGAGCCGGGTAGTGCAGTCGCTCGGACGACGCTACGTGCGGTGGTTCAACGACAAGTACGCGCGCAGCGGAACCCTCTGGGAAGGGCGATTCCGCTCGACCGTCATCGACGCCGATCGCTATCTGCTCGCGTGCTCACGCTACATCGAGCTGAATCCGGTCCGGGCCGGAATCGTCGACTCCCCCGAGCTCTATCGCTGGTCGAGCTACGCGCACCACGCCGGCGTGCTGGTCGATCCGCTCGTGACCGATCACCCGCTTGTTTGGGCGCTCGGCAACACGCCGTTCGAACGGCAGCTCGCGTATCGCCGCCTGTTCGATCTGGAGCTGACGCCGGAGTTGCTGCTGTTGCTTCGATCGGCCACCAACCGCGGACGCCCGCTCGGGGCGTTCGCCACGGGTTCCCAGGCAGCATCCCAGCCGCGGCCACGAGGGCGCCCCCGCAAGCCGGATCCAGCC
>JBFMFC010000031.1:0-40079 GCA_040752195.1 Pseudomonadota bacterium | reverse complement strand
TTCAGGACGAGCTTCTCGTCAAAGAGGTCCGGACGCGGGCGAGCGCCACCGCGCATCCGGCGACGGCGATACCGGATTCCGGCGTCGCGCATCGGGCCTTTGCCGCGCGTCGCATCGGCATCGAGCCGGCTGCACGCGGTGGCGCGATGGTACCACTGCGACGCGTGGCGGGCCGCATGCGCCGCGGCCCTGCGCACACGCTGCAATCGAAGCGAGTCCGCAGCAACACGGCCGCAAATCGTCGGATCGGACACGCGTCACGTTCGAACCTTGATGTGCGCGCAGTCGGTGATGCCGACCTTTTGCCGCGGATCAAACGTCGCGGTCAGTATCGGGTTAGGGTGCCGGTCGACCGGATCGCGTTCGATGCCGGGATGCCGGACACGACGGACGGCCGAAGCCATCGAGCGATCCCGCAAGGACGAGCAATGCAGCAGACGACGCCCAACGGCGAGCACCGGATCGTCGCGCGCCAGGACTTCTCCGACGTCACCTACCTGCTCGAGGTCGAGCATCCGCTGATGGCGCGCGCGGCCAAGCCGGGCCAGTTCGTCATCGTGATGGAGCACGAGCGCGGCGAGCGCATCCCGCTGACGATCGCGGACTTCGACCGCGACAAAGGCACGATCACGCTGGTGATCCAGGCAGTCGGCAAGACCACCAAGGAAATGCAGCGCAACTGCCGTGTCGGCACGACGCTGTACGCGCTGGTTGGCCCGATGGGCATTCCGAGCCATATCGGCAAGGCGAAGAAAGTCGTGTGCGTCGGCGGCGGGCTTGGCGTGGCCCCGGTTTATCCGCAGGCGCGCGCGTACAAGGAGAGCGGCGCCTACGTGATCGGCGTGATCGGCTTCCGCAACCGCAGTCTGATGTTCTGGCAGGACAAGTTCGCGTCGGTGTGCGACGAGCTGATCATCTGCACCGACGACGGCTCGGCCGGGATCAAGGGGCTCGTCACCGAAGGCATCAAGCAGGCGATCGGCAGGCACAAAGACATCGACGAGGTGGTCGCGATCGGCCCGCCCATCATGATGAAAGGCTGCGCGGAGGCGACGCAACCGCACGGCATCCGCACGATCGTCAGCCTGAATCCGGTCATGGTCGACGGCACCGGCATGTGCGGCGGCTGCCGCGTGAAGGTCGGCGACCAGGTCAAGTTCGCGTGCGTCGACGGGCCCGACTTCGACGGCCATCGCGTCGATTTCGACGACCTGATGGCGCGGTTGGTCCGCTATCGGCGCGCGGAGCGCGAGGCGCTCGAACGCTTTCAGGAGTCGTGCCGGCTGCGCGCAAACGCGGCCGGCGAACTGGAGTCGGCCGTGCTGCGGCTCGACCGGCCCTCGACGGACGGCTGACCATGGCCACCAAGAAAAAAACGATCCGCACGATCCCGCAGGAAAGAACACCCGTCCGGGAGCAGGATCCGCGCGAACGCGTGCGCAATTTCGACGAGGTGTCCTGCGGCTATCGCCTCGAGGAGGCGCTGCGCGAGGCCGACCGCTGCCTGCAGTGCCCCGACGAGCCCTGCGTTCGCGGCTGCCCGGTCGGCATCGACATCCCCGGCTTCATCCGCAAGATCACCGAGAAGCACTACCACGGCGCTTACGACATCATCACCGACACCAATCTGCTGCCTTCGGTGTGCGGGCGCGTCTGCCCGCAGGAGAACCAGTGCGAGGGCGTGTGCACGGTCGGCCAGTCGCTCGAGCCGGTGGCGATCGGGCGGCTCGAACGCTTCGTCGGCGACATGGCGATCAAGGAGGGTTGGGCCAACGTCCCCTACATCGAGCCGAACGGCTTTCGCGTCGGCATCGTCGGCGCCGGCCCCGCGGGCATGGCCTGCGCCGCCGACATGGCGAAGGCCGGCTGCGAGGTCGTCGTCTACGAAGCGTTTCACACGCCGGGCGGAGTGCTGAAGTACGGAATCCCCGATTTCCGCCTGCCGAACGAGATCATCGACGCCGAGATCGACAAGCTGAAGAAGCTCGGCGTCCGGTTCGAGTGCAACACGCTCGTCGGGCGGTTGTTCACGATCGAGCAGATGCTCACCGAGATGGGTTTTCACGCGGTGTTCATAGGCACCGGCGCCGGCTATCCGAGCTTCATGGGCATCCCGGGCGAGTCGCTCAACGGCGTGCTGTCGGCCAACGAGCTGCTCACGCGCTGCAACCTGATGCGCGCGCGCGACTTTCCGAACTTCGACACGCCGCTGCAGCCCGGCAAGCACGTCGCGGTGATCGGCGCCGGCAACACGGCGATGGACGCGCTGCGCGTGTCGCTGCGGCTCGGCGCCGAATCGGTCCACTGCATCTACCGCCGCTCGAAGAAGGAAGCGCCGGCGCGCGTGGAGGAGATCCACCACGCCGAACAGGAAGGCGTGGACTTCAACTGGCTGACGAGCCCGGTCGAGATCGTCGGCGACGCCGACAACAACGTTCGCGCGCTGCGCTGCGTGAAGATGGAACTCGGCGAACCCGACGAGTCCGGCCGCCGCAAGCCGGTGCCGATCGCCGGCAGCGAGTTCGAGTTCGAGTGCGACATGGTCGTGTTCGCGATCGGCACCAACGCCAATCCGATCCTCGGCCAGACCTCGAAGCTGAAACTGAACAAGCGCGGCTACATCGAGACCGACGAGAACCTCGCGACGTCGATCGCGGGCGTGTACGCGGGCGGCGACATCGTCACCGGCGCCGCGACGGTGATCCAGGCGATGGGCGCGGGCCGCAAGGCCGCGCGCAGCATCAAGGCCTATCTGGGCCTGCGCGACAGCGACGCCGTGTACCGGACCGACGACCCGGCGGGACCGTTCGGCATACCGCGCGACGAGCACGGATTCGCGCGCGTTCGCCTGCCCTGAGCCGGCATCGCCGCCCGACCGGAACACGCAACGAAGGACCCGGCATGAAAGACGCAGCACTCCTCGAACGTCCTGCCCCACGCAGCGCCAAACGCGCGCTGCGGCTGCCCGAGCACATCGTCGAGGTGATCAGCGATTCGGGCGAAGGCGCGCAGCGCTGCGGCCAGTCGCTCGCGGCGATCGCCGCGCGCAGCGGCAACGGCATCTGGACGGTCGAGATCATCCCTGCCGAGATCCAGCCGCCGGCGCGCAGCATCGCGGGTGCGAGCGGCATCCGCATCCGCATCGGCAGCCGGCGCGTGACCAACGGCGGCGACGAAACCGACCTGGTGGTCGCGTTCAACGAGCAGGTCCTGCTCGGCCGCGTGCGCGCGGGGGAACTGAAGCCCGGCGCGACGATCCTGCTGGAGAGCATGTGGGCCGAGCACCGCGACCCGGTGATCGCGAAGTCGTACGCGGACACGGTCGCCGCGCTGAAGGAGGCGGGCTACCGCCTGCACGAAGTCCCGCTCGAGCGCGAGTGCCGCGCGCTGATGAGCGATGCGCGGCGCGGCAAGAACATGTTCGTGCTCGGCATGCTGTGCAGCATCTACAGCCTCGACCTGCAGCTCGGCCGCGAACAGATCGCGCTCACCTTCGGCAAGAAGGACCGGAAAGTCATCGACAGCAACGTCCGGCTGCTCGAGGCCGGCTACGCCTGGGGCGAAGCGAACCTCGACTTCAAGTACGAGATCCCGGCGCACAAGGCGACGGTTCCGCAGATCGTCGTCAACGGCAACACGGCGATCGCGCTCGGCGTGCTCGCCTCGGGCATGGACATCTGCGCGATGTACCCGATCACACCGGCCACGTCGGCGTCGCACTACCTGTCGGACGTGTTCGAGAGAGTCGGCGGGATCGTGCACCAGGCCGAAGACGAGATCGCCGCGTGCGCCTTCGCCATCGGCGCCTCGTACGCGGGCCGTTGCGCGGTGACGATCACGTCGGGGCCCGGCTACTCGCTGAAGCAGGAAGGCATCGGCCTGGCGGTGATGGCGGAGATCCCGCTGGTGGTCGTCAACGTGCAGCGCGGCGGTCCCAGCACGGGGCAGCCGACCAAGGTCGAGCAGGCCGACCTGCTGACGGCGATCTACGGCAGCCACGGCGACGCGCCGAAGGTCGTGCTGGCGGTCACGAGCATCGAGGACTGCTTCTACTCGATGATCACGGCGCGCAAGATCGCAGAGACCTTCAACACGGTCGTCGTCGTGCTGTCGGACGCGAGTCTGGCCACTGCACAGCAGCCGTTTCCCCGGCCGCACCTTTCGGAAGACTGGCTCGCGCCGCCGATCGACCAGACCCCCGTGCCCGAAGGCGCGAAGCCCTACGACTGGGACCCGGTCACGGGCATCGCGCGCCGATTCATCCCCGGCCAGCCGAACGGCATGCACACGGTCACCGGCCTCGCGCACGACCGTTCGGGCAAGGTCGCGTACGACCCGGCGAGCAACGAGGAAGGTCTGCGGATGCGCAGCCTCAAGCTCGCGACCTTGCAGAAGACGCTGAAGACGCCGCCGGTGTTCGGCGACCCGGAAGGCGATCTGCTGGTCGTCGGCTGGGGCAGCACGCAGGGCGTGATCGAGGAGGCGGTGCAGCGGGTGCGCGACGAAGGGCTGAAGGTCTCGGCGCTGCAGATGCGCTTCATCCACCCGATGCCGCCGGGCATCAAGGACATCTTCAAGCGCTTCAAGAAGGTGATGACGGTCGAAGGCACCTGGGCCGATCGTCCCGCGGAAGACGAGATCGTCGATCAGGACAACCGCCGCTACGCACCGCTGGCGATGATGCTGCGCGCGCGCACGCTCGTCGACGTCGACTGCTGGACCGAGGCGCGCGGCCAGCCGATCAAGCCGGGCAACGTGGTCAAGGCCATTCGCGCCAAGCTCGCCGAGCCGCGGCGTTGACGAAGTTCGAGGACGGGAACCGAAGAATGGGCTCACCACTATCCCAGTGCGTCATCCGGCTGCACGAGGAGCATCACAGCCTGGAGGACTACCAGGGCGGCGTGCCGCGCTGGTGCAGCGGCTGCGGCGACAACGCGATCCTGACGGCGGTTCAGCGCCTGTGCCGCGACGAGGACCTGCCGCCGGAGCGCACCGTGTTCGTCTCCGGGATCGGCTGTTCGAGCCGCTTCCCGCACTACATGCGGACCTACGGTTTCCACGGCATCCACGGTCGCGCCTTTCCGATCGCCGAAGGCATCAAGATGGCGCGCCCCGACCTGCACGTGTTCGTCAACACCGGCGACGGCGACTGCTGCTCGATCGGCGCCGCGCACTGGATCCACGCGATCCGCTACAACATGAACATGACGGTGATCCTGCACGACAACCACGTGTACGGTCTCACCAAGAAACAGGCTTCGCCGACCTCGCCGCTCGGCCTGAAGAGCAACACGACCCCGCGCGGCGCCGTTCTCGAAGCGCTGAATCCGCTGACGGTCGCGCTCGGCGTGCAGAACGTCTCGTTCGTCGCGCAGGGCGTCGACTGGATCCCCGACCTTCTGTACGACATCATCGCCAAGGCGTTCAAGCATCGCGGCTTTTCGTTCGTGCGCGTGATCCAGCGCTGCCCCGAATGGCTGCCGAAGATGTTCGAGCCGTGGCTGCACGATCCGAACAGGACGCTGTTGCTGACGCATGCCGACGGCCTTCAGCCCGGCGCCGAGACCAGCCGCATCTATCGCAACCAGCGCGAACACGATCCGCTGGACATCCACCAGGCGCGCGAAATCGCCTCGACCGAGGACCCGATTCCGGTCGGGATCCTGTACCGGAACCCGGACGTGCCTTGCTACGAGGATCTGCGCGGCGCCGGGCGCCCGCGCACGGCCGAAGCGATCCGCGCCGGGCTCGAGGCGGAGCTCGACAAGTTCACGATCTGGCCCGACGCGGCCGAGACGCCGCGCGCGGCCTGATCGCGCGGCACGACAGCGGGGATCCGCGATGGACATGGCGGCCAAGTTCCAGGATCAACTGGTTTTTCACATGACCGGCAAGCTCGCTGGCGACGGCCTGAGTCCGGTCGACGACAAGGACTTGCGGCCCGCGCTGCTTGCGCGCTACCGCGACCTCACGCCGCTGCGCTACGACTATCCGGTTGTCCTGGTCGAAGGCGACGGCAACGACTACGCGCTGTCGCTGAGCGCCCTGGTCAACCGCACGCTCGCCGAAGTCGCGCCGCGCGGGATCGAGGGCGAACGGCTGCGCCGCCACGGGCTGCGGCTCGAGCGCGAACTCCGTGCGCTGCTGGCGCACGGCGCGGCCGGCCGGGTGTCCGAGCTGTGGAAGTCCGCAGCGGCGCGCATCGCCACCGCTGCCGACGACGCCGCGGCCGACGCGCTCGCGCGCGCGGGCGATGCGCTGAACGTCGACGGCGCACTGGTCGACTGCGATGCAGCGCTGCCGGCGCGCTTTGTCGCGCACGCATGGCGCCACGTACAACGGGGCAAGGCGCGGCAGTTCCGCGCGCTCGTCGATCAACTGCTGCGCAAGCTCACCGACATTCGCCGCGCCGCGTTCGTCAACTCCGAAGCCGGGCGGCGACCCGAAGCATTGCGCGCTGCGGTCGGCGCCGGCCATGCCGACGTGTTCGACTTCGTCGCGATGTCGCGCCTCGTCGCGCGGCGCGCGCCGAAGGACGAACTCCCGGCAGCGCGGCGCGCTCGCATCGAATGGGCGCTGTCGGTGCTGCGCGCGCAGCCGTTCTATCCCGATCCTGGGGCCGCGTCGCGCGGCGCGCCGCCGCTCGCGTTCGAGTTCGACAACTGCGCGGCGGCGATCGAGGCCTATCGCGCGCGCCTGCCGAAGATCGTCGAACTGGTCAAGGCGCTGGCGATCGCCGAACTGGAAGCGGCGGGCGCCTATGTCGAAGCGGACCACGATCCGTTCTTCGACCGCTACGACGAGAACGCGCTGACCGCCGACGACCTTGCGCTGTTTCCGGACTACCTGGTGTGCATTCCGCCGGGTCGCAACGACGCGCCGGAAAACGCTTCGCTGATGCAGATGCTGTCGTCGGGGCTGCCGGTCAAGGTGCTGGTGCAGGTCGACGACCTGATCGACGAGGCGTCGATCGGCACCGGCCACTTCGCATTCGGTGTGCGCAGCGCGCGCCTGGCGACCACCGCGATGGGGCTCGGCGGCATGTTCGTGCTGCAGTCGCCGAGCTCGAACCTGTATGCGCTGCGCGAGCGTGTCCGGCGCGGGCTCGCCTGCCGCGGGCCGGCGCTGTTTGCCGTGTACGGCGGTACGCCGAAAGCTTCGAGCACCTTGCCGCCGTATCTTGCCGCCGCCGCCGCGATGGAATCGCGCGCCTTCCCGGCGTTCACCTATGACGCGGCCGCCGGAGGCAACTGGGCGGCGCGCTTTTCGCTGGAGAACAACCGCGATCCCGATGCCGACTGGACAGTCGAGTCGCTCGAGTTCGCCGACGACGCGCTGCAGCGGGTGCGCGAGCGCGTGGCGTTCACCTATGCCGACTTCGCGCTGTGCGACCGCCGCCACAGCGCGCACTTTGCTGTGGTTCCGCGCGACCGGTGGAACGCCGCGATGCTGCCGGTATCGGATTGGCTGGCGCGCCCCGAGGGCGAGACGATCGATCGCGTTCCCTATCTGTGGGCGGTCGACGCCGACGACCGACTGCATCGCGTGATCGTCGATGCGCGGTTGATGCAGGCGGCGCGCCGCGCGCTGCTGCTGTGGCATCGCCTGCAGGAACACGGCGGCATCCACAACTCGCACGCCGAACAGTTGCTGACGCGCGAGCGCGCCGCATGGGAAGCGCAGAAGCGGCAGGAGCTGGACAGCCTGCAGCAGGCCGGCGCAGCAGCGGCAGCGGTCGCACCAGCGGCAGCGGAGGGGGCGGCTCCAGCGGCGGCCCCGCCCGCGATCGAGGCAGCCGTCGAGAAACCGCCGTCCGACGATGCGTGGATCGAGACCGCGCGTTGCCCGAGCTGCGGCGAGTGCCGCAACATCAATGACCGAATGTTCGGTTACAACGAGAACAAGCAGGCGTACATCAAGGACATCGACGCCGGCACGTACCGTCAGCTCGTCGAAGCAGCCGAGTCGTGCCAGGTGGCGATCATCCACCCCGGCAAACCGCGCAATCCGAACGAGCCGGGACTCGCCGAGTTGCTCGAGCGCGCCAAGCCGTTCCTCTGACGCGCGCCGCGCAGGCGCGCGGTCCTCGCCGAACCGCCGCATCGGCCGCGGGCGCCGCGGAACGGACCGATTCGAGCATTTCGGACGGCCGGCGGCGCGGGCAGCATCCGCCCTGCGCCGACGGGCAACAACGAGGCGTTCCCCGACCGCTGCCTCGGGCGGACACGGAAGTGGGGCCGGCTCGGAATCGCCGGCCCGACGCCGGGGCGCAGCTCATCCTGCGCCCGTTCCTTTTCTTGTCCGCGCTCAGCGGGTCGCGATGGGCTTGACGTCGCGCCGCTGGGCGCCCACGTAAAGCTGACGCGGGCGGCCGATTTTGTACTCGGGGTCGGCGATCATTTCGTTCAACTGCGCGATCCAGCCCACCGTGCGCGCGAGCGCGAAGATCGCGGTGAACAGCGACACCGGAATGCCGATCGCCTTCTGGACGATGCCCGAGTAGTAATCGACGTTCGGATACAGCTTGCGGCTGACGAAGTAATCGTCCTCCAGCGCGATCTGCTCGAGCTTCATCGCGAGCTTGAACAGCGGGTCGTCGTGCAGGCCGAGCTCGCCGAGCACCTCATGGCAGGTCTCGCGCATCAGCTTGGCGCGCGGATCGTAGTTCTTGTACACGCGGTGGCCGAAGCCCATCAGCCGCGCGTGGCTGTTCTTGTCCTTGACCTTGGCGATGAACTCGCCGATCTTCTCGACGCCGCCCTGCGCCTGGATGTCGTAGAGCATGTTCAGGCAGGCTTCGTTTGCGCCGCCGTGCGCCGGGCCCCACAGGCAGGCCACGCCCGCGGCGATCGCCGCGAACGGGTTGGTTCCGCTCGACGCGCACAGCCGCACCGTCGAGGTCGACGCGTTCTGCTCGTGGTCGGCGTGCAGAATGAAGATGCGGTCCAGCGCCCGAACCAGCACGTCGTTGACTTGGTAGTCCTCGCACGGGGTCGCAAACATCATCCGCATGAAGTTGGCCGCGTACGACAGGTTGTTCTGCGGGTACATGTACGGCTGACCGACCGAGTACTTGTACGCCATCGCGACCAGCGTCGGCATCTTGGCGATCAGCCGGATCGCGGAGACCTCGCGCTGCCACGGGTCGTGCAGATTCATCGAGTCCGGGTAGAACGCCGACAGCGCGCCGACCAGCCCCGTCAGCACCGCCATCGGATGCGCGTCGCGGCGGAAACCGCGCATGAAGAACTGCATCTGCTCGTGGACCATCGTGTGGCTGGTCACGCGCTTGACGAAGTCCGCCTTCTGCGCGACGGTGGGCAGCTCGCCGTAAAGCAGCAGATGACAGGTCTCCAGGTAGTCGCACTGGGTCGCGAGCTGCTCGATCGGATAGCCGCGGTACAGCAGCTCGCCCTTGTCGCCGTCGATGTAGGTGATCGACGAGTTGCACGAGGCGGTGGACAGGAACCCGGGGTCGTACGTGAACTTGCCGGTCTTGCCGTAGAGCTGGCGGATGTCGATCACGTCGGGACCGAGCGTGCCCTTGTAGATCGGCAGTTCCATGGGCGGCGTCCCATCGGAGAAGGTCAGCGTCGCCTTTTCGGTCGAGGGTTTGAGCGTCATCGGATCGGTCCTGTAGACGTGGTTTCTAGGCCGCGCGCATGCGCGTGAGCAGCGCGCGGACGTGATTGTCGTCCAGCGCTCCGGCGGGATCCTTGCGCGCGAGCAAAAGGTCGAGCAAATCGTTGTCCGGCAGCGCCAGCAGCGCATCGAGCGCCCGCAGGTCGTCGGCGTCGAGCCGCCCGGCCTCGCGGTCGAGAAAGCGGCCGATCAGGATGTCGTTCTCGAGCAGACCGCGCCGCGCCCGCCAGCGCAGCCTGCGCCGTTCGACCTCGCCGAGTTCGGCGCGTCCCGCCATGCCTCAGACGGCGCGCCGCGCCAGCATGGTCTTGATGCTGCCGATCGCCGCTGCCGGGTTCAGTCCCTTCGGGCAGACGTCCGTGCAGTTCATGATCGTATGGCAGCGGAACAGCCGGTACGGATCGTTCAGATCGTCGAGGCGCTCATTGGTCGCCTGGTCGCGGCTGTCGACGAGGAAGCGGTACGCCTGCAGCAGCCCGGCCGGGCCGACGTACTTGTCCGGGTTCCACCAGAAGCTCGGACACGCGGTCGAGCAACACGCGCACAGGATGCATTCGTACACGCCGTTGAGCTCGTCGCGCTCCTCGGGCGACTGCAGCCGCTCCTTCTCGGGCGGCGGCGTGTCGTTGATCAGGTACGGCTTGATCGAGTGGTACTGCTTGAAGAACTGCGACATGTCGACGATCAGGTCGCGGATGACCGGCAGCCCCGGCAGCGGCTTCAGCACCACCGGCTCGCGCAGCTCGTTCAGGTTCGTGATGCAGGCCAGCCCGTTCTTGCCGTTGATGTTCATCGCGTCCGATCCGCACACGCCCTCGCGGCACGAACGGCGGAACGCGACCGAGTCGTCGAAGTCGGCCTTGATCCGCATCAGCGCGTCGAGCAGCATCTTGTCGGTCGGCGCGAGCCGGACCTCGAGCTTCTGCATGTACGGTTTGGCGTCGCGGTCGGGGTCGTAGCGGTAGATCTCGAACCGCATGACGCGCGTGCCGGAGGCGGCGCCGACGGCGGCGGACTCTGCTGTGCTGTTGGCAGTCATCTCAGTCCCTAGAACGTACGCTTCTTCGGCTCAAAGGTTTCGACGGTCAGCGGCTTCATGTGCACCGGCCGATAGGCGAGCCGGTTGCCGTCGCGATACCACAGCGTGTGCTTGATCCAGTTTGCGTCGTCGCGCTCCGGATAGTCGTCGCGCGCGTGCGCGCCGCGGCTTTCGGTGCGCGCTTCGGCCGACACGATCGTCGCCTTGGCGGTTTCGATCAGGTTGTCGAGCTCGAGCGCCTCGATGCGCGCGGTGTTGAACACCTTCGACTTGTCGGCGATCGCGACGTGCTGCACGCGCTGCTCCAGTTCCATGATCTTCGCCATCCCTTCGCGCAGCAGCTTGCCGGTGCGGAACACGCCGCAGTGCGCCTGCATGGTCTTGCGAATGCCGTTGGCGACGTCCTGCGTGCGTTCACCGTTCGTACGCGCGTCGAGCGCCGCCAGCCGCGCGCGCGTGGACTCGCCGGCGTCCCTCGGCAGCGGCTTGTTCTCGCGCGGCTCCTTTTTCAGCGTTTCGACGATGTGGTTGCCGGCGGCGCGGCCGAAAACCACCAGATCCAGCAGCGAGTTGGTGCCGAGCCGGTTGGCGCCGTGCACGCTGACGCACGCGCACTCGCCGATCGCGTACAACCCGGGAACGACCGCATCCGGGTCGCCGCCCTTGGGCGCGACCGCCTGGCCGTGGTAGTTGGCCGGGATGCCGCCCATCTGATAGTGGATGGTCGGCACCACCGGGATCGGCTCCTTGATCGGATCGACGTTGGCGAATTTGATCGCGATCTCGCGAATCGACGGCAGCCGCTTCATGATCGTCTCGGCGCCCAGGTGGTCGAGCTTCAGCAGAACGTAGTCCTTGTGCGGGCCGCAGCCGCGCCCTTCCTTGATCTCCTGGTCCATCGAACGCGAGACGAAATCGCGCGGCGCGAGGTCCTTCAGCGTGGGCGCGTAGCGCTCCATGAAGCGCTCGCCGTTGCAGTTGAGCAGGATGCCGCCCTCGCCGCGGACGCCTTCGGTGATCAGCACGCCCGCGCCGGCGACACCGGTCGGATGAAACTGCCAGAACTCCAGGTCCTGCAACGGCAGCCCCGCGCGCGCGGCCATGCCGAGCCCGTCACCCGTGTTGATGTACGCGTTGGTCGATGCGTCGAAGATGCGGCCGGCACCGCCGGTCGCGAGCACGGTGACCTTGCTTTCGAAGATCATCGGCTCGCCGGTTTCCATCTCGAGCCCGACGACGCCGACGCACGCGCCTTCGGCATCCATGATCAGGTCGAGCGCCATCCACTCGACGAAGAACTGCGTGCGTGCCTTGACGTTCTGCTGGTACAGCGTGTGCAGCAGGGCGTGGCCCGTGCGATCGGCCGCCGCGCAGGCGCGCGGCACCGGCTTCTCGCCGAAGTTGGCAGAGTGGCCGCCGAACGGCCGCTGGTAGATCGTGCCGTCCGGGTTGCGGTCGAACGGCATGCCGAAGTGCTCGAGTTCGTAGACCACCTGCGGCGCCTGCCGGCACATGAACTCGATCGCGTCCTGGTCGCCGAGGTAGTCGGAGCCCTTGACCGTGTCGAACATGTGCCACAGCCATTGGTCCTCGGTCATGTTGCCGAGCGACGCGCCGATGCCGCCCTGAGCGGCGACCGTGTGCGAGCGCGTGGGAAACACCTTCGACAGGACGGCGACGTTGAGCCCCGCCTGCGCCAGTTGCAGCGAGCAGCGCATGCCGGCGCCGCCGGCACCGACGATCACCGCGTCGAAGCGGCGCCGCGGGATTGAAGTCGTTGCCATCGATTCACACTCTCCAAAGAACCTGCACCGCCCATACCGCGCAGGCAAGCAGCCACAGGACCGTCAGCACCTGCAAGGTCAGCCGCACGCCGGTCGGCTTGACGTAGTCCATCCAGATGTCGCGCATGCCGATCCACGCGTGATAGGCGAGCGAAGCCACGGCGATCAATGTCAGCGCCTTCATCCAGGTCGGCGCGAACAACCGCGCCCAGCCTTCATAGCCCGGCTCGCGCGCGGCCGACAGCGCGACGACGAGCAGCGTATACGCGGCCAGAACGGCGGCCGTAACGCGCTGCAGAAGCCAGTCGCGCAGACCGTAGTGCGCCCCGACGACGAGCCGTTTCGATCCGACGTTCATCTAGATCACCCCGAACAGTCGCAGTCCAGCCAGCAGTGTCAACGACAAGCTGACGACGAGCACCGCGAGCGCGCTCTTCGTCGCCGCCGCTTTGTCGAATCCGATGTGAAGGTCGAGCGCCAGATAACGGATTCCGGCGACGAGGTGGTGCAGGAATCCCCACAGCACCACGAGCAGCACGACCTTCACAGACCAATGTGAGGCGACCTGCTGCAGCCGTACGAAGCTCAGTTCCGACGACAGGCTCAGCTCGAACAGCCAGATCAGAAACGGCAGCAGCAGGAACAGCAACGCGCCGCTCGCCCGGTGCAGGATCGATACGATCCCCGGCGGCGGCAGCCGGTAGCGCACGATCTGGGTGATGTGGATGTTGCGGAACTCGGGACGCTTTCTGGTGCGATCAAGCACGGTGCTCATTTCACTTTGTCTCTTTCTTGACAGGCGTCCACCCGATGGACTCGTATTCTCGCCGATTGCGCGGCGGCGACACATGCGGCGGCCGCGTAGCCGCCGCGATCAGGTCAAGGTGTTGCGATAGTGATAACCATTCGTCACACAAAGGCCGCGCCGTACCTCGACCGGGCGCTCGCCATACGTATACGACACACGCTCCACGAGCAGCAGGGGTGAACCCGGTTCGACGCGGAGCAACTCGGCCGCGCTCGAATCCGCAGCGACGGCGCGCAGGTGCTCTTCGGCGCGGATCATGCGCGTGCCGAACTCGGTCTCGAACAGCCCATACAGCGGCCCGTGGTACTCGGCCAGCCGGTCGGCGGTCAACCCCTTGAACACACCGCCCGGCAGCCAGATGTGATCGAGCACGATGGGCGTGTCGTCGAACAGCAGCAGCCTGCGGATGAAGACGACGGCATCGCCGGTCTTCAGGTCGAGGCTGCGCGCCACGTCGGCGGTCGCGCGCAGACGCCGGCACTCGAGGAACCGGCTCTGCGCCGGCACCACCTCGCCTTCGTCGGGAACGATGCGCAAGAAGCGGAACTGCGCGCGCGGCTCGTGATGCGTGGCGACGAAAGTGCCCTTGCCCTGCCGCCGGACGAGCAGGTGCTCGGCGGCCAGTTCGTCGATGGCCTTGCGAACTGTGCCCTGGCTGACCTGGAAACGCGCGGCGAGCTCGAACTCGCTCGGGATCAGCTCCCCCGGCTTCCACTCGCCCTGCTCGAGCGCCTCGACCAGCAACTGCTTGATCTGCTTGTACAGCGGCGCGAACACGGCGCCGCGGGCGCGGCGTGCGACGGCGTCGGCGGATCGTTGGGCTTCGGCCATGGGCGAATTTCAACACAGGTTGCTGATTTGGCGCAAAATTCTTATGTCTTATATAAGAGTTATAATGCCGCGCCTGAGTCCGCCGGCCCCGCCCCGATCGCGAGTCCAGACGCCTGCAGATGATCCTGGTCGAATTTCGCTTCGCGCGAGCGGCGTACACTTTTTTTGCCATGCGGCGTCACGGCGCTCAACGGTTTTCCTTCGATCGCGCATCGCGCCCGAACCCAGGCTGCCCACACCGCGCCGCCCACGTCTTCAACGCCACCCCTGGAGAACCCTCATGACACAAGCCCCCGTTCGCGTCGCCGTCACCGGGGCGGCAGGCCAGATCGGCTACGCGCTGCTGTTCCGGATCGCCTCGGGCGAGATGCTTGGAAAGGACCAGCCGGTCATCCTTCAACTGCTCGAGATTCCTGACGAAAAGGCACAGAAGGCGCTGCGCGGCGTGATGATGGAGCTCGAAGACTGCGCCTTCCCGCTGCTGGCGGGAATGCAGGCATACAGCGATCCGACCGCGGCGTTCAAGGACGCCGAGATCGCGCTGCTGGTCGGCGCGCGCCCGCGCGGACCGGGGATGGAGCGCAAGGATTTGCTCGCTGCCAACGCGCAGATCTTCACCGCCCAGGGCAAGGCGCTCGACCAGGTCGCGAGCCGCAACGTCAAGGTGCTCGTGGTCGGCAATCCGGCGAACACGAACGCGTACATTGCGATGAAGTCGGCACCCTCGCTGCCCAAGCAGAGCTTCACGGCGATGATGCGGCTCGACCACAACCGCGCGCTGTCGCAACTCGCGGCCAAGACCGGCAAACCGGTGTCGGCGATCGAGAGGATCGTCGTCTGGGGCAACCACTCGCCGACGATGTATCCGGACATCCGCTTCGCGACGATCGGCGGCCAGCCCGCCCAGCCGATGGTCGACGAAGCCTGGTATCGCGACACGTACATTCCCACGATCGGAAAGCGCGGTGCGGCGATCATCGAAGCGCGTGGACTGTCGTCGGCGGCCTCCGCAGCCAATGCCGCAATCGACCACGTCCGCGACTGGGTGAAAGGCACGAACGGCAAGTGGGTCACGATGGGGGTTCCATCGGACGGCAGTTACGGCATCCCCGAGGACATCGTCTACGGGTTCCCGGTCACGTGCGCCGGCGGAAGGTACGAGATCGTCAAGGGGCTCGCGATCGACGACTTCTCGCGCGGCAAGATGGACGCCACGCTGAAGGAGCTGCTCGAGGAGCGCGACGGCGTCAAGCACCTGCTGGGCTGACCTGTGCGCGCCGTCCGCGGCGGGGTCGAAGCGCAGCCGAGCCCGGCCGCAGCGGCGACCCGCGGCGGCGACTGACCGCGATCCGCGAGCGGGACGGCAACGTCCTCGAACCGATGCAACTTCCGAGCCGATCATGACCACGTTGACGCCGGGCGCGAGGTTCCGCGCCGCACTGAAGGACGAAACGCCGCTGCAGATCGTCGGAACGATCAACGCCAACCACGCATTGATGGCGAAGCGCGTGGGCTACCGCGCGATCTACCTTTCGGGCGGCGGTGTGGCGGCCGGTTCGCTCGGCATGCCGGACCTGGGCATCAACACCCTCGACGACGTGCTGACCGACGTGCGGCGGATCACCGACGTGTGCGACGTGCCGCTGCTGGTCGACATCGACACCGGCTTCGGCCCGAGCGCGTTCAACATCGCCCGCACGGTCCGGAGCCTGTGCAAGTTCGGCGCGGCGGCGCTGCACATCGAGGACCAGGTCGGCGCCAAGCGCTGCGGGCACCGTCCCGGCAAGGAGATCGTCGCACCCGACGAGATGGCCGACCGCATCAAGGCCGCCGTCGACGCGCGCACCGACGCGGACTTCTTCGTCATCGCGCGCACCGACGCGATCGCGGTCGAGGGCGTCGATCGTGCGATCGAGCGGGCGCTCGCCTGCGTCGAAGCCGGCGCCGACGGCATCTTCGCCGAGGCTGCCAAGGATCTCGATACGTACCGCAAGTTCGCGGCGGCGGTGAAGGTGCCGCTGCTCGCCAACATCACCGAGTTCGGGGCGACCCCGCTGTTCACGGTCGACGAGCTGCGGTCGGCGAACGTGTCGATGGTGCTGTACCCGCTGTCGGCGTTCCGCGCGATGAACAAGGCGGCCCTGAACGTGTACCAGGCGATCCGCCGCGACGGGACGCAGAAGAACGTGATCGACACGATGCAGACCCGGGCGGAGCTGTACGACGTGATCGGCTACCACGAGTACGAGCGGCGGCTCGATGCGCTGTTTGCGAAGAAGAAGTGAGGAATCGACGGCGCCGACGCGCGGGCCTCTCCCGGCGCCCGCGACCGGCCGCGGTCACCATGACGGAGACTGAGCGATGAACGATGTGACCCCCAAACCGAAGAAGTCCGTCGCGCTGTCGGGTGTGGTCGCCGGCAACACGGCGCTGTGCACGGTCGGCCGCACCGGCAACGACCTGCACTACCGCGGCTACGACATCCTCGACGTTGCGGACGCGTGCGAGTTCGAGGAGATCGCGTACCTGCTGGTGCACGGCAAGCTGCCGAACGTTGCCGAGCTGCGCGCGTACAAGGCGAAGTTGAAGTCGCTGCGCGGACTGCCGGCCAGCGTCAAGGCGGTGCTCGAGCGGCTGCCTGCATCGAGCCATCCGATGGACGTGATGCGCACCGCGGCGTCCGCGCTCGGCTGCGCGCTGCCCGAGAAGGACGACCACAACGTCCCGGGCGCGCGCGACATCGCCGACCGGCTGATGGCGTCGCTCGGCTCCGCCCTGCTCTACTGGTACCACTACAGCGTCAACGGGCGCCGGATCGAGGTCGACACCGACGACGATTCGATCGGCGGCCACTTTCTGCACCTGCTGCATGGCCGCGAGCCGTCGCCACTGTGGGTTCGCGCGATGCACACCTCGCTGATCCTGTACGCCGAGCACGAGTTCAACGCGTCGACCTTCGCGGCCCGCGTGGTCGCCGGCACCGGGTCCGACTTCTATTCCGCGATCACCGCCGCGATCGGTGCGCTGCGCGGGCCCAAGCACGGCGGCGCCAACGAAATCGCCTTCGAGATCCAGAAGCGGTATGAAACGCCGGACGAAGCCGAAGCCGACATCCGGCGCCGCGTCGAGAACAAGGAGGTCATCATCGGATTCGGCCATCCCGTGTACACGATCGCCGACCCGCGCAACAAGGTGATCAAGGAGGTCGCGCGCAAGCTGTCGCTCGACGCCGGCAGCATGAAGATGTTCGACATCGCGGCGCGGATCGAGTCGGTGATGTGGGACATCAAGAAGATGTTCCCGAACCTCGACTGGTTCAGCGCGGTGTCGTATCACATGATGGGCGTGCCGACGCCGATGTTCACGCCGATCTTCGTGATCTCGCGCACCAGCGGCTGGAGCGCACACGTCATCGAGCAGCGCATCGACAACAAGATCATCCGACCGAGCGCGAATTACGTCGGACCGGAGAACCTGAAGTTCGTACCGATCGAGAAGCGCCCGTGAAACGCAGCGCCGTCGCCGCTGTCGCCGTCGCCGCGCTCGCCGCCGCGCAGCCGTCGTTCGCGCAGGGCACGCCGGCGAAGCCGCGGCCGATCACGCGCGAGTGGCAATGCGACAACGGCCGCGTCGTCCTCGTCAACTATCACCCGCGCCGCATGCGCGAGCCGGCCTGGTTGACCTACCTCGGCAACCGCGTCGAGATCGCTCGCGTGCGCGTCGACCGGTCGATCGTCGCGACGAGCGCCGACGGCAGGATCCACTGGACCGAGAATGCCGACCGCGCGACGCTCGAATACGCCGGGCTGCTCGACGCGCCGCTCGCGTGCACCCCGAAACCGAAGAACCCCGCCAAATAAGAGGAGAACCCGACGATGGCTGGCCACATCAGCAATGTCCGACCGAAACCCGACAAGGTGCTGGTCGACATCGCCGACTACGTGCTGAAGTACAGGATCAAGAGCGCCGAGGCGTACGAGACCGCGCGCTACTGCCTGATGGACACGCTCGGCTGCGGCTTCGAGGCGCTGGAGTATCCCGCGTGCACCAAGCTGCTCGGCCCGGTCGTTCACGGAACGGTCGTGCCCAACGGCGCCAAGGTCCCCGGCACGCAGTTCCAGCTCGATCCGGTCAAAGCCGCGTTCGACATCGGCGCGATGATCCGCTGGCTCGACTTCAACGACACCTGGCTCGCCGCCGAATGGGGTCATCCGTCCGACAACCTCGGCGGCATCCTCGCGACCGCGGACTGGCTGTCGCGCAATGCGGTCGCCGCCGGCGGCAAGCCGCTCACCGTGCACGACGTGCTGACGGCGATGATCAAGGCACACGAGATCCAGGGCTGCATCGCGCTGGAGAACTCGTTCAACAAAGTGGGGCTCGACCACGTCGTGCTGGTCAAGGTCGCCTCGACCGCGGTCGTGGCGCAGATGCTGGGACTGACGCGCGACGAGATCATCAACGCGCTGTCGCATGCGTGGGTCGACGGCCAGAGCCTGCGCACCTACCGCCACGCGCCCAACACCGGCAGCCGCAAGAGCTGGGCCGCCGGCGATGCCACCAGCCGCGCAGTGCGGCTGGCGCTGATCTGCAAGACCGGCGAGATGGGCTACCCGTCGGTGCTGACCGCCAAGACCTGGGGCTTCTACGACGTGCTGTTCAAGGGACAGGAGTTCAAGTTCCAGCGCCCGTACGGCAGCTACGTGATGGAGAACGTGCTGTTCAAGATCAGCTTCCCCGCCGAGTTCCATGCGCAGACCGCGGTGGAAGCGGCGATGCAGATCCACGCGCAGATGCGCAAACTCGGCAAGACCGACGCTGACATCAAGAAAATCACGATCCGCACCCACGAAGCCTGCATCCGGATCATCGACAAGAAGGGGCCGCTCGCCAATCCGGCCGACCGCGACCACTGCATCCAGTACATGGTCGCGGTGCCCATCATCTTCGGCCGGCTGACCGCGGCGGACTACGAGGACGACGTGGCCGCCGACCCGCGCATCGACAGGCTGCGCGACAAGATCGTGTGCGTCGAGGACAAGCAGTTCACGAAGGACTACCACGACCCGAACAAGCGCTCGATCGCCAACGCGCTGACGGTCGAGTTCAACGACGGCACGAAACTCAAGGAGGTCGTCGTCGAGTACCCGATCGGCCACAAGCGCCGCCGCAAGGAGGGAATGCCCGTCCTGGTCGAGAAGTTCAAGACCAACCTCGCCCGCCGCTTCCCGCCCAAACAGGCGAACGCCATCCTGGAACTGTGTCTCGACGCCAAGCGGCTGGCGGTAACACCCGTTAACGAATTCGTCGACATGATGGTGATCTAAGGGTCGTCCGATACACCTTTGGAGGTCGCCATGTCAGTCCGAAGCACCCTTGCCCGTGCCTTCCTGAGCGCCGGCGTCGTTCTGATCGCCGGCTGCGCGTCGACCTACGAACTGACGTTGATGCCCCGCACGGCCGGCAAGCTGTACTACGGCGAAGCCGTGCAGCGCGGGTCGCAGGCCGACGTGAGCGTCACCATCGAAGGCAAGACCTACACCGGAACCTGGGTCGAAGTGACCCCCGACCGCACGACCGGCTACGTCAGCGGCTGGTGGGGCTGGCGCCGCTCCGGCATCGGCACGACGGTGACCGTCGACAACCCGGCGGGCGGCGAAGCCAAGGCGCTGCTGCAGGCCGCCGACGGCTCGGGCCTGCGCTGCGACATCCGCGGCATGGCGTACGGCCGCAGCGGCGGCGGCACCTGCCAGGACGACAAAGGTCTCGTTTACGACGTGCAGATCCGATTGAAGGAGAACAAATGACGCACAACCTGTTCAACACGCTGCAGGAGTTCAAGGCCGGCGGCGGCCGCAGCGGCAAGTTCTATTCGCTGCCCGAGCTGGCGAAGACGTTTCCCGGCGTCGCGCGGCTGCCGGTCTCGATCCGCATCGTGCTCGAAGCGGTACTGCGCACCTGCGACGGCAAGAAGGTGACCGAGGAGCACGTCCGCCAGCTTGCCAACTGGAAACCGAACGCCGAACGCGTCGACGAGATCCCCTTCATCGTCGCGCGCGTCGTGCTGCAGGACTTCACCGGCGTGCCCTTGCTCGCGGATCTCGCGGCGATGCGCAGCGTCGCGGCCAGGATGAACAAGAACCCGAAGACGATCGAACCGCTGGTGCCGGTCGATCTCGTCGTCGACCACTCGGTGATGATCGACCACTACGGCAGCCGCGATGCGCTCGATCTGAACATGAAGCTCGAATTTCAGCGCAACCGCGAGCGCTACGAGTTCATGAAGTGGGGCATGCAGGCGTTCGACACGTTCCGCGTCGTCCCTCCCGGCTTCGGCATCGTGCATCAGGTCAACCTCGAGTACCTGGCGCGCGGCGTCCACCACAAAGGCGGCGTCTACTACCCCGACACGCTGGTCGGCACCGACAGCCACACGACGATGATCAACGGCATCGGCGTGGTCGGCTGGGGCGTGGGCGGCATCGAAGCCGAGGCCGGCATGCTCGGCCAGCCCGTTTACTTCCTGACGCCCGACGTCGTCGGCGTACACCTGAAGGGCAGCCTGCGCAACGGCGTGACCGCCACCGACCTCGTGCTGACGGTCACCGAGATGCTGCGCAAGGCCAAGGTCGTCGGCAAGTTCGTCGAGTTCTTCGGCGAAGGCACGGAGTCGCTCTCGGTGCCCGACCGCGCGACGATCGCCAACATGGCGCCCGAGTACGGCGCGACGATGGGCTTCTTCCCGGTCGACTCGAAAACGATCGACTACTTCGAAGGCACCGGCCGCACGCGCGAGGAGATCGCCGCGCTCGAGGCGTACTTCAAGGCGCAGGGGCTGTTCGGCGTTCCGAAGGCGGGAACGATCGACTACTCGACCGTGCTGACACTCGACCTGGCGACGGTCGCCCCTTCGCTCGCCGGGCCCAAACGCCCGCAGGACCGCATCGAGATCGGCGACGTGAAGAAGACCTTCATGAAGCTGTTCAGCGCGCCGGTCACCGCGCCCGGCGCGGAAAGCGGCTTCAACCAGCCCGCGGAGAAGCTCGCCCAGACCTTCCGCACGTCCAGCGGCATCGATCTGCGCAACGGCGACGTGCTGATCGCGGCGATCACCTCGTGCACGAACACGAGCAACCCGGGCGTGCTGCTCGCCGCCGGCTTGCTCGCGAAAAAGGCGGTCGAGCGCGGTCTTACCGTCAAGCCGCACATCAAGACCTCGCTGGCGCCCGGATCGCGCGTGGTCACCGAGTATCTGCAGCGGGCCGGGCTGCTGCCGTATCTGGAGAAGCTCGGCTTCGCGGTCGCCGCGTATGGCTGCACGACCTGTATCGGCAACGCGGGCGACCTCGCGCCCGAGATCAACGACGCGATCACGAACAACGATCTGGTCTGCGCGGCGGTGCTGTCGGGCAACCGCAATTTCGAAGCGCGCATCCACCCGAACCTGAAAGCGAACTTCCTCGCCTCGCCGCCGCTGGTGGTCGCGTACGCACTCGCCGGCACGATGTTGCGCGATCTGATGACCGAGCCTGTCGGCAAGGGCAAGGACGGCCGCGACGTCTGGATCGGCGATATCTGGCCCTCGACCGAGGAGATCCACGCGCTGATGAAGTTCGCGATGGATCCGAAGGCGTTCCGCGCCAACTATGAAAGGATCAAGACCGACCCGGGTGCGCTGTGGAAGCAGATCAAGACCGTGACCGGGCAGGTCTACGCGTGGCCGAAATCGACCTACATCGCCGAGCCGCCGTTCTTCCAGGGATTCACGCTCAGACCCAAGCCTCTGGAACCGGACGTCAAGGGCGCGCGCGCGCTCGGCATCTTCGGCGATTCGATCACGACCGACCACATCTCGCCGGCCGGATCGATCAAGGAGAACTCGCCGGCCGGCAAGTGGCTGATCGAGCACGGTGTGGCCAAGGCCGACTTCAACTCGTACGGATCGCGCCGCGGCAACCACGAGGTCATGATGCGCGGCACCTTCGCCAACGTCCGGATCAAGAACCTGATGCTTCCGCCCCGCCCCGACGGCTCGCGTGAGGAAGGCGGTGTCACGCTGTTCCAGCCGAGCGGCGAGAAGATGTTCATCTACGACGCCGCGATGCGCTACATCGCGCAGGGCACGCCGACGGTCGTCTTCGCCGGCGAGGAGTACGGCACCGGGTCGTCGCGCGACTGGGCAGCGAAGGGCACGCAGCTTCTGGGCGTCAAGGCAGTGATCGCGCGCAGCTTCGAGCGCATCCACCGCAGCAACCTGGTCGGTATGGGCGTGTTGCCGCTGCAGTTCCAGGGCTCGGACTCGGTCGACACGCTCGGCATCAAGGGCGACGAAGTGTTCGACATCGAACTGGGCGCCGAGATCAGGCCGCAGCGGGACGCCACGCTCGTGATCCATCGCGGCGACGGCAGCCAGCAGCGCGTCAGGCTCAAGCTGCGGATCGACACGCCGATCGAGGTCGACTACTACCGGCACGGCGGCATCCTGCCGTACGTGCTGCGGCAGCTGCTCGCGGCGTAGCCGCGCGGCTCGTCGGCCGGCGTCCGCGATCCGTTACGCTTGCGCCGACGGACCACGGATGGCGGAGCACGAATGAAAGAAGAACACGCGGCGGGCGCGACGGACGGATCGGCGGTCGTCGACCGCCCCGATTCGGGCGGGTTCGCAGGCGGCTGGTGGCCGCTTGCCGCGCTGGCGGTCATCAGCCTGCTGCTGGTGCGAGCCTGCATCGACGCGTCGCCGCCTGCGCCGCGGGCTGCGACGCCGGCTCCTGCGCCGCTGCAGGTGGACAAGACGGGTTGAACGCGGCGGCCGCGGCTATCATCATCGCCATGCCGCGCGACGCAGACCGTCCTTCCTCGGCCCGCAACGTCCTTGGCGGGCCGCTCGCCTGCTGCTGCGAGCAGCCGCGCACCGGCTTCTATCGCGACGGCTATTGCCATACCGGGCCGCAGGACGTCGGGTCGCACACGGTCTGCGCCACGATGACCGCGCGCTTCCTGGCGTTTTCCGCCGCGCGCGGCAACGACTTGTCCACGCCGCGGCCCGAGCTCGACTTTCCCGGGCTCAAGCCCGGCGACCGCTGGTGCCTGTGCGCGGCGCGCTGGAAGGAGGCGCTCGACGCCGGCGTGGCGCCGCCCGTCGTGCTCAGCGCCACGCACGAGAAGGCGCTGGACTTCGTCACGCTCGAGCAGTTGCAGGCGCACGCCGCCTGAGCGCGGACCGATCGGCATGCCGGGCGATCCGCACGCAGCGCCGCCGCATCGCTGGTTCGAACTCGCCCCGACCTCGGACGGCCAGGTGCTGTCGCTGTACGGCGACTGGCGACTGCGCAACGCCGAGTCGATCTGGCCGGCGCTCTCGGCGATCGCGCTGACGGCGCCGCTGTCGATCCGCGCAAGCGGATTGACCGGGCTCGATTCGGCCGGTGCGCTCCTGCTGCTGCGCGCACTGGAGCGCGCCGGCGTGCCGGCATCCGCGCCTCGTTGGCTCGACTTCGGCCCCGAGCACGCGCGCATCCTCGACGGCGTGCGCAGGCGCTACGCCGAAGTCGCTGCCGCGTGCGCTGACCTGGGCGCGGCGCCCCCGGGCGCTCCGCCGCTCGCCGCGCTGGGCCGCCACACGATCGAGGTCGGTGCGTTGCTGCACGGCCATCTCGGCTTCTTCGGCGCCGCCCTCGCGGCGCTGGGCGAAGCTTTCGCCCGTCCGCGCAGGCTGCGCGTCAAGGAGCTCGCCGCGCAGTTCGAGCAGGTCTGCTTGAACGCGATCCCGGTCGTCGCGCTGGTCACGCTGCTGATCGGCGTCACGATCGCCTACCTGCTCGGACTCCAGGCCGAGAAATACGGAGCGAACATCTTCGTCGTCGACGGTGTCGCGATCGGGATGACGCGCGAATTCGCGCCGATCATCGTCGCCACTATCGTCGCGGGGCGCTCGGGGGCGGCGTTCACCGCGCAGCTCGGCGCGATGCGGCTCGCCGAGGAGATCGACGCGATCCGCACGCTCGGGCTTGCGCCGTTGCAGGTGCTCGTGGTGCCGCGCGTGCTCGCGCTGATGGTCGCGCTGCCGCTGCTCGTGTTCGTCGGTGACGCGCTGGGCATCGCCGGCGCCATGCTGGTGGCCGATCCGCTGCTGGGGCTGACCCCGGCGACTTTTCTCGAGCGGCTGCGCGACGCGCTCGATCTGAAGCACTTCTGGATCGGGCTCGCCAAGGCGCCGGTATTCGCGCTGTTCATCGCGGTGATCGGCTGTCGCATGGGGATGACCGTCGGCCGCGACACGCGCGCCGTGGGGCTTGCGACGACCTCGACCGTCGTGCAGAGCATCGTATCGGTGATCCTGCTCGACGCCGGGTTCGCCGTGCTGTTCCAGGAACTCGGGCTCTGAGTCGCCATGCACACGCACGGCAGTCGCGGCCCGATCGCCAGCGCGCCCGTCGTCGAAGTCGAAAGCGTGGTCACGCGTTTCGGCGCGCAGACCGTGCACGACGGGGTTAGCTTCGCGCTCGCGCGCGGCACGCTGACTGCGCTGATCGGCGCTTCCGGCACCGGAAAGAGCGTGCTGTTGCGCGAGATCATCGGGCTCGTTCGCCCCGACCGCGGCCGTGTTCGCGTGCTCGGCACCGACATGTGGTCGGCACCCGCGGACGAGGTGGCAGCGGTGCGGCGGCGCTTCGGCATGATGTTTCAGGACGGCGCGCTGTTTTCCTCGTTGACGGTCGCCCAGAACGTCGCGGTGCCGCTGATCGAACACACGCGAACGCCCGCCGAGCTGATGGCGCCGCTGGTCGCGCTGCGGCTCGCGCAGGCGGGCCTCGCTCCCGAAGTCGGCGCCAAGATGCCGAGCGAGCTGTCCGGCGGCATGCGCAAACGCGCGGCGATCGCCCGCGCGCTCGCGCTCGAGCCCGAGGTGCTGTTTCTCGACGAGCCGACGTCGGGACTCGATCCCGCGACCGCGCGCGGGTTCGACGCGCTGCTGCGTTCGCTGGTCGACGATCTGGGCATCACCGTGCTGCTGGTCACGCACGACCTCGACACACTGCTCACGATCGTCGACCGGCTGATCGTGCTCGCCGACGGCGGCGTGCGCGCCGACGGCAGCGTGGCCGACGTGATGCGGACCGACGATGCGTGGATCCGCGCCTACTTCGCGGTCCGTACAATGGTCGCCGACGTTGCACGCGCTCGCTGATGGAAGCAGAAGCTAGGTACACGTATGTCGGCGCCGGCGTGATCGCGCTGATCGCCGCGCTGATCGGCGCGGTGGTCTGGCTCAAGCGCGTCGGTTCCGAGCAGGACCTGCAGCGCTACACGATCTACTTCGAGCGGCAACGGCTCGACGGGCTGCAAGTCGGCGGCGACGTCAACATGCGCGGCATCAAGGTCGGCCGCGTCGACCGCTACGCGCTCGCCGGCGATCGCGACGCGGGCGATCAGGTCAACCGCGTCCGCGTGACGATCCGCGTCGACCGCGACGCGCCGGTGCGTACCAACACGGTTGCAGTCGTCACGCGCAACTTCGTCACCGGCATTGCGCAGATCACGCTCGTGACCCCGGAGCCGCCCGGCCCGCCGCTCGCGTCCGCACCGCCCGGCGAGCCGTACCCCGTGATCGCCGAAGGACGATCGGACCTCGACGAGATCGCAGGCCGCGTCGGCCAGCTCGGCGACATGGCGGCCGAGGTGATGGTCAACCTGAATCGCGTGATGGCGCGCGAAAACCGCGAGGCGCTCGCGCAGACACTGGCGAATCTGCGCGACCTGACCGCGGGCCTGAACCGGCGTCTTGACCGTTTCGACCGCACGCTCGACAGCGTCGCTCGCGCCGCGAACGATATGGGCCGCAGCGGTGATCGAATCGCCGGCACGGCCGAGAACGCGGGCCGGCGCGTCGACGCGCTGGTCGCCGACGCGCAGCGCAGTCTCGCGCGGATCGACGCCGCAGCCGCCGCGATCGGAAGCGCCGCCGAGTCGCTGCAGCGGCAGTCGCAGGCCGTCGCGCAGCGCGTCGACCGCTCGGCCGGCGTGCTCGAAGACCAGCTCGCCGCGAGCCTCGCCGAGCTGCGCGCGAGCGTCGACGCCGCCGCGAACGCGCTCGACCGCCTGCAGGACCCGCGCCGCGCGCTGCTCGGTCCGGACACGGCCACGCTGGGTCCCGGAGAATCGTTGCGATGAAGCGCGCCGCCGTCGCCTCCTTTGCCGCCGCACTGCTCGCCGGCTGCGTATCGGTTCGGCTCGCAGGCACCGACGCGCGGCACGTCAACCTCGTGCTCGCCGACGAACGCCCGTCGATGGCCCGGCGCGATGCGCCGGCGGTGAGCGCCCTGCTGATCCAGGCCGTGCCGTCCGACCCGATCGCGAGCGCGCGCTCGATCGCCTACGCGCGTGCGAGCGGCGTGCGCGAGTTCTACCAGCTCGCCTCGTGGACCGAGCCGCCGCGGCACGCGATCGCCCGTCTGCTGCAGCGTCGGCTCGAAGCGCGCGGCACCGCGCAAGCCGTCGGCCTGCTCGGCGAGCCGATTGCCGCCGAGTGGCTGCTCGCGATCGGCGTCGAGGCGGTCTACCACGACGTGAGCGCGCAGCCCGGGACGGCGCGGCTCGCGCTGCGCGCCGAGCTGATCGATCGGCGCGCGCGCACGCTGGCCGCGCGGCGCTCGTTCGACGCGGTCGTCCCGGTCGAACGCGCCGACTCGGCCGCTGCGGCCGCTGCCCTCGGCCGCGCGGTCGCCGACATCTTCGACGCGCTGGTGCCGTGGCTCGAAGACCAGTTGATGCGCGCGGCAGCGCGTTGAGGCGGACGATGGATGCGACGATGCAGGCGATGGTCCTCGAAGCGCCCGGCGCGCCGCTGCGGCCGCGCTCGCTGCCGGTTCCGCAGCCGCGCGCGGGCGAAGTGCTGGTGCGCGTGCACGCCTGCGGCGTATGCCGGACCGACCTGCACGTGGCCGACGGCGAGCTGCCGCACCCGAAGCTGCCGCTCGTGCTCGGCCACGAGATCGTGGGGCGCGTCGTTGCGACCGGCGGCGGCGTGCCGCGCTTCAAGCCCGGCGATCGCGTCGGCGTGCCTTGGCTCGGTCGTACCTGCGGCGCCTGCGACTACTGCCGGACGCAGCGCGAGAACCTGTGCGATGCGCCGCAGTTCACCGGCTACAACCGCGACGGCGGGTACGCCGAATACGCGGTGGCCGACGCGAACTACGTGTTCGCGCTGCCGGATGCTTTCGACGATGCACACGCCGCGCCGCTGCTGTGCGCCGGGTTGATCGGCTATCGCGCGCTGCGGCTCGCAGGCGCTGCGAAGCGGCTCGGCATCTACGGCTTCGGCGCCGCCGCTCACCTCGTCGCGCAGGTGGCGGTCTGGCAGGACCGCGAAGTGTTCGCGTTCACCCGGCCGGGCGACATCGAAGGCCAGGCGTTCGCGTACTCGCTGGGCTGCGCCTGGGCAGGCGACTCCGCGCAGCCGCCGCCGCAGCCGCTCGACGCCGCGCTGATCTTCGCTCCGGTCGGCAGTCTGGTTCCGGCCGCGTTGCGCGCGCTGCGCAAGGGCGGCACCGTCGTCTGCGCCGGCATCCACATGAGCGACATCCCCGCCTTCCCCTACGAGATTCTTTGGGGAGAGCGCGTCGTGCGGTCGGTCGCGAATCTCACGCGCGCCGACGGCGACGAGTTCCTCGCGCTCGCGGCGCGCATTCCCGTGCGCACGCACGTCGAGGTGTTCGACCTGCAGCGCGCCAACGAAGCGCTCGACGCCGTACGCCGCGGTCGGGTGCAGGGGGCCGCGGTGCTGCGCTGCGCGTGACCGACCGGAACCGTTGCGCGCCGCGCGTGGTGATCGACACCAACGTGCTGCTCGACTTCTGGGTATTCGACGATGCGGTCGCGCGCCCGCTGCGCGCCGCGATCGACGATGGCCGCGTCGTCGCGCTGCGCAGCGATGCGTGCGATGCCGAGCTCGCCGACGTCCTCGCGCGTTCGTGCTTTGCGCTCGACGCGCAGCGGCGCGCGACGCTGCTCGCGCGCTGGCGCGAGAAGGCCGAGCCGGTCGAGCGCGTTCCGGCCGCTGCGTTCGCTTGCAGCGACCCGAGCGATCAGAAGTTCATCGACCTCGCCGTGTGTGCGCGCGCCGACGCGCTGGTGTCGAAGGACCGCGCGCTGCTCGCGTTGCATCGGCGCGCAGCGCGCACCGGGCTGAAGATCGTCTCGCCGCAGGCTGCGCCCGCGGCGCTCGGGTTCGCGCCGAGAGGCGATGGCGCCTGATCGGAGCGGCGCGCGCCGCGTCAGCGCTGCGGACCGAGCAGCGCGTCCCGCAGCGCGCGCGCATCGTCGAGCGCATGATGGCGGCGCAATCCGAGCGCACGCGCGCTGTCGTCGAGCCGTTCGGCATCGATCGGCACGTGCCGCCACTCGGCACCGGCGGGCAGTTCCTCGCTGCCCAGCAGATCGGCCAGCGCCCAGCGGTCGAAGCCCGAGTCGGAAACGATCGTCACCGGCGCCGCTTCGGCACGGTCTGCGATCCAGTGCGCGAACGCGTCGGCCGCGACCGGATGCGGCACCGCGCCGCCTTCGAGCAGCGGCAGTACCTCGGCGCGCACGAATTCGCTGCAATGTTCGCGCGGCCAGTCGTTCAACTCGCAGTAGAACGCGGCCGTATCGGTCGCCACGGCGCCGAGGCTGATCAGCCGCGGCTCGGCGAGGCTCGTGAACTCGCTGTCGACGAAGACGTACACCCGATCGCCGGCCGGCTCGAGCAGCGCCGCCGGCGGCGGCAGCACGCGGAACAGCAGCACTTCGTCGAAATAGCGCGGCTTCGGCAGCGCTAGCTGTGCGATCACCTCGCTTGCCGGCAGGTCGGTCTCCCTGAAGCCGGCGCGCCGCAGCGCGCGCAGCGCGCGCACGTTGCGGCGCGAGGGACGTACGACGAAGCGGCTGACACCGAAGTTCTCCTGCAGCCACTCGCACGCGAGCATGAGCGCTTCCGACCCGCGGCCCTGCCCGCAATGGCGCAGGCCGGCGAGCCAGAGGTCGAGCTCGACGACGTCGCGCAGCAGGTCGACGCGCCGGTACGCCAGAAAGCCGATGTCGCTTGCGTCGGCCTGAACGATCAGGCCGCGGCCGTCGAACGGGCGCGACCCTTCGAAGAAGTAAGGCTCGTAGCTGTCGCCGAACTGCTCGTAGCTCGGCGCAGGGCGGTCGGGATAGAGGGGATATCCCATCATCCCCGGCGTCAGATCGGAGTCGACCATCCACGCGTATACGTGCGGCCGGTCGGCAAGCAGCGCCCGCCGCAAGCTCACCTTTCGGCCGCGCGCAATCGTCATCGCGCCGTCTCAAGCCGCAACAGATGCCCGTACAACGGATCGAGCAGCGCGCGGCCGAGCTGCCGCGAACGCGCTGCGCTCCAGCCGGTGCGCGGGTCGGGCGCGTCGGCGTTGTCCTTGAACGGCATCTCGAGCGTCAGCGACAGGCAGCGGAACGTGTGACCGACGTACTTCGATGCGAGCTTGAGCAGTTCGTCGCGGTACTTGTCGGGCGAATAGCCGTGCCGCGTCTGAAAGTCGGGGCTGGCCCGCTTGAAGTCCTGGCAGAACGCCTCCTGCTCGGCGCGCTGCCGTGCGCCGAACTCCGGCAGCATCTCGCAGCCGGCGACGAAGACGTAAGGCAGATTCTCGTCGCCGTGGATGTCGAAGAACGCATCGACGCCGCTTGCGTGCATCGCGTCGCGCACGCACGCCACCTCGGGGCTGGTTTCGCGCGACGGCGCCAGCCACTCGCGGTTCAGGTTCGCGCCGGCCGCGTTCGTGCGCAGGTTGCCGAGCACCGAGCCGTCCGGGTTCATGTTCGGCACGACGTAGAAGGTCGCCCGCCGCCGCAACTCGCGCGCGAGCGGGTCGGCCGCGTCGAGCAGCCGATCGAGCAGACCTTCGACGAACCACTCGGCCATTGTCTCGCCGGGATGCTGGCGCGCGATGATCCAGACGCTGCGCGCGCCGGTGCCGACGACGACAGCGTCGACATCGCGGCCCTGCACGCTCGCGCCGAGCCGGCGCAGCGCGGCGCCGTGTGCGACCGCGTCGGCGAGCAGGTCGAGATGGCGGTCCCACGAATACGGCTCGAAGTAGGCCAGATAGAGCGGCCCGCACGCGACGCCGGGACGGATCGTCATGACCTCGCCGTCGAACTGCGTCGGGACGCGCTGCCAGTGCCTGCGGTCGAAGCTTGCCAGCGCGGCGTAGCCTTCCCAGCCCTTTGGATACGTCGTCGATCCCGCGTTGACGATGCGCAGCGCGAGCGGACGGCCGGCCGCACCGCTGACGCGAAAGTAGAACCACTGCAGGAACTCGGACGCCGTCCCGTCGGCGCGCAGGTCGTGTCGGATCGCAAGCTCGATGGCGTCGGGCGCGTCGCAGCGGAGCACTTCGATCGCGCCGCCGTCGAACGCGCTGGACACGTGCAGCGTCATCGCTTCACGCCGCCCGGACGGCGGCGCGCACGCGCGGCCTGCGGTCGGCGGTCGGGCGAAACATCGGCAGGCTGCGGCATGCGTCGTCTTTCGATGGAACTGCGCTGCGCGAAAGTATAATTTCGCGCGACCGTCCGCCTCGTTCGTTTCATCGCTTCCCGCGATGTGCCGCGCCCGCGCCGCAGGCGCCGAGATGCCCAACGACTCTGCCCGCCCCGAACCGAACCTCGACGCGCTGCTCGGCGCGTCGAAGCTGCCGCGCGTCGGCACGACCATCTTCACCGTGATGTCGGCGCTCGCGGCCAAGCACGGCGCGGTCAACCTCGGGCAAGGGTTTCCGGACTTCGACTGCGACGCCAAGCTGCAGCGCTACTTCGCCGAAGCGATCGCTGCCGGCCACAACCAGTATGCGCCGATGGCCGGCGTGCCCGCGTTGCGGCAGGCGATCGCGGCGAAAGTCCAGCGCCTGTATGGCCGCGCGTACAACCCGGAAACCGAGATCACGATCACGGCCGGTGCGACGCAGGCGCTGATGACCGCCGTGCTCGCGCTGGCGCGGCCCGGCGACGAAGTGATCGTGCTCGAACCCGTGTACGACAGCTACGTGCCGTCGATCGAGCTGGCCGGCGCGCGCCCGGTGTTCGTACCGCTGGACGCGGCGCGCGGCTACGCGCCCGACTGGGAGCGCGTGCGCGCCGCGGTCACGCCGCGCACGCGCGCGATCATGATCAACTTCCCGCACAACCCGACCGGCCGCATCCTGCGCGAGGACGACCTGCGCGCACTCGAGGCGATCGTCGATTCGACCGGCGTCATCGTGATCTCCGACGAGGTCTACGAGCACATCGTCTTCGACGGCGAGCCGCACCGCTCGGTCGCAACGTCGCCGCTGCTCGCCGAGCGCAGCGTCGTGATCTCCAGCTTCGGCAAGACCTTCCACACCACCGGATGGAAGATCGGCTACGCGTGCGCGCCGCGCGCGATCTCGGCCGAGCTGCGCAAGGTCCACCAGTTCATGGTGTTCGCGGTCAACACGCCCGGGCAGCACGCGGTCGCGCGCTACCTCGAGGATGCCGCCCCATATCAGACGCTGGCGGCGTTCTACCAGGCCAAACGGGACCTGTTCGTCGCCGGGCTGGCGCATACGCGCTTTCGGCTGTTGCCGTGCGAAGGCACGTACTTCGTGCTCGCGGACTACTCGGCGATCTCGGATCTGCCCGAAGCCGAGTTCGCGCAGAAGATGATCGTCGACTACGGGGTCGCGGTGATTCCGGTGTCGGTCTTCTACGAGCGGCCGTTCGACGCGCGCGTCGTTCGCTTCTGCTTTGCGAAGAAGGACGAGACGCTGCGCGCCGCGCTCGGCCGGCTGCAGGCCGCCTGACGTTGCTCGCCTCCTCGACGGGATCCGGATGAACCACGCACTGCCGCCGGCCGCGCCGGTCCTCGAGAACGTCAACGTCATCGGCTTCGACGCGATGCCCACGCCGGCCGAGGTGCACGCGCGCGCGCCGCTGACCGCGCAAGCGACCGAAACCGTCGCGTCAGGTCGCGCGACGCTGCGCGCGATCCTCGAGCGGCGCGATCCGCGCATCTTCGTCGTCGTCGGCCCGTGCTCGATCCACGATCCGGCCGCCGCGCTCGACTACGCGCGCCGCTTGAAGCGCCTTGCCAGCGACGTGGCCGCGACGATGTTCGTCGTGATGCGCGTGTACTTCGAGAAGCCGCGCACCACCACGGGCTGGAAGGGTTTCATCAACGACCCGCGCATGGACGATTCGTTCCATATCGAGGAGGGCATCACGCGCGCGCGGCAACTGCTGCTGGATCTGGCCGAGCTGGGTCTGCCGACCGGCTCCGAGGCGCTCGACCCGATGTCGCCGCAGTATCTGGCGGATCTGATCTCCTGGTATGCGATCGGCGCGCGGACCTCCGAGTCGCAGACGCACCGCGAAATGGCGAGCGGGCTGTCCACCCCGGTCGGTTTCAAGAACAGCACCGACGGCGCGCTGGACGTCGCGATCAACGCGATCAAGTCGGCGGCGCATCCGCACAGTTTCCTCGGCATCAACGCGAGCGGCCGCGCCGCGGTCGTGCGCACGCGCGGCAACCGGCACGGCCATCTCGTGCTGCGCGGCGGCGGCGGGCGGCCGAACTACGACTCGGTCAGCGTCAGGCTCGCCGAGCGGGCGCTGGTACAGGCGGGCCTGGCGCCGAACATCGTCATCGACTGCTCGCACGCGAACTCGCTGAAAGACGCCTCGCTGCAGCCGCTCGTCTTCGCCGACTGCGTTCACCAGATCAAGGAAGGGGCGACTTCGATCGTCGGCCTGATGCTCGAGAGCAACATCTACGCGGGCAACCAGCCGATCCCCGACGATCTGTCGCAGCTCGCCTACGGCGTTTCGGTGACCGACGCCTGCATCGGCTGGGATACCACCGAGGAATTGCTGCTGCGTGCGAACACGGAGCTTGCGCCGGTGATCGCGCAACGCGGCTCGGCGCGGCGCTGACGATCAGACCGGCGCGCGCCCGGCGCGCTTGGCCGCGTACATCGCCGCGTCCGCATGCCGCACGAGCGCGTCGCAGTCCTCACCGTCGCCCGGGTACAGCGCCACGCCGATCGAGCACGAAACGCGCACCTGCGCGCCGGCGGCGTGCAGCGGCGCGGACACCTGCTCGGAGATGCAGCGCGCGACGCGCTCGACCACGCCGAGGTCGGTCAAGTCGGGCAGCGCAACGACGAACTCGTCGCCGCCGTAGCGGCTGACGGTATCGGTTTCGCGAACACAATGGCCGAGCCGGCTCCCGATCTCGCGCAGCAGCGCATCGCCAGTCTGATGACCGAACGAGTCGTTGACGCGCTTGAAGTCGTCGAGGTCGACGAACAGCAGCGCGAGTCTCGTCCCGGTGCGCGCCGCCCGCGAGATCGCCTGGTCGACGCGGTCGCGCAGCAGCAGCCGGTTCGGAAGCTGTGTCAACGGATCGTGGTGCGCGAGGAAGGCGATGCGCGCCTGCGATGCCTTGCGCTCGGTGATGTCCGAGAACATCGCAACGCAGTGCATCGGCTCGCCCGCGCGGTCGCGCACGGTCGAAACGCTGAGCCAACCCGGAACGCCGTCGCCGTCGGCCCGGCGCACCCGCACCTCGCCGCACCATTGGCCGCGCTGCGCGAGCGCTCGGGTCAACCGCGTTTCGAGGTCCTCGCCTTCGGCATCGGTGGCAAAGTCGGCAAGCTTCCGTCCGGTCGCCTGCGCGGCGTCGACGCCGGCCAATCCGGCGAATGCCGGGTTGACCGATACGACGGCGAGCGCGCGGTCGGTGATGACGATCCCGTCGGCCGCGCACTCGAACACGCACGCGGCCAGGCGCAGTTCATCCTGCGCGCGGCGCGCGTCGGTGATGTCGCGCGTCGTGCCTTCGACGCCGGCCACCCGGCCGGCGGCATCGCGGTAGTAGTGCGCATTGGTCGAAACCCAGATCACCGTGCCGTCGCCGCGGCGCAGCCGGGCTTCGAACTGCCGGACCGAGCCGCCGCCGGCCGCCAGCACCTTCAAAAAGTCGTCCCGCTCGACCGGATCGCAGTACAGCTCGGCGAGCCGGCGCCCGATCAGTTGATCCAGCGGATAGCCGAGCAGCCTTTCGGCCGACTTCGAAGCGCGCACGATGCGGCCTTCGGTGTCGGTGCGGTAATACGTGTCCTGCATGTTGTCGAGGATCGAGCGCAGTTCGCGCTCAGACTCGGCGATCGTCTGCTGCGCCCGCTCGATCTCCGACAGATCGGTCACGAAGCCGACTGAACCGTCGATCGCGCCGTTGGCACCCCGACTCGTCACCGACCGCACGAGCGCCGGGAAGCGGCTGCCGTCCTTGCGCAGGCCTTCGAAGCGATATCGGCGCCGCTCGACGCGGTCGATGCTCTGCCACTGGCCGCGAACGATCGCGCGCGTTTCCGCGGTAGCAAAGTCGAGCGGATTGCGGCCGAGCATTTCGCCGCGCGCGTAGCCGAACATCGCGCACAGCGTGTCGTTGACCTCGACCAGGCGCAGGTCGTTGTTGACCACGAAGAAGCCGTCGCCTGCGTGTTCGATGGCTTCGCGATAGCGCAGCCAGCGCGCGGGGTCGTCGTGCTGCGGATCGGCCTCGGCCATCGTGCGGAGCAAGAGTCGATTGCGGTAGGGTCGACTGCGGTAGGGTGGATTACACCGTCCGGTCGCCCCTTGCGACAACGTGAATTTGCGGCACGCCGACCCCCCAATTGGGGCGACTTCGTTCCCGCCGTTCGTGGCGGGGAACCGACCCGAGCCCGGTATCAGCCTTCGTTGTTCGGCTCGGCCGGCAGCAGCCGCGCCGCCTGTTCGGCAGGCAGCGCCTCGACCGCCTTCAGCGCGCGCCCCATCTGGCGGGTGCGCGTTTCGGCCGCCTCGATCGTGTTCGACGCGGTGGCGAGCTGCGACTTCAGCTTCGCGAGCACGTCCCCGAACTTCGCGAATTCGGTCTTCACGGCGCCGAGCACCTGCCACACTTCGGCCGAGCGACGCTCCAGCGCCAGTGTGCGAAAGCCCATCTGCAGCGAGTTGAGCATGGCGAAGAGCGTCGTCGGCCCCGCGATCACGACGCGCAACTCGCGGTTCAGCGCCTCGGTCAGGCCGGGCCGGCGCAGCACCTCGGCGAACAGCCCTTCGGTCGGCAGGAACAGGATCGCGAAGTCGGTCGTGTGCGGCGGCTCGACGTACTTCTCGCGGATCGTGCGCGCCTCGTTGCGGATCCGCGTCTCGATGGCCCTGGCCGCCGCCTCGACCCCGGCCGGGTCGGCCGCCTCGTGCGCGGCGAGCAACCGCTCGTAATCCTCGGCCGGAAACTTGGCGTCGATTGGCAGCCATACCGCCTGCCCGTCTTCGCGGCCGGGCATGCGAACCGCGAACTCGACCCGTTCGCTCGATCCGGGCCGCGTCGCGACGTTCGCGGCGTACTGGTCGGGCGCCAGCACCTGCTCGAGCAGCGCGGCAAGCTGCACCTCGCCGAAGGTGCCGCGCGTCTTGACGTTCGTCAGCACGCGCTTGAGGTCGCCCACCCCCTGCGCCAGCCCCTGCATCTCGCCCAGCCCGCGATGCACCTGCTCGAGGCGCTCCGACACGATGCGGAACGACTCGCCGAGCCGCGATTCGAGCGTGGTCTGCAGCTTCTCTTCGACGGTGGCGCGCATCTGCTCGAGCTTCGCCTCGTTACCCTGCTGCAGCGTCTGCAGCCGCGCTTCGAGGGTCTGCCGCACGTCGCCGAGCTGTTGCCGCACCGTGTGGCCGAGATCCGCGACCTGCTGCTGCAGAAGCTGCGCGAGCCGAGTCAACTGCTCGGCGCTCTCCTCGCGGCTCGCCCGGGCGTTGGCCTCGGCCAGCTCGGAAAGCCGTGCGACCTGTTGGCTGAAGCCGCCGAGCTGTGCGGTCTGCACGCCGGCCAGGCTCGTGAGCTGGCCGAGCATCGCCGTCTGCAGTTCGGCGAGCCGCGCGCCGGTTTCGACGCGGACTTGGCTTGCCGCACTCTCGACCGCGGCGCGCAACTCGCGTTCGAGCCGCTCGCCGCTTTCATCGGACCTGCGCTGCAGCTCGTCGATGCGCGCGGCGATGCTCGCCAGCTCGCGCTTGCGCAGCGCCAGCGCGGCGAGCGCCACCAGCAGCGCGCCGGCCAGCGCCAAAGCGACGATTTCGAGCGTGGTCAAGATCCGCGGCTCCCGGCGGCGATCATAGAGGTTCGTCAGTCCGCGCGATTGCGCATCCAGTCGGCGGTGCGAAAGAACGCCTGCGCGAGCTGCGCCTGCAGCTCGGCGTCGACGCCGAGCTCGCGCATCGCCTGCGCCATGCACGCGACCCACTGGTCGCGCTCGACGCTGCCGATCGAAAAGGGCAAGTGGCGCGCCCGCAGGGCCGGATGGCCGAAACGTTCGATGTACAGGTTCGGTCCGCCGAGCCAGCCGCTGAGAAACCAGTACAGCTTGTCGCGCGCGTTGGTGAGGTCGCTGCCGTGGACACGGCGCAGCGCGGCATAGGCAGGCTCGAGATCCATCAGATCGTAGAAGCGGTCGACCAGCGCGCGAACACCGGCAGCGCCGCCCAGCCTCGAGTACGGCGTGTCTTCGGTGCGTTGTATGGACTCGGTGGGGTTGGGGACGGACATCGGGGTGTGTCGTGCTCGTGAAAGTGCGATGACGTTCTGCCTGGGCTCTCGAATACCGCTGGCGCCGGCTCGAAGAGGGTTGCTTCGCTGAAACCGTCCGCGGTCCCGTTGACAATGGGAGCCGGCGCGGCGATCTTGCGTCACGCCTCGCGCAACGTCGCCAACGGCGGCGTCTTCAGCACGCCGCGCAGCCCGATCCAGCCGCCGACGAGCGCGCACAGCGCGCCGCCGCCCACGCCCGCGACGAACACCCACGGCGTGACGACGTAGTCGAACTCGAACGCGAATCTTGCCAGCGCCCAGCCGATCGCCGCGGCGCCGAACGCAGCGAGCAGCCCGGCCAGTCCGCCGACGCAGATCATCTCGGCGGTCTGCGCATTGGCAAGCTGGCGGCGCGACGCGCCGAGCGCGCGCAGCAGTCCCGCTTCGCGTACGCGCTCGTCGTGGCTGCTGGCGAGCGCGGCGTAGAGGACCAGCACGCCGGCGACCAGCGTGAAAGCGAACAGGAACTCGACCGCGGCGATGACCTGGTCGAGGACCGCCTGCACCTGGCGCAGTACGGCGCTCATGTCGACGACGGTGACGTTCGGATAGTCGCGCACCAGATCCGCGGTGAGAGCCGCCTTGGCGGGCGGCAGATAGAACGCCGTGATGTAGCTCTTCGGCTGGTTCGCCAGCAGGCCGCTCGACATGATCACGAAGAAGTTCGCGCGCATCGAGTCCCAGTTGACCTTGCGCAGGCTCGTGACGCGTGCTTCGACCCGTTGGCCGGCGATGTCGAAGGTCAGCACGTCGTCGAGCGCGATGCCGAGCGTGTTCGCGATGCCCTCTTCGATCGACAGCTCGTGCGCGTCGGGCGCGAACCAGCGGCCCGCGACGAGGCGGTTGTGCGAAGGCGCCTCGTCCGCGTACGACAGGTTGAACTCGCGGTCGACGAGCCGCTGCGCGCGCTCGCTCGCGAAGCTCTCGGGTCCGATCGGCCGGCCGTTCTTCGCGACGAGCCGGCCGCGGATCATCGGGTAGAGCGTCGCGTCGCCGAGCCCCGCCTGCCGCAGCCGCTGCGAGATCAGTTCGACCTGATCGGGCTGGATGTTGATGACGAAGCGGTTGGGCGCGTCGGGCGGCGCGGCTTTGCGCCACGCGTCGACGAGGTCGGTGCGGGTCACCGTCAGCAGCAGCAGCGCCATCAGCCCCACCGCCAGCGACACGAGTTGCACGACGGTGGCGGCCGGCCGTCGCTGCACCGCGGCGACCGCGAAGCGCCACGAGATCCCGAGGCGCCCCGTCATCGCGCGCAGCGGCGCGAGCGCCTTCAGCACGAGCCAGGCCGCGCCGGCAAAGACGGCGACGCCGAGCGCGAAGCCGCCTGCCGTCATCGCGCCGATGCGCAGATCGTTCGACGACCACAGCAGCAGCGCGAAAAAGCCGGCGAAGCCCGCGAGATAACCGAGCGCGACGCGGCCGGTCGGCAGCCCGATGTCCTTGCGCAGCACGCGCAACGGCGGCACCGCGCGCAATTGCGCGAGCGGCGGCAGCGCAAAGCCGAGCAGCAGGACGAGCCCCACCGCGCCACCCTGCCACGCAGGCAGCAACGACGGCTGCGGCAAAGCCGTCTGGATCAGACCGCGCAGGATCTCGATCAGCACGAAGTGGAACGCGTAGCCGAGCACCATGCCGGCGGCGCACGCGGCCAGCCCGACGCCGACGAATTCGAGCGCGAACAGCCGGAAGATGTCGCGCTGGACGACGCCGAGGCAGCGCATCATCGCGCACGCGTCGAGGTGCCGCAGCGAAAAGCGCCGCGCCGCGGCGGCCACGGCGACCGCGGCGATCATCGCCGCCAGCAGCGCGACCAACCCGAGAAAGCGCTGCGCGCGCTCGAGGGTGCGCTGCATCTCGGGGCGTCCGCCTTCGAGCGACTCGATGCGCTGGCCGCGGCCCAGATTCTCGCCGAGCCACGCCGCAAAAGCGCGCACCGCCGGCGGCTCGCCCGCGACGAGCAGGCGATACGAAACCCGGCTGCCGGGCTGGATCAAGTGCGTGGCCGGCAGGTCGGCGAGGTTCAGCAGCACGCGCGGCGCGAAGTTGATGAACTGCGCGCCGCGGTCCGGTTCGACGGCGATCAGCTTGGCGACGACGAAGCGCTTGTCGCCAAGCCGCAAGGCTTCGCCCGGCGCGATGCGCAATGCGTCGAGCGCCTGCGGGTCGACCCAGACCGTGCCGGGCGCCGGCACCTCGCGCGTGACCGCGTCCGGCGCGCCCAACCGGTCCTGCACGCGCAGCGCGCCGCGCAGCGGATAGCCGCGCGACACCGCCTTGACGGCGACGAGCGCGTTGTTCTCGGCGTTCGCTTCGCTGATGGCCATGCTCGGAAACGTGACCGTCTCGGCGATCGCCAGCCCATCGGCTTGCGCGCGCTGGCGCACCGCGTCGTCGATCGGCTGATCGGAACCGAGAACCAGATCGGCGCCGAGCAGCTGGGTCGCGTCGCGCTCGAGCCCGAGCCGGATGCGGTCGACGAAGAAGCCGACGCTCGTCACGGCGGCGACCGCGACGACGAGCGCCGCGGCCAGCAGGCGCAGCTCGCCGGCACGCCAGTCGCGCGCGGTCATGCGCAGGGCCTGGCGAAGCAGATGTCGAAAGGTCATGGCACGCACGCGACGCTCGGCGACCGCACCGTCATTCGAAGCGGTCCGCGCGAGGCTTGCGCGGCCGACCGGCGATGAACGTCTCGCGCACGACCCGGTCGTCGCCGAGCACGATCAGTGCGAACAGCAGCGCCTCGAAGCTCGCCGCGCGTTCGGTGCGCCGCGCCAGCAGCGGGGTCGCGCGCGGATCCAGCACGATGACATCGGCTTCGGCGCCGGGTTCCAGCGTTCCGACGCGCCCGCCCCAGCCGAGCGACTCGGCGGCGCCGCGCGTGGCCCAGTACCACAGTTGCAGCGCGCCGAGCGAAACGCCCTTCAGCCGCGCCACTTCGTGCGCGCTGCGCATCGTTGCGAACATCGAGAACGACTGCCCGCCGCCCACGTCGGTCGCAAGCGCCAGCCGCATCCCCGCGGCCAGCGACAGCGCGAAGTCGAACAGCCCGCTGCCGAGAAACAGGTTGGACGTCGGGCACACGGCGGCGACCGCGCCGCTCGCGGCCATCCGGTGCCGGTCGTCGCGGTCGAGATGGATGCAATGCGCGTAGACCGCGCGTTCGCGCAGCAGGCCGACGCGGTCGTAGACGTCGAGATAGCTGCGCGCGTCGGGAAACAGCTCGGCGATCCAGCGCACCTCTTCGGGGCTCTCCGCGACATGGCTCTGGATGTACAGCTGCGGCCGCGCGCGCGCCAGTTCGCCGGCGAG
>JBFMFC010000030.1:0-41017 GCA_040752195.1 Pseudomonadota bacterium | reverse complement strand
CGGCAGCGAGGCGCATGCGATGACACCCCGGCGCAAGTTCCTGATCCGCGGCGGCCTGGCGCTGGCGGGGGGCGTGCTCGCCGCGTGCGCTTCGGCGCGCGACGAGTTCGCCGCGCAGCGCCGCCGGCTGCTGCGCGAGATCGAGGCCGACATGCGCCGCACCGCGTCGTACACGGGCCGCGAGCGGCTCGCACCCTGCGTGGCGACGGCGCTGGGCCGCGTCGAGCGGCACCGCTTCGTCCCCGCCGATGTCGCCGCGTACGCCTACGAAAACCGCCCGCTGCCGATCGGACACGGGCAGACGATCTCGCAGCCTTTCATCGTCGCGCTGATGACCGAGTTGCTCGACCCGCAGCCCGCGCACGTCGTGCTCGAGGTCGGCACCGGCTCCGGCTACCAGGCCGCCGTGCTCGCCGAGTGCGTGCGCAAGGTCTACTCGATCGAGATCGTCGCGCCGCTGGGCGAGCGCGCCCGCGCCACGCTCGAGGCGCTCGGCTACCGCAACGTCGAGGTCCGCATCGGCGACGGTTACCTCGGCTGGCCGGAGGCGGCGCCGTTCGACGGCATCGTCGTCACCGCCGCGCCCGAGCACGTGCCGCAGCCGCTGCTCGACCAACTGAAGCCCGGCGGCCGCATGGTGATTCCGGTCGGCGCGCAGGCAGGCGGGCAGGATCTGCTGCTGATCACCAAGCAAGCCGACGGCCGCACGATCACGCAGCGCAAGCTGCCGGTGCGCTTCGTTCCGCTGACACGCGAGCGGCGTTGACCCGGACATTTCACGAGGTCGCCCCCGCCTGCATGCGTTCTGCCTCGGCGAACTGGCACGTTTGGCACGCAAGCGCTCGATCCAATTTGTAGCGCCGGGGCTACGCGGGCTTGCGCGGCGCCGGGCCGGCCATCTTGCGCTCAAGTGCTCGCAAAGGCCCGCCGGCCTTTGACTGCGCCGCTGTCGCGCAACCGGGCTCGCCCCGGCATCCGCGCAACTCCCGCGTCCCTCGCGAAATGTCCGGGTTGAGCGGGTCAGCTCGCGCCGAGCAGCAACTCGGCATAACGCCGCACGTCGACGTTGCCGCCGCTGACGATCACGCCGACGCGCTTGCCGCGAACGTCGAGCACGCCTTCGAGCACGGCGGCCGCGGCCAGGCAGCCGGTCGGCTCGACGACGAGCTTCATCCGCTCGGCGAGAAAGCGCATCGTCCGCGCGAGCTGCGCATCGCTGACGGTGACGATGTCGTCGACCAGCGCGCGGATCACCGGAAAGGTCAACTTCCCCGCGTGCTGGGTCTGCGCGCCGTCGGCGATCGTCCGCGGCACGTCGATGTGGACGATCTCGCCCTTGCGCAGGCTCTGCTGGACGTCGTTGCCGGTTTCCGGTTCGACGCCGATGACCGTGCAGTTCGGCAGCAGGTGCTTGGCGGCGACGGCGCAGCCCGAGATCAGCCCGCCGCCGCCGACGCACACGACCAGCACGTCGAGCGCGCCGTGCGCCGGGTCGAGCGCGCGCGCCTGCTCGATCAGCTCCTTTGCCGCGGTGCCCTGCCCGGCCATCACGTGCGGGTGGTCGTATGGCGGGATCAGCGTCATTGCGCGCTCGGCGGCGAGCTGCCGTCCGAGCGCTTCGCGGTCCTGTGTGTAGCGGTCGTACAGGATCACCTCGGCGCCGTAGCCGCGGGTCGCCTCGATCTTCACGGCCGGCGCGTCCTGCGGCATCACGATCGCCGCCGGCATGCCGAGCAGCCGTGCTGCGAGCGCGATCGCCTGCGCGTGGTTGCCGCTCGAAAACGCGATCACGCCTTTCTCGCGCTGCGCCGGCGAGAACTGCGCGAGCGCGTTGTACGCGCCGCGAAACTTGAACGCGCCCATCCGCTGCAGGTTCTCGCACTTGAAGAACAAATGGGCGCCGGTGCGTTCGTCCGCCGTGCGCGAAGTGAAGGTCGGCGTGCGGTGCGCCACGCCGTGCAGGCGATGCGCGGCAGCCTCGATGTCGGCGTAGTCGATGGCGAGCGTCATGGTCAGGCGAGGAGATCGGAACACGACGAGCCTAGCACCGCGACATCGCGCGAACACGGCGCCGCGACGGCTTGCGGGCGAACGCGCGCCGGCACTACATTGAGAGCGCATTGCGGGAGCCTCCGTGGCCGACGTGAAGGCGGTCGATCAACTGTTGCAGTGGCCGGGCGAGCTGCTCGACCGTGTGAGCGCGCTGCTCGCGAAGGTCGGCATCGATCTGACCCCGCTCGTGCTGCAGCTTTTCCTGCTCGCGATCGTCGTCGCGCTGCTGATCCCCACCGTCAGGCGCGTGCGCGCGCGGCGCAAGGCCGACCGGCTGCCGCTGGTCGCCGCAGTCGTGCTGGCGCTGGTGGTGCTCGGCGTGCTGCTGGGTCTGGCCGACAACGCGACCACGCCGAAGCGCGTTGCCGGCACGCTGCGTTCGGACCGGCTCGACACCGCGGCCGTCGCGCTGCTCGACTACCGCGACCGCGTGATTTCGACGGGCGCGGGCGCAGTCGACTCGGTCAACGGCGCCTTCGCGCTGCACTACGACCCGCTCGTCGACGGCCGCGCGCGCAAGCTGCGGGTCACGGCAGCCGGCTGCAAGCCGATCGAGTTTGAACTGGCGCGCGCGCAGCTTCGGGCACGTGCCGAACCGACCTTCACGCACCGATGCGCCGCCGACTGATCGCTCTGCTGACTGCGGCGCTCGCGGCCGTTCCCGCGGCCGCGCAGACCGTGCGTGGCGTCGTTCGCGCCGAAGGCAAGCCGCTTCCCGACGTGCAGCTTCGCGTCGAGCTCGATGGCCGCGGCCGGGATGGCGGCGCGACCGACGCGCAGGGCCGCTACGCGATCGATCTGGCGGCGCTGTTCGGCGCGCCGGCGCGGGCGACGGGCGATCTCGCGCTGCGCTTCGACAGGCCGGGCTTCAAGCCGCTCGCGCGCGTGCTGCGCGTCGCCGAAGCCGCGGCGCGTCCGCTCGATGTGGCGTTGCTGCCCGTGTCCGGCACGGCGACGCTCGCGCCCGAAGAGGCGAAGAAGCTCGAGCCGCTCGTCACGCGCGTGGGCACCGGCCCGCTCGTGCTCGTTCCGTATGACCTGCCGGCCGAGGCGCTCGATACGACCGCCGAGCGCCTGAACGAGCGGCTGCGCGCCAACCTCGAGCGGCTGATCCTCACGCACGTGCAGGCGGCGCTGCACGGCGTGGACACGAGCGGGCTCGGGCTGAAGCTGCTGCCGGTCGCCGGCGCGCGCGATGCGGCGCAGCTGCGCGCGTACGGGCAGTTCGTCAATGCGCTCGCAGTCGTCAGCGGCAGCGGCGACAAGGCCCCCGACGGCGCCGACGTGCTCGTCTCGTCGAGCTACGTGATCATCCCGCGCACCGACGCGTTCCAGCCGCCGCTCGTCTTCGTCGACGACCGCGTGCGCGCCAATCTGCTCACGTCCCCCGAGCTGCACCGGCACTTGAGCAAGCTGTGGGGCCGCATCACCGTGCTCGCAATCGCCGTGCGCGATCTGAAGGACGCGGCGGCGATCGCCGGCGTCGGCGAGCGGCGCGCAGCGCTGCAACGCGTGCGCGGCTATCTCGTCGCCGAGCGCGCGGCCGCCGGCCCCGGCAACGAGCAGCTCTTGCCGGCGCTCAACGACCTGATCGCGCAGATCGACAAGGAGTTGCGATGAAACGGCTCGCGTGGCTGCTGCTCGCCGCGGCGGCGTTCGCCGCGCGCGCCGGCGACATCACGGTGACGAAGTTCGAGCCCGGCGCGCCGCTGCCGAAGAAGGTACTCGAGCACGTCGCGCTGAAGGGCGTGATCGCCGAGTTCATCGATCCCGAACGCGCCGACCTGGGCAAGGAGATCGCCTACCTGCTGTGGCGCGAGGTGCTGACCGCGATCAGCGATCAGCGCGGCGCCGGCGTGATCCTCGCGCGCGCACCGGGCAACGAGCGCTTGGTCGACCTGCTGCAGCAGGACTATCACGAGGCGGCGGTGCGCATCGCGCAGGGCCAGGGCGCGCGCATGGCGATTTGGGGTTCGGTCGCCGAAAGCGGGGGCCGCGTCTACCTCGACACCTACCTGTCGCTGATCGGGCAGGCGGAGCGCGACGAACTGCTGCTGCGGCTGACCACCGGCGGCGCCGACACCGGCCTCGTCGCGCGCATCCCGCGCACGCGCTTCAATTTCGCGCCGGTCGAGACGACGCGCGACGCGCTGTTCCGGCGCACCGTGATCGCGCGCGCCGGCGCGATCGTCCGCGCGGCCGCAGGCAGCGGTCGCGCGTTGGCGACGCTGAAGCCGGGGCAGACGCTGCAGGCCGAAGGGATGCAGGGCGGCTGGTTCGTCGTGCGCATGCCCGACGGGCGGGGCTATGTCGATGTCAATCGCGTCGACGTGCCGCCGCGGCAGGTCGAAACCGGCGCCGCCGAAGTCGCGTTGCGCGCGGGACCCGCACGCAACGCGAAGCCGAGCGGGCGTGCGGCGCCCAACGGCACGTATCAGGTCACGGACATGCGTTACCTCGCGGGCGGCGGGCTGTGGTACCGGATCGCCGCGCCGACCGGCGACGGCTGGGTTCCTGCGACGGCCATCCGCCCGCGCTTCTCGGTTCCGGTCGTCCACTTTGTCGCCGGCCTGTACCGCTACCAGCTCGGCCGCTGGGACGACGCCGCGCGCGAGTTCGACCAGTACCTGCGCGCGCCGGGCGTCGCCGCGGACAACGCGAGCTACGCGACGGCGTGCCAGTTGCTCGGCGCGAGCCGGCTCGCGAGCGCGTCGCGCGCCGAGTCGCTGCCCGGTGCGTCCGGCTGGGAGGACGCCTTCGAGCGCGCGATCCGCGCCACACCGTACGACCCCGCCGCGTACACGCTGCGCGCGGTGTCGACGATCGCCGTGCGCCGTACGCTCGAGCCCGCGGTCGGCGACCTGAAGCGTGCCCTCGAGCTCGACCCGCAACATGCGGACACGCGCACCGCGCTCGCGCAGATCTCGGCACACGTGACGGGCACGTCGTCGAAACTGCAGCCGCTGAGGCTCGCGCCGGCGAGCCCGGCACTGCGAAGGGATCTCGACGCGCTCGCCCAGCGCTACGCGGTGCCGCGCTAGTCGCGTCAGTTCGCCTGCACGATGCGCAGCGCCGCGCGCGCCTCGGGCGCGAGCGGATCGTCGCGATCGCTCGCGTGCTGCCCGATTCGCGCGAGCGCGGCGGCGTCGCCGAGCAGCGCCAGGCCGAGCAGCGCGCGCACGGTAGTGCCGGACCGCGCGCTCGACCTGCCGCCGATGCGCGATTTCGGCGGCCATCCGGCGCAAGGCGGCATCGGCGGCTGCGGTCTGCGCGATCGGCCCGGCCGGCGCCCGGCGGGTCAGCGCGAATTCGAGCTCTTCCGCGGAAGGCCCGGCTTCGACCGCGTGCGCGAACGCAGCGGCGAGCCATTCGCGCCGCTGCGCCAGCTCCGCTGCGGCGACCACTGCGGCGTCGCCGGCCAGCGCATCGAGCCGCATCCAGCGGGTGAACAGCGCCTGCGAGTCGTGCGCAGCGCTGTCCGGCGCGCTTGCCGGCTGCGGCACGCCCAACGCAAAGACGGCCGCTGCGGCGAGCAGTGCCAGGCGCGCGCGCGGGCGCACGTTGTGCCGCAGGGCGAAGCGGGCAGGCATACGGCCGAGGCTATCCGCGCCGCGCGGATGGCGCGGCGGCATATGCACGCGCGGCGCGCCGAATCTTCGGCTGCTGCCGGCGCGGGCATGTCCGCGAGGGGCGGCGCGGCCACCGGCCCGCCGGACAGGGGTTCGCGACACGAACTAACATCGCACCATGAACGACGGCTTTGCCAATCCGCGCGATACGTGGGACGCGCGCTTCGCGCGCGAGGACTACATCTTCGGGCTCGCACCGAACGTGTTCCTGACGCAGCAGGCGCACCGGCTGTCGCCGGGCATGCGCGCGCTCGCCGTCGCCGACGGCGAGGGCCGCAACAGCGTCTGGCTCGCGCAGCAGGGGGCCGAGGTCGTCGCTTTCGACATCGCGCCGCTCGGCGTCGCCAAGGCGCGCCGGCTCGCCGAGCGCAGCGGCGTGCGGGTCGACTACCGCGTCGCGAGCGTCGAGGAGTGGCAATGGACGCCGGCGGCCTTCGACGTCGTCGCGGCGATCTTCGTGCAGTTCGCCGCGCCCGCGGTGCGCGCGCAGATGTTCGAGGGCATGCTCCGCACGCTCAAGCCCGGCGGCTGGCTCTTCCTGCAGGGCTACACGCCGCGTCAGCTCGAGTACCGCACGGGCGGGCCGCCGTGCGCCGAGCACCTGTACACGCCCGAACTGCTGCGCGCGGCATTCGGCGCGCACGAGATCGTCGAGCTGCGCGAGCACGACGACGTGCTCGCCGAGGGCACGCAGCACGCCGGCATGTCGGCGCTGATCGACTGCGTCGTGCGCAAGCGCGGCTGAACCGGCGGCGTCGCACGCTATGCTCGCACCATGAACTACCGCCGCCTCGGCCGCTCCGGCCTCAAGCTGTCCGCGCTGTCCTTCGGCTCATGGGTCACCTACGGCAATCAGGTCGACGCGCACGCGGCGCGCGAGCTGATGGCCGCCGCCTGGGATCACGGCGTGAACTTCTTCGACAACGCCGAGGTGTACGCGCGCGGGCGGTCCGAGGCGATCATGGGCGAGGCGCTCGCTTCGCTCGGCTGGCCGCGCAGCCGCTACGTGGTTTCGACCAAGTTCTACTGGGGGCTGGCCGAGGGCAAGGGCGAGTTTCCGAACGAACGCAACACGCTGAACCGCAAGTACCTGCTCGGCGCGATCGACGGGTCGCTCGCGCGGCTGCGGCTCGACTACGTCGACCTCGTGTTCTGCCACCGGCCGGATCCGGACACGCCGATCGAGGAGACCGTGTGGGCGATGCACGACATCATCGCCCGCGGCAAGGCGCTGTACTGGGGCACCAGCGAGTGGCCGGCCGACGCGATCCGCGCCGCGTACGAGATCGCCGACAGGCACCACCTGCACAAGCCGGTGATGGAACAGCCGCAGTACAACCTGTTCCACCGTAAACGGGTCGAGCAGGAATACCGGCGGCTGTTCGCCGAGATCGGCCTGGGGCTGACGACGTGGAGCCCGCTCGCCAGCGGCCTTCTGACGGGCAAGTACCGGCAGGGCACTCCGCCGGGTTCGCGCGGAACGGTCGAGAGCTACGCGTTCCTGCGCGCGCAACTGACCGATCCCGAAAAGAACCGCATCGTCGGCGCGCTCGAGTCGGTCGCGCGCGACTTGGGCTGCACGCTCGCGCAGCTCGCGCTCGCGTGGTGCCTGAAGAACCCGAACGTCAGCACGGTGATCACGGGCGCGACCCGGGTGGCGCAGATCGAGGAGAACATGAAGGCGATCGAGGTCGCGCCGAAGCTCGACGCCGAGGCGATGCGGCGGATCGACGCGATCGTCGGGACGGCGTACGACTAGCCCTTGCGCTGCGCTTCGCGCGCCTCGTACTGTGACGGCGTTGCGCCGCCGCGCGCGAGAAACTCGCGCAGGTGCTGCACGGCATGACGGTCGAGCGTGTTGCTGTGGTGCGGGCGGTGCAAAATCGCCTCGGCATTGCCGAGCCTGGCGCGGATGCGCGCGCCGGAAAGCTGTTCCATTTCGACGCCGAGGTGCTTCAACAGCGACTCGACGTCACGCCACTGGATGTTGCCGCTGATCGGATCGTGGAAGATCGCGCGGATCAGGCTCTCGTGCTTGTGGCTCATGAGGAGGGCCGGTGCGTTCCGTTGCCGCGCAGGATACTCGCGATCGCGCCAATCCGCGTCGGCGGCACGGGTCGCGGAACGAAATCCGGCCGCCGACCTCTGAACCGCTGAACGCCGTGCATCCGGAGGGCGGGCATGAACAAGACCACCGAACGTTTGATCTTCATCGGGCTGGCGTTGATCGTCGCCATCGGCGGCTATCTGTGGTGGACGCGACAGGAGGCGCCGCCTGCCCCGGCCGCCAAGGTCGAGGCGCCGCCACCGGCGCCGGCGCCGTCCGAGCCCGCGATCGAGCATCCGATCGCGCAGGCCGAGCCGCCTGAACCCCTGCCCGCGCTCGCCGACAGCGACGCCGCGATCCGCAAGTCGCTGGCCGGCGCGATCGGAGAAAAGGCGCTCGGCGAATTTCTGATCGCCACCGGCGTCGTCCGCAGGATCGTCGCCACCGTCGACAACCTGCCGCGGCCCAAGCTTTCGCAGAAAGTCCTTCCCGTCAAGCCGCCGTCGGGAAGCCTCGCCGTCGCAGGCGCCGGCGACGACGCGACGATCGCCGCGGACAATGCGGCGCGCTACGCGCCTTACGTCAAGGCGGCCGAAGCGATCGACACGAAGAAACTGGTCGATGTGTACGTGCGCTTCTACCCGTTGTTCCAGCAGGCGTACCGCGAGCTGGGCTATCCGAAGGGCTACTTCAACGACCGGCTCGTCCAGGTGATCGATCATCTGCTGCTGACACCCGAGATCAAGGGGCCCATCCGCGTGGCGCAGCCCAAGGTGCTGTACGAGTTCGCCGATCCCGAGCTCGAGTCGCGCTCGGCCGGACAGAAGCTGCTGATGCGCATCGGCGTGGACAATGCCCAGCGCATCAAGGCCAAGCTGCGCGAGATCCGCCGCGCGGTGGCGCGCAGCGAGGTCGCGAAACCCAACTGAGGCGCGCTCAGCGCTGCGGCGCCGCGCCCGCGTAGTCGGTCGCCAGCCCCGAGGCCAGCAGCAGCCACGCCTCCGGGAACCAGATGCTTTCGCTGGCGACCGCGGCGCCTTTCTCCAGCACCCGCCAGTCGACGCCGCGCTGTGCGATGAACTCGTCGCTGGCGCGGTTGGCGCTCGCGACGACGGCGGCGCTGACGCCCTTGCCGCCGGCACTGTGCAGGCCGAGCTTCGCCTGCGGCGCGATCAGCCGGCGCGTGCCGCCGGCGAACGCGGTCACGCACGCGCTGCTGCATTCGCCGGTGACCAGCGTGTCGACGCCGCGGTCGCGCAGCAACGCGCCGAGCGCGAGCCCTTCGGCCACCCGCCCGCCGCGGCTTTCGAGCGCAACGACGCGCACGCCCGGATGCGCGTCGAGCGCGGCACGCACCGCGCGCATGCTGCCGAACTCCAGATCGCCGTTGACCCGCACGACACCGGCCGCGGCATCGACCTGCACCGCGGCCGGCGGCGCCGTGCCGGTCAGCGTCGCCCACACGTCGGGCAGCACGTGGCGCGCCGACTGGTACCAGAACGCGCCGGCCCAAAAGAACGCGCCGACGCCGACCGCGCCGGTCGCGAGCGCCACCGGCATCGATCCGCCGAGCTCGACGTGACGGAACGCCGCGCGCTGCACGCCCATGCCCCACCACACCGCGCCGGCCATAAGCAGCGCGATCTCGGCGACGAGCAGCAGCGAAGCGGCTTCCGGGTAGTCGGTCATCGGCACGCGGCGCGAAGCGAACGCGACCAGCTGAACCGCGCCCCACACGAGCGCGCCGCTCGCGATGACGGCCGCGACGAGCGGCAGCTCGCCGCGCCAGTGCCGGCGCAAGTAGCCCGTGCGGCGCCGAGGGTGCGAACGGCGCGTCAGCGTCGCCTGCCGCGCCTGCCGGCGCTGCGCGTACACGCGCTGCTTGTGCGGCGACGGCGGATGCGGCGGCAACGGGTTCGGACCGGAAGGATTCACGCGCGCCTCCGACGCGGTCGCCGGCGAGCGCGTTCGCTAGCCGAACGGCCGCACGCCGATCCACCATGCGTGCAGCCAGAAGGCGAAGACGACGTAGGCCGCGAGCCCGATGCCGACCGCGGTGGCGTCGCGCGCGATCGGTCCGGTCGCGTAGACCGTGCCCGCGGCGCGATCGCGCCGGCGCGCGGCGACGTAATCGAACACCGCCCACACGAGGAAGGCCCCGAACAGCAGCGCATCGGCGAGCGTGCCGTTGGCGAGCAGGTGCGCGAGCGCCCAGAGCTTCACGCCGGCGACCATCGGGTGCCCGACCGCGCGCTTGATGCGCGTGCCCGGCACGTACGCCGCCGCCAGCAGCACGAACGCGGGGATCGTGAGCAGCGCCGTGACATGGCGCATCCACGGCGGCGGCACCCACAGCACGGTCGGCGACTCGCGCGCGAGCCCGTAGCCATAGACGAGCAGCACGAGGCCGGCGATCGAGACGACCGAGTAGATCGCCTTCCATCCGTTGAGGCCCAGCCGCGCGACCTGCGCGGTGCGAAAGCTCTCGGCCACGATTCGGGTCGAGTGCATGCCGAGGAACAGTACGAGGCCGACGATCAGCAGGGTCATGGGCGCTCCGCGCAAGGGGACCGGGCGTCAAGTATGCGGGATAGCGAGCCCTGCCGTTGGGGGCGCCGCGGACGCGCGGTACATTCCGTGCGCGGAACTGCAACGAGAGCGCTCATGGCCCCCAAGGACCTGCCGGTCGACCGCGACCGGCGCTACTTCGAGGATTACGCGCCGGGCACGGTCGTCGAGTACGGCCCGATCGTCGTCGACGAGGACGAGGTGATCGAGTTCGCGCGCCGCTACGACCCGCAGCCGATCCACATCGACCGCGAGCGCGCCGCGCGCGGCCCGTTCGGCGGCATCATCGCGAGCGGCTGGCACACGGCCGCGCTGATGATGCGGCTGCTCGTCGACCACTTCCTGTCGCGCGTGGCGAGCCTCGCGTCGCCGGGCATCGACGAGCTGCGCTGGCTCGCGCCGGTACGGCCCGGCGACAGGCTGTCGGTGCGCGTCACCGTGGTCGATGCGCGGCGCTCGACGTCCAGGCCCGATCGCGGCGTCGTCCGCTCGACGGTCGAGGTGATCAACGATCGCGCCGAGGTCGTGATGACGGTCAAGGCCGTTTCGATGTTCCTGTGCCGTAATCGAGGCTCGACGACGGAGCCCGACCCGAAGGCCGGTTCATGAAGACATTTCGAGTTTCCGCTGCGCGCCGCCGCGCGCTGGCGGCCTGCGGCGTGCTTGCGTTCGCGCTGATCGGCGCGACGGCCGCGCGGGCGGCCGAGTACCCCGACCGGCCGATCAAGCTCGTCGTGCCCTTTCCGCCGGGCGGCGGCGCGGACAACCTCTCGCGGCTCGTGATGCCGCGCGTCGAGAGGGCGCTCGGGCAGAAGATCGTCGTCGAGAACAAGCCCGGCGCCGGCGGCAACGTCGGCGCGGAATTCGTCGCGCGCGCCGAGCCCGACGGCTACACCCTGCTGTACGGCACCAACGGCACGCACTCGATCAACGCGAGCCTGTACCGCAACCTGCGCTTCGATCCGATCAGGGACTTCGCGCCCGTGGCGCGCATGACCTCGATCGCGGCGCTGCTGGTGGTCAATCCGAAAGTGCCCGCGAACACCGTCGCCGAGCTGATCGCGTACGCCAAGGCCAATCCGGGCAAGGTCAACTTCGCGTCGGCCGGCAACGGCACGACCTCGCATCTGGCCGGCGAGCTGTTCAAGACGATGGCCGGCATCGACATCGTGCACGTGCCGTATCGCGGCGGCGCGGCCGCGATCACCGATCTGATCGGCGGTCAGGTGCAGATGATGATCGACGTGATGCCCAACGCGCACCCGCTCGCCAGGGACGGCCGCGTGCGCGGGCTCGCGGTCGCCTCGGCGCAGCGTTTCCCCGGTGCGCCCGAGTACCCGACGATCGCCGAGACCGCGCTGCCCGGCTTCGAGGCGAGCGCGTGGGACGGCATCCTCGCGCCGGCCGGCACGCCCGAGCCGGTGATCCGCAAGCTCAACGCCGCGATCCGCGAAGCCCTCGAAGACCCGGCGATCGTCGCCGCGCTGCTGGCGCGTGGCGCACAGCCCGTCCCCGGCACGCCCGAGGCGTTCGCGCGCCACATCGTCGAGAGCACGGCCAAGTGGGCCAAGGCCGTCCAATCCTCCGGCGCGAAGATCGATTGAACGGATCGGCGCGCGCGTGGCCAACCGCAGCCTCCCCTTGCTTGAAACGCAGGGGCCGGGCACTTCAACCCGCAAACGACCCATGAACGAACTGCCGCCGATCCCCGACTGGAAGAACGTCCCCGGCTTCAAGGACATCCTGTACGCGAAAGCCGACGAAGGCATCGCCAAGATCACGATCAACCGGCCCGAGGTGCGCAACGCGTTCCGGCCCGAAACGGTGCAGGAGATGCAGGCGGCGTTCGCCGACGCGCGCGACGACGGCAACATCGGCGTCGTGATCCTCACCGGCGCCGGCAAGGAGGCGTTCTGCTCGGGCGGCGACCAGCGCGTGCGCGGCAAGGGCGGCTATGTCGGCGGCGACAAGATCCCGCGCCTGAACGTGCTCGACCTGCAGCGGCAGATCCGCACGCTGCCCAAGCCGGTGGTCGCGATGGTCGCCGGTTATGCGATCGGCGGCGGGCACGTGCTGCACATGATGTGCGACCTGACGATTGCGGCGGACAACGCGCGCTTCGGCCAGACCGGCCCGCGCGTCGGCAGCTTCGACGGCGGCTACGGCGCGGCGTACATGGCGCGCATCGTCGGGCAGAAAAAGGCGCGCGAGATCTGGTTCCTGTGCCGCCAGTACGACGCGCGGCAGGCGCTCGACATGGGGCTGGTCAACGCCGTCGTGCCGTACGAGCGGCTCGAAGAAGAAACCGTGCAGTGGTGCCGCGAGATGCTCGCCAACAGTCCGATGGCGCTGCGCTGCCTGAAGGCGGCGCTGAACGCCGACTGCGACGGCCAGGCCGGCCTGCAGGAGCTCGCAGGCAACGCGACACTGCTGTTCTACCTCTCCGAGGAAGGACAGGAGGGCCGCAACGCGTACGTCGAAAAGCGCAAGCCCGATTTCCGCAAGTTCCCCCGCTTCCCATAGCCGCCGGCTCGCCTGCGTCCCTTTCGTAAAGCGGGCCGGGGCTTTCAAGGGCCGCCCGTCGCGCCGTGACCGACCCCTTCTCGATCTTCGCCGCCGCGCGCGATGCGCCGCGCACGATCGCGCTGCACGCGGAAGGACGCCGCTACAGCTTCGCCGAGCTCGCGGAGCTCGCGCGCGCGCGCATCGACACGCTGCCGCGGCAGGCGCGCACGCCCTACGCGCTGGTCGGCACGAACGCGCTCGACACCGTCGTCACGCTGTACGCGCTGCTCGAGCTGCGCGTGCCGGCGCTGCTGCTGCACCCGAAGCTGACCGCAGCGGAACGCGACGCCGAGATCGACGCGTCCGCACGCGCGGCGCACGCACTGCCGCCCGACGCAGCGCTGCTGATGTACACGTCCGGCACGACCGGCACCCCGCGCGGCGCGGTGCTCACGCGCGCGGCGCTCGCCGCTTCCGCGCGGGCGAGCGCGGCCAACCTCGGCTGGCGCGACGACGACTGCTGGCTGCTCGCGATGCCGCTCGCACGGATCGGCGGGCTGTCGATCGTCACGCGCTGCCTGGCCGCGCGCCGCGCGGTGGCGCTGGCGCCGCACTTCGACGCGGTGCGGCTGCCGCGCTGGATCGAGCAGGCGCGCTCCACGCTCGTTTCCGCCGTGCCGACGATGCTCGCGCTGCTTCTCGACGCGCACCCCGACTGGACGCCGCCGCCGTTTCTGCGCGCGGTGCTGCTCGGCGGCGCGGCGGCATCGGAGAGGCTTCTGCAGCGGGCGGCGGCGCGGCGCATTCCGATCGTGGTCACCTACGGCTGCACGGAGACGTGCTCGCAGGTCGTCGCCACGCCGTACGAGGGACGCTTCGAGACCGCGATGTTCGGCGCGGGCCGTGCGCTGCCGGGCGCCGAGCTGCGCATCGTCGACGGCCGGATCCACGTGCGCGGACCGATGCGGATGGCGGGCTATCTCGGCGAGCCGCCGCTGGCGGCCGACGCCTGGTTCGACACCGGCGACCTCGGCGCGATCGACGCGCACGGCTGCCTGCACGTGCTCGGCCGTTCGACGGAACTGATCGTCAGCGGCGGCGAAAACGTCTACCCGGCCGAAGTCGAACGCGTGCTCGAATCCTGCCCCGGCGTCGAAGCGGCCGGCGTGTTCGGTGTCGCGGACGAAACCTGGGGGCAGATCGTCGCCGCCGCGCTGGTCGCGCCTGCGCCGCCGACCGACGAGGCGCTCGCAGAACATCTCGCGACCCGGCTCGCCGCGCACAAGCGTCCGCGCCTGATCTGCTTCGTGCCGCGGCTTCCGGCCACGCCCGCGGGCAAGCTCGACCGCGCCGCGCTGTCGGCGTTCGCAGCCTCGTTGCGGCCGCTGCGCGGGCGCGACTGAAGAGCAAGGCCGCACGCTCGTCGCGTGCGGCCGCGCCCGATCAGCGTCCGGCCTGCGCGCCGGCTTGCGCCGAACCGCCGGCGCTCGCCGAGGCCGGCCCCGCCGAAGCCTCGCCTTGCGCGTCGGCCGAGGCCTCGACGCTACGCGCGCCGCGCAACGGCCTGCCGTTGCCGGATGCCCGGCCGGCGCCCTGCGCGCCCGCCGACGCCGACAGCCCATCGGTCGACGGCAGCTCGGGCCGGCGCGGCGAGGGCAGCGCGCGCTCGGGCGCGTCCGGCGTGCGCGCGACCTCGCCCGCAACGTCCCCGGTCGCGCTGCCCGCGGCGGCGGCGGTCGCTGCGGTTTGCGAGCGGCCCGCGGCGAGCGCACCTTCGGCGTGGCCCTGCGCCGAGCCCGACGCCGACGCTGCCGCGCCGTGCGCGCGATCGCGCACGTCGTCGACCTTCGAGGTCGCCGTCTCGCGCGTCGCATTCACGCCTTCGCGCGCGCGTTGCAGCGCCTCGCGGCTCATGTGCTCGGGGCGGACGACCCGGCCGCGCAACTGTCCTTCCGCGCCCAGCGCACCGCCGGCGCCGACGCCGAAGTCCCGGTAACCGCCCGACAGCGTTCCCCCGAGCGCGCCCCCCGCACCGCCCGACAGATTGCCGAGCGGACCCGCCGTCGCGGGCACGGCAAAGGCCGTCGAAACGATCAGTGCTGCTATCGTCAGTCGCGTGTTCATGATTGCTCCTCGTGATCGCGGGGTCGCGGCCAATCCGCGGCCCTCACAGAGCACAACGAACGAGGCGCCGGGTTTTTTCCATCGACGTGCATGCGCTCCGGTCGTCTCTCGGTCCGCGCAGACCAGGGCGGACCGGGGGCGCAGGCCGGTTCGCGCGTCAGCGCGCGCGCGAGTTTCGCAACGCGATCGGATCGACGCGCAGCGCTCGCCCGACGAGGCCGTAACCGTAGATCGGATCGCGGCCCGGCGGGCCGAGATCGATCGCGTCGCGCTTGAGCAGCGCGACCGCCTCCGCGCCGCTGCTTCCGGCGATCGCGAGCAATCCGGCCACCAGCGGCGCCGCATACGAGGTGCCGCGCGCCGGCGCCAGATCGTCGCTTCCGCTTGCCGCGACCAGCATGTCCGCGCCCGGCGCGGCGAACGCGACGTGCGGGCCGCGTCCCGCTTCGGGCAGCGCGCGGTCGTGCGCGTCGACACCCGTGACCGCGATCACTTCCGGATACGCGGCCGGGTACAGCGGCGGTGCGGCCGGTCCGTCGTTGCCGACCGCGGCGACGATCAGGTGCCCGCGCGCGGCGAGCGACTTGATCACGCGCTCGAGCGCGGCGTTCGGCGGGCCGACCAGGCTCACGTTGATCACCGGCACGCGCTCGCGCGCGAGCCACGCGAACGCCGCGAGCAACTGCGCCGCTGCGCCGCCGGTCGGCTCGCCGCAGTAGACATCGGCCGCGTACAGCGCGGCGCCCGGCGCCGCGCCGGCGAAACCGCGTGCGCGGCCGACCAGAAGCGACGCCACCGCGGTGCCGTGCGGGCTCGGCACGCGTTGGCCGCCGCAGCCGAAGCTGCGCACCTCGGCGTGGCGAAGCGCGGGGTGGCGCACATCGACGCCGCCGTCGATCAAGCCGAGCTTCGGCCGCTGCGCCTGCGCCGGTGCATCCGGCGGTGCGGGTGCGGCCGCGGCTGCGCCGGGCGGCGCGCCGCCGCCCAGATACAGGTGGTTGAAGTCGTACGTGCCGTGCGGATCGATCGCGCGCAGCCGCTGCAGCGCCTGCGTGGCCGTCATGCCCGCCGGCGCGCGCAGCACGACCGCGCGTTCGTCCAGCCCTTCGAGCGCTTCCTCGCGCGCCACCGCAAAGCCCTCCGCGCGCGCAGCCTCGAGCGCCGCCGCCGATGGCGAGAGCGCGACGACTTCACCGCGCACCGCGGGTGCGCCGCCCGGGTCGGCCTCGAGCGCGTCGCCGTGCCGCTGCAGCAGTTCGCGGATCGTTTGCGCGCGTCGCCCGGCGAGCTCGCGCGGCGCGAGCGACTCGCGCACGCGCTGCTGCGCGCTTTCGTTCAGGTCGCGCACCGCGGGCAGGTTCGGCAGCGGCACCTGCGGCACCTGCGGCACCTGCGGCAGGCGCAGTTGCGCGCCCGTCGGCAACGCCAACGCGAGCAAGGCCGCCGTCGCGCAGGACTGCAGGAGCATCGATCGCTTCATCGCTTCGGACCGGAAAAAACGAGGACTGGCCGGTACCGCCATCGTATCGTCGCCGATTCGCACGGCAACGGCCGCCCTTTCCAATCGACACAACGTCCGGGCCGGGGAAGAAAATCCCCCGCTCCGACGTTGTCGCTACAGGACATGACGCCCGCGGAACAGCAATTTCGCGCCGAGCTCGTGAACCTCCTGCCCAGGCTGCGGCGCTTCGCACGGGCGCTCGCGCGCCATCGCGAGGACGCCGACGACCTGGTGCAGGCGGCGCTCGAGCGCGCGTTGACGCGCCGCGAGCAGTGGGCCCCCGGAACGCGCCTGGACAGTTGGATGTTCAAGATCATCAACAACGCATGGATCGACGAAGTGCGCTCGCGCGCGCGGCGCGACGCGCTGTTCGCTCCCGAAGAGCAGGGCGAGGGCGCCGGCGCGCCGCAGGCCGATTCGCCGCTCGACGCGATCGCGGTGCGGCGCGCGATCGCACAGCTCAACGACGACCAGCGCGCCGCCGTCGGCCTCGTGCTCGTCGAGGGGCTGCCGTACAAGGAAGCGGCCGCAGTGCTCGACGTCCCGATCGGCACGCTGACGAGCCGGCTGGCGCGCGCGCGCGAGCAGTTGCAGGCGGCGCTGGCCGACCCGGCCGGCGGTGCGGAGGCGGCGCGATGACCTGGTCCGACGAAACGCTGATGGCCTACGTCGACGGCGAGCTCGATGCCGCCGCCACGGCGGCGATCGAACAGGCCGCGGCCACCGACGCGGCGCTCGCCGCGCGCATCGAACGGATGCGCCGGCTGCGCGCCGCCGTGCACGCCGCGTACGCGCCGGTGATCGAAGAACCGGTGCCCGATCGGCTGCTCGCCACCTTGCAGGCCGAGCCGGCTGCGCCGAACGTGATCGATTTGGCCGCGCGACGCGCAGGCAAGGCCGCGGCGGCGCGCCCGCGCTGGAGCTGGCCCGAATGGGGCGCGATGGCGGCGAGCGTGCTGCTCGGTGTGGCGATCGGCGCGGTCGCGCTGCGCGGACCGGGCGAGCCGATCGTCGCCGAACGCGGCGGGCTCGTCGCGCGCGCCGCGCTCGCGCGGGCGCTGTCGGAACAGCTTGCGCAGAATCCGCCGGCGGATGCGCCGGTGCGCATCGGGCTGAGCTTCGTTTCGAAGACGGGCGAGTACTGCCGAACGTTCACGCTCGCGCAGGCCGCGCCGGTCGCGGGGCTCGCGTGCCGCAGCGGCAACGATTGGCGCGTCACCGTGGTCGCTCAGGACGGAAGCATCGCAGCGCCGGATCGCTACCGCATGGCGGCCGCACCGCTGCCGCCGGCGGTGCTCGATGCCGTCGACGCGATGATCGCGGGCGATCCGCTCGACGCCGAGGCCGAACGCGCGGCGCGCGAGCGCGGGTGGCGACGCTGACGCAGGGCCGGATCGACGCGCTTGCGTCGCGGCCTTCGCGGCAGGCAGCCTCAGCGGCCGAACGACCCGGGTCCCGGTGGCGGCCCTTCGCTTGCCCGCTCGTCGCTGCGCACCAGCGCGCCGACGCGCACGCCGAGCAGGCGGATCCGCTGCGACAGGTCGACGCGCTTCAGGCATTCGCCGGCGGCACGGCGGATGACCCTCGGGTCGTCGGTCGGCTCGGCGATCGTCTGCGCGCGCGTGACGGTGCGGAAGTCCTCGAAGCGCAGCTTGATCGCGACGTTGCGCCCGGCGTAGCGCTTGCGGCGCAGGTCGTCGGCGACTTCGACGCACAGCTCGGTGAAGATGCGCGACAGCGCCGCGCGGTCGCGCACCGCGTGCAGGTCGCGCTCGAACGTCGTCTCGCGGCTCATCGACACCGGTTCGCTGTGCGTGACGATCGGCCGGTCGTCGCGCCCGTGCGCGGCGTCGGCGAGCCACGCGCCGTAACTCGCGCCGAAGTGTTCGATCAGCCACTCGGGGCCGGCGGCGGCCAGCTCGCCGATCGTGGCGATGCCGAGCCGAGCGAGCCGGGCGGCGGATTTCGGCCCGACGCCGTGCAGCTTGCGAACCGGCAGCGGCCAGATGCGCGTCGGCAGATCGTTCAGCATGACGACGGTGAGCCCGTCGGGCTTGTCCAGCTCCGAGGCGATCTTCGCGAGCAGCTTGTTGGGCGCGAGCCCGATCGAGCACGTGAGCCCCGTGGCGTCGCGCACCGCCTGCTTCAGTTCCCGGGCGATCTCGCGCGCGCACCACCATGCGTCGGCGTCGACGTCGGCGCCGGGCTCCTCGTCGGCGAGCCGTGCGGCCACCACCGGCGTCAGGTCGATGTAGATCTCGTCGATGCCGCGATCCTCGACGACCGGCGCGATCGAGTGCACCGCCGCCTTGAACAGCCGCGAATACTTGCGGTACTCGTCGAAGTCCACCGGCAGCAGGATCGCGTCCGGCGCCAGCTTCGCGGCCTTCATCAGCCCCATCGCGGAGTTGACGCCGAGGGCGCGCGCCTCGTACGTCGCGGTCGTCGCCACGCCGCGGCCCGCGTAGTCGCGCAACCGCGCAAAGCGGCGGCGCCGCTCGCCGGTGGCGGGGTCCGTTTCCCACACCGGCTGATGGCGCGATCCGCCGCCGATCACCACCGGCAGCCCGCGCAGTTCGGGATAGCGCAACAGCTCGACCGACGCGTAGAACGCGTCCATGTCGAGATGCGCGATCACGCGGGGAACGTCGACCATGCGGGTGCAAGTGCCGGGCGGCGGCAGTCTACGGCGCGCACCCGGGTCGATCCGCGGTCGCCCGGCCGCCGATCCAGGTCCGCACGCACGACGAGTGTGGTCGCAAGGGGCCGGGATCTTTCGGCGGCTGGCGCGAACTCTTGAGGGCGTCGCTCGTCCGTCGCATGCGTCGAAAAGCGCGCATCCGGCGGCGCGTCTGCGCAAACCGCAGCCGCGCGGTCGGGTTCACGCTGCGCAGTCGAAACGCGCCGGACCGCTTCGCCGGTGCACGACCCGCGGGCGGCGCCCTGCACGCCCCGCCGCCATGAACCGGAGCCGCCGCCGATGAACTTTTCGCTGATCTACTCGAAGACCGCCAAGGGCGCGGCCGAAATCGCGGCCCGCAGCGGCGCGCTGACGCCTGCGATGCGCCGTGTGCTGATCATGGTCGACGGCCGGCGCACCGCCGCCGAGCTGGAGCTGGTCGCGCGCGACGGCGAGTTCGAAAGCATCATCGCGGCGCTGCTCGCAAAGGGCATGATCGAGCAGACCGGCACGGTCGAGGCCGAGATTCCGGACTGGGTCGACGACGACGAGGAGGCAACCGTCGTGATGGAGTCGCCGCGCGGCCCCGACGCGATTCCGGCGCTGCGCCGCTCCACGCAGGCGGCGGCCGCCGCGCCCGCACCGGTGCCCGCGCCGGCGCCCGCCGAACCGAAGACGTCGACGCTCGAAGAGCGCAAGCGCATGGCGGTGCGCGCGCTGTTCGACCGCCTGGGGCCGTACGGCGAAGAGGCCGCCGCGCGCATCCAGGAATGCAAGACCCTCGAGGAGCTGGGCGAAAGACTCAAGCACGCCTGTCGCCGCATCGCGCTGTTCCGCGGCGAACAGGCCGCGCGCGAGTACATGGTTTCGATCGGCCAGGCCTGACGGCGGCGCGTCTTCGCCCGCGCTGCGAAGCCCTCCGCACGCTTCGCTTGCGCCCCCTTTCAAGGGGGCGAGGTCTTCCTGCGGGGGACATCCGCGCGGAGCCGTCACCCCCGTTCGTAGACGGAAGCAAGAGGGGATTTCTCCGCCGCGTCGCTTTGGCGACAATGCCCGCCTTCGGCCAACCGCTTCGCAAGGAACGACGATGCTTCGACGCTTGTTCGCGCTCGCCCTGCTCGGCTCCACCGTTGCCTTTGCGCAGACTCCGCACACGTCCGAGCACCGCTTCTCCGGCGCCGAACGCTGGGCGAGCGTGTTCGACGATCCGGCGCGCGACCGCTGGCAGAAGCCCGACGAAGTCATCGCGGCGCTGGCGCTTGCGCCGGACGCAACGGTCGCCGACATCGGCGCCGGCACCGGCTACTTCGCCGTGCGGCTCGCGCGCGCGGTGCCGAAGGGCCGCGTGTACGCGGTCGACATCGAGCCCGAGATGATCCGCTATCTCGGCGAACGCGCGCAGCGCGAGCAGCTTGCCAACCTGCAGCCGGTGCGCGGCAAGCCCGACGATCCGCAACTGCCCGAGCCGGTCGATCGCGTGCTGATCGTCGACACGTACCACCACATCGGCAATCGCGTCGCCTACTTCGAGCGCCTGCGCGCACGGCTGAAGCCCGGCGGCGCGATCGCGATCGTCGACTTCACGCTCGACTCGCCCGTCGGTCCCCCGCGCGGCGCGCGCATCGCCGCCGACGTCGTCCGCGCCGAGATGCAGCGCGCCGGCTACGCGCTCGCCGCGCAGCACGACTTCCTGCCGCACCAGTACTTTCTCGTGTTCCGCCCGCGCTAGCGGTAGCGTGCGCCGGCTCGCGACCCCCCTCTGAAAGGGGCGCGCTCGGTCGGGCCCGACCGCGCGCGCCCGCTTGCGTAGAAACGAAAGTCCCCTTCGGTCCCCCTTTACGACAGCGGGGCAACGACATCCCGCGCGATCGTTCGGCGTGATCGGTGTGGCAGATTCCGTAGTCCGCAGCGCGCGCGGCCCCTATCGTCGGGCTTGCGTCGCGGCACGCCTGCCGCGTGCGCGACGCGATCACGGGGGCCGCGAAGACCATGCCGCGCGACGGACTGCCGCAAGCCGCACAAGTTGCCGACGACCTGGCCGGGTGTCTTCCGCGCGGCTATCGGCTCAACGAGTTCGTCATCGACCGCGTGATCGCCGAGGGCGGCTTCGGCGTCGTCTACTCCGCGCTCGACCTGCGGCTGAAGCGCCGCGTCGCGATCAAGGAGTACATGCCATCGCTGCTCGCGCGCCGCGCGGGCGACTTCTCCGTGCAACCGCGCTCGTCGGTGCGGCACCAAGACGCCTTCGCCGTCGGCCTGAAGAGCTTCATCAACGAGGCGCGGCTGCTCGCGCAGTTCGATCATCCGTCGCTCGTGCGCGTGCATCAGTTCTGGGAGGACAAGGGCACCGGCTTCATCGTGATGCCGCTGTACGAAGGGCCCACGCTCAAGCAGTGGCTCGCGGCGAACCCGCCGCCCGACGAGGCGTGGCTGCGCGCCTTTCTCGACCGCATGCTCGACGCGCTCGCGCTGCTGCACAAGGCCGACTGCCTGCACCGCGACGTGGCACCCGACAACATCCTCGTGCTGAAGGACAGCGCGCCGCTGCTGCTGGACTTCGGCGCCGCGCGGCGCGTGCTCGACGAGCTGACGCAGTCGCTGACGGTGATCGTCAAGCCGGGCTACGCGCCGATCGAGCAGTACGCCGATGTCCCCGGCCTGAAGCAGGGACCGTGGACCGACCTCTACGCGCTGTGTGCGACCGCGCACACGATCATCCAGCGCCAGCCGCCGCCGCCCGCGGTCGCGCGCACCGTGCACGACGAGATGACGCCGCTGTCGGAGGCCGCGTTCGGCCGCTACTCGCACGCGCTGCTCGCCGCGCTCGACGCCGGGCTCGCGGTGCGGCCCGAGCACCGTCCGCCTTCGGTCGACGTGCTGCGCGCGCTGATCGCTGCCGGCGACCGCGACGACGCGGAGCGCACCGTGCTGCTGCCGCCGGCTGCGCCGGCGCAGGCCGTCGCGGCCGAAGCTGCACCCACGCCGAACGCGCCCGAGGCCGTCGCGCCGGCGACCGCGTCGGGCGGCGCGAACAAAGCGCCAGTCGCCGCGCCAGCGTCGCCGCACGGCCCCGCGCCGAGCGCGCCGCCGCTGCCAGTCGCGTTCAAGCGGCGCAGCCGCCTCTTCGAGCTGCTGTTCGAGCGGCCGCTGACGGCGCGCGAAGCGGCGTTCGCGATGGCCGTCGGGCTGATCGGCGTCGGCTCCCTCGCACTGCGCGCACTGGAGCCATCCGTGCCGGCGGTCGAAGCGAGTCGCGCGATCGAAGCGCAGATCAAGCCGATCGTGCCGGCGCCGGTCGTCCAACCGCCGCCCACACCGGCGCCTGAACCGACCGCCGCGGCGCCCGCGCAGAGCACGCCGGCAGACGCCGCCACGCTCGCCGATGGCGATCTGCAGCCGCTCGCGAGTGCGACAGAGCCGCTGGCACCGCGCGTCGCCCCCGTGACGGTTGCGCGCGCGACCAAGCCCGCGGCCGCCGCACCCGCCGCCGCGCCCAAGCGTCCGCGCGCCGACGCACCGAGCGCGGCCGCCGCGCCTGCGGGCGAACGCAGCGGCACGCAGCGCGAGGCTCCGATCGCCGCGCGCGTCGACGCGCCCCTGCCCGCTTTGCCGTGCGTGCCGGCGCCGACCGCTGAGCCGCCCGCGCTCGACCGCAGCGTGGCGACCGTCGAAGCTCCCGCCGCGCCGCCGCCGGCGCCGAACGCCGAGCCGCCGCCGCGCGCAGCGCTCGTGCCCGTCGCGCAGCCGCGCCCGGCTTTCTCCGCCGAAGCCGCGCGCGACGGCATCACCGAAGGCCGCGTGCTCGCGCGGCTGGCGATCGGCGCCGACGGCCGCGTCACCGGCGTGCGCATTCTCGAGTCGGCGCCGCGCCGCGTCTTCGACCGCGAAGTGCGCCACGCGGCGTTGCGCTGGCGCTACCAGCCGCCCGGCGAGCCGCGCGAAGTCGACGTGGAGTTCGTGTTCCGCGTGGAAGGTTGAGCGGACTACCCGCTCGCGAGCGCCCTCGCTCCCGGCAGCGAGAGAGTGCGGAGGTGAAGGACCGAGGCGCGTGCGCCTTGACCCTGCTTCGCGTCATGGCGGAGCGTTGCCGCGTCGTGCTTCCCATAGTCCCGGCACTCGCAGCGCCGCGCCACGCAGGATGCGGATTGCGCTTTCGGGCCTCGAACTCGATCGTCCGCTGGTTCCATTTGCAAGTTGCAACCTCCGCCGTGTTGCGCCGTGGCTCGACGTGATGCCGGCCGCGCGGATGAACGAGCTCGTCGAATGGAGTCCCAGATCGGCCGCCGACCGGCGCGTTGCTGCCTGTAGCCCGCATTGCGGCAGCGTTCGACGCAGCCGCCGGCATGCCCGGACCGAGTGGGCCGAACCACACGCAATCGGCCGACACTCGGCGCCTCGCGCCCGCTACCATCAGCGCCAAGGAGCAACAGCCGAGCGCATGCCAAGCCCCGAAGAGCAAGCCCGCCACGACATCGATCGCCTGCTCGCCGCCGCCGGCTGGGCGGTGCAGGATTTCAAGGCGGCCGATCTCGCCGCTGCACGCGGCGTGGCGCTGCGCGAGTTCGAGCTGAACCCCGGCCACGGCACCGCCGACTATCTGCTGTACGTCGACGGCAAAGCCGCCGGTGTAATCGAGGCGAAGAAGCAAGGTGCCACGCTCATCGGGGTCGAAATCCAGTCCGCCAAGTACGCCCAGGGCTTGCCCGCCAGCCAGCCTGCCTGGTGGCGGCCACTGCCATTCGTGTACGAAAGCACCGGCCTCGAAACCCACTTCACGAATGGCCTCGATCCCGAGCCGCGCGCACGCAACGTCTTCGCTTTCCACAGACCGGAGACGCTCGCCGAGTGGCTGGCCGACTTGCCGCAGGCGACCGTGCTTGCCACCGGGCAACCGCAATCCAGCGCGGCCAACCAGGCGAAGTTCTTCCCGGCGACGTTTCTCGCCCGCGTGCGGCACATGCCCCCGCTCGTCACCGAGTGGTCCGACGTCAAGCTCTGGCCCGCCCAGATCACCGCGATCCGCAACCTGGAAGCCAGCCTCGCGCAGAACAAGCCGCGCGCGCTGATCCAGATGGCCACCGGCAGCGGCAAGACCTTCACCGCCATCAGCTTCATCTACCGGCTGATCAAGTTCGCCGGTGCGCGGCGCGTGTTGTTTCTGGCGGACCGCGGCAACGTTAGAAGCCAAGCCAGCAAAGAGCTCGCCCCCACTTGTTTCCGCCATGCTCTGAACAGCACCTTTCTGCAGTTGAACGGAGATTGCCAAACAACGTTGTGGCTGAGGTTACTGAATGACTGAGCGAGCAACGACTGGATCAGCTTCAGAGGCCTGCGAGCGACTTGCTATCGCAGCTGACGAGACACACCCTGTTGCTTCGCTAACGCACAACTACTACCGCTACCCAGCGCGGTTCTCAGACCGCTTCGCGCGTGAAGCGATAGCGTCGTTCACGCAGCCGGGTGACCTAGTTCTTGATCCGTTCGTGGGTGGTGGAACCACAATAGTTGAGGCGTTAGCAAATGGCCGACGAGGCATCGGAACTGACATCAGCTCACTCGCCTGCTTCGTTACGCGAGTGAAGACAACGCCTCTTTCTGAGGAGAGCGCCGAGATCGTTTTGTGTGCGCTGGAACGAGCTACTTCGGGCGCGCACGAACAACAGGGGCTAATGGATGAAGCTAAGAGGCACCTTCGGGCTGTTCCCTGGCGTTTGGCTAGGGCCATCGCCCATGCGCGCGAGCACTTCAGAAGGATAGACAAGCCGCGCCCGCGCGACTTCGCTCAAAGCGTCTTGCTTAGGACTGCGCAGTGGGCACTAGACAACAGACGAGTCCTGCCGTCCGTGCGAGCGTTTCACGAGCGGATGTGGTCTTTCGCACACGAGATGCTGGCTGCTAACGTTGACATGCGCGCGCGTCTCCGGGCGGTTGGGGTGACTCAGCGTTCGCTGAGTGCATCGCGTTTGGTCCTAAGGCGCAGCGCTCAGACCATTGCAGACGACAAGAGAATTGCCAGGTTTGGCGACATCCAGCTAGTTCTTACTTCGCCGCCGTACCTTGGAGTTCACGTCTTGTATCACCGCTGGCAGGTTCGCGGCCGCAAGGAAACGGGCGCACCTTTCTGGATTGCAGGGGTGCCCGACGATCGGGGTGGACCGAGTTACACCTTCGTCGATCGACGCTCCAAATCTCCGCATCGGTACTTTGAGCAGGTTTGTATGTCGTTCAGTGCCGTGGCACGACTACTAAAGCCTGGCGTACCGCTGATTCAGCTTGTCTCATTCTCTAGACCTGACATTCATCTGAGGGAGTACCTAGAGGCGATCGTCTCGGCTGGCTTTGAGCAATGCGAGGCGTACAGCAGGAGTTTCGGCTCATATTACTGGAGAGATGTTCCTGGTCGCCGCTGGTACAACCACTTGGCAGGCCAAACTGCCTCTACCGGTAGGGAAGTCTTGCTTATACATAGACGGAAGCCCTAAGCATGAGCACATTCGATAAGAATTCCTTTCTGTTCAGTCTGCTGAGGGCACGGAGCGCAAACACCGTGCGGGACCTCCTTCGTGCAGTTGGCGATTCGTCGGAAGCTGGCCTCGACTCGCCCTTTGGGGCGCATCGACTTTGCTGGAAGGCCTTCGGCGGAAATGCCTCAAATATTTCGACAATCGGTCTAGGCACAAAGCCAGGGAAAAGCCTTAGCGAACGAATAACGAACGCGATTGACGCAATCCTCGAGGACCGGGCCACAAACTTACCCAGAACTGCGCTGCCCGAATCGGCACGTCAGGCGGCGAACGAGTGGTTCGGTAGACCGCTAACCGGGCCGGAACAAGGCCTGTATCGAGGGATGGCAGTCGAGACGGACAAGCGCATCAATGTGCTTCTACTCGATAGCGGCGTGGAAGATTCACCGACGATTGACGTAGTCGACGATGGCGTGGGGCTATCGCCGGAGGAGTTTCCGTCGACGATTTTGAGTCTTCAAGCGGGGAACAAGATTAGAAAGAAGCATCAGATCGGCGCCTTCGGACAGGGCGGGGCCGCGACGCTTGGGTTCTCAGAGTTCACAATAATCGTCAGTCGAAGCAAAGCAGACCCTAAGAGGGTCGCCTTCACCGTTGTTCGAGTCCTGCGGCTGGATGTTTCATGGAAAGAGGACTGCTACGCCTTTCTCGCGATGGCAACCGATTCCGGCGGGTTCGAGATCCTGGAGGCCGCCTACGCCGAGGCGATCCCGCTTTACGAGGAGCGAACGTCGCCTGAACCCCCAAGGCTGTCAAAAGGAACGCTAGTCAGGCACGTTCAGTATCGGCTTGGAGCCATCTCGAAGGCGCTGGCTCCAAGTCCCGGAAACCTCTATCACTACCTTCACTACAGTCTGTTCGACCCTGTGCTTCCATTTCGGCTGCTCGATCTGAGGCGACCCGAGAAAGCACGTAATGAACTTGTACGGGGGAGCCGAAACCGCCTCATGAGGCTGGCATCGGAGCGATCGTCGGCTGAGGAGGACAAAGAGGCTAGGGTGCAAGTGCGACACCACCGGCCAATGGAGTTCGTCACTCCGCTAGGTGGCGACTGCCCATGCATAGGTGTCGAGTACTGGGTGGTCTTCGCCTTTAGGAAGAAGGAGGACCGATACGAGTTGCGCGGCAACTCTGCGGAGCTGTTTGTTCAGCCGAATCACCCAATTGTTGGCACGCTAAACGGGCAAACGCAGGGCGAACTTACCGCACACCTTCTGAAGGAGATCAATCTAGGACTGGTTTCAAAGCACATTGTTGTCCATATTGATGCCACTGAAGCAGACAACCGCGTTCGGCGCGAGCTATTCTCGACTAGCCGCGAAGGCTTCAAGGAGGGCCCCATTCTTGAGGGGCTGATTGCCAGCTTGAGGCGCATGCTGCAAGACGACACAAACCTGTTCGAGATCGAGAAGGAGCTGACTGAGAAACTCGCGAGACGCGAAGCGGCCTCCACGCGCGAGGAGGTTCGGCAGCAGGTTACCCGACTGCTAAAAGAGGCCGGCTTTCAAGTGTCGGATATGGCCAGGACTGACGTGGCTGGACAGGGAAAGCCGCACCCGATCCCACGACCCAAGGCGCCTCATCCAACCAGAGTTGAGCCACTACCGACTCTGCCCTTTCCGCAAGTCACGCGCCTAGAGATTGTCTATCCGCAGGATCTCTTGCAGGTGCATCTGAGCGACAGTGAGCTGGTGATCGTTGAAACAGATGCAGATCCGGAGTTCGACCGTCGCGGACTGGTGCTGATCCGAACGGAGCCATGCGTACTTGAGGTCGAATCAAAGTCGCAACTTCGCGGTGGTCGAATTCGGTGGCGAATGCGACCGAGGGAGGGCGCGAGGGCGGGAGACGCGGGAGAGCTGATCGTGACAATCACACGGCCAGACGGTTCTCAGCTCACTGGATCGAGAGCCTTCGAGGTGCTCCCGGTGCTAGAGCGCCCGGCGCGCAAATCAGCAGCTCAAGTGCCGCCGTTTGAGATACAGCCAATTGGCCCGGAAGATACCGAAAGGTGGGAGCTGCTATGGCCGGATGATCTCGGAGATTCCGATCGTCAGCGGGCGCACGCCTACAAGGCTGTTGTTCTCGAGGGCAAGACGGTTGTCTTCTATTCAACAGCCTTTGGGCCGTTCGCCGAAGCCATGGAAAAGTTGAAAACGAGTAGTCCAATGCTCGTCGACACGTTCGAAGTGAACTATTCCGTCTGGATCGGCTATCACGCAATTCTTCAGCAGCAAGCACAGAGTGCGCGTAGCGAAGACATCGGTGACGAGGAAAAGCTTGAGTCTCTCCGTGATCAAGAGCGCTCGGTCGTTGCGAGGATGCAAGTCCGCCAGGCGCTGACGATGACGGAGTTGATGCGAAAGGGTGTCGGAGTGTCGGCAACAGACTGAGTCGTATTCAGCACATGCCGCTGTTAAAAATGGCCGACGGAGGTCCGTGCCAATGGCCACCGATAGAGCCCTCCTCGCGACTGAGGGTGCGACAAGACCCTGTGAGCAGAGTGAACAAGAAAACCAACGAGCACCAGCGCGACGAGACAGCTGCCTTGCTCGGCGAGCGGCATGTCACACATCGCCGTCGTGCCAAGACGCGGATCCGTGGAAACGTTGGTTTTGGCGCGGCTCGTTGAACGGCCGATGCCGCTGAGGGCTTGGTACAGGGGCGAGGAGTTCAGAGCGTTGCTTCGGCGCGATGGACACATTCGCTTCGGCAGGCAGCTCTTCGAGTCGCCGAGTAGTGCGGCCAGGGCTGCTGCCGGACGAGGGATGCGCGGATGGGCTTTCTGGCACTTCCGGGATCCGCGAGGCGAGTGAGTGAAGCTTGAGAGGCTCAAGCGCTGATCGCGGCAGTCATCGCGACCTGATGCTGCCTGGCGACTTGTCGCGCCGGCGTGTGATCAATGCGTCGTGCGGTATCGGCCGTCGGATGCGCCCCGGCGCCTGTTGTACCGTGTTCTCAATTCGGCTACATTCGTTGCCTGTTTGAGAACATGCAATCCCTCGCTACTCAGCTCCTCGGCGCTTCGCGCGCCGCCATCCTCGCCGCCCTGTACCTGCGGCCCGAGGAGTCGATGCACGTCCGCGAGTTGGCGCGCGTGACCGGCGTGTCGCCGGGCACGCTTCACCGCGAATTGCGGGCGTTGGCGGACCTGGGTCTGCTGACCCGGCGGGAAGTGGGGCGGCAGGTCTTCTATGCGGCAAACCGCAGCAGCCCCGTGTTCGAGGAAGTTTCCGGGCTGCTGCGCAAGACGGCCGGACTGGCCGATGTGCTGCGGGCTTCCCTTGCACCGCTGGCGGACCGCCTGCGTGCGGCTTTTGTCTACGGCTCCATGGCGGCGGGCACCGCCGGGCCTCGCAGCGACATCGACGTCATGGCGATCGGCAGTGCCGATTTCGCCGACGTGGTCAAGGCGCTGCACCCGGCACAGGCGTCATTGGCCCGCGAGATCAACCCGACGGTCATGACGCCGGCGGAATTCAATGCCCGCCGCCGGGCGCGCGACGGTTTCGTCCAGTCGTTGGTCAAGGGGCCGAAGATCTGGCTGATCGGTGACGACGATGACCTTGCAGAATCTCGCAAGAATCGGCCAACTCAAGCCGCACGACGCAACGCCCGCTGAAATCCGGCGCCTGCTCGATGCGGCTGGTCGCAATCTTGCGGACGCCGCGCATGCCGGTTTGAGCAACGAGACGCGGTTCGACTGCGCGTACAAGGCGATCATGCAATGCGCGCTGATCGCCATGCTCGCGAACGGGTACCGCCCCTCCACCAACGCCCCCGGACACCATCAAACGATGATCCAGTCGCTGCCGCTGACGCTGGGCATCGGTAACGACCGTTGGATCGTGCTGGATGCGCTTCGAAAGAAGCGCAACCAGAGCGACTACACCGGTGCGCCGATGAGCGAGGCGGAGGCGAAGCAGGCTTTCCGCGAGGCGCGGGCGTTGCTCGGGGAGGTCGAGACTTTTCTGCGGCGTCGGCGGCCGGAACTGTTGAAGTAGACGCGCGCGGGCTCGGATTCGGCGGAACACCGGCCCGCCTAGCCTGGAGATTTCACGAGTGGCGCGGGAGTTGCCCGGATGCCGGGGCGAGCCCGGTTGCGCGAGAGGAGCGCAGGCGGGGTTTCGCGAAGCACTGCTTCGCGCCGCCGTGGAACGCAGTCAAAGGCCGCTCGCGGCTCAGACTCATCGCCGCTCGCCCTTTGTGAGCACTTGAGCGCAAGATGGCCGGCCGGCGCCGCGCAAGCCCGCATAGCCCCGGCAATCCAAACCGGATTCCAGCCGGCGTACCGCAAGTGCCCGTCGAGGCTCGGCGACTCGCGCATACGGGGGCGACCTCGTGAAATCTCCGGGCTAGTACCCCATCCGCATCGACGTGTCGTCCTCGTCTTCGATATCGAGTCGGGCCGACGGCGGCAGCTTGGCGATGATCTCCTCGACCATGCGCACGTGCGCGGCTTCTTCGTCGCGCAGTTCCTCGAACAGCGCCCTGACTTCGGGTTGCGTCACCTTGCGCAGCGCGCGGTCGTAGAAGTCGAAGGCTTTTTTCTCGGCGCGCAGGGCGACCTGGCAGGCCTTGTACTCGGACATGTTCCGGTAGGTCGAGCCGACGTCGGGCGCTTCCACGTCGAAGATGTCGTCGAGCTTGACGCGCGGCGGCGCGTCGCCGAACAGCGCGGCCCGGCGCTCGGCGAGATCGTCGGCATGCTTCTTCTCGTTGGCGATCATCGACTGGAAGAACGCGCCGGCGTCGGTCGCGCTGCCGATCTGCTCGACGAACAGCCCGTAGCGCTTGTACGCCTCGATCTCGATCAGCGTGGCGAGGTCGAGCGTGTCCATCAGCGTGAGCTCGGCGAGGTCGACTCGCGTGGGCATGGGTCCTCCGGTTCAGGCGCGCCGCCGGGTCGGGCGCGGCGCTTCGATCATCGAACGCTGCACCCTAGCACCGCGCTGCGCGGCGGGGTACGGCTGCGCGCACATGCATTGACCGTGCTCAATGGCGCACGCCAATGCGACGGCCGGACTGGCCGCGCGCACCGGTCCGTGTGGCTTTATCCTGCGGCGAGTTTTCCGGCGCAGGAGTTCCATGCTTCGCTACGAAACGATTCCCGTCACGCCCTTCGCGCAGAACTGCTCGCTCATCTGGTGCGACCGCACGCACGAGGCGGCGGTCATCGACCCCGGGGGCGAGCTGGAGCGCATCACCGCCGCGGCGCGGCGGCACGGCGTGCGCATCGGGCAGATCCTGCTCACGCATGCGCACATCGACCACGCGGGCGGCACCGGCGCGCTGGCGCGCGCCCTCGGCGTGCCGATCGTCGGTCCGCATCCGGGCGACCAGTTCTGGATCGACGGCCTGCCGCAGCAGGCGCGCATGTTCGGCTTTCCGCCGGCCGAGCCGTTCACGCCGACACGCTGGCTGGCCGACGGCGACATCGTGCAGGTCGGCGAGGTTCGGCTGTCGGTGCGCCACACGCCGGGGCACACGCCGGGGCACGTGGTGTTCCATGACCCCGAGAGCCGGCGCGCGTTCGTCGGCGACGTGCTGTTCGCCGGCAGCATCGGCCGCACCGACTTTCCCGGTGGCGATTACGACACGCTGATCGCCAGCATCACGCAGCGGCTGTGGCCGATGGGCGACGACACGGTCTTCATCCCCGGCCACGGGCCGGAAAGCACCTTCGGCCGCGAAAGGCGAACCAATCCCTACGTGGGCGGGACGTGACGGTTGGCGCAAGGCGTTCGGTTCACCGTCCGTTCATGCTGCGCGAAGAGGCGCACGAACCGGCGCGTCCCTTCGTATCGCCGGACGCGAGTAGCGCGCCGGGCCCGGCTAATGCGGATCGAGCCTTTGCCCGCGGCACGCTGCCCACAGCGTGAGGTCGTAGCCGATCTTCAGCAGCCCGCACGCGATGAGCGGCGCAGCGAACCAGCCGGCCGCGAACAGCGCGCCGCCGATCGAGGGGCTGAGCGCGGCGGCGAGGCTGCGCGGCACCGCCGTGACGCTCGCTGCAGCGGCGCGCTCGGGCGGCGTGACCACGCTCATCACGTACGCGCTGCGCGTCGGCACGTCCATCTGCGACAGCGCGCTGCGCATGGACAGCAGCGCCAGCGCCAGCGGCAGGCTCGGCGCCAGCGCGGCGGCGACGAGGCACACGTTCGCGGGCAGATGGGTGAACACCATCGTGTTCAGCAGCCCGATGCGGCGCGCGACCCGGGGTGCCGCGAGTTGCGAGGCGGCCGTCAGCAGCCCGGCCCAGAAGAAGAACGCGCCCGCGCCGGCGAGCGAAAGGTCGAAGCGCTGCATCAGCCACAGCGACAGCAGGCTGTTGACGATCAGCCCGCCGGCGAACGCATCGACCGAAAACAGCAGCGCCAGCTTGACGACGATTCCGCGCGAAGCGCCCAGCGGCGACCTCGCTGCGTCGCTTTCGGCGTGCGGCTCGGGCAGCCGCCGGTACAGCCACAGGATCGCGAGCCCGACCGCGGCGTACGCGACGAACATCAGCCGCATCGAGTCGAGCACACCGATGCCGGCGGCTTGCGCGATCCAGGCGGGTGCGGCGGCCGCGAGCGCGCCGAACGACGCCGCCAGCGATGCGAGCAGGCTGTAGCGGGCGAACAGCGCGGTGCGCGCATCGCCGCTCGCGGCATTGGCCAGTTGCGCGTGCTCCAGCGGCAGAAAGACGCTGACGTCGCCCGAGCTGGGGTTCAGCGTGCCGACGAACGCCACCAGCAGCAGCGGCCAGAACTGCGAGAGGCTGGCGAACGCCAGACCCGTTGCGATCATCAGCACCGCGGCGCCGGCGAGCAGCGCGCGCTGCGCGAAGCGGTGGCCCCACGCGCCGACCGCGAGCGTGGCGAGCGCGGAGCCCAGCAGCGTGGCGGTCGCGAGCACGCCGACCGCCCACGCGTCGAGCCCGAGCGCCAGCAGATACGCGGGCAGCAGCACCGCGACGCAGCCGTCGACGAACGCGCGCAGCGCGCGCCCGGCGACGAGCACACGCGCCGCGGGCGCCGCGCCGCGCGGTGCAAGGATCGAGGCGAGGAGGTCGGTCACGCGGACGCAGTGTGCACGAGCCCGCGTCGGACGGGCGCCAGGGCGGTCGCATGAACGCGGACGATCGCGCGCCCCGCCTCGCGCACCACGTCTACGTCGTCGAGCTCGACCGCGCGGTGCTGCGCGACCGGCGCTTTCGCGCGCGCAATCCGAACTACGTCGACGGCATGCCGTGCGTGTACGTCGGCTTGACGGGGCTCGCGGTCGAAGAGCGCTTCGCCAACCACAAGGCCGGTTACAAGAGCAACCGCTACGTGCGCAAGTACGGCCTGCGGCTGCTGCCCGAGCTGTACGAGTGCTTCAACCCGATGCCGTACGAGGCGGCGCGGAGAATGGAGATGGAGCTCGCCGACGAGCTGCAGGAAAGGGGCTACGCGGTGTGGCAGGGATGAGCGGCGCGCCGCCGCTGCGCTTGACCGTCGTCAATGCGTGCAGCGGCGGCGCGGCCACAGTGCGCCGGGAGGTTTGCGCGATCACATCGGCGAGGCGCGCCGCATCGTCATGCTGAACACAACGCTCGGCCCGCAGGCCGCGTACGTGCTGCGGCATCCCGGCGCGTTCGCGCTGCGGACGCTGCGGGCATTCCGCGCGAATCAGGGCCTGCTGCTGGCGGGCGCGGTCGCTTACTTCGCGCTGCTGTCGATCGTTCCGCTGCTGATCCTCACCGTCATCGCGCTGTCGCACGTGATCGACCAGGCCGAGCTGCTGCAGACCATCGGCCGCTATCTGGAGTGGCTCGTCCCCGGGCAGTCGCAGGCGCTGGTGCGCGAGCTCAGCAGTTTCCTCGAGCACCGCCAGGTGATGAGCTGGGTGCTGCTGGCGACGATGCTGTTTTTCAGCTCGCTCGCGTTCACCGTGCTGGAGAACGCGATGTCGGTGATCTTTCACCATCGCGTCGCGATCCGCCGGCGCCACTTTCTGATCTCCGCCGTGCTGCCGTACTGCTACATCGTGTCGCTCGCGCTCGGGCTGCTGCTGGTCACGCTGGTGACCGGAACGCTGCAGGCGCTGGGGCAGGACGCCGTGCGCGTGCTGGGCCGCACCTGGTCTTTGGGCGGCGTCTCCGGGCTGCTTCTGTATCTGATCGGCGTGACCGGGGAGGTGCTCATCGTCGCCTCGATCTACATGGTGATGCCGGTCGGGCGGCTGCGGCTTTCGCACGCGCTGATCGGCGCGGTCGTCGCCACCGCGCTGTGGGAGACCACGCGCCACGTGCTCGTGTGGTACTTCGCGACGCTGTCGCAGATCAGCACGGTCTACGGCTCGCTGACGACCGCGATCGCGGTGCTGCTGAGTCTGGAGCTCGCCGCCACGTTGCTGCTGCTCGGCGCGCAGGTGATCGTCGAGTACGAACGGCTGGGCTCGCCGCGCGCGAACGCCGAGCCAGTGCCGATGCGGCTCGGCGCGGACTGACGGCGCCGGTGTAGTCTGGCATCCGATGCCGAAGCAAAGCGCCGGGCTGCTGCTTTACCGCGAGTCGCGCGGTGCGATCGAGGTGCTGCTCGTCCATCCGGGCGGCCCGTTCTGGGCGCGCAAGGACGCGGGAGCCTGGTCGATTCCGAAAGGCGAGTTCGACGCGGATGAGGAACCGCTCGCGGCGGCGCGGCGCGAGTTCGAGGAGGAGACGGGCCAGGTCGTGACGGGCGAGTTCATCGCGCTGCAGCCGGTGCGGCAACGAAGCGGCAAGATCGTGCACGCCTGGGCCGTTCGCGCGGACTTCGATCCCGCGCGGCTGCGCAGCAACACGTTCACGATGGAGTGGCCGCCGAAGTCGGGGCAGTCGCGCGAGTTTCCGGAGGTCGATCGCGCGGCCTGGTTCCCGCTCGGCGAGGCGCGCGCGAAGATCCAGCCGGGACAGCGGCCTCTGCTCGACCAGCTCGAAGCGATGTTGCAGCGGGATCGCGCTGCGCGCTGAGCGCGCGGCGGCTTCTTCGTCGAGCACAACGCCCAAGTCCGCCGACGTTCCGAAGGGTGAAGTCACGCGCTATCGTCGCCGCATGACACCCCGTCACGCCGCACGCGCTGCGCCACCCTCATGGCCGCCGAGCCGCTGATCCTGGCGATCGACCAGGGTACGCACGCGAGCCGGGCGCTCGTGCTCGACCGGCGCGGCCGGATCGTCGCGCACGGCGAACGCGAGGTCTCGCTCGTTCGCCCGCAGACGGACTGGGCCGAGCAGGACGGCGAGGAGATCGTCGCATCGGTGCACGACGCGATCGCGCAGGCGGCCGCGGCGCTCGGTGGCCGCGTGCGCGACATCGTCGCGGCCGGACTGTCGAGCCAGCGTTCGAGCGCGGTGTGCTGGAATCGCGCGACCGGCGCTTGCCTGTCGCCGATCTTCAGTTGGCAGGATCGGCGCATGCACGCGTGGATCGACTCGCTCGCCGCGCACGGCGACGCGGTCCACCGCAAGACGGGGCTTTATCTGTCGCCGCACTACGGCGCAGCCAAGCTGCGCTGGGCGCTCGACCATCTGCCGGCGGTGCGCAGCGCGCGCGATGCGGGCACGCTGGCGTGGGGGCCGATGGCGAGCTTTCTCGTGTACCGGCTGACCCGGGAACGCACGTTCGCGGCCGACCCGCAGTGCGCGGCACGCACGCAACTGTGGAACCTGCAGGCGCGCGACTGGGACGCGGAGCTGCTGCGACTCTTCGGCCTGCCGGCGGGGTTTCTTCCGCGCAGCGCGCAGACCTGCGATCGCTGGGGCACGCTCGTCGCGGGCGGCGTCGAAGCGCCGCTCGCGGCGGTCAATGGCGACCAGTCGGCGGCGGTGTTCGCCTTCGGCTGGCCGGAGGCCGAGTCCGCGTACGTCAACATCGGCACCAGCGCGTTCGTGCAGCGCGCGGTGATGCGCGCGCCCGGGCATGTGCCGCGGCAGCTCAGCGGGATCGTGCTCGCCGACGGCGACACGACCGTCTACACGATCGAAGGCAACGTCAACGGCGCAGGCGCGGGGCTCGAATGGCTCGCCGGCGAACTGGGCATCGACGACTTGCCCGCGCGCCTGGCCGAATGGCTGGAGCGGCCCGCGCCGGAGCTGCTGTTTCTGAACGGTATCGCCGGGCTCGGCGGGCCGTTCTGGCGCGCGGCGTTCGACTCGCGCTTCGTCGGCGACGGCGCAGAGCCGTGGCAGAAGGCGGTCGCGCTGGTCGAAAGCATCGCGTTTCTCCTGCAGGCCAACATCGATCACATGGCCGCGTACGTGCCGCCGGTCGAACGCATCCGCGCCAGCGGCGGCGTGTCGCGGCTCGACGGGCTGTGCCGCAAGCTGGCATCGCTGAACGGGGTGCCGGTGCACCGGCGCGACGATCCGGAAGCGAGCGCGCGCGGCATCGCGTATCTCGCCGCCGGCCGTCCGGCCGAGTGGAACACTGGGGCCAACGAAGAGGTGTTCGAGCCGCAGCACGACGCCGCGCTGCGCGAACGCTACCGCCGCTGGCGCGCGCTGATGGCCGAAGCCACCGGCGTCTGACGCTGTCGCTCCCCCTGCCAAAGGGGGGCTTCGGGGCCGGCCGAACGCTGCATTCTTGCCACACCGCAGGGCGCGCGCGGGCTCGAACGCCGATACTTCGCGCCCATGCTCGAGCGCATCGCCGCGATCCTCAAAGGCTGCGCCGCCGGCGCCGTGCTGGTGCTGAACACGCTCGTGCTGACCGCGGCGATGCTGCCCTTTGCGCTCGCCAAGCTCGTCGTGCCGGCGGCCGCGGTGCGGCGCGTGGTCGATCGCGTGCTCAACGCGCTGGCCGGCACATGGATCCGGGTGAACAACGCGTGGATGGCGGCGGTCGGCCGCACGCGCTGGGACGTGCAGGGCGTGGAGGGGCTGAACCCGCGCGGCTGGTATCTCGTGGTCAGCAACCATGCAAGCTGGGTCGACATCCTGGCGCTGCAGAAGGTGTTCAACGGCCGCATCCCGATGCTGAAGTTCTTCCTCAAGCAGGAGCTGATCTGGGTGCCGGTGATCGGGCTCGCATGGTGGGCGCTCGACTTTCCGTTTCTGCGGCGCGGCCGCGGCGGCGCGTCGGGGCAGCTCGACCTGGCCGCGACGCGGCGCGCGTGCGAGCGCTTCAAGCTGATTCCGACGTCGGTGATCAGCTTCGTCGAGGGCACGCGCTTCACGCCCGCCAAGCACGCGGCGCAGTCCTCGCCGTACGCGCATCTGCTCAAGCCGAAAGCGGGGGGCGTGACGATCGCGCTGGCGACGATGGGCCGGCAGTTCGAGGCGGCGCTCGACGTGACGATCGTCTACCCGCAGGGCACGCCCACGTTCTGGGATCTGCTCGCCGGCCGCGTCCGCGAAATCGTCGTGCGGGTGCAGCGGCGAGCGATTCCGCCCGACCTCGTCGACGAAGGCGCGCGCGCCGACGCACAGCATCGGGCGCGCGTGCAGGCGTGGCTCAACGCGATGTGGGAGGAAAAGGACCGGCTGATCGGCGCGCTGCTGCGCGAGCGCGGGGCTAGAGGATCCGGTTGAACCACAGCATCGACAGCGCGCCGGCGGCGAGCGCGAGCAGCGCCGCAGCGCCGGCGAACAGCGCGGTCACCTCGGTCTCCTTTTTCTGCAGCACGATCTTCGAGCCGAGGGTCTGGAAGATCTTGTGTAGGTCGGCCGCGCTGCCCGCGTAGAAGTACTCGGCGCGCGTGATGCCGGCGATCGCCTTCAGCGTCTCCTCGTCGAGCCGCGCGCGGAACGACCAGCCTTCGAACCCGACCACCTCGCCTTCGACGGTGCCGATACCGACCGTGTAGATGCGCACGCCGCGCTCGGCGGCGCGCCGCGCGGCGTCGATCGGATCGGGTCCCGTCGTTCGCTGGCCGTCCGACAGCAGGATGATCGCCATCGAGTCGTTCGAACCCGGCGGCACCGGCTTGAACTCGGGCTTGTCCTTCTTCGGCTCCGCGTCGAGGGCAGCGCCGCGCTGGAACTCGCGGCCGTAGATCGCCTCGGTCACGTCGAACCCGCCGTCGGGAAACAGCGTGGCGAGCGAAACGATGATGCCGCTGCCGGTCGCGGTGGCGCGCTGAAGCTGAAAGCGGTCGATCGCGGCGAGCAGGTCTTCGCGGTTTGTCGTCGGCGCCTGCACCAGCGAAGCCGTTCCGGCGAACGTGACGATGCCGATCCGCGTGTGACGCGGCGCCTCGGCGATGAACCCGCGCGCGGCGTTCTGCGAGGCGACGAGGCGGTTCGGCTCGACGTCCTTCGCGCGCATGCTGCCCGAGACGTCCATCGCGAGGATGATCGTCTGCTGCTGCGACGGCAGCGTCACGACCGCGGTCGGCCGCGCGGTGGCGGCGACGAGAAGCGCCAGCGCGGCGAGGAACAGCGCCGGCGGCACGTGGCGGCGCCAGCGGCTACCGGCCGTCAGCGCGTCCTTGACGATCGCCAGGCTCGCGTAGCGGATCGCGAGTTTCTTCTTCCGGCGCAGCAGCAACACGTAGCCGATGACTAGCAGCGGCAACGCCGCGGCGAGCCACAGCAGTTCGGGCCACAGGAACTTCACCGCAGCGCTCCTGCCGCGCGGCCGTTGATCGGAGCGGCGCGGCTGTCCAGATGCGCGGCGAGCCGGCTGCGCGTCGCCGCGCCGCCCTGGCCGCGCCGCTTGCGCAGGTCGGCGAAGCGCAGCACCGCGTCGACCAGATCGCCGCCGGCCGCCAGTTCCAATGCGTCCACTCCGGCGCCGGCCAGGGCTTCGCGCAGGTACGCCTCGCGTTGCTGCGCGGCGGCCGCGAAGCGCCGGCGAAACGCCGCGTCGTGCGTGTCGACGGCGATCTGCTCGCCGGTTTCGGCGTCCTGCAGCAGCACGAGGCCCAGGTCGGGCAGCGCCATCTCGAGCGCGTCGTACAGGCGGATCGCGATGACTTCATGCCGCTGCGCAAGGCGCGCGAGCGGCTGCTCCCAGCCGGGCACGCTCAGGAAGTCCGACACGACGAACACCAGCGAGCGGCGCCGCGCGAGCTTGTATGCGGCGACGAGGAGCTCTGCCAGATCGGTCTGCGCCGCGCCGCGGTTCGCGGGCCGCGCTTGCATCCGGTGCAGCAGCTCGAGCACGTGGCGCCGGCCGCTTCGCGGCGGAACGACCGCATCGACGCGGTCGCCGTAGAACACCGCGCCGACCCGGTTGCCGCGCCGCGTGAGAATGCGCGCGAGCAGCGTGACGAAATCGGCAGCGACCGCCTGCTTCTTGGTCGCGCCGGAGCCGAAGTCGACCGAGCCCGACAGGTCGAGCAGGAACCACGCGGCCACCTCGCGATCCTCGCGGTACTCGCGCACGTACGGCGTCTGCAGCCGCGCGGTGACGTTCCAGTCGATGTGGCGCACGTCGTCGTGGTACTGGTATTCGCGCAGGTCCGCCAGATCCATGCCGAAGCCGCGGAACAGCGTGCGGTAGTCGCCCTGCAGCAGGCCGTCGAGCCGCCGCAGAACGGTCCACTCGAGCCGGCGCAGGATCTGCTCTGCACTACTGGAGCGCGCGGGCATGGCTGGCGTGCGTCTGCAACGGTTTGTCCGGGACCGGCACCTTGCGCATGATCTGCGCGATCAGCGCGTCGGCGGTCTGGCCGTCGGCGAGCGCCTCATACGACAACACGAGCCGGTGGCGCAGCACGTCGGCAGCCAGATCGACGACGTCTTCCGGCAGCGCGTAGTCGCGCCCGCGCAGCAGCGCGAGCGCGCGCGCCGCTTCGATCAGGTGGATCGTCGCGCGCGGGCTGGCACCGAAGGTGATGTAGCGCGCCAGATCGGCGAGCCCGGCCTTGTGCGGCGCGCGGGTCGCCGTGACCAGCCGCACGGCGTAGTCGACGAGCGCCGGATCGACGAAGCCCGCGCGGCATTCGCGTTGCAGCGCTGCGAGCTGATCGGTCGTCGCCACCGCCGCCACCGCGGTCGCCGCGCCGGTCACGCGCTCGACGATCACGCGCTCCTCGTCCTCGCTCGGATAGTCGACCAGCACCTTCATCATGAAACGGTCGATCTGCGCTTCGGGCAGCGGATACGTGCCCTCGGTCTCGATCGGGTTCTGGGTGGCCATCACGACGAACGGCTCGGGCACGCGGTGCGTCTCGCCGGCGATCGTGACCTGCCGCTCCTGCATGACCTCGAGCAGCGCGCTCTGCACCTTGGCCGGCGCGCGGTTGATCTCGTCGGCGAGCAGCAGATTGGTGAACACGGGTCCGAGCGAGGTCGCGAAGTCGCCGGTCTTCTGGTTGTAGATGCGCGTGCCCACCAGGTCCGCCGGAACCAGATCGGGCGTGAACTGGATGCGGCGGAACGTGCCGCGGATCGTCTGCGCGAGCGTCTTGACGGTCAGCGTCTTGGCGAGCCCCGGAACGCCCTCGACGAGCAGGTGGCCCTGCGCGAGCGTGGCCACCAGCACGCATTCGAGGAAGTGATCCTGACCGACGACGACCTTCTTCACTTCGTACAGGATGCGCTCCATCGTCGCGGCGACGTGGTGCTTGCTCGGTGTCGTGTCGTTCATCGTGCAGGCCGGTCGGTTGGGTGGATTCGCGGTCAGAACGGGTGCAGGCCGACGCCTTCGGCGGCGTTCTCGATCGGCACCGCGAAGCCGATACCGATGAAGGTGCGGCTCTCGGACGGGTTGAGGATCGCGGTGACGATGCCGACGACTTCGCCGCTCATCGTCACCAGCGGGCCGCCCGAGTTGCCCGGGTTGGCCGCGGCGTCGAACTGGATCAGGTTCGTCAGCACGCGCTTGCCCTGAGGCGAGCGGAACTCGCGCTTCAGGCCCGAAATGACCCCGGCCGACACCGACGGCCCGATGCCGAACGGAAAGCCGACGGCGATGACCTGATCGCCCAGCGCGAGCCCCTGCGTCGAGCCGAGCGTGGCGGGCTGCAGATCGTCCGGCACGACCCTGGCGCGCAGCACGGCGAGGTCGTGCTCGGGTCGCAGTCCGGCCACGGTCGCCTCGGACTCCGAGCCGTCGGCGAAGACGACGCGCAAGTCCTTGGCCTGGAGCACGACGTGCAGGTTGGTCAGGATGATCCCCGACTCGACGATCACCACGCCGGTGCCGACCGCATCGTCGCTGTCGTCCTTGCCGTCTTCCCCCGGCGTGGTGCCGCGCACCAGCACGACCGAACGGCGCACCGCTTCGTACGCCTTGGCGGCCGCCGACGGCAGCGGCTTGGTGTTGAGGGTGTGCAGCACCGCGCGGTCGATGTCGCGCTGCGTGATCGGGCGCGGCGCCGGCTTGAACGACGGGGCCACGGCAAAGCCGAGCGCGACGATCAGTCCGCCGACAGCGGCCGGCACGAGCACGTTGCGGCTCGGCGCAAGCCGGCGCAGCAGCGTGGCACGCGCGG
>JBFMFC010000029.1:41835-43349 GCA_040752195.1 Pseudomonadota bacterium | reverse complement strand
GTCGAGCGCTGGGTGCTGTCGCTCGATCTGACGCCGGTGCAGTTCATGGTGCTGTCGCAGATCATCATCTTTCTGCTCGGCTGGCCGCTGGAGTGGACCGAGATCATCGTGATCTTCATGCCGATCTTCATTCCTCTGCTGCAGCACTTCAACATCGACCCGCTGTTCTTCGGGCTGCTGGTGGCGCTGAACCTGCAGACCGCGTTCCTCAGCCCGCCGGTGGCGATGTCGGCGTTCTACCTGAAGGGCGTGGCGCCGCCGCACGTGACGCTGAACCAGATCTTCGCCGGCATGATGCCGTTCATGGGCATCCAAGTCATCGCGATCGTGCTGCTGTACGCGTTCCCGCAGATCGGGTTGTGGCTGCCGAGCGTGCTGTACGGCAACTGAGCACGGGCGTGCCAGGGCGACCGACGGCGGGCGAGTCCCGCCGTCACTTCTTGTGCGACGCTGCCGCGCGAGAGCGCAGCGCATAATCGCGCCGCGCGCACCCACGACGACGACCTCGCATGCACGCGCTCGCGTATTCGCTGTTCCCGATCCTGAACGTGCTGAGCCTGGTCGTGATGCTCTTTGCGGTCACGATGCTGGTACCGCTCGGCGTCGCGCTGATCGGCGGCGACAAGGCGCTGATCGCCTACGACAATGCATTCCTGATCACCTTCGCGTCGGGTGCGACGGTGTGGTTCGTCACGCGGCGTTTCAAGCGCGAGCTGCTGCCGCGCGACGGCTTCCTGCTGGTGTCTCTGGTCTGGACGACGCTGCCCGCGTTCGCCACGCTGCCGCTGCTGCTGCACCTGCCGGGGCTGTCGTTCACCGATGCGTACTTCGAGGCGATGTCCGGGCTGACGACCACGGGCGCGACCGTGCTTACGGGACTCGACGCGCTGCCGCTTTCGATCAACGTGTGGCGGCACCTTCTGGTGTGGATCGGCGGCATGGGAGTGATCGTGCTGGCGGTGGCGATCCTGCCGCTGCTCGGCGTCGGCGGCAGTCAGATCTACAAGGCCGAGACGGCGGGCCCGCTGAAGGAACACAAGCTCACGCCGCGCATCGCCGAGACCGCGAAGGGCCTGTACCTGATCTATGTGGCGATCTCGCTCGTCTGCATGGCGAGCTACCGGATCGCGGGCATGGACTGGCCGGACGCCTTCATGCACATGTGCTCGACGATGGGGCTCGGCGGCTTCTCGTCGCACGACGCCAGCTTCGGCTTCTGGAACTCGCCGGCAATCGAGTACACGGCAGTGGTCTTTATGCTGCTCGCAGGCTTCAACTTCTCGATGCACTTCCTGGCGTGGCGGCGCCGCTCGCTCGCCGTGTACTGGCGCGACCCGGAGGGCAGGACGTACGTCGCCGTCGTGCTCGGCGCCGCGTTCGCGATCGCCGCCTTCCTGTGGTGGCACGGGCAGTACCCGGACTTCGCGACGTCGTTTCGCTACGCGCTGTTCAACACGGTCTCGATCGCGACGACGACCGGCTACGCCAGCACCGACTATGTCCAGTGGCCTACG
>JBFMFC010000029.1:36797-41735 GCA_040752195.1 Pseudomonadota bacterium | reverse complement strand
CTGGCAGTGATCGCCGAGGGTGCATTCTTCGACCTGAGCTGCCCTGCCGGCGTGGCGCTCGCGCGTCTCGCGCCGGGCTGCGTTTGCTGCGTCGGCGAGGTGCCGTTGCGCACGACGCTCACGCGCATCGTGCGTTCGCACCGGCCGACCGAGTTGCTGCTGCTGATCGCGACCGACGAACACCTCGAACGCGTGCGCCGGCTGCTCGCCGAAGCCCGTCTCGGTGTGCCCGTCACCTTGCTGGAAAACGATGAAGCGCGTCCGCGTTAACGACATCGACATCGCCTATCAGATCGACGGCGACCTCAAGCCGTCGCGCCCCTGGCTCGTGTTCAGCCACTCGCTTGCCTGCGACCACACGATGTGGGACCCGCAGGCCGCCGAGTTCGCGCGCGAGTACAACGTGCTGCGCTTCGACACGCGCGGCCACGGCGCCAGTTCCGCGCCGGCCGGCGAGTACACGCTCGAGCAGCTCGCCGACGACCTGAAGGGGCTGCTCGACGCACTGCGGATCCAGCGCTGCCACTTCGTCGGCCTGTCGATGGGCGGCATGATCGGGCAGATCGCGGCGCTGCGTTTTCCGCTGCGTTTCGCGTCGCTGACGCTCGCCGACACGACGAGCCGCTACCCCGCCGAGATGCGCGGCGTGTGGGACGAGCGGATCACCGCGGTGAGGACCGCGCAGGGCATGTCGGCGATCGTTCCGGGCACGCTCGAGCGCTGGTTCACCGCGTCGTTCCGCGAGCGCCGGCCCGACGTCGTCGCGCGCATCGCCGAGCGCATCCGCGCCACGCCGGTCGCGGGGTACATCGGCTGCGCGAAAGCGATCAGCCGGATCAACCTGACCGCGCGGTTGTCCACGATCGCCTGTCCGGTGCTCGTGATCGTCGGCGAGGAGGACCGCGGCACGCCGCCATCGATGGCCGAGGAGATCGTCCAGGCGATTCCCGGCGCGCGACTCGAACGCATTCCGCAGGCGGCGCACCTGTCCAATCTGGAGCAGCCCGAGGCGTTCAACGCCGCGCTGCGGCGCTTCCTGGCCGGCGCCGCCTGAGCCCCCGGGGCTCGGCCGCCTCGGGATCTTGAGATTCGGTGGCCGGGACCGATATTCGGGCCAGGTGGCCTAGTCATCCACAAGGGCCATGCAACGTTCGGGGTGGCTCATGAACATGATCTACAACAGCCCGCACTACTGTGTGGTCGAGTTCTCCGGCTTCGGAGACGACGGCCAGCATCCGGCCGGCGGCTTCGAGATCATGGACAAGACCCTGCGGCGCGAGATCTTCCTCGGCGGGCAGGAAGCCGAACGCTTTCGCGCCAGCGTGCAGGAACTCATCGCCAACGAACCCTCGCCCGAGGACATCGACGAGTTCCTGACCGGTTACGCCGGCCTGATGACGCAGCCGCTGGTGCTGCACTGAGGCGGCCCGGTCGGCGACAGGCGGCGCGCTTCGGCGCGCCGCTTGCTTTCGTGCACGGGGCGGGCGCGCGACCGGCTCACCTACAATCCGAAGCCCGACCCAAGGACCCGCGATGAACACGCGCACTCCTGCCGAAAACCCCGTCGAACTGCGCCTGCGCGAGCTGCTCGCGCGCCGCATCCTGATCCTCGACGGCGCGATGGGGACGATGATCCAGCGGCGCAAGCTCACCGAGGCCGACTTCCGCGGCGAGCGCTTCGCGGACCACGCGGTCGACGTGCGCGGCAACAACGAGCTGCTGGTACTGACCCGACCCGACGTCGTCCGCGAGATCCACGACGCGTACCTTGCGGCGGGCGCCGATCTGATCGAGACGAACACGTTCGGCGCCACGCGGATCGCGCAGGAGGACTATGCGCTCGGGCACCTCGCCTACGAGATGAACGTCGAGGCCGCGCGGCTCGCGCGCGCCGCGTGCGACCGGTTCTCGACCGCGGACAAGCCGCGCTTCGTCTGCGGCGCGCTGGGTCCGACGCCGAAGACTGCGTCGATCTCGCCGGACGTCAACGATCCGGGCGCGCGCAACGTCACCTTCGACGAGCTGGCGCAGGCGTACGGCGAGCAGGCGCGCGGGCTGCTCGACGGCGGCGCCGACATCCTGCTGGTCGAAACGATCTTCGACACGCTCAACGCCAAGGCCGCGATCTTCGCGATCGAGTCCGAGTTCGAGCGGCGCGGGGCGCGCTGGCCCGTGATCATCAGCGGCACCGTGACCGACGCCTCCGGCCGCATCCTGTCGGGACAGACGGTCGAGGCGTTCTGGTACTCGGTGCGCCACGCGCGGCCGCTCGCGGTCGGACTGAACTGCGCGCTCGGCGCCGCGCTGATGCGGCCGTACATCGAGGAACTGGCGTCGATCGCCGACACCTTCGTCAGCGTCTATCCGAACGCGGGGCTGCCCAACCCGATGAGCGACACCGGCTTCGACGAAACGCCCGAGGTCACGTCGCGGCTGCTGCTCGAGTTCGCGCAGGCGGGCTTCGTCAACATCGCCGGCGGCTGCTGCGGCACCACACCCGAGCACATCCGCGCCATCGCGCGCGCGATCGAAGGCAGCGCGCCGCGCCCGGTGCCCGCGGCGGATCATGCGCTCAAGCTCGCGGGACTGGAGCCGCTGCGCATCGACGAGTCGAGCCTGTTCGTCAACGTCGGCGAGCGCACCAACGTCACGGGGTCGAAGGCCTTCGCCCGGCTGATCCTGGCCGAGCAGTACGAGGAGGCGGTCGCCGTGGCGCGCCAGCAGGTCGAGGCCGGCGCGCAGATCATCGACGTCAACATGGACGAGGCGATGCTCGATTCGGCGCGCGCGATGACGCGCTTCCTGAACCTGATCGCCGCCGAGCCCGACATCGCGCGCGTGCCGGTGATGATCGACAGCTCCAAGTGGAGCGTCATCGAAGCCGGCCTGAAGTGCGTGCAGGGCAAGTCGATCGTCAACTCGATCTCGCTGAAGGAGGGCGAGGAAGAGTTCCTGCGGCAGGCGAAGCTCGCGCGCCGCTACGGCGCCGCGGTGATCGTGATGGCTTTCGACGAACAGGGTCAGGCCGACACCTTCGAACGCAAGGTCGGCATCTGCAAGCGCTGCTACGACCTGCTGACGCGGAAAGCGGACTTCCCGCCCGAGGACATCATCTTCGATCCGAACATCTTCGCGATCGCCACGGGGATCGAGGAACACAACAACTACGCGGTCGACTTCATCGAGGCCACACGCTGGATCCGCGGCCATCTGCCGCATGCCAAGGTCAGCGGCGGCGTCAGCAACGTCAGCTTCAGCTTCCGCGGCAACGACCACGTCCGCGAGGCGATCCACACGGTGTTCCTGTACCACGCGATCAAGGCGGGCCTGACGATGGGCATTGTCAACGCCGGCCAGCTCGGCGTGTACGAAGAGATCGAGCCCGAGCTGCGCAGCCGTGTCGAGGACGTCGTGCTCAACCGCAGGCCCGACGCCGGCGAGCGGCTCGTGCAGTACGCCGAACAGATCAAGGCCGGCGGCAGGGAGCGGAAGGAGGATCTCGCGTGGCGCGCCGAGCCGGTCGAGAAGCGGCTCGCGCACGCGCTGGTGCACGGCATCACGCAGTACGTCGTCGAGGACACCGAGGAGTGCCGCGCCGCCGTCGCCGCGCGCGGCGGGCGCCCGATCGAGGTGATCGAGGGCCCGCTGATGGACGGCATGAACATCGTCGGCGATCTGTTCGGCGCCGGCAAGATGTTCCTGCCGCAGGTCGTCAAGAGCGCGCGCGTGATGAAGCAGGCGGTCGCGCATCTCATTCCTTTCATCGAGGCCGAAAAGGCGGCGCACGTCGCCGCCGGCGGCCAGGCGCGCGCCAAGGGCAAGGTCGTGATCGCGACGGTCAAGGGCGACGTGCACGACATCGGCAAGAACATCGTCGCGGTCGTCCTCCAGTGCAACAACTTCGAGGTGGTCAACCTCGGCGTGATGGTGCCGGCCGAGAAGATCCTGCAGGTGGCGCGCGACGAGCGCGCCGACATGATCGGCCTGTCGGGGCTGATCACACCGTCGCTCGAGGAAATGCAGCACGTCGCGCGCGAGATGCAGCGGCAGGGCTTCAAGCTGCCGCTGCTGATCGGGGGGGCGACGACGAGCCGCGTGCACACCGCCGTCAAGATCGCGCCGCACTACACGAACGGCGTGGTCGTCTACGTGTCGGACGCCAGCCGGTCGGTCGGCGTTTGCCAGAGCCTCGTGTCCGACGACGCCGCGGCGAAGTTCATCGCCGAGGTCAAGGCCGAATACGAAAGGGTCCGCGCGCAGCACGCGGCGAAGAAGGGCCCCGAGCTGATCGCGCTCGCCGAGGCGCGCGCCAACGCGCCGAAAATCGACTGGGCGGGGTACGTGCCGCCCAAGCCCAAGTTCATCGGCCGCCGCGTGTTCAGGAACTACGACCTCGCGATGATCGCCAAGTACATCGACTGGGGTCCGTTCTTCCAGACCTGGGATCTGCACGGCCCCTTCCCCGCGATCCTCGCCGACGAAGTCGTCGGCGAGCACGCGCGCCAGGTCTTCGCCGAAGGCGAGAAGATGCTCGAGCGCATCGTCGCCGAGCGCTGGCTCGCCGCCAACGGCGTCGTGGGGTTCTACCCGGCCAACTCGGTCGGCGACGACATCGAGATCTACACCGACGAGTCGCGCCGCGAGGTGCTGTTCACCTGGCACAACCTGCGCCAGCAGACCCGAAAGCCCGTGATCGACAGCCCGCAAGGGCGTGTGCCGAACCCGAACCAGTGCCTCGCCGACTTCATCGCGCCGAAGTCCACCGGGATCGCCGACTACATCGGCCTGTTCGCGGTCACCTCCGGCATCGGCCTCGACGAGCGCGAGGCGATGTTCCTGGCCAAGCACGACGACTACGGCGCGATCATGCTCAAGGCGATCGCCGACCGGCTCGCCGAGGCGTTCGCCGAGCTGATGCACGAGCGCGTGCGGCGCGAC
>JBFMFC010000029.1:0-36697 GCA_040752195.1 Pseudomonadota bacterium | reverse complement strand
CCTCGACGAGCGCGAGGCGATGTTCCTGGCCAAGCACGACGACTACGGCGCGATCATGCTCAAGGCGATCGCCGACCGGCTCGCCGAGGCGTTCGCCGAGCTGATGCACGAGCGCGTGCGGCGCGACTTGTGGGGTTACGAACCGAACGAGCGCCTCACCAACGAGCAGTTGATCCGCGAGGACTACCGCGGCATCCGCCCCGCCCCCGGCTATCCGGCCTGCCCCGAGCACTCGGTCAAGGCGAAGCTGTTCGCGGCCCTGAACTGCGCGGAGATCGGCATGCGGCTGACCGAGAACTACGCGATGATCCCGCCGTCGTCGGTCGCCGGCTTCTACTTCTCGCACCCGCAGGCGAAGTACTTCAACGTCGGCCGCATCGGCCGCGACCAGCTCGAGGATCTCGCGCGGCGCAAACGCGAGGCGGTCGACGAGCTCGAGCGCTGGCTTGCGGCCAATCTCGGCTGAGAAGCTGTGAAGATTTCGTCGCGAGCGGGCTGCTGCCCCGGATCAAGTCCGGGGGCACGGAGCGCAGGGCCGAGACATATCGAGTGGATAGGCGAGGCCCGAGCACCGCGCAACGACGCCAGCGGGCCGCGCAGTAGAAAGATTCACAGCTTCTGAGTGCGCCGTGCAGCGACCCGAGATTGCCGTCGGCGACACGTGGCGCTACGCCGCCGAGAACAAGCTGTCGCCCGGCACTGCGGAAGAGACGCGCCGCGTGGTCGAGGTCACGCCCGACCGCATCGTCTGCGAGCTGCGGTCGACCGCCGCCGGCGCGGCGGGCGGCCGCTACGTCTACACGCGCGAGTGGAACCTGCTCGTGCGCCCCGCGCTCGCCGCGGCCGGCGAATCCGCCGCGGACGCCGGCGAGTGGCGGTGGTCGCCCTTTTATCCGCACTTCAGCTTCCCGCTCGTCGAAGGCAAGCAGTGGAGCGGCACCGCGATCGTCGAGAACCGGGCGACCGACACGCGCAACGCGCATCGCTACGTCGCGACCGTCGGCCGCGCGCGCCGGGTCGAGGTGCCGGCCGGCGTGTTCGACGTGCTGCCGGTGCGCTACGAGGCCGACGTCAAGAGCGACGACGGCCAGGCGCAGCTCGCCTGGCGCAACGTCGAGGTCATGCACTACGCAGCCGCGGTGAACCTGTACGTGCAGGCCGAGCACACGATCGTGAGCCCCGACGGCCGGCTCGCGCGCGCCACCGTCGCGCGGCTGGTCGAGTACCGGCGCGGCTGATGCGCGCGCTGCGGACGGCCGCGGCGCTGCTTGTGTCGGTCGCGCTGCTCGTCGCCTGCGCGCGCTCCGATCCCGAGCGCGAGCTGCGCGAGACGATCGCCGCGATGGCCGCGGCGATCGAAAGGCGCGACCCCGGGGCCTTCGTCGAAGCGCTCGCCGACGACTTCACGCGCGAGTCCGGCGACTTCGGCAAGCACGACGCCAGGCGCGTTCTCGCGGGCGTGCTGCTTCGTCACGACAGGATCGCCGTCACCGCCGTCGTCACGGCGGTGCGAATCGACGGCGAACGCGCGCACACCGGAGTGCGCGTCGTCGCAGCGGGCGGGACGGGTCTGCTGCCCGAACGCGGTCAGATCTGGCAGTTCGATTCGGCGTGGCGTCGCGAAGGCGGCCGCTGGCGCGTGTTCAACGCCGAGTGGCGCGAGGGCCCGTGAAGGCGACACTCTGAGCTTGCGCAAAGCCGAGCGCCACCCGCACGGCACAATGGGCCCGAAGGAGGTCGCGTGTCCTCGCTCTGGGCCCACTGGCTGCAACTGGCGCTGTGCGCAGCGCTGATCCTCGTCGCCGGCACGCGGCTGTCGCACTACGGCGACGTGATCGCGCGACGCACGGGGCTCACCGGCGGCTGGATCGGCCTCGTGCTGATGGCGACCGTCACCTCGCTGCCCGAACTGGTCACCGGAATCGCCTCGGTGACGGTGCCCGACATCGCGGTCGGCAACGTGCTCGGCGCGTGCGTGCTGAACCTCGCGATGATCGTCGTCGTCGACGCGCTGCACCGCCATGCGTCGATCTACCAGGTGGCGAGCCAGGGTCATGCCTTGGGCGCGGCTTTCGGCATCGTGATGCTCGGCGTGGTCGCCTTCGGCATGCTCGCCGCGCCCGCGCTCGACCTGCGCATCGGCCACGTCGGCGGGGTCACGCCCGCGCTGCTCGCGTTGTATCTCGTCGCGATCCGGACGATCTACCAGTACGAGCGCAGCGCAGCCGCAGCCGCAGCGGCCGCCGCGGCCGAGGCCGAACCGGCCCCCGCGATGACGCTGCGGCAGGCGGCGCTGCGTTACGCGATCGCCGCCGCCGTCGTCGTGGGCGCGGCGCTGTGGCTGCCTTTCGTCGCCAGCGGCCTGGCCGCCGCGATGGGCTGGACCGACAGTTTCGTCGGCACGCTGCTGGTCGCGGTGACGACCACGCTGCCCGAGCTGACGGTGACGATCGCCTCGGTGCGCATCGGCGCGCTCGACATGGCGATCGGCAATCTGATCGGCAGCAACCTGTTCAACCTCGCGATCCTCGGCGTCGACGACCTCGTTTACCTCGACGGTCCGTTGCTCGCCGCGGCGGCGCCGGCGCACGTCCTGTCCGCCGTCTCCGCCGCGGTGATGTCGGGCGCGCTGATCGTCGCGCTGGTCGCGCGGCCGCAGGCGCGGCTGCTGAACTTCGTCGGCTGGACCAGCGTGGCGCTCGCGCTGATCTACTTCGCCAACGCATGGATTCACTTCCGCCAGCCAGCGTAGAAGCGAACGCGCCGCCGTGGCACGCGCTCGCCGCCGATGCGGTGCTCGCGCGGCTCGGTGTCGATCCGGCCGCGGGGCTCGCGCCCGCCGAGGTCGAGGCGCGGCGCGCGCGCTACGGCCGCAACGAGCTGCCCGCCGCGCCGCGTCGCTCGCTCGCGGCGATGCTGTGGAGCCAGCTCGCGGACTTCATGATCGCGGTGCTGGTCGTCGCGGCGATCATCTCGGGGCTGCTCGGCGAGTGGCCCGACGCCGGTGCGATCCTCGCGATCGTGGTCCTCAACGCCGTGCTCGGCGTCGCGCAGGAATGGCGCGCCGAGCGCGCGATGGCGGCGCTGAAGTCGCTGGCCAACCCGCAGGCGCGCGTGCGCCGCGCCGGCCGGGTGTCGACGATCCCCGCCGCCGACCTCGTTCCCGGCGACATCGTTCTGCTCGAGGCCGGGATGCGCGTGCCGGCCGATCTGCGGCTGCTCGAAGCCAGCGCGCTGCGCACCGACGAAGCCGCGCTGACCGGCGAGTCGGTGCCGGTCGACAAGCAGCCGGCGGTGGCGGCCGCGCACGATGCGCCGGTGGGCGAACGCCACAACCTCGCGCACATGGGAACGCTGGTCACGCACGGGCGCGGCGTGGGTGTGGTCGTCGCCACGGGACCGGCGACCGAACTGGGCCGGATCGCGGCGCTGCTCGGGCGGGCGGAGCGGCCGACCTCGCCGCTGCAGCAGCGCCTGGCGCGCTTCGGCCGCAGGCTCGCGGTCGCGGTGCTCGCGATCTGCGCGGTGATCTTCGCGGTCGGCATGGCGCGCGGCGAGCCGCCGCTGGCGATGTTCCTGACCTCGGTGAGCCTCGCGGTCGCCGCGATCCCGGAGGCACTGCCGGCGGTCGTCGCGATCGCGCTCGCGGTCGGCGCCTACCGGATGTCGCGCGAGGCGGCGCTGATCCGGCAGCTTCCCGCGGTCGAGACGCTCGGCTCGGTCACCTTCATCTGCTCGGACAAGACCGGAACGCTGACCTCGAACCGGATGCGCGTCGAGCGCATCGAGGCGGCGAGCGCATCCGCGCAGGAACGCCTGCTGCGCGCGGCGGTGCTGAACAACGACGCGCAGCCCGGCCCCGACGGCGGTTTCGAGGGGGACCCGACCGAGGTCGCGCTGCTCGAGGCGGCGCTCAGCGGCGGCGTGCACGCGGAACGCTGGCGCGCGAAGGCGCCGCGCGTCGGCGAGCTGCCGTTCGATGCCGAGCGCAAGCGGATGACGACCGTGCATCGCATCGGTCACGAGACGATCGCGATCGTCAAGGGCGCGCCGGAGGCGGTGCTGCCGCTGTGCGTGCGGCAGTTGGGCAGCACCGGCGAAGAGGCCATCGCCGAGGCGGCGTGGCGCGCCGATGCCGACGCGCTGGCCGCTGCCGGCTTGCGCGTGCTCGCGTTCGCCGAGAAACGCGTCGACGACGACCGCGAGCTCGAATCCGGCCTGACGCTGCTCGGGCTGATCGGGTTGCTCGACCCGCCGCGCGAAAACGCGGCCGCCGCGGTCGCCGAGTGCCGCGGCGCCGGCATCACGCCGGTGATGATCACCGGCGACCATCCGGCCACGGCGCTCGCGATCGCGCGCCGCGTCGGCATTGCGAGCGAACCGTCGCAGGTGATGACCGGCCGTGAGCTGGCGGCGCTGTCGGATGTCGAGCTCGCCGCGCGGATCGAATCGATTCGCGTCTACGCGCGCGTCGATCCGGCGCAGAAGATCCGCATCGTCGAGGCGCTGCAGGCGCGCGGCGAGTGCGTCGCGATGACCGGCGACGGCGTCAACGACGCCCCTGCGCTCAAGCGCGCCGATATCGGCGTGGCGATGGGGCTCGCCGGCACCGACGTCGCGCGCGAGGCCGCGGCGATCGTGCTGCTCGACGACAACTTCGCGACGATCGTGCGCGCGGTGCGCGAGGGCCGTCGCATCTACGACAACGTGCGCAAGTTCGTGCGCTACGCGCTGACCGGCAACGCCGGCGAGATCTGGACGATCTTCCTCGCGCCGTTTGCCGGGCTGCCGCTGCCGCTCGCACCGATCCACATCCTGTGGATCAACCTCGTCACCGACGGCCTGCCGGGCGTGGCGCTGTCGGCCGAACCGGCCGAACCCGACGTGATGCGGCGTGCCCCGCGGCCGCGCGACGAGTCGCTGTTTGCGCGCGGACTCTGGCAGCACGTCGTCTGGGTCGGTCTGCTGATCGGCGCGGTGTCGCTGCTCGCGTACGTGTGGGGCCAGGCGGCCGGCGGCGGCGACCATCGCGTCGCGGCGAGCCTGTGCTTCACCGTGCTGGCGTTCGCTCAGCTGGCGCACGTGCTGGCGATCCGCATCGAGGTTCGGGCGACGCTCGGGCGCGGGTTCTTTGCCAACCGCTGGCTGATCGCCGCGGTCGCCGGAACGATCGCGGTGCAGCTCGCGATCCTGTACGTGCCGTGGCTGAACGCGCCGTTCAAGACCGCACCGCTCGCGCCGCGCGAGCTCGCGTTGGCGCTCGCGCTGGCCGCGCTCGTGTACTGCGCGGTCGAAGCCGAGAAGTGGGCGGTGCGGCGCGGCTGGCTGTACCGCGCCGAAGCGGCTGCCTGATCCGTCAGCGCGCCGCCAGCGCGCGCGGCGCCGTCGACGCCCCGTGCGCGGGCGCGAAAACGAGCGGCCGGCGCGCCCAGCGCTCGCGTTCGCGCCGGGGCAGCGTGCGCATCTGCGACAGCACGCGCAACGCGCGCTCCCGTTCCGGTGCGCCGCGGCGGAACTCCCGCGCATGCGCTTCGTGCGGATTGCGCAGGATGCCGGCGAGCCAGGCCGCTTCGAGCGGGGTGAGCTTCGACGGCGGCTTGCCGAAGTACGCGCGCGCGGCGGCGCGCGCGCCGCAGATTCCCGGTCCCCAGTCGACCGTGTTCAGGTACAGCTCGAGGATGCGCGGCTTGCCGAGCGTGCGTTCCATCTCGACCGCGTACAGCGCCTCGCGGAGCTTGCGCGCGAGCGTGCGCTCGCCGCCGGTGAAAAGCGTTCGCGCCAGCTGCTGCGACAGGGTGCTCGCCCCGCGCGATGCGCGGTCCGAGTCGGCGCCGGCGAGCACGGCGTCGAGTTCGACGCGGTCGATGCCGGCGTGATCGTAAAAACGCTGGTCCTCGGCGGCGACCACGGCGGCGGGAAGCCATGCGCCCAGCGCGTCGAGCGCGATCCAGGCGCGCTCGCCGTCGCCGCTGGCGATCCAGCGCGCGGCGCCATCGGCGCCGCGGCAGACGTGACGGAAGCCGCCCCACGCGTACTGCGCGGTGTTCAGCCCGTCGACCGCGAGGCCGTCCCAGTGCAGCTGCGCGCTGCCGCGCAGCGCGGGCAGCGCCAGCGAGCCGCGCGCGGCGAACACTCCTTCGATGCGCGCGTGGCGCTGCTCGGGGATCGCGTCGCCGAACGGCCGCAGCAGCGCGGCGAGCTCGGTCGCCGGCAGCGCCCACTCGACGTCGATGCCGTGCGGGCGCAGCGTGGCGACGAAGTCGACGCGCACCTCGCCCGCCGCGAGGCGGCCGTCGAGGCGATTGCTCTCCGCGCCGCGCCGGCGCGCCAGCCGCAGTTCGACGGCGGGAAGCACGACGGGCCGGCTCGCCAGCCGCGGATGTTCGATACGGCACGGCCGGCACTCGACGACCAGCGCGTCGTGTGCGCGCGCGAAGCGAAGCCGGCCGAACGAGGTCGACTTCTCGAAGCCGTCGAGCGCGCGCAGCGCGAGCGGCGTCGTCGCGAGCCGCAGCAGGCCGGGGACGTTCAGCTCGATCGCGTGTCCGCGCGCCAGCACGAGCGGCACCGTCCAGTCGCCGGGGCGCGCCGCCAGCACGCCGCTTGCGGCAACGACGGCGGCGGCCGCGGATGCGAGCAACAGCACGCCGAGGGCCGCGCCGAGCGCGATCCAGCGCGCGCGTCTCCCGCGTCCGTTCATTCGTCGACGCCCGCGTCGATCGGCGCGACCACGGTCAGCGCCCACCACGGACCGCCGCCGGCCAGTGCGGCCCAGTACCAGGCCGAAATGTCGGTCCACGCGCCGCCGCGCTCGTCGTGGATGCGCTCGCACACGCGCAGGCGCGCGCCGCCGCGCGTCGCGACAAAGCAGCGCCAGCGCACGCCGTCGGCGTCGACTGCGGCGCGCGCCGTCGCCACCGTGTAACCCGCCGCGCGGAAGCAGTCGGCCGCCGGGTGCAGCATCCGCGTGGCGCGCGCGACGCGGCGGGCGATCAGCACCTCGCCGCTGCCGTCGACGGCAAAGCGCGCGACCGCGCCGGGGAAGCGCGCGGCGAAGCGCGCCTCGAGCGGCGTGGCCGCGAGTTGGGTCAGCGGCCTGCCGCGGAAGCGGGTCGGCCACTCGATCGCGGATCGAGCGCCGGCCGCCGGGGGCGCCGCATCCGTCGCGCCTGCGCCAGGCGCGATGAACGCGGCGAGCCCCGGCCACACCGCCGCGGCCAGGCAAGCGCCGACGAAGAAGGTCCGGACTTTCACGCGCGCCTCCAGTGCACGAAGGCGACGACCGGGACGATCGCGGCGGCGAATGCCGCGAGTCCTATCGCGTCGTGCGCCCACGCCGGCGCGCGAACGAGCCCGCTCTCGGGGAAGAACAGCAGCGCGTTGCGCAGCACGTTGGCCGCGAACACCGCGCCCGCGGCAACGAGGCCGTTGGCGAACGTGCGGCGCGCGCTCGCGCCGGCGAGGTGCGAAAGCAGCGCCGCCGTGTAGCTGCCGACCCACAGCATGCCGATGCCGGCGCACGGCGGATCGACCAGGATCGTCCGCCCGGCGTACTCGAAGGCGGCGCCGCGCGCGACGACGTCGACGCCGGCGAGTGCGAGCACAGGTGCGGCCGCGTGCGCGGTCGCCAGCCGCAGCGGATAGCCGAGGTAGAACTGCAGCGATGCGATGATCGGCAGCGACAGCAGCACCAGGGTAACGAGCGGCGCGGCCGGACGCCCCGGAAGCGCTGCCGAGAGGAACACCGCGACCGCCAGCAGCGCGACCGCGGCGGCCACGAGCGACGGTACGAGCGGTTCGATCGCCGCCGCGACGACGGCGAGCACCGCCGCACCGATCAACGCGTTGCGCGACGGCAGCGCGAGCTGCGCGCGATCGCGCAACACGAGCGCGGCCACGGTTGCGAGCGCGAGGAGGCCCCACGGTTCGTCGGAGCCGTCGGTGAGGCGGCGCGCCATCCAGCGCCAGTGGGGCCAGAGCGCGAGGACGAGCGCGGCGAGCAGCAGCCACACCGCCGGTACGTTGCGAACGAGTTGCCGTAGCGGTCCCTTCACCCCGGCGCCCGCCCGATCTCCCGCGAGTGGGACCAGCGAGCGACGACGCGCCTCCCTGTCCCCGGCGTCGGGCGCAGGGCCGCGGCGAGGAGCTTCGCCCAACGGCACCGGCACCCCCATGAACGGGCCCTGCAGCGTCCGCCCGATCCGCGCGTTCAGCTCACTCACGGCCGGCCTCCTTTGCGACGGCCGTGCGCCGCCTGCGCATCCACCAGGCGAGCGCACCGGCCAGCGCGGCGAGCGCGGCGAACTCGGGCTCGGGCGTGCTCGGCACCGCGGCGAGCGCGGTTTCCTCGACACCTTCCGGCAGCGGCTGCGGCTGATCGACGGCGGTCGCCGTGCCGCCGCGATTGACGATGGCCTTGTCGACCGCGATGAACGACGTGTAGTCGGTGAGCAGCGAATACTTCAATCCGAGCGCAAGGATCTCGCGCCGGGTCGCATCGTCTTCGCCGAGCTTCTGCAGGTCCGCGAGCTGAGCCACGCGGCTGCGCGCCCACAGGAACTTCAACGCCTTCGTTTCCTCCGCGCTGCGCGCGGTGCGCGCGACCTGCAGCGGCAAGCGCACCGCAGCGCCGGCGGCGAGCCCTTCGATCTCGATCGTCCCCTCGGGTTTGCCGCGGAACTTGCCGATCAGCACCAGCGGTCGCTGCGCGAACAGATCCGGAATGCCCGGCGCGTCGAGGTCGTACGCGTCGAAGCCTTCGAAGCGCGCGCGGATGCGCGTGAGCACCGGCGCTTCGATCATCCGTCGCAGACGCGTCGCTTCGGCGTCGGCCTGCTGCGGACTCAGCACGAAAAACGGCTCGCCCTTGCCCGTTCGCGCGAGCCCTTCGATCAGATGCCGGTTGACCGACGCGCCGATGCCGAACGCGAAGAGGTTGGCGCGGCCGAGGTTGGTTCGCACCAGTTCGAAGGCTTCCTTCTCGATCGTGACGTAGCCGTCAGTGATGACGACGAACGTGCGCGCGCGGCCCGTGTCGGCCGGCAGCGCCAGCGCGCGCCGCAGCGCGGGCAGCAGCTCGGTGCCGCCTCCACCCGTCTGCCCGTCGATGAAGCGGATCGCCCGGCGGATGTTGTCCGGGGTCGCGGGCAGCGACGCGGGCGCCAGCAGCGAATGGCCGCCGGCGAACGGGATCACGTTGAAGGTGTCGCTCGGGCGCAGCCCGCCGATCAGATTGCGCAGCAGCGTCTTCGCGACGGCGAGCGGAAAGCCGTGCATCGAGCCCGACACGTCGACGACGAACACGTACTCGCGCGGCACGATGTCGTCCGGCGCTGCGCGCGCGGGCGGCTCGATCAGCGCGAGGAAGAAGTTCTCGTCGGGCCCTTCGTGAACGAGCACGCCCGCTTCGATCGACTCGGCCGCGAGCCGGTACTCGAGCACGACGTCGCGGTCGGCGTGCGCGCCGTCCGCGTCGAGCTTCGCGCTCGCGCGCGGCGTGCCGACGCCCTCGATCGCGAACGGGTGCGAAGGCGAGCCGATCGCCTTGATCGGAAACGGCGCGACGAGCGTCGCGTTCAGCGCGAAGGTGTGTCGCGCGACTTCGCCCTTGCGCAGCGTCGGCTGCGCGATCCAGGCTTCGCCGCGGCGGCTCTCGGTCGGCGTCCCGTCCGCCCCCGTGCCGCCGTTGTAGCGCGGACCGACGACGGTCGGAAAGACGAAGCGGTAGACGCCTTCATCGGGAACGATCGTCTCCGTGTAGCGCAGGTCGACCGCGATCGTCTCGCCGGGCATCACGTTGGCGATCGACATCTGGAACACGTTCGGCCGGTGCTGCTCGAGCAGCGACGCGCGCTTGCCTTCGCGCCGGGCCGCGTCGAACTCGCGGCGCGCCTGCCGCTTCTCGCGGATCTCGGCGTCGACGACGCGCTCGGCCACGCGCATGCGCAGCGCGTACACCGCGGCGCGCGTCGACGCCGGGAAGACGTAGCGCGCCTCGATCGGCACCGTGCCTTCGTTGCGATAGGTCTGCACGACGCGCACGTCGGCGATGACGCCGCTGACCTGCACGTCGACGCGAGTCGCTTTCAGCGGCAGCGCGTCCACGCCCGGCTCGGCGTTGCCGACGACGAAGTACGGCGCGAGCGTCCGGTCGGCACCGGACTCGGCGGGCGGCTGCGCCGCTGCGCGCGGCGGCACGAAGAACGCGCAGGCGAACAGCACGGCCGGCAGCAGCGCAAGGCGCGCGAACGGGTTGGACATGGCGGCGTCCGTTCAACGCGGTGCGCGCAGGCGCGTCTCGCCGCCCCAGGCGAGCGACTTCGCGGCGGTCGGCGCTTCGACGAGCGCGAACTCGACCGCGAAAAACCGCCCCTGGTACGCGCGCCCTTCGGGGACGGTCAGCGCGGCGCGCCGCTGCCCCAGCCCGACGACCTGCCCGCCGTGCGTCGCGGAGGCGAGCGCGGCGATCGGCCGATCGGCCTCGATCCGGACTTCGGCCGAAAAGCGCGGCGTGAAGGGCGCGCCGGGATCGGTCACGAGCGGCAGCACCAGCCGGTGGCGGCCGTGGCGCACGAGCAGTTCGGCCGGCCGGCGCAACCTGACGACGACTTCCTCGCCGGGTTCGATCCACAGCGTGCCCGCTTCGTGGGCGCGCGGATCGGCTTCCCCCGCTTCGGCGAATTCCGCGGCTTCGGGCGCTTCGTCGTCGCAGCGGTCGAACGCGGCGGTCTCGTCCGGCCACGATGCGGTATCGCCCGGCTGCAGCACCCGCGCGGGCAGCGGCACCGAGTAGCGCGCCTCGATCGGCGCGGTGCCGTCGTTGCGGTAGGTGAGCTGCGTCGACACTTCGGCGCGCGCGCCGTCGACGCGCACCTCGACATGGTTGGCGACCAGCACCAGCGGCGCGCCGGCCGGCAGCGGCTCGATGAGCACCGGCGCCGCCGCGCCCGGCGAGGACGGGACCGCGCGCGGCAACTGCGCCGCGGCGGGTGCGGCGCCGTTCAGCGCGAACAGCAGCGGAACGAGTTGCGCGGCCTGCGCCGCGCCATCGGCAAGCATGCGGACGAACGACATGGAGGCTCTCCTCGCTGGGGTGCCCGCGAAACGCCGCGGGCCGTCGGAGAGCACTGTCGTCCACGCGCGCGAAACGCGTGCGAACGTCGCGTGCGGCGAACGTGAAGAAACGGTGAAGCGGCGCCCGCGCAGCGGCGGGTCAGCGCGCGGGCGCGGCGCGCGGCAGCGTCAGCGTCGCCAGCGCGCCGCCTTCGGCGTGGTTGGCGAGCCTGACCGCGCCGCCGTGCAGCTGCGCGACCTCCTTGACGAAGGCGAGCCCGAGCCCGGTGCCTTTGCGTCCGGTGTCGGGGCGCGGCAGCGAAAAGAACTTCTCGAAGGCGCGGCTGCGCGCGTATTCGGGCAGCCCCGGCCCGCGATCGCGCACGCGCAGCTCGATGCGGTTGTGCGTCTCGAACGCGGCCAGGTCGATCGCGCTGCCCGCGGGAGCGAACTCGATCGCGTTGCGCACCAGGTTCGCGAGCGCGCGCTGCAACAGGAAGGCGTCGCCGTTGGCGACCAGATCGGGCTGCAGCTCGAAGCGCAGCGCGACCTGCTTGCGTTGCGCCAGCGGCGCGAGCTCGTCGCGCACGGCGGCGGCGAGCTGCGCGATGGGAACGCGCTCGACGCGCTCGAGCGCGCCGCGCCGCTCCAGGCTCGACAGCTCGAGCAGGCGGTCGATCAGGTCCTGCGCGCGGCCGACCTGGTCCTCGATGTTGCCGGCGAAGCGCGCGCGCGCGTCCTCGGGCATCGGCTCGCGCAGCAGCTCGGCGGCGCCGCGGATCGCCGCGAGCGGGCTCTTCAGCTCGTGCGCGAGCGTCTGCACGTACTGGTCGACGTAGCTGCGACCGGCGAGCGTGTCGCGCACCTCGGCGAACGCCGCGCGCAGCGCCTGCAGCAGCCGGCGGCCGAGCACGACCGGCGAGCCCGAGCCTTCGCGCCGCAGCGCGCGCCAGACGTCGCGCGCCAGCCCGAACGGGCGGACCAGCCACACGGTCGCGAGCAGCAGCAGCAGCGCGAACGCGCCGACCGAGATCGCGCCGAACTGCACGAGCCGGGCGCGCGCGTTGACGATGAACGGGTTGAACGCGGCGACGGGTTTGCCGACCGCGACCATGCCGACGATGTCCTCGCCCGCTTCGATTCGCACGCCGGGCGCGCGCTCGCGGATCGCGGCGCCGACGTACATCACGCTCGAGGTCGGATCGTCGGGGTTGGCGAGCGTGGTGCGCGCGCCGTACGCGCCCTGCAGCGCCAGGTGCACGTCGCGCCATGCGCCGTAGTAGGCGCCGGTGTCGCGGCCCTTCGAGTCGAACAGCACGAAGCCGTCGCGGTCGGTGACGTACACGTGCAGGTCGACCGCGGTCTTCTCGATGTCGAAGATGCGCGCGTACACGGGGCGGCTCGCGAGCTGTTTCAGCGTGCGCTCCAGCTCGTCGGTCGGGATGATGCCGTTGTAGGTGCGGCGCTCGAGCAGCGTCGCCAGCAGGTTGGCGGTGTCGACCAGCGATTCCTCCGCCGACTCGCGGTAGCGCGGGTCGAGTTCGGCCGCCACGCGATACAGCAGCAGCCCGACCGCCGCCAGATAGACGACGACGATGCCGGCGAAAATGCGCGTGCGGCGGGTCACCCTGAATCCGGCAGTTGAACGCGCGGCAGAGTGCGTGCGGCGCGCCGGCTGGCTAGGCACGAGGAGGACGCAAGGCAACCCCTTGCGACGACGAGCAACGGCGCCAGCCGGCGTGCCGTGCGCGCTATGCCGTGCGGAGCGGGTCCACCCGTCGGGTGAACCACGTCGAAGCCGCCAGACCTTGAAGGACTACGCATTGCCCGAAGCCGCGAGGGGTCGACTGCCGGATTCAGGGTGACTGTTCCTCGCGCAGCGAGTAACCCATCCCCCGGTGCGTCTGGATCGGATCGGCCTGCGGGTCGATCGCGCGCAGCTTGGCGCGCAGCGTCTTGACGTGCGCATCGACGGTGCGGTCGAAGCTCGCGCCGGGATCATCCCAGGCCTTCTGCATCAGCTCGTCGCGCGAGAACACCCGGCCCGGTCGTTCGGCGAGCGCCTTGAGCAGCCGATACTCGTAGCGCGACAGCTCGAGCGGCCGGCCGCGGTAGCGGATCGTCTTGCGTTCGTCGTCGATCGCGAAGGCGCTCGCCGCGGCCGGCGCCGGCGCGGCGGCGCGCCGCACGCGCCGCAGGACCGTGCGCACGCGCGCGACGAGCTCGCGCGGCGAAAACGGCTTCGCGATGTAGTCGTCGGCGCCGAGCTCGAGGCCGACCACGCGGTCGATCTCGCCCGTGCGCGCGGTGAGGAAGATCGCCGGCAGCTCGGGCGCGAGCTGCGCCAGCCGCCTGAACAGGTCGAAGCCGTTGGTATCCGGCAGGCCGATGTCGAGGATCGCGAGCGCGCACGGCGCGCGCCGCACCGCGTCGAGCGCGGCGCCGCCGGTGGCGCACCACACGGGCTCGAAGCCTTCGGTCGCGAGCGCGTAGACGATCGTGTCGGCGATTGCCGGCTCGTCTTCGACGACGAGGATCCTGGATTCGCTCATCGCGCCAACGATATCGCAGCGCGCCGGGCGGTCGGACGCGGATTGGCCCGCGGGGAGGCGCTGCGCGCGGGGTGTGACCGCCCGGCGCTCACGCCGTGCTCAGCGGCAGCGCCACCTGCGGTTCGCGGCCGGCGACGACCGTCCGATTGCGGCCGGCGCGCTTGGCCTGCAGCAGCGCGATGTCCGCGGTGCGCAGCAGCGCCTCGGGCGGATCAGCCCCGTTCCAGGCCGCCACGCCGGCGGAGAAAGTCTGGCGCTCGGGCATCAGCGGGCGCAGCCGCTCGATCAGCGCGACCGCGTCGTCGACGCTGCACGCCGGCAGCACCAGCGTGAACTCCTCGCCGCCGTAGCGCGCCAGCAGGTCGGTGGGGCGCAGTTGCCTGAGCCACGCCTGCGCCGTGCCGCGCAGCAGCGCGTCGCCGGCACCATGCCCGCGCCTGTCGTTGAAGCGCTTGAAGTGATCGAAGTCGAGCATCGCCACCGTCAGCGGATACGCGAGCCGCTGCGCGCGCGCCATTTCGACCGGCAGGCGTTCGTCGAGTCCGCGCCGGTTCAGCACGCCGGTCAGCGCGTCCTCGTGCGCGAGCTGGTCGAGTTGCCCCATCAGCCTGCGGCTGGCGGCCAGCGTGCGCGAAGCGCTCGCCGCGAACGCTGCGCCGAGCGCGGCGATCAGCGCGGCGATCGCCGCGAGCGCGACCTGCGCCGCGTCGTTGAAGCGGCCGGCGTCGCTCGCCGCCAACTCGGTGCGTTCGCGTACGGCGGCCAGCAGCGCGTGCAGCGCGCGATCGATCCGGACGTGCGCGTCGTCGTCGGCCGAAGCGCTCGCCTCGGCCTCGCGCAGCGCCTCGCGCATGTGCGTCACGCGGGCGTGTTCTTCCGGCGTCAGCGGCAGCGCCGCCATTGCGGCGAGCCGTGCGTCGATCGCGCGTCGAAACTCCGCCGGCTCGAGGGCGTGCTGCGGATCGCGTGGGCGCGCCGGCCCTGCGCGCAGGTCGGCGACGAGGTGCTGGACTTCGAACGACAACTGCGCCAGCGCCAGCGCGTTCTGGTAGCGCTCGTGCAGCGCGCGATCGAGCTGGACAGAACGCAGCGCGAGGATCAGGCCCCCGATCAGCAGCACGAACGCCAGTACGCCCAGCCAGAGCTGACGGCCGAAGCCGCGCTGCAGAGCGGTCACATGCCCCGACACGCCGCCTCCCCGGACGCAGCGGCGTCCCGTGGACGCGGGCGCGGTGGCACTGCTGGCATGCGGTTCGTCGGTGCAGGTCGCGCCCATCGTCGAAGGTCGACCGCGCAGCCGGATCTCAGATACCCCACGTGACTTCGACGTTCTTGTTCTGCGCGGCGCGCAGCATCTCGATCAGCGGGTAGGCGCGCTGCGCGAGCGTGATCGCGCGCTCGCCCTTGGCGGCGTCGTCTTCACCGCGGCGCTCGGCTTCCTCGGCCTGCGCCTGCGCGGCCTTCAGTTGCGCCTTTTCCGCCTCGACCGCTGCGGTCAGGCGGGCGAGCGCCTCGGGAACCTGCTCGGCCGTGATCACGCCGCGCGGCGCTTGCGCCTTGCCGATGATCTCGAAGATGCGGCGCGCCGTTTCCGGGAACATGAAGATCTCCCCCGCGGCTTTGGACCTGAACACCACCAGTGCCATGAGGTCTCCCGATCGCGTCGTCGCAGGGATTCTAGGCGCCGGTCGAACTCAACGCTCGTCGCGCTCGAACGTGCGCCGGGCGATCTCGTCGACGTCCGGTCCGTATGCGCAGGGAACGAGCGCGATCGCGGCGGCCATCGCGAGGATGAACAGGTCGAGATCGCCGAGCGCGAGCGGCGCGAGCAGCACGATCGCCGCCGCGTGCGGGTAATACCGGCGGAACAGATCCCACATGCCGACCTCCGCGCGAGCGCTGGCCCCGGCGGGCGGGTGCGGTCCGATGCCTCGCGCCAACGCAGCCGCCAAGCGGCGCAGCAAGCCGAACGGGCCGCGTTCGGGGGGACGCGGCAGATGCGGGCGCGGGCCGAGCCGCGAAAGCCGGCCCATATAATCGCGCGATTCGCAACGGACTTCAAAGACGGAGCGCAAAGATGGGCAAGGGCGATCTACGCACGCGGCGCGGCAAGATCTACAACGGCAGCTACGGCAAGACCCGTCCGCACAAGCCGAAGAAGAAGGCCGCAGCGGCGCCGCGCGCGCCGGGCCCCCGCAGGTAGGCGCGCGGCCGCGCCGGCGAGCCGGGGCGGCCCGGCTCTCCTTTCCCCTCTCCGATGCGCCGTTTCGCTCGCGGCCTCGCGCTCGCGGCCGCGCTGCTCGCCGGGTGCAGCCCGAAGTTCGACTGGCGCGAAATCCGCTCCGCCGAGGGTGGCTTCGCCATCCATCTTCCCGACAAGCCGCAGTCGGTTACGCGCGACATCGACTTCGACGGCGCCCGGATCGCGCTGACGATGACCTCGACCGGGGTCGGACCGACGATGTTCGCGGTCGGCGTGGCGCGGCTGCCGCCGCAGGCGCTCGGCGACGCAACCGCGATCCGGCGGACCGTCGCGTTCTTTCGCGACGGGCTCGTGCGCAACATCGACGGCGCCGTCATCTGGCAGCGGCCTGCCCCGCTCGCGGCCACCGGCGGTCACACGCTGCGCGCGGCCGAAGCGGTGGCCGCGCGCGGGAAGATCGGTGCCGGCGGCCGTGCGGCGCAGCTTGCCGCCCGCTTCTACGTGGCCGATGATCGCTTCTACCAAGTCGTCGCGCTCGGCGCCGAGGGCGAGCTGACCGACGACGTGCTCGAGACGTTCTTCTCCTCCTTCCGACTGCTGCCGCCCTGACGAGGTCCGCATGAAACTCGACAACCCGCTGACCGGCACGATGCTCTCGCTCGACGAGTGGTGGATGCCGTTCACCGCCAACCGCCAGTTCAAGGCCGCGCCTCGGCTGCTCGCGAAGGCCGAGGGCATGTACTACTGGACCCCCGACGGCCGGCAGATCCTCGACGGCACGGCCGGGCTGTGGTGCGTCAACGCGGGCCACAACCGCAAGCCGATCGTCGAAGCGGTGCAAAAGCAGGCGGCGACGATGGACTACGCGCCGCCGTTCCAGATGGGGCACCCGCTCGCATTCGAGGCGGCGACCGTGATCGCGCAGCTGGCGCCCGCGGGCATGCAGCGCGTGTTCTTCACCAATTCGGGCTCGGAGTCGGCCGACACCGCGATCAAGATGGCGCTCGCGTATCACCGCGCGCGCGGCGAGCCCGCCCGCCGCATCATCGTCGGGCGCGAGCGCGGCTACCACGGCGTGAACATCGGCGGCACGATGGCGGGCGGCATTCCCGGCAACCGCAAGGCGTTCCCCGCGCTGATGGCGGGCGTCGATCATCTGCGCTCCACGCACGACCCGGCGCGCAATGCGTTCTCGCGCGGACAGCCCGCGCACGGCGCCGAGTTCGCCGACGAGCTGGAGCGCATCGTCGCGCTGCACGACGCGAGCAACGTCGCCGCGGTGATCGTCGAGCCGATGGCCGGTTCGGCCGGCGTGCTGATCCCGCCCAAGGGTTACCTCGAGAAGCTGCGCGCGATCTGCGACAGGCACGGCATCCTGCTGATCTTCGACGAGGTGATCACCGGCTTCGGCCGGTTGGGCAGCACCTTCGCCGCGCATCACTTCGGCATCACGCCCGACATCCTGACCTGCGCGAAGGCGATCAACAACGCCGCGGTGCCGATGGGCGCGGTGATCGCGAAGACCAGCGTCTTCGACACGATCGTGAATGCCGCGCCGCAAGGACAGATCGAGTTCCTGCACGGCTACACGTATTCGGCGCATCCGCTGGCGTGCGCCGCGCTGCTCGCGACACAGAAGCTCTACGTCGAAGAGAAGCTGTTCGAGCGCGTGCGCGACATGGCGCCGCACTTCGAAGCGGCGCTGCATTCGCTCAAGGGCGCGCGCCACGTGATCGACATCCGCAACTTGGGGCTCGTCGGCGGCGTCGAGCTGGAGCCGCGTCCGGGCGCGCCGGGGGCGCGCGGGCTCGAGGCGCACGTCAAGTGCTTCGAAGCGGGCGTGCTGGTGCGCTTCACCGCCGACATCCTGGCGCTGTCGCCGCCGCTCGTCATCGAGAAGGCGCAGATCGAACGGATCGTCGAGACGATCCGCGACGTGCTCGCCCGTATCGACTGAAGACCGGAACGGACGGCGGCGCGCCGCGGCCGCCTTCCGTTCACCCGCCTTTGGCCTTGGCCCGCTCCAGATACCTGCCGGTGGCGGTGTCGACGCGCACCAAGTCGCCCGTCTTGATAAACAGCGGCACGAGCACGTCGGCGCCGTTTTCCAGTCTGGCGGTCTTCATCGCGCTCGTGTCGCGCTGGTGCGTCGGCTCGGCGGTTTCCGTCACGCGCAGCTCGACCGCGTCCGGCAGCACGACGTACAGCGGCCGTCCTTCGAAGCTTTCGACGGTGACCTCGAGGTCGGGGTGCACGAACGCCCTCGCCGGCCCGAGCATGCTTGCCGCAATCGGCACCTGCTCGAACGTGTCGGGGTTCATGAAGTAGTAGTCGTCGCCGTCGGCGTAGATGAACTGCCAGCGCGCGCGGTCGACGTCGACCGGCTCGAGCCGTTCGTCGGGCCGGAAGCGGCGTTCGATCGCGCCGCGCGTTCGCAGGTTCAGCAATTTGGCGTGGACGACACCGCCCAACTGGCCGCCGCCGGCATGAAACGACGAGTCGATCACCCGATAGAACTCGCCTTCGAAACGAAGCACGGTTCCGGAGCGCATCTGCGCCGCATTCATCTGCGCACCTCCTGAAGTCGCGGCCACATCGGCGTCATGCCGCCGCGTTCAAAAGCGGATCTCGAAGCGGTGACCTTTGTAGTCGAGCACGGCCGACTTGAGCCGGATTTCCTCGAGCGTCAGACCGGGGGCGACCTGATCGCCCTCGCGGTAGAGCCGGCCGTCGATGATCAGCGTACGGTTGGCCGGCGTCGCCGAATACATCGAGCCGCCGACCGCAAGCGGCGGCAGTTCGGCGCGCAGGTCGGCCGGAAGCTGGTCGCGCGCGATCGGCGGCGGACTTGCGACGGCCAGCGCCTTCGACTCGGCGCGTGCGCCGGCGGGCGGTGCAGGCTTGGCGGTGCCGCGGGTCGGCCTTTCGGGCCATGGCGCCGGCGCGGCCGCCGGTGCCGACGGCGCCGCTCGCGCAACCGCCGGCTCGGCGACCGCGGCTGCGGGCGGCGGCGCAACAGCGTGCGCCGCCACGGGCGCGGGCGTGGGCGCGGGTTCGCGCCCGACAAAGTACACGCCGAACGCGGAAGCCAACCCGACGGTCGCGCCGATCACGATCCACACCAGCGGCCGCGGCTCTGCGGTCGCCTGCGGCTCGGCCGCGAGCGGCGGCACCGGCTGTGCGTGCAAGCCGGGCACCGCGCCGCGTTCGCGTTCCGCGTCGGCCTTGCGCAGCGCGTCGAGGATCAGCGACATGGCTACCTCCCGCTCGAAAGGCGCGGCTCTTCGATGCCGATCGCGCGGTTCAACTGCATCAGCGTGACCGGCCCGGCCACACCGTCGGACGGCAGCCCTTGCGCAAGCTGGAAGGCGTGGATCCAACCCTTCAGCGTCGCATCGTCGAGCCGGTCGCCGACCGGCCGCGCGTCGCCGCGCGCGGTGGCCAGTTGCAGCGCGAGCCAGCGCGCGGCGCCGCCGGAGCGCACGCCGCTGATCGCGCCCGCGTAGCCCGGCGGCGCGCGCCAGAAGGTCGCATACTCGCCGCGCCAGTAATCCGCGAGCGCCATGAGGGGCACGGCGTGCGCCGCGCCGTCGATGCGCAGCGTCGCGTTCTTGTCCGAAAGCCCGACGAGCAGCGCGTGCGCGGCGCGGTTGTCGCCGTCGCGCAGCGTGAGCACGCCGGGGCGGTCGAGCTGGCGGATCAGCGCGAGGGTGGCCGCGCCGCTGCGGTAGCAATGGATCTGCTGCTTGAGCGCCGCGGCGCACGGATCGCCGTCGCCCGCGTCGATGTGCCAGGTCTGAGCGAGCTCGCGCCACGCCTGCCGCTCGTTGCCGACCAGCGACGCGAACCCGGTCGCCAAGTCGAAGGCAGGCAGCTCGGCCGGGGCGGGATTCGCCGCGGGCGCCGCGGCGGCAGGCGGCGGCGGTGCGGCGGGCGCCGCGGCCGGTGCGTCGGTCGCGGCGACGATCGGCGCGGGCGGCTCCGCAGTCGGCGTGCCGCGCGCGTTCGGATCGACGACGAGCGCGATCGCGCCGACGAGCAGCACGCCGGCGGCCACGCCGCCGCCGACCAGCGCCGCGCGCTCGTAGCGCCTGCGCCGCGCGGCAGCCAGATCGGGCGCGTCGAGCACCTCGCGCGCCGCCGTCTCGACGATGCGGCGGTCGACGACGGGCTTGCCCGCGGCGTACGCGCCGAGCAGCGCGCGGTCGGCGAGAAGGTTGATGCGCCGGGGCACGCCGCGCGAGTAATGGACGAGGCGCCGCAGCGCGCGCGCGTCGAACGGAAGCGACTGCGTAAGGCCCGCCACGGCGAGCCGGTGCCGCACGTACTGCTCGGTCTCGGCGGCCGACAGCGCGCCCAGGTGGTAGCGCGCGATCACGCGCTGCGCGAGCTGGCGCAGCTCCGGCCGCGCGAGCATCGCGCGCAGCTCGGGCTGGCCGATCAGCACGATCTGCAGCAGTTTGCGCTCGCTGGTTTCGAGGTTGGTCAGCAGGCGGAGCTGTTCGAGCACGTCGGCCGAAAGGTTCTGCGCCTCGTCGATGATCAGCACGTTGTTCTGCCCGACGGCGTGCGTGCGCAGCAGGAACTCGTTCAGCGCGTCGACGTAGTCCTTGACCGTCGGCACGCCGGGGCCGACGTGCTGATACGGGATGCGGAACTCCGCGCACACCGTACGCAGCAGCTCGTCGACGGTCAGCTTGGGATTGAAGATGAGCGCGACGTTGCAGCGCTTCGGAACCTGTTCGAGGAAACAGCGGCAGACGGTGGTTTTGCCGGTGCCGACTTCGCCGGTGAGCAGCACGAAGCCGCCGCCGCCGCGCACCCCGTACAGCAGATGCGCGAGCGCCTCGCGGTGCCGCTCGCTCATGAAGAGGTAGCGCGGGTCCGGTGCGATCGAGAACGGCTCCTGCTTCAGCCCGAAGAAGCGCGCGTACATGGCTGCAAAGGATACCCGCGCGATGGCGGCCGACCGCCGCTGCGGGATGGAGCAAAATGACACTCGCAACAGCGAGGACCCCATGGGCAAGACCGAACAGACGCTGAACGACATCACCCACTGGATCGCCGGCGCGCGCGCGGCCGGCACGGCGGCACGCACGAGCGAAGTGTTCAACCCCGCCACCGGCGAAGTCACGGGGCTCGTGCGGCTTGCCGACGCTGCGACGGTCGACGCCGCCGTGCAGGCCGCGAAGAGAGCTTTCCCCGCCTGGGCCGACACGCCGGCGCTGCGGCGCGCGCGCGTGCTGTTCAGGTTCAAGGAGCTGCTGGAGAAACACCACGACGAGCTGGCGCGGCTGATCACGCTCGAGCACGGCAAGGTGTTCGACGACGCCAAGGGCGAGGTCGTGCGAGGCATCGAGGTCGTCGAGTTCGCGACCGGCATCCCGCACCTGCTCAAGGGCGAGTACTCGGAGCAGGTGTCGACCGGCATCGACCAGTTCTCGCTGCGCCAGCCGGTCGGCGTATGTGCGGGCATTACGCCGTTCAACTTCCCGTGCATGGTGCCGATGTGGATGTTCCCGATCGCGATCGCCGCGGGCAACACGTTCGTGCTGAAGCCGTCCGAGCGCGATCCATCGCCGTCGCTGCTGATGGCCGAGCTGCTGAAGCAGGCCGGACTGCCGGACGGCGTGTTCAACGTCGTGCAGGGCGACAAGGTCGCGGTCGACGCGCTGCTCGCTCACCCGGATGTCGCGGCGGTGAGCTTCGTTGGCTCGACCCCGATCGCCCAGTACATCCACGACGAAGGCGGCCGCCGCGGCAAGCGCGTGCAGGCGCTGGGCGGCGCCAAGAACCACATGGTCGTGATGCCCGACGCGGATCTCGGCCAGGCGGTCGACGCGCTGATCGGCTCGGCCTACGGCTCTGCCGGCGAGCGCTGCATGGCGATCTCGGTCGCGGTCGCCGTCGGCCGCGTCGCCGACGAGCTCGTTCAGCGGCTCGCGCCGCGCGTCGAGCGGCTCAAGGTCGGCGACGGCCTGGACAAGGGCTCCGAGATGGGCCCGCTCGTCACCGCGCAGCACCATGCGAAGGTCAAAGGCTACGTCGATCTCGGCGTCGAAGAGGGCGCGCGGCTCGTCGTCGACGGACGGAACCTCAAGGTGCCGGGCCGCGAGAAGGGGTTCTTCCTCGGCGGCTGCCTGTTCGATCACGTGCAGCCGTCGATGCGCATCTACAAGGAGGAGATCTTCGGCCCTGTGCTGTGCGTCGTGCGGGTACCGGACTTCGCGGCGGCCGTCGATCTCGTCAATGCGCACGAATACGGCAACGGTGTGGCGCTGTTCACCGCCGACGGCAACACCGCGCGCGAGTTCGTCCGCCGCATCCAGGTCGGCATGGTCGGCGTCAACGTTCCGATCCCGGTACCGATGGCGTTTTACTCGTTCGGCGGGTGGAAAAAGAGCCTGTTCGGCGACACGCACGCTTACGGCATGGAAGGCGTGCGCTTCTACACCCGTTACAAGGCGGTGCTGCAGCGCTGGCCCGGCTCGATCGCCAAGGGCGCCGAGTTCGTCATGCCGACGGCGAAGTGACGCATCGGTCCGAGAGCAAGCGCGCAGCGCGGGGCTGACGTCACTCTCTCGCCCACGCGGGCAGGACGGTTGGTCGCCGCCCCGGCCGCCTACCTGGGCAGATCCGCCCGCATCGCCGCCGGCGACCGCTGCACCGGCCGGCCGCGCACCGGCGCATCGCGCGGCGGGTGCGGACGCGCCTTGTCGAAGCGGTGCCCGTGCAGCCGCAGCGGGTGCGCGACGATGACCGGCGACTCGCGGACCACCGGCACCGGCACGATGACCGGCGCCGAGGCGCGGGCGCGCAGTTCCTCGACTTCACGCCGCAGTTCGGCGACCCGCGCTTCCAGCGCCCTTTCGCGTTCGCGCTCGATCACCTCGCGCGCAAGCCCCGGAACGATGCTCAGCGGAACGTTCGCCGCATCGAGCTGGCGGACGCCATTCGCGTTCGCGGGCGGCGCGTCGCCGTAGTTGACGACGCCGCGCTCGTCGACCCACTTGTAGGGCTGCGCGCAGACCCCGCGCGGAGCCGCGAGCGCGGCCGCGATCGCAACGAGCATCGACAGGGCGGGACGGACCACGTCGGTCACGATCCGCCTCACCCTTCGCGCTGTCAACGGCGCGATCGTTTCGATCCGTTGCACCGCCCGCCTGCGCGATCCATGGGATTGCCCCGGCGCCGCACACCCCGCAGGATCGGCCCGGTCCGGCCGCGCCCCGTTGCCGTGTCCGGCCGGCGTCCGAAAGGAGGCTCCCGATGCAAAGCCTGACCGCGTTCTTCATCGCCGCGTGCGTCGCGGCGCTGCCGGCGGCGGCATCGACGCTGCAGGTCGGCTCCAAGCGCTTCACCGAGTCGTACATCCTCGGCGAAATCATCGCGCTGGCGGCGCGGTCGGCCGGCGAAGCCGAAGTCGCACACCAGCGCGGGCTTGGCAACACGGCGATCGTGCTGAACGCGCTGCGCGCCGGCAGCATCGACATCTATCCCGAGTACACGGGGACGATCGCGCGCGAGATCCTCAAGCTGCCCGACGTGCCGCCGCTGGGGGAGCTGAACGCCAGGCTCGCGCCGCTCGGGCTCGCGGCGGCCGTTCCGCTCGGCTTCAACAACACGTACGCGCTCGGCATGCGGGCGGCGGACGCACAGGCCAAAGGCATCGCACGCATCTCGGATCTGAAGCGGCATTCCGAGCTGCGCTTTGGCTTGTCGCAGGAATTCCTGGGCCGCGCCGACGGCTGGCCTGGGCTCGCGCGCACCTACGGCCTCGACCCGGCGCCGCCGCGCGGCATCGACCACGGGCTTGCGTACGAGGCGATCGCGCAGGGTCGGGTCGACGTGGTCGACGTCTATTCGACCGACGCCAAGCTCGACAAGTACGGACTCGCGGTGCTTGCCGACGACGCGGGCTACTTCCCGCGCTACGACGCCGTGCTGCTGTATCGCGCCGACCTGCCGGTGCGCCTTCCGCGCGTGTGGGCGGCGCTGACGCGCCTCGAGGGCCGGATCGACGATGCGACGATGCGGCGACTCAACGCGCAGGCCGAACTCGAAGGCCGCGACTTCGCCGCGATCGCCGCCGACTGGCTGGCGCAGCAGGCGGGTCGGGTCGCGGCGGCCGGGACCGCGCCGCAGGGGCTGTGGCAACGGCTCGTCGCGCCCGACTTCGGGCGGCTGGCGCGCGAACATCTGCTGCTCGTGTTCGCCGCGCTGGCCGCGAGCTGCGCGATCGGCATTCCGCTCGGGCTGCTTGCGGCGCGGCTGCGGCCGTCCGCGCCGGTCGTGTTCGGCGTCACCGGCGTCATCCAGACGATCCCGGCGCTCGCGCTGCTTGCCTTTCTGATTCCACTGACCGGCCGGATCGGCCCGGTCCCCGCATTCATCGCGCTGACGCTGTATGCGCTCTTGCCGATCGTCCGCAACACGCATGTCGGGCTCACGCAGATCCCGCCGCAGATGCTCGAAGCGGCGCGCGCGCTCGGGCTGCGCCCCGCAGTCGTGCTCGTCAAGATCGAGCTGCCGCTCGCGGCGCCGACGCTGCTCGCGGGCGTCAAGACTTCGGCGGTGGTCAACGTCGGTACGGCGACGATCGCCGCGCTGATCGGCGCCGGCGGATTCGGTGACCGCATCGTCACCGGACTCGCGTTGAACGACCAGACCGCGCTGCTCGCCGGCGCGATCCCGGTAGCGATCCTCGCGGTGCTCGTGCAGGCCGGGTTCGATCTGGTCGAGCGCCTGGTCGTCCCACCCGGCCTGCGCCGTGCAAAGTAGGCCGCGCTGCGGCGGCCGCGCCCCGGTGGCCGCCGCCACGCGCGCAGGCAGGCGAGCCCGGCCGGACCGTGCTCGCGGGCATCGCGCGTCGCGCCGGGCTCCGCGTGCGCCTGTGCGCGGATTCGGCGTTGCGCGGACGGCACATCGCCAGCGCGCCCGCGTCGCGGAGTTCAGCGTCGTCCGTGGGGCAGCGACGCCCGCGTGGCCGGAAGCACGGATCGCGCCCCGCGGCCAGCGGGAACAGCGGCGCGGGGCCGACGATCTAACGTGGTGCCGGTGGCATTCGCTCCACCCAAAACTGGAGGGATAGACCATGACGAAACTCAAGCATTGGCAAGACGTGCTCAGCACCGTGCTCGGTGCGTGGCTGGTGCTTTCGCCGTGGATCCTCGGCTTCCAAGCCGAAACCGTGGCGATGGCGAGCGCCGTCGTACTCGGTGCGGCGATGGTCGTGCTGGGGCTGGCGGCCATTTTTGCGCCGCGCAGCTGGGAGGAATGGGTCGAGTTCGTTATCGGCCTGTGCGCAATCGCTGCGCCGTGGGTCATGGGCTTCGAGGCCCTGCGTACGGCCACGCTGAACAGCGTGATCGTCGGCGTGATCGTCGCGGCGCTGGCGCTCTGGGTCCTGCTGGTCGACAAGGACTACAGCAGCTGGTGGCGCGGCACGGCCCACTGAGCCGCGCGGTCGGCGTGCATTGATCGGGGCCGCCCGGCAGGGGCGCAAGCGCCTGCCGCGTGCGGCCTGCGTCGTGAGGCAAACTAGCGCCTGACGAGCGTTGTTTTGTCTCCGATGCCTTCGATCGCACGCCGCCGACTACTGAATTCGATTCCCGCGCTGGCCCTGACGCCGTGGGCTGCGCGGGCCGCGGTGCGCCGCGTTTCCGCCGTGCCCGGCGGAGTCGCGCGCATTCCGTTTGACGGCGCGCAGCAGGCGCCGCGCGTGCGCCTGGGCGAGGGCCGTGTGCTGGTCATGCGCGAGGCCGACGCATGGGTCGCCCATGCGGGCATCGCTTTGTCCGCGACGCCGGGCTCGATCGTGAAGGTCGACGCCGAGCGCGCGGACGGCGCTGTCGAAAGCGTCGAAGTCGAGATCGTTCCCAAGGCCTATGCCGAGCAGCACCTGAAGGTTCCGCCCGGCAAGGTCGACCTGTCCAAGAAGGATCTGGCGCGACACGAACGCGAACGCGCGCACTTGGCCAAGGTCCTGCGCACGTTCAGCGAGGCGCCGCCGGATACGTTGGCGCTGCTCCCTCCCGTGCAGGGCCCGCGTTCGAGCAGCTTCGGCCTGCGCCGTTTCTTCAACGGCCAGCCGCGCAGCCCGCACAACGGCATGGACTTCGCCGCCGCTGCGGGGACGCCCGTAGCCGCCGCCGGCACGGGGCGCGTCATCGATGCCGGCGACTACTTCTTTTCGGGCAGGACGGTCATCCTGGACCACGGGCAGGGGCTGCTGACGCTCTACGCGCACCTGTCGGCGATCGGCGCGCGCGTCGACGAGCGCGTGCCCGCGGGGCAGCCGATCGGCAAGGTCGGCGCCACCGGCCGGGTGACCGGAGCGCACCTGCATTTCTCCGTGTATCTGAACGCGGTCGCGGTCGATCCGGCGCTGTTCCTGCCGGACTAGACAGGCGCGGCGCGCGTCCAAATCGCGCCAAGCGAGGTATATCCGCCGCCGGACTGGCCCGGCAGTGTTCAACTCGCCAAGGAGCAATCCATGACATCGCGATCAATGTACTGCGCGCTGGCGTTCGTCTTCGCCCTCGCGGTCAGCCCGCCGCTGCTGGCTGACGACGATCAGCGCGGCGGCCGCTTCGAAGTGTCCGTGACCAATCTCACCCGCGGCCAGCAGTTCACGCCGATCCTGGCCGCGACCCACAAGCCCAGCATGCGGCTGTTCGATCTTGGCGCACCGGCCAGCACCGAACTGGCGGTCCTCGCCGAAGAGGGCAACACCGCACCGCTGGCGACCGCGCTGGCGGCGCGCCCGGATGTCGGAGGGGTCGTTCGCGGCAGCGGTCTGACCGATCCCGGCGCGACGACGAAGCTCGTCGTCGAAGGCCGCGACGGCTTCGGCCTGCTGAGCATCGCGGCGATGCTGATTCCGACCAACGACGGCTTCGTCGCTCTGAACGGCGTGCGCCTGCCGCGAGGAGGCGAGACGCTGACATACCTGGCGGTCGCCTACGATTCGGGCAGCGAACGCAACGACGAGTCCTGCGCGTCGATTCCGGGCCCCAACTTCGCGGAGTGCAACGGTTCGGGCGGCGGCGGGGCGCCGAGGGGCGGCGAAGAGGGTTACGTGCACATCCACGCCGGCATGCACGGCATCGGCGACTTCAAGCCGGCGGACCGCGACTGGCGCAATCCGGTGGCGCAAATAACCGTCCGGCGCGTTCGCTGATTGGCGGTGACAGCGCGAATCGCGTCGTGGCGCCACGGCGCGCGCTGCGTCCAGGAGAACGCGATCAGCGAGTCCGCCCGCGGTAGCGATCCCCTCGCCGAACTCATCGCCGCCACCGCGCGCGGCGACGAGCGCGCCTTCTATCGCCTCTATTCGGCCACCTGCGATGCGCTGTTCGGCGTGGCGCTGCGGCTGCTGAGGCGGCGCGACTGGGCCGAAGAAGTTCTGCAGGAGAGTTTCGTTTCGGTCTGGCGGTACGCCCGCAGTTACGACCGCGGAAAGGGGGCGGCGATGACCTGGCTGATCCGCATCGTCCGCAACCAGGCGCTCGACTGGATCGATCCGTCGCGGCCGGACGGCCACGAGCGCAGCCGGCCGGACTTCGAACCGGACGGCGATGTGCTGGACGACATCGCCGACCCTGCCGGCGCCGACAGCGTCGAGGCCCTGGAGTTCTCGCGCCGCGCGCAACGCCTGGCGCAATGCCTGGCGGCGCTCGAAGCGCGGCAGCGGCAGTGCATCGCGCTGGTGTTCTTCCACGGCCTCAGCCACCGCGCGCTGGCCGCGCACTTGCGGCAGCCGCTCGGTACCGTGAAAGCCTGGGTGCGGCGCGGGCTGCGCGGGTTGAAGGCGTGCCTGGGCGGGGCATGACCATGCGCTACGACGACGAAGAGCTGCAGGACCGCCTCGCCTCCGAGTTCGTGCTCGGCAATCTGCGCGGTGGCGCGCGGCGGCGGCTGGTCTCGCTGATGCGGCGCCACCCCGGGCTGCGCGACAAGGTCGGGCAATGGGAAGAGCGCCTGTATCCGCTGATCCTGTGCGCGCCGGCGGTCAAGGCGCCGCGGCGCATCTGGCGCGCCGTCCATGCCCGCATCGCGCCGGCCCAACACGCGGCGCGCCGGTGGCGCCGGCTCGCGTTGGCCGGTTTGGCGTTCAGCTTCGCCGTCGTTCTGTATCTCGGCGTCTTGCCGCGGCCTCCGGCCGTCACCACGGTTGCGGTGCTGAACGATCAGCGCGCGTCGCCCGGCATCGTCGTCTACTGGACGGCGCGACAGGCGGCCGAGCGAAGGATCAGCGTGCGCGTCGTCGCGCATCCGGACATGCCGCCGGGCACGTCGTGGCAGGCGTGGCTGCTCGGTGCGCCCGGCGAGGCACCGGTGTCGCTCGGGCTGGTCGGCACCGAAGAACATCAGGTGCTGACGATTTCCGCGGCCGCCGCCCGGCTGCTGCCGCGCGCCGTGGCGATCGGCGTCAGCGTCGAGCCGAAGGGCGGGTCGGCCCGGCCGAGCGGCCCGTTTCTGTTCGAGGGGCCCGCGGTGAGGATCGAAGGGTAATGAACTTGGCCCGTTCGCATCACCCGGCGCAACCCGCGCGCTTGTATACAGTCCGTGTTCGATGTCGTCGTACGCCGCCAGAACCGCGCCCCGGGGGGCGCGCCGCCGCCCGAGCCGCCGCGCCGCGCGGTTCGTTTCGGCGTGGGTGCCGCGCGCCGGCACGCGCCGGCGTTCTGGGCGGGCGCTGCGCGCGTTGCCGTTCGAGCTGCTCGTTCTCGGCGTCGTTGCGCTGGCGCTCGTCATCTGGTTCGCCGTCAACGCATTCGTGCAGGTGACCCGCAAGCCGACGGAACTGTTCTTTCCGGTCGCCGGCGCGCTGTCGAAAACGCCTGCCGAAACCTGGCGCCAGTACGCGCCGCTGTTCCGCGCGCACGCCACTTCGGTGATGACGCCGGCGCTGCTCGCGGCGCTGGCGCAAACCGAAGGCGCCGGCAATCCGGTGGCGCGCACCTACTGGCGCTGGCGGTTGACCACCGCGCCTTTCGACGTCTATCGGCCGGCGTCGAGCGCGGTCGGCATGTACCAGATCACCGACGGCACCTTCGAGCAGGCCAAGCGCTACTGCATCCGCGCCGGCGCGGTCGTCGAAGACGGCCCCTGGCATGACTGGCGCTCGTGCTGGTTCAACGCGCTGTACCTGCGCGTGTTGCCGAGCGACGCGATCGAGATGACAGCCGCGCTGCTCGATCGCCAGGTCGCGACGATCCTCGCGCGGCATCGGCTCGCGGCCACGCGCGAGCAGAAGCAGGACCTCGCTGCGCTCGTGCATCTGTGCGGCGCGGGTGCCGGCGATCTGCACGCGCGGCGCGGATTGAAGCTCGCGCCCGGCCTGCGCTGCGGCGACCACGACGTGGCCGCGTATCTGGCCAGGGTCAACGCGATGAAGCGCGTGTTCGCGCGACTCGCCGAGCAGGAGTGAACGCGTGCAGCGCGGGCCGGCAACGCAACTGCGCGCGGCGCTGCGGCGTCCGCTGCGCGCGGCTGCGCTGGCGGCCGTCGCGATGCCCGTGCTGCTCGCGCTGTACGCGCTCGCGCTCGTTCCGTTCACGCCGGCGGTCGACCGCGTGCTGCAGGCGCGCAACGACCGGCCAAGCGTGCTGCTCGCCGCAGACGGCTCGGTGCTGGCGACCTTCCGGCGCGGCCACCGCGAGTGGATCGCGCTCGACCGCGTGCCGAAACACGTCGTGCAGGCGCTCATCGCGACCGAGGATCATCGCTTCTGGGAGCATCGCGGCATCGACTGGCGACGCACGTTCGCCTCCATGCTCTACACGCTCGGCGGCGACCGGCAGGGCGGCTCGACGATCACGCAACAGCTCGCGCGCAACTTCTTCCCCGAGCAGATCGGCCGCGCGCCCACCGTCACGCGCAAGCTCAAGGAGATGATCACCGCGGTCAGGATCGAGCGCGCCTACGGCAAACGCGAAATCCTCGAGGCCTACCTGAACACGGTCTCGTTCCATTACAACGCCAACGGCCTCGAGATGGCCGCGCGCACCTACTTCGACAAGCCGGCCGCGGAGCTGACGCTGCTCGAAGGCGCCACGCTGGTCGGCATGCTCAAGGGCACGCGCGCGTACAACCCGGTGCTCAACCCGGAGCGCGCGCGCGAACGGCGCAACCTCGTGCTCGCGCAGATGGTCAGGCGCGGCATGCTCGAAGCGAAAACCTACGAGCGGCTGCGCCGGCAGCCGCTCAAGATCGACTTCGAGCGGCAGGATCTCGACCTCGGTCCGGCGCCGCACTTCGCCGAGGCGGTGCGGCGCTTTCTGCTCGGCTGGGGCGAGGCGCTCGGCTACGACCTGTACGCCGATGGGCTGGTCGTGCACTCGACGCTCGACCCGGCGCTGCAACGGCTCGCGCTGCAGGCAGTGGCGCGCCAGCTCGACGCGCTGCAGGCGGTCGCCGACGTCGAGTGGGCCCTGCCCGACGCGAAGCTGCTGTCGACGCAGTCGACGCACTACCGGCGGCTGCGCGCGCGCGTCGAGCCGTTCAGCCACTTCTGGAGCGCGCGCGGCGAGCTCGTCGACGCCTTCATCCGCGAATCGCCCGAGTACGCGCAGCTCGTCGACGACGGGCTGTCGAGGGACGAGGCGGTCGCGAAGCTGCGCGCGGACGGCGCGTTCATGGCGGCGCTGCGCGCGCGCAAGACGCGGCTCGAAGCGGGCTTCGTCGCGCTCGACCCGCGCGACGGCGCGGTGCGCGCGTGGGTCGGCGCGCGCGACTTCGCGCTCGACCGCTACGACCACGTGCAGCAGGCGCGGCGCCAGCCGGGATCGACGTTCAAGCCCTTCGTCTACGGTGCCGCGCTCGAAGCCGGCATCGATCCGGCGCGCCAGTTCCAGGACCGGCCGGTCGCAATCCGCGTGGCCGGCGGCGGCGTGTGGCGTCCGGGGGACGCGGGCGGCGCGACCGGGCGCATGCTGACGCTGGAGGATGCCCTCGCTCAGTCGCGCAACACCGTGACCGCGCAGCTCGTCGAGGAGGTCGGCGCGAGTCGCGTCGCGCAGTTCGCGCAGCGCCTGGGCGTGCGCGAGAGCCCGCTCGACGCGGTGCCATCGCTCGCGCTCGGCACCAGCCCGGTCACGCTGCTCGAAATGGCGAGTGCGTATGCGACGATCGCCGCGCACGGCGAGTACCGCGCGCCGCGGTTGGTCGCGCGCATCACCGATCGTGAGGGTCGCGTGCTGGCCGACTTCGCGCCGCCGGCCGGCGAGCGCGTGCTCGAACCCGCGATCGCCGCCGAGCTGACCGAGATGCTGCGCGCAGCGGTCGACCGCGGCACCGCGCGCGGCATCCGCGACGTGCACGGCATCGCCGCCGACGTCGCCGGCAAGACCGGAACGACGCAGAACAACACCGACGGCTGGTTCGTGCTGATGCATCCGCAGCTCGTCGCCGGCGCGTGGGTGGGCTTCAACGATCCGCGCGTGACGTTGCGCAGCGACCACTGGGGGCAGGGCGCGCACAACGCGCTGAACGTGGTCGGCGACTTCATGCGGCAGGCGATCGCCGCGCGCGCGCTCGACGCCGGCGCCGAACTGCCGCGCCGCGAGGGCGCTTTCGTCGCGGCGTTGCGCCGCCTGGGCGACGGCATCCGGCGCCTGTTCGGAATCGAGCCGGCGAAGTAGCGCAGGCTCAGCGGGCGACGGCCGCCTGCACCGGCGCGGCGTGTGCCGCTTCGGCGCGATCGGCCGGCAGGTACCTGACGAGCAGCCGCGCGTCGAGCGCGCGCTGGCTGTCCCACGCCCAGACGTCCAGGCAGACCTGCCGCGTCGACGCCGACTCGGCGCGCTCGAACGGCTGTTCGGCGAAGCGCGCGAGCCCGCTGCGGGCGCCGCGCGCCACCCGGCGCTCGTTGAAGTCGGCGTCGTCGCCTTCGTAGCGCGCCTGCGGCGTGACTTCGACCACCGTGGCATCGACCGGGATCGGCGTGCAGACGGCCACGCGCGTCGCTTCGGCTTCGGTGCACGCCGGAACCTCGACCGGCGTGTCGCCTCCGACGGCACGCGGCCGGCACGGCGCGATGCGCACGGCGGCGGCCACGCCTTCGGCGCCGCGCCGCCGCTCGTCGAGCACGCGCGCCTCGGCTTCGATCGCCGCGCGCTCGGCCAGCCGCGTCTCGCCGAAGCGCGCCGCGGCTTCCTTGATCTGCGCGATCTGCTGCTGCAACTCGGCGCGCATCGCGGTCGTGTGCTGGCGGTCGCGCTGCATCACGTACAGCGCGCCGGCGTAGCCGCCGACCGCGGCCGCGGCGACCAGGATCGTGATCGCGACGAGCAGCCCGCGGCGGCCGCGCGCGGTCGAGCGCGAGCGCTGCAGGCGGTCGAGGACCTCGCGCCGCCACGCGATGCGCAGGTTGATCAGCGCGGCGATCAGTGTCGCGCCGGCGCCGATCAGCGCGCCGATCACGTTCGGCGACAGCTCGTTGAGAAGGGACAGGCCGGGCACGGCGCGCAGCGTCGGAAGGCAACGCGCCGATCTTAGGCGGCGAACGCCGTGCGGCTATCGCCTGGACGCATTAGTCAAACCCGGGATTCGGCGGGAATGCGGCGCCTTTTCCGGCGGCCCCGACGCGAGCCGCGGCCCATCCGCGCATCGGGCCCCGGGCCGGTGCGAACGCCGCGCCTTCCGTGTCATCCTTGCGGCATGGAAGTCCGCCGCTCGGTCGTGCTGCTGCGTCCCGCCGAAGTCGCGTTCGACGTGATCGAGCAGGCCGAGCACTACCCGCAGTTCATCCCCGGTTGCACGCGCGCCGAGATCCTCGAGCGCACCGACGACATGGTCGCGGCGCGGTTGACGCTGCGTTTTGCGGGCGTGCCGATCCAGCTCGTCACGCGCAACCCCAAGCGGCGCCCCGAGTGGCTGAAGCTGCGCATGGTCGAAGGGCCGTTCCGTCGTTTCGACGGCGAGTGGAGTTTGACGCCGCTCAAGCCGGACGCCTGCCGGATCGAGTTCACTCTGTCTTGCGAACTGGGCGATGCGTTGCTGCTCGGACTGGCCGCGCCGATCGTGCGCCGCTATACCGACGCGATGGTCGACGCCTATGTCGCACGCGCCGAACGGATCGCCGCGCCCGCGCCGCGCCGAACGCCGCCCCTGCCCGAACCGGAGCCGACCATGAACGACGACATCTATCGAGCGCTGCGTGCCTCGCGGCTCGCCGCCGAGCTGAGCGACGAGCAGTGCCGCACGCTCGCCGAGGCGATGCAGCTGCGCGACCTGCGCGAAGGCGAGGTTCTGGTGCGCGAAGGCGCGCCCGACGAGCACTTCTATCTCGTCGTCAGCGGCTTTCTCAGCGTGGTCAAGAACGCGGGCACCAGCGACCAGGTGACGCTGAACACGCTGTCGGCCGGCGACTTCGCCGGCGAGCTGTCGTGGCTCGACGGCGAGAAGCGCTACGCGTCGCTGATCGCCGCGGCGCCGACGCGCGTGATCGGGCTGGAGCGAACCAAGCTCGAAGCGCTGCTCGACCGGGACCCGCTGCTGGTCTACCGGGTCATGCGCGCGATCGTTCGCGTCGTCCACCAGTTGCAGCGGCGGCTGTGGATGCAGCAGTCCGAGCTGTCGAACTACATCTACAAGCAGCACGGGCGCTACTGAGGCAGCGGGCCGGCGCACCGCCGGCGCGCCCGATTGTCTTCGCCGCGGTCCGCGTTCAGACTGCGCGCTGCGCGCGATGCCCAGGCGCGCGGAGACGCCGATGGACGAGCACGCGGCCGACGACCGAGCGTGGATCGGACGCAGCGAAACGGATGAGGACGTGGCGCTGCGCGCGCCCGCGCTGCGGCTCGCCGCCACGCTCGACCGCGCCGATCTGATCGCGCGGCTCGAAGCGCCAGCTGCCACGCTGCCGCCGTGCTGGCACTGGTTGTATTTCCTTCCGCGCGCGCCGCAGTCGACGCTCGGCCGCGACGGGCATCCGCAGCGCGGCGGCTTGCTGCCGCCGGTGGCGCTGCCGCGCCGCATGTGGGCGGGCAGCCGGCTCGAATTCCGCGCGCCGATCGCGTTCGGCGCGGCGCTCGCGCGCACCAGCACGATCGCCGGCGTCGAGAACAAGTCCGGGCGCTCCGGCGCGCTGACGATCGTCACCGTGCGCCACGAGATCCGCGCCGACGGCGCGCTCGCCGTCGTCGACGAACACGACATCGTCTATCGCGAAGCGCCCGCGCCCGGCGGGTCGGCGGCCGCACGCAGCGAGGCAGCGCCGCGCGCGGCGCACTTCCGGCGTACGGTCGTTCCCGATCCGGTGCTGCTGTTCCGCTACTCGGCGCTGACCTTCAACGGCCATCGCATCCACTATGACCGCGACTACGCCGTCGGCGTCGAGGGCTATCCGGGGCTCGTCGTGCACGGCCCGCTGCAAGCCACTTTGCTGCTCGATCTGCTCGATCGCGAACGGCCCGGCGCGCGCGTGGCGCGCTTCGCCTTCCGCGCGCTGGCGCCGATCTTCGACACCGCGCCGTTCGACGTGTGCGGCGCGCGCGACGGTGGCCGCGTTCGACTGTGGACGCTGACCCCGGACGGATGCATCGCGATGGACGCGACGGCCGACATCGCCTGACGACGGGACGACCGACATGGACTTGCCCAGCCCCGACCGCTACCAGGATGTGCGCGACGCCGTGCGCGATCTGTGCCGCCGCTTTCCCGACGAATACTGGCGCGACGTCGACGAGCGCCGCGGCTATCCGGACGCCTTCGTCGACGCCTTGACCAAAGCAGGCTGGCTCGCCGCACTGATTCCGCAGGACTACGGAGGCGCGGGACTGGGGCTTGCCGAAGCTTCGGTGATCATGGAAGAGATCAACCGCAATGGCGGGAACTCGGGCGCCTGCCACGGGCAGATGTACAACATGGGCACGCTGCTCGCGCACGGCTCCGAGCAGCAGAAGCGGCAGTACCTGCCGCGCATCGCCAGTGGCGAACTGCGCCTGCAGTCGATGGGGGTGACCGAACCGACCGCCGGGACCGACACGACCAGCCTGAAGACGACGGCCGTGCGCAGGGGCGACCGCTATGTGGTCAATGGGCAGAAGGTGTGGATCTCGCGCGTCCAGCACTCGGACCTGATGATCCTGCTGGCGCGCACCACGCCGCTTGCGCAGGTCAAACGCCGGTCCGACGGACTGTCGATCTTCCTCGTCGATCTGCGCGAGGCCATCGGCCGCGGCATGACCGTGCGGCCGATCCCGAACATGGTCAACCACGAGACCAACGAACTGTTCTTCGACAACCTCGAGATTCCCGCCGAGAACCTGATCGGCGAGGAGGGCCGCGGCTTCAAGTACATCCTCGACGGGCTGAACGCCGAGCGCACGCTGATCGCCGCCGAGTGCATCGGTGACGGCTGGTGGTTCGTCAACCGCGCCGCGAACTACGCACGCGAACGTGTCGTCTTCGGTCGGCCGATCGGACAGAACCAGGGCGTGCAGTTTCCGATCGCCGAAAGCTACATGGAGGTCGAAGCCGCGAATCTGATGCGTTTCGAGGCCTGCCGGCTGTTCGACGCGCGGCTTCCGTGCGGCGCGCAGGCGAACATGGCCAAGCATCTGGCGGCGAAAGCCTCGTGGGAAGCGGCCAACGTCTGTCTGCAAACCTTCGGCGGCTTCGGTTTCGCGGCCGAATACGATGTCGAGCGCAAGTTCCGCGAGACCCGGCTGTATTTGGTGGCGCCGATCTCGACCAACCTGATCCTGTCGTACATCGCCGAGCACGTGCTTGGCCTGCCGCGTTCGTACTGAGATGGCGCCCGATACCGCGCGCAGCTTCCTGTTCGTTCCGGCCACGCGTCCGGAGCGCATCGCGAAGGCGCTCGCCAGCGGCGCCGACATCGCGATCATCGACCTCGAAGACGCGGTCGCTCCCGCCGACAAGGAGGCCGCGCGCGCGGCGCTGGCCGGCGTGGCGCAGCGGGCGGCGGTGCGTGTCAACGCCGCCGGCACGCCCTGGTTCGACGCCGATCTCGCGGTCTGTCGCGCGGAGCGCGTGCCGATCGTCGTGCTGCCGAAGGCCGAGCACCCTTCGCACGTGCAGCGCGTGCGCGCCGCGCTGCCCGCAGCCGCCGTGATCGCGATCGTCGAGACCGCGGCCGGCTTCGACAACGTCGACGCGCTCGCACGCTCGGACGCGGCGCGTCTTGCTTTCGGCAGCCTCGACCTGCAGGTCGACCTGGGCATCGAGGACGACGGCGAGCCGCTGCACTACTACCGCGCGCGCATCGTGCTCGCTTCGCGTCTGGCTGGGCTGCCGCCGCCGATCGACGGTGCGTGCACCGCGCTCGACGACGAGGCGCGGCTGGCCGCGGAGCTGGCGCGTGCACGCCGCTTCGGCTTCGGCGCGAAGCTGTGCATCCATCCGAAACAGATCGCCGCGACGCACGCCGCGTTCGCGCCGACGGAAGCCGAAGTCGCGTGGGCGCGGCGCGTGCTCGCCGCTTCCGCGAGCGGCGCCGCGGCGCGCGTCGACGGCGAGATGGTCGATGCGCCGGTCGTCGCGCGCGCGCGCCGCATCCTGCAGCGCGCGCGGGGCGGGTGACGGTGACGCCTGCACGCCGATCTGCGCGGCGCAAGGCGCTGATCGATCACCGAGGCACGGAGGGCGTGGAGAAGGCCGGCGGTCTTGCGCTGCGATCTCGGGGTGTCGGTGGTGAGGTGGTGAAGTCTGCCGCTCTCCGCCGGTGCCTGGGCCCGTCAGCGCGCGTCGCGGTTCGGGCACGACGCGCAGGACAGCGGCTCGCCGTCCGGCCCGATCACCTTCGGCCCGCCGCAGGAGCCGCGCAGGCACGGGCGCCTGAAGATCACGCCGAGCGCCATCGCGGCGACCGCGACGCCGATCAGCAGCGCGACCGCCGCGAACACCGGCCAGAAGCCCG